>JAYVZI010000023.1:0-37623 GCA_043783485.1 Bacteroidota bacterium
TATTCCACCAGCACCAAGAGGTGTTCCACAAATTGAAGTAACTTTTGATATTGATGCCAATGGTATCATCAAAGTTTCTGCAACTGATAAAGGAACTGGAAAATCTCACGATATTCGTATCGAAGCATCATCTGGATTGACTTCAGAAGAAATCGAAAGAATGAAAAAAGATGCTGAAGCAAATGCTGGAGCAGATAAAATCGCTAGAGAGAGAGTTGAAAAAATCAATGAAGCAGACAGTTTGATTTTCCAAACAGAAACACAATTGAAAGAATTAGCTGATAAAATCACTGACGAGCACAAAACTGCTATCGAATATGCCTTGACAGAATTGAGAATGGCGCACGGATCTCAAGATCTTGAAGCGATTCAAAAAGGTTTAGACAATGTAAATGCAGCTTGGAAAACAGCTACAGAGGCAATGTACGCTCAAGGAGAACAAGGTCAACAAGCTGCTCAGCCACAAGCTGAAACGCAAGGAGACGATGTTCAAGATGTAGAGTTTGAAGAAGTAAAATAAGCAGAGAACCAATTTTGTTTTTACAAAATTGTGTGAATCGCTTATCCCGATTTTTATCGGTATCTGATTCAAATAATAATTTTATTAGAACCGAGTAAGCAATTACTCGGTTTTTTTTTTGTTAATATAAAGTAACAAGTAAATTGATAATTATTTAATAAAAATTTCACACTAAACATTTGTATATACAAATTAAAAATGACTACTTTTGTTTAACTTAAATTTAGAAAAGATGAACATAACATTAGCGCAAGCAGAAAATGCAATTGCAGTTGCAAAAGCAAAAGCAGTAGAACTAGATACTAAAATGAATATTTCGATTGTAGATGCTGGGGCAAACCTATTGGCATTTGCAAGGATGGACGGAGCGTGGTTAGGATCGGCTGATATTTCATTAAAAAAAGCTAAAACAGCTCGTTTTTTCGATTTTCCTACAGGAGTTATCGGAAGCCTTTCACAACCTGGAGGTTCTTTATTTGGAATAGAACATTCTAATGGTGGATTAATTTCATTTCCTGGTGGAATTCCAATAAAAAATGCTGCTGGGGAGGTTATTGGAGCCATTGGAGTTAGTGGAAGTTCTGTAGAAAACGATCATACAGTTGCAGAAGCTGGAGCCAATTCTATCTAAATCAAAAAAAAAACCAACCGATTTTTAGAAACCGAGCAAGAAATTGTTCGGTTTTTTTATTATCTACACTAAACATTGCAAATCTGAAACTTTGAATCTTTATAACTTCAATGAGAATACTTCTTTCCAAACATTTTCAAAATAACCAAAGCATGAGGAAAAGTTATAGCTGCCAAAAACGAAAAAAATAAGGCATTAAATATTTTTTCATCTCTAAAAACTAAGTAGAGTAGGGCAATCCCAAATAAAGAAACAATCCAATAAATAAATCCTGATCGCATATATTTTTTGAAATTATTGAAATTGAAACTTCCGTTTAAAAATTTTATTTGATCAATCATCGACGGAATACTGTGCCAAACTATAAAATAAATTGCAAATCCCCAAATTAAACTCGAAACTCTAAAAATAACGGCGAATACCAATAAATAAAAGAGTTCTGTGAATATGTAATTTTTAAAATTTTCTACATATATATATAGGTAAACGCAAAATCCAATAAAAAGGACTGCAAAGATTTCTAAAAGCAGCAAAATATACTGGGATTGAAAATTTACAGCAGTGATTTCGAAAACTATTTTTTGGACTTCTATAACATGAAAACTAAATAATAGTAACAAAATCAATACACCATAAACAAATTGAAATAAATATTTAATCCATTCCGGTTTTAAATCCTCCAAATTCTGCCATTGTTGCTCACCAAAATGATAGGCACTAACGATTATAAATAATGATAATGCCAATCCTGGAAGCAAATAAAACAAAATTGAACCTGCAAAAACTACAATAATATAATAACTAAGGATTTTGTAAAATGATTTTGGCTCTTTTTTAAGGTTAATTTCCTCAATTAATTGCAAATCATTTGCTCCATGAAGGATTCCGAAGCTAAAAATTAGTAGAAATCCTGTTATTATTTGAATTTCTTTCGAAAAAAAACTGTCTAACCAAAGTGCGAAAAAGCTTGCTACTATTGCGAAATTCGAATATTTAGGCATCATGAATTTTTTTTGTTTAAAAATAAGCAAAAAAAATTAAACAAAACGCATTGTTTTTGTTTAACAATTTTGTAACTTTGATAAACAAATTTAATTAACCATTATTTAAAAACAAATTATTATGTCAAATTTTATGTTATTTCAAACATTAGCATCAAAAATGCTCCCTACTGATTATGTAGGATTTACTTTCTTTGTAGGTTGTATGGCAATGATGGCCGCATCTGCTTTTTTCTTTTTATCGTTAAATCAATTCGATAAAAAATGGCGCACATCAGTATTGGTATCTGGATTAATTACCTTTATTGCAGCCGTACATTATTTTTACATGAAGGAATATTGGTCAGAGTTTGGAGAATCTCCAACTTTCTTCCGTTATGTGGATTGGGTTTTAACTGTGCCATTAATGTGTGTTGAGTTCTTCTTGATACTAAAAGTAGCTGGTGCAAAAACAGATTTATTATGGAAAATGATCTTTTTATCTGTAGTAATGTTAGTAACAGGTTACTTGGGAGAAACCGTATTTACAGATCAAGCAGCACTTTGGGGAGGAATTTCTGGAATAGCTTATTTTGTAATCGTGTACGAAATCTGGTTGGGATCAGCCTCTAAATTAGCTGCTGCTGCTGGAGGAAATGTTCTTGCCGCACACAAAATTTTATGTTGGTTTGTACTAGTAGGATGGGCAATTTACCCATTAGGATACATGTTAGGAACTGATGGTTGGTACACAGGAATCCTAGGAAAAGGAAGCGTTGATGTAGTTTACAACATTGCAGATGCAATAAATAAAATTGGTTTTGGATTGGTAATTTACAATCTAGCAACAAAATCACAAAACGATTAGTTTTTAGTTTTTTAGTAGTTTTTGGTTAGTAAAAGACCGTTCGGATTTATTCGAGCGGTTTTTTTTATTGTCAAACCATAGATAATTTTTTGTATTTTGGTAACCAATTAAACAACCAAATCATGAAAAAAGTAATCCTACTATTATTATTAAGCTTTTTTTGCACAACAATTTATAGTCAAAAAAAGAAAACTTCCTCAAAAAATACTTCAACAAGTGTTTTAGCAAAAGCAGATAATCTTACTGCCGAAATCATAAAAGGAAAACTCTATTTGTGCATAAATAATAAGGGATCAAAAAAAGATACCATTTCCATTAAAGCTATTGATACAAAAAATCTTCCTAAAGATTGTAAAATTCTAGCTTTCAAAAGTAAAGAAACGCCTTTATATCTTGTAACTTGGAACGAAAATACGCTAAACCAGACTACAGATAAAAAGGAAATTATCGAAACCACAAATTCATATATATTTGATGTTTCCATAAAAAGTAATGTTTTAGCAAACACACAATCGGTTTCTAAAATAACCGAAAAAGTATATCTCGACAAAAATAAAACCGTTTCCGAAACCCAAGAGACAGTTCACAACGAAGGATTTATTTTTACTTTAACCAATGAAGGTGATGTTGTTCTTAACACAAAAAAACAGCAAAAAAAATTAATTTATGACGCTGCAACAAAAAAATATTTGGAAGCCAAGAAAAAATAACACAGAAAAAAAACCGTTTAGCTAAATTTCTAAACGGTTCTTTTATTTATAAACGAAATAAGGATTTACTCCGAAACCTTAATCTCAAACATTTTATCCCAATTTTTTCCAGTAACAAAAATAGTTTTTGTTTTTGGGTTATATGCAATCCCGTTAAGCACATCATCGGTAGTAATTTTTGACGATAAAGATTTTCTTAAGTCAGTCAAATTCAGAATTCCTTCTACTGCACCATTTATGGGATTTACAATCGCAACAGCATCTTTTTGCCAAATATTAGTGTATATTTTTCCGTTGATCCATTCCAATTCATTAATACTTGGTATTTTAGAACTACTAGAATAAACATTAATAAAATCTACTGCTTTTTGAGTATTTGGATCCATTTTCCAAATTTTTTCCGAGCTATCATTAAACAATAAATTCGTACCATCATTAGTCATTCCCCAACCTTCTAGCTTGTCATAAGGAAACGTTTTTTCCAGTTTCCAAGTTTTAGCATCATATATAAAACCAACTTTTTCTCTGTATGTCAATTGATAAATTTTATCATTCAAAAAAGTAATTCCTTCACCAAAATACTTATCATCAAGTTTCAGGCTTTTTAGTATTTTTCCGGTTTTGTAATCCGTTTTTAGTAATCTCGACTCTTTATATTGTCCAGCACTTTCGTACAAAGTATCTTTATAAAACTCCAAACCTTCCGTAAACGAATTTACATCATGCGGATACATATTTACAATTGTATATTTCAATAACTTAGGTTCAACATCCGAAACCAGCTCTACTCGAGATGTAATCTCTTGACTCGAACCCTCAGAAAAAACTAAAGCTTTCAGGTTCTGATAACCCAATTTTTGACTTTTTAAAACAAACAACATTTGCTCAGCACCTTTTTTAGAGCCAATATTTGTATCGTTTGCATAATAAACAATACTATCAATTTTTTTGTTGTTCGTGTTTTTTATTTCCAGTAAAACAGAGTCATTTGGCAAATATTGCTCTTTTAATTTCGAATTATTGAAACTAAAATCGCTTTCAGAAGTTTTTTTTGCATTCCAACAACCCATCACTAAAAAGCTTAATAATGTGATTGATAATAAGTTATAATTTTTCATTTCCATAATTTTGATGATGGCAATATACAACGATATTTTAAATTTTCATTGCGCTTGCAAAAATACAAAAAACATATTACATTTGCAGCGGCAAGTCCTACACGACCAGCTCCTGCAGACTCCCCCAGGATGGGAACATAGCAAGGGTACGTGGTTGAGCGGTGCGATGTAGGTCGCTTGCCATTTTTTAATCTTCCGTATTTGGAGGATTTTTTTTTTGGAGCTAATTCCCGCTTTACATTAAATTAGTCATTGCAAGGAACGAAGCAATCTGTTATATTTGCAAAACAGCAATTCAAAAAAACCAAAATGAGTAAAGTAGTTCTAATCACTGGCGGATCATCTGGAATAGGAAAATCTATAGGCGAATTCCTTTTTTATAAAGGTTACACCGTTTACGGAACCAGCCGAAATCCCGAAAAAATTACCAATTCCGTTTTTCCACTAATCGCTCTCGATGTAAGAAATGTTGATAGCATTTCTCATGCAATCACAAAAGTAATTGCTGTTTCTGGAAGATTAGATGTTGTAATAAACAACGCTGGTGTAGGAATAACTGGACCAATTGAGGAAATTCCGACTCAGGAAATAAAGAACCATTTCGAAACCAATTTTTTTGGACCAATCGAAGTTATGAAAGCCGTTTTGCCCCAAATGCGAAGCCAAAAATCGGGATTAATCATCAACATCACATCTATTGCTGGATATATGGGTTTGCCTTATCGTGGGATTTATTCTGCCTCAAAAGGCGCGCTCGAAATTATTACCGAAGCATTACGAATGGAAGTAAAATCATTTGGAATCCATATTACAAACGTTGCTCCAGGCGATTTTGCTACCAATATTGCTTCTGGGCGTTTTCATGCACCAGTAATCATGGGTTCGGCCTATGAAACTCCGTATGGAAATACTTTGAAAATGATGGACGATCACGTAGATTCTGGTGGAAACCCTAACCAAATGGCAATAGCAATTCATAAAATTATAGAAACTCCAAATCCAAAAATTCATTATAAAGTAGGGGAGTTTATGCAAAAATTTTCTATAGTTTTAAAACGGATTTTACCTGATAAAGTTTACGAAAAAATGTTAATGAACCATTTTAAACTTTAATATTTAATTTTTGAAATTATAATTGCAATTGAAATTGAATTCGTAATTTTGCGATCGCGTTAAGGGTAGAAGTGGAAATCCTTATTTTTTTATAAAAAAAATAAGATTGGAGCGGATAACCTGACCTGTCATTGCGAGGCACGAAGCAAACAGGAAACGCCCAAAAATAATAAACACACAACTAAATTAAAATAAAACAATGAAATTTTTTATCGACACAGCAAATCTTGCACAAATTAAGGAAGCTCAAGCACTAGGCGTTTTGGATGGCGTAACCACAAATCCGAGCCTTATGGCAAAGGAGGGAATTACTGGAAAAAACAGTATTTTGAAGCATTACGTAGATATTTGTAACCTTGTAGATGGCGATGTTAGTGCCGAAGTAAATGCTTTGGATTACGACGGAATGATTAAGGAAGGCGAGGAATTAGCAGATTTGCACGAACAAATTGTGGTAAAATTACCAATGACAAAGGAAGGCGTTATGGCTTCAAAATATTTTTCGGACAGAGGCGTAAAAACCAATGTAACCTTAGTATTTTCGGCTGGTCAAGCATTATTAGCTGCTAAGGCTGGTGCAACTTATGTTTCGCCATTTATTGGTCGATTAGATGATGTTTCGACAGATGGGTTGGCACTTATTGAGGAAATCCGATTGATTTATGACAATTATGGTTACGAAACGCAAATTCTTGCTGCTTCGGTTCGTCATACTATGCATATTGTGAATTGTGCAAAAATTGGTGCCGATGTGATGACGGGACCACTTTCGGCTATTTATGGTTTGCTAAAACATCCGCTTACGGATATTGGTCTGGCACAATTTGTTGCCGATTTTGAGAAGGGAAACAAATAGTTTTCGGATATTTTTAAGTATAAAAAAAACGATTTTCAATTCAGAAAATCGCTTTTTTTATACTTTTATTTTTAAGATTTATTTCAAAATTGTTTCAAAATTTACATCAAAAATGTTAGCAAAAGCATTGTTTATTTTTCCATTTTCGTCTAAAACAATAACACGTTGGATTTTGGTTATGGCCCATTTTGCTTTTATATCTTCGAAGTTTTGACAATGATATTCGGTAATTCCTTTATAATTATTTTTATACAAAACAGTTTTCCAATCGGAAATGTTTTCGTTTAGATTTACTGCAATAAAATCGAAGTTTGGGTATTTGGATTGTAATTCGGCTATTTTTTTGTGCGCTGCTTCCAAATGAGAATTGGCTTTTGTAGTCCAAAAATAAATAACAGTTTTTCGTTTTAATAAAGAAACCGATGAAGTTAATTTATTGTTTTGATCAATTAAATTTACAGCTGGCAAAACATTTCCTTTTTTGAGCAACTGAATGGCATTTCCTAAAATCGTAATTTCGTTTTTCTGGCTTTTATCAGTCGAATATTTTCTATATGTTTCTAAAAACGTCTGATTATTAACCATATTTTGATCTTCGATTAAGTAAGTAAAGGCAATATTATTTAGGATTGTATTTTTTACTTTTTCGTTTTTTATTAACGTATCTGCAATGTTTAACTTATTGATGTTTGTTTTTAGAGCCAAATCTAAATCCGAAAAATGATTGTGATAATTAATAGTTCCAACATTATTGAGCATGTGTGACAAATACATTACGTATGGCGAATAATCTGCTAAATCTGGATTGTTGTAGTCGATTGTTTTCCTAAAATCGTAATAATTTTTTGGCAATTCATTACTAATATCTTTTCCAGTTCTCATTTTATGGACCACTGGATAAATTTCTTTTTTGGAAAACTGGTGATAATCTAAAGCTGCTTTTGCATAAACATCAAAATTATCGTTCCATTGTATTTGTGCTTTTTTGGTATTATAAAAATTTTGATTGGATTTGTAAGTCGAATCTATATTGTTCATGAATTGCGGAACATTGTAGTCAAAAACATCAAACATTTTATTTTTATCCTTATTATTTCTAAGATACATTTCCATTAAAAAATTATTTTTTTCATCGCCACGACCACAAAAAATGATAGATTCGTCAAAATCTTTAGAATTAATATGAACCATCAAACTATCATTTTTGTCAAAATAAATATATTGATATTCTGGTTCGTTTTTAAATGTGTATAAACCAGGAGTAAGTGAATCGAATTTGATAAAAAAAGTATTGTCTTTTTTCAAAACTATCGTGTCGATTACTTTGCTGTTTTTACAAAAAAGCACATATGGTTTAGATGGATTAGCTACTTCGCCACCAAAATAAGCAGTAAATTCACCATTAGCCGCCGCTTTTTTGCATGAAATTAATCCGCTAAATATTGGTATGATTAGTAAAAAAGAAAAAAGTTTGTTTTTAATCATTTAATGAAAATTTATCTATCAAAAATATTTATATGATTTCGATATTAATGTTAATGCATAGTTAAATAAACCTTTTACAAATTAAATGTGGAAAGACATGTTCCAAAACCTATCACAAATGCAATAATTGAAAACAAAACTAATTTTAATGCTAACTTTCTTTTTGACTCATAAAAGAGCATAATAAATCCTATTAAAAAAGTAATACAACTAATAATCACTACAAAAATACTAATCGATGTTATCATTTTTTTTGGTTTTAATTTTTTAAATTCAATTCTTTACGAATTTGATCAATTTTATTATCACGATAAAAGATATTCATTGTCTCGAAAGGCACAATTTTATAACGTTTATCAACAATATGTACACAAGATTTTTTGACAGCACGAACATCAAAATCATAAGGATCCATAAAATTCATAATCAAAATCCTAAATAAATTGTCATAATGCAAATTGTCACTTTGCACTCTTGGCAAGCAACACATGAGTTCTCCCATGATTTCATCTTCAGCACAATCGACTGAAATTCCTGTACTAAAAAGATTCAGCATGTGGGTTTTTAACTTTTCGTCGTGTTCAAAAACAATCGTGTTTTTCGAATTATTCAATAAATCTTCGGGGTTTATCAAGTGAGTCATCGGGAAAACATCATCATCAATTTTTAATGCATAAGCCATACACAAAGCATCAGGATTGCAAGGAACTGGTATTAAATCTTGTGGTGTAAATAGTGTGTATTGCTCATAAATTTTGCGACGAACTTCGGTTAGTGTGATTCGACCTTGACCATCGTTATAATCTTTATTGCGACCAGCAACTTGTGTGGGTTGAAAAGTAACGCCACGAATGCATTTTTGTTTTAAAGCATATTCGATTATTTTCCCAATTTCGTCATCATTTTCGCCTTTTTGAAGCGTTACAACAAGCGTAGTCGAAACATTAAATTGGTTCAAATGATCTATGGCTTTCTTGCGAACTTCGGTTAAATCTTCACCACGCAATTTGGTTAAAACTTCGGCTTTGAAACTATCAAATTGCAAATACAACTCAAAATCAGGCATATAAGTAGCTAATTTTTCAACAAATTTTATGTCTTTTGCAATCCGAATTCCATTAGTGTTTACCATCAAATGCTTGATTGGCTTGGACTTAGCAATATCCAAAATCTTAAAAAAATCAGGATGCACCGTTGGCTCGCCACCCGAAATCTGAATTACATCTGGTTCGCCTTCATTAGCAACCACAACATCAAACATTTTTTCTATTTCTTCAAGTGTTCTGTGTCGTCCATAATTAGGTCCAGAACTGGCATAACAAGTTGGACAAGAAAGATTACAACGGTCGGTAACTTCAATAACAGTAAGGCATGAATGTTGTTCATGGTCAGTACACAATCCACAATCGTAAGGACAACCATAATGCACTTTGGTATTAAATTTTAAAGGCATTTCCGATTGTTTATTGTAATTCCTGATTTGTTTGTAATATTCTACATCATCGGCAATCATTACTTTACTATCACCGTGGGTTTTACAATGTTTTAGCATAAAAACCTTGTCGTCTTGAAAAACAATTTTAGCATCGATGGTATGCAAACATTCGGGGCACAAACTTTTTGTGTAATCGTAATAGATGTAATCTCTTGTTTTCATTAACGCTTTTCTTTAATATTTTCATTTATCCAATTGTCTACAAGTATTTTACGTTCTACATATTCAGAATATTTTTCATAATCAACTAAATCAGTATAGAGCACGTAAAATTCTTTTCCATCTGCAGAAACTTTAAATATTTTAAAATCATCGTAAGTTTCATCTGCACCATTTGGAAATTTATTGCATAATTCAAATGTTTTTATTTTGTAAAAAGGGTCAAATTTAGAAGGCTTTTCTACAATTTCAAAAAACAACATTTTGTCGGAACAATTCAAACCGTTAATCTTAATAATTTGATTTTTTCTTTTTTCAAAAAAAGCTAAAATTCTTTCTTCTTTTTTATTGTATTTAAATTGATAAGGTATATAATTATTTTCTTTTGTTTCTATATCTTTTGGATGATTTCGTTTAAGGGTTGTTTTAATTTCATTACCAATTCTATTAACAAAACCCCAAATCCCACCAACTAAGGGAGGATGTTCTTCATCTTTGGATGTATCCCAATAACAACCATTGCAATATTGTGCAAATCCAAAATTAATAGAGGAAATAAAATCGTATTTGGCAGGAATTAAGATGGCTCCTTTTTGATTTACGAGTCCAATTTTTTTGCCTGCTTTAAATCTCATATAGCCTTCAGTGAAATAATCGAATCCATTATCAAAGATATAGGGTTCAAAAAGAAAAACTCCATTTCTGTCATATGCTTTCGGACCTTCTTTTATTATCCAAAACATTAAGATATTTTGCGTAATTTCATTTTTAGATATTCCAGTATAAATTGAAGGCATGATGACATTTTTAGCAGGAATAATAATCTTTCCAGCTTGATTTTTTACTCCTAAAAGACTATCTTTTTCAATATAATAAAATAGTTTATCGGTTTGGGAAAAACTCAAATTGTAAATTAGAATTAATAGTAAATAAAATGTTTTTTTCATTTAAAAAAATAAATAATTATAGACAACAGCAACTTAATTCTTTTATAATTTGAACATTCTAAAAATAAATCGGTAATAATATACAAAAATAAAAATGGCACTCAACTGAATACTACTTAAATTTAAGAAAAGTGGATGATAGGGTTTGATAAATTCTATTGCAAATCGATATAAAAAATACAAAACCATAAATAGTTTGAAGCGTTCTCCATTCTTCATCGGTTTAATTTTTAATTTACTAAATAAGACAAAAAGTAAAACCATATATATCATTTCGTATAATGCCACAGGATGTCGAAGTTTGCCATCACCCAAATTCATTCCCATGAAAAAAGTGGTTTCTATACCAAAGGTTGGCTTTGCAATTCCTGCCAAAAAACAGCCAATTCGTCCGATAAAAATAGCTATTATAATTGGAATTACATAAATATCGCCCGAAGCAATATTAACTTTAATAATTTTTTTGGTCATTTCTACACCAAATAATCCGCCCAGAAATCCGCCAGCAACAGTTTTACTTTGATACAAACTCATCAAAGTAATTTGGTTTAGAGTTTCTGGAGATTCTAATACGGCAATTAATCTTGAACCTATGAGCGCTCCAATCATTGCACCAAGCATTATCCAAAGACGATTTATGTCAGATATCGGATCTATTATTCCTTTTTTCTGATAATAATAAATTCTAATTCCAATAAAAAAAGCCATTGTTTCGAAAAAGTAATGAATAGTAGTAACTGTCTCAAAAATATTGAAGGTAACTGGAAATGCGATCAATTGTATTTTCTTAATTAATTATATCATAAAACTCATACTGTAAATTTCCACTATTTTTATTACTTTTGCAAATCTTTAAAAAATTATAATTCATGTTATCAGTAAATAATCTTTCCGTTCAGTTTGGCAAAAGAATTTTGTTCGACGAAGTAAATACCGTTTTCACTCACGGAAACATTTACGGTGTTATTGGAGCCAATGGTGCCGGAAAATCAACTTTTTTGAAAATAATTTCGGGCGATATGGATCCAACATCTGGACACATTCATCTCGAACCAGGAAAACGTATGTCGGTTTTGAACCAAAATCATAACATGTTCGACGAAAGTACCGTTCTAGAAACCGTTTTGATGGGAAACAAAGTTTTGTACGCCATAAAAAAGGAAATGGATGAACTTTATCTTGATTATAATGATGCAAACGCAGATAGAATAGGCGAATTACAAGTTCGTTTTGAAGAAATGAATGGTTGGAATGCAGATTCCGATGCCGCATCAATGCTCTCAAATCTTGGAATTACCGAGGACAATCATTATACATTAATGGGAGATTTGGAGGGAAAAATGAAAGTTCGCGTTTTGTTAGCGCAAGCTCTTTTTGGAAATCCAGATTTGTTAATTATGGATGAACCTACAAATGATTTGGATTTTGAAACCATAGCTTGGCTTGAAAATTTCCTTGCTAATTACGAAAATACTGTAATCGTAGTATCTCACGACCGTCACTTTTTAGATTCAGTTTGTACACACATTTCGGATATTGATTTTAGCAAAATAAATCACTATTCTGGAAACTATACTTTTTGGTATGAATCCAGTCAATTAGCGGCCAAACAACGTGCACAACAAAACAAAAAAGCTGAGGAAAAGAAACAAGAATTAGAGGAATTTATCCGTCGTTTTTCTGCGAATGTTGCTAAATCTAAACAAGCAACTTCTCGTAAAAAAATGATTTCTAAACTTAATATTTCCGAAATAAAACCATCCTCCAGACGTTATCCAGCCATTATTTTTGAGCAAGAGCGCGAAGCAGGAGATCAAATCCTAAACGTTCAAAATCTTAGCGCAACTGTAGATGGCGATGTTCTATTTACAGGAGTGGATTTAAACATGGCCAAAGGCGATAAAATTGTTTTATTCTCTAAAGATTCTCGTGCAACAACTGCTTTTTACGAAATTCTAAATGGTTTGCAAAAACCAGATTCAGGAACTTTCGATTGGGGAGTTACCACAAATCAAGCTTATTTACCAGTGGATAATCATTCGTTTTTCGAGAGCGATTATTCCTTAGTAGATTGGTTGCGACAATGGGTAAAAACAGAGGAAGAACGAGACGAAGTAAACATTCGTGGTTTTCTAGGAAAAATGATTTTCTCTGGCGAAGAAGCACTAAAAACTTGTCGTGTACTTTCTGGAGGCGAAAAAGTACGATGTATGTTGTCCAGAATGATGATGCAGCGCGCCAATGTTTTGATGATAGACGAACCTACAAATCACTTGGATTTAGAATCGATAACTGCTTTTAATAATTCATTAAAAAACTTTAAAGGTTCTGTAATATTTACAACTCATGATCATGAATTTTCGCAAACTGTTGGAAATCGGGTAATTGAGCTTACGCCAAAAGGAGCGATAGATCGTTACATGACTTTTGATGATTATCTCGATGACGAAAAAGTGCAAGAATTGAGAGTGAAAATGTATTCTTAAATCATAAAAATAATAGTTTAAGATCCCATTCTACAATTGAATGGGATTTTTTTTATTTTTATTTTAAATTAAAAAACTAATAATTTCACAAATTTTAAATCACATTATAATAATAAATATTATTACTTTTACTAAATGTCAAACAAAAATCAAGTAACAATTATTGGTGGAGGATTAGCTGGTTTGACAGCCGCAATTCATTTATCTAAAATTGGAATTGATGTATTAGTTATCGAAAAAAATGATTTCCCAAAACATAAAGTTTGTGGTGAATATATCTCCAACGAAGTATTGCCATATCTGACTTGGCTTGATTTAGATATTCAAAGTTTAAAACCAACTAACATTACAAAACTACAATTTTCTACAACAAACGGAAACCAAATTAATGTTGTTTTGCCATTGGGCGGATTCGGAATTAGTCGTTATGTTTTAGATGAATTTTTATACAAAAAAGCAATTTTGAATGGTTGCAAAATCATTCAAGAAAATGTAGAAAATATTGATTTTCAAGAAGATGAATTTACAATTACAACTTCGAATAAAAACATTATAAAATCTAAAATAGTTATTGGAGCATTTGGAAAACGTTCTAATATTGACCAAAAACTAAACCGAAATTTCATGCATCAAAAATCGCCTTGGTTGGCTGTAAAAGCACATTATTCTGGTGATTTTACAAATGATTTAGTAGGTTTACATAATTTTGAAGGTGGTTATTGTGGGGTTTCCAAAGTCGAAAATGATAAAATAAATGTTTGTTATCTTGCGGATTATGAAAGTTTTAAAAAATACAAAAATGTAGATGATTATCAGGAATTTGTAGTTTCTAAAAATCCATTTTTAAAAGAAATTTTCGAAAACTCAAAACTAATTTTCGAAAAACCAATTACTATAAGTCAGATTTGTTTCGAGAAGAAAAAAAATGTCGAAAACCATATGTTAATGATTGGCGATACCGCAGGATTAATACATCCGTTGTGCGGAAACGGAATGGCAATGGCAATTCATAGTGCGAAAATTGTTTCGGAATTAATAGAGAAATTTTATTCAAATGAAATTAAATCACGATCAGAGTTAGAAAAAAATTACCATAAAAAATGGAATTTTAATTTTAAAAATCGATTAAAAACTGGAAGATTTATTGCTAACATTTTGCAAAAACCAAAACTATCAGGAATCTTAATGCGTATATTGATTTTGTTTCCATTTATGCTGCCAATAATTATAAAAAAAACTCACGGAAAACCTATTTAATGCTAATAAACACAAAATTCCGAACCGAAGATCCTGAAATAATGGACGATTTTGCTATGGAAGGCGAAATTTTGAAAGATGCGTTAGATAAAATTGCAAAAATAAATCAACTCTTAGGTGGAAACCAACTAACTTTACAAGGCATTGAAAAATTACTGATAAATATTCCGAAACAAACCCAAATTACAATTTTGGATGTAGGTTGCGGAAATGGAGATATGTTGCGGAATTTAGCCGATTATGGAAATAAAAATAATTTGAATTTTAATTTAATTGGTATCGATGCCAATCAATTTACAATAAATTATGCTAAGAAATTGTCTAATAATTATTCGAATATAAGTTATAAATGCGAAGATATTTTTGATAAACCTTTTAGCGAACTGAAATATGATATTGTATTGTGCACATTGACTTTACATCATTTTAAAGAAGATGAAATTATCAAATTGTTAAATATTTTTAATGCAAATTCAAAAATAGGAATTGTAATAAATGATTTACAAAGAAGTGCAATTGCGTATCGATTATTTCAAGGATTAAGTTTTGTTTTCAGTTTAAATAATATGACTAAACAAGATGGATTAACATCAATTTTGAGAGGTTTCAAAAAAAGGGAATTGATTAATTTTTCTGAAAAATTGAAATTAAAAAATTATAAAATTCATTGGAAATGGGCATTTCGTTATCAATGGATAATTAAACAAGTTTAAAAAATTATTATCAAGTTTCTTTTTGAAATTTGAATTTGAAATTAAATATGAGCGTAAAAATAGTATCAGTTTCCAAGCAATTACCAAAATATTCTAGAACAACAGCAGAAATTATTCCATTTCTAGATGCTTGGTTAGTCAATCAAGACGAACGTTTTATTCGTAAAGTCAAGAAAATTTTCGAAGGCGCTGCTGTCGATAAACGCTATTCGATAATGGATCCAATTGAGGTTTTTACAAAAACTTCATTCGAAGAAAGAAATGATATTTATGTTCGCGAAGTGATAGATTTGGGCGAAAAAGTATTAGAAAAAGCACTCAAAAAATCCAATTGGAAGCCCGAAGATTTAGATTATATCATCACTGTTAGTTGTACTGGAATCATGATTCCGTCGCTAGATGCTTATTTGATTAATAAATTAAAATTACGCCAAGACATCGTGCGTCTGCCCGTTACCGAAATGGGTTGTGCCGCAGGAATTTCGGGAATTATTTATGCTAAAAATTTCCTGAAAGCAAATCCGAACAAACGAGCGGCCATAATTGCAGTCGAAAGTCCAACGGCAACGTTTCAATTAGACGATTTTTCGATGGCAAATATTGTAAGTGCTGCGATTTTTGGTGATGGTGCGGCTTGCGTATTACTTTCGTCTCACGAAAATGATAATGGACCCGAAATCCTTGCCGAAGAAATGTATCATTTTTATGACAATATTGATATGATGGGTTTCAAACTCACGAATTCTGGATTGCAAATGGTTCTAGATGTGGAAGTTCCTGAAACTATTGCAAGTCATTTTCCAGATATTATTCATCCGTTTTTGGCTAAAAATGATTTAAAAATTGATGATATTGATCATTTAATTTTTCATCCAGGTGGAAAAAAAATAATTACAACTGTTGAAGGTTTGTTTAGTGATTTGGGTAAAAACATCAATGTTACCAAAGAAATTTTGCGGTTATACGGCAATATGTCTAGCGCAACTGTACTATATGTTTTAGAACAAATCATTGAAAACCAACCCCAGAAAGGCGAAAAAGGATTAATGTTGAGTTTTGGTCCAGGATTTTCGGCACAACGGGTTTTATTAGAATTTTAATTATTTAGCCACGAATCACACAAATTACCACGAATAGAAAAAATGAAAAATAATTTCACAAATTTGTGTAATTTTATAAGGTTAATAATTTGTTTAAATTAGTGTAATTCGTGTTGAATAAAATATGACAAGCAAAGAAATCTTATTAAAATTGCCGTATTCAAAACCATTTTTGTTTGTTGATGAAATAATCAATATCAACGAAAATGGAGTAGAAGGTTGTTTTACATTTAATGAAAATTTAGATTTTTTTAAAGGTCATTTTAAAGATAATCCTATCACGCCAGGCGTTATACTTATTGAAACTATGGCGCAAATTGGTTTGGTTTGTTTGGGGATTTATTTATTGAAAAATGAAAATACCAAACCCAAAATTGCTTTAACATCATCAGAAATTGAGTTTCTAAAACCTGTATTTCCAAACGAAAAAGTAACTGTTTTTTCAGAAAAAGTCTATTTTAGATTCGGAAAATTGAAATGCAAAGTAAAAATGATAAATGCTGAAAATGAAGAAGTTTGTAGTGGATTTATTTCTGGAATGATAATTTGAAAAAGTTTGAAATTGAAGTTGATTTTTGAAGTTGAAGTTGATTTTTGAAATTGTATTTAAAATTGAAAAAAAGAGTTGTAATCACTGGTGTTGGCGTAGTTGCTCCAAATGGAGTAGGGCTTGACGCGTTTACAAATGCCATAAAAAACGGAATTTCTGGAATAAAACACGATTCCGAACTCGAACGATTACAATTTTCGTGTCAAATTGCTGGAAAACCAGAAATTACAACCGAATTATCATTGCAATATTTTACAGAATTAGAATTGCGGAACTTTAATTCAACTGGAATTTTATATGGCGTAATCGCAGGAATCGATGCTTGGAATGATGCTGGATTGTCTATGGAAATTCATGAAAATCCAGATTGGGATTCAGGAACAATTTTTGGAACGGGCACATCGGGAATCGATAAATTTCGTGAAAGTATTTACAAAATTGACGATTTTCAAACCCGAAGATTAGGAAGCACCGCCGTTGCTCAAACCATGAACTCTGGTGTGAGTGCTTATTTGGGCGGAAAATTAGGATTAGGAAATCAGGTTACAACCAATTCATCGGCTTGTACAACAGGAACTGAAAGTATTTTGATGGCATATGAACGCATAAAATCAGGGCAAGCCAAACAAATTTTGGCAGGAAGCACATCGGATTCTGGTCCTTACATTTGGGGCGGATTTGATGCTATGAAAGTCTGCACATTCAAGCATAATTCTGAACCAGAAAAAGGCTCAAGACCAATGTCGGCCTCGGCTTCGGGGTTTGTTCCTGGAAGTGGAGCAGGAGCATTTATAATCGAAGATTTAGAAACAGCTTTGGCTCGTGGCGCAAAAATTTATTGCGAAATTCTAGGCGGAAATATAAATTCGGGTGGACAACGTGGATTAGGAACAATGACGGCTCCAAACCCAATTGCGGTACAAAAATGTATAGAAAATGCTATTGCAAATGCTGGAATTTCTGCAAATGATATTGATGCAATAAACGGGCATCTAACGGCAACATCAAAAGATAGTTTAGAAATCGAAAATTGGACCAAAGCCTTAAATAGGAGCGGAGCAGATTTTCCTTATATCAATTCCTTAAAATCAATGGTTGGTCATTGTTTGTCGGCAGCTGGAAGTATAGAAAGTGTGGCATCAGTGTTGCAAATTCATCAAAATTTTATTTTTCCTAATATTAATTGTGAAGATTTGAATCTTGAAATTACCAATTTAATTGATACTTCTAGAATTCCTCAAAAATTAATCGAAAATGAAATAAATATTATTGCAAAAGCAAGTTTTGGATTTGGCGATGTAAATGGTTGTGTGATATTTAAGAAATTTATTGATTAGAAAATTTTAAAAATTAAAAATGTATTAACTTAGCATCTAATAAAAGAAAATACTAAAAATGACAAAACCTGAAATAATAGACAAATTAAAATCAATCGTAAAACCATATATCAAAAATCAAGAAGCATTTGATAATCTTACCGAAAGCACTGATTTTATTAATGATTTACAAATAAATTCTGCCAATTTAGTTGATGTAATTTTAGATATTGAAGAAGTTTTTGATCTTACAATCGATAATGAAGAAATGGAAAAAATGATCGATGTAAAATCAGCATTAGAAATAATTGAAAAAAAAATTGCTAAATAATGATTGGTAATGATGTTGTCGATTTGGAACTTGCAAAAACAGAAAACAATTGGCAACGCAAAGGTTTTTTGGATAAAATTTTCTCTAAAAATGAACAAATTTTAATTCAAAAATCTAAAAATCAAGAAATTGCAGTTTGGAATTTATGGAGTAGGAAAGAGGCAACTTACAAAATTTGGAATCGCGAAACAGGAATCCGAAAATACAATCCTATACAATTTGAATGTTTGGATTTAGATACTGAAATTGGAAAAGTTATTTATGATTCAATTAATTATTACACAAAAACTGAAATTTCAAACAAATTTATTTATACAATTGCTGTTTCTAATATTGATAATTTTTCTAATATTAAAACTTTAGAAAATTCTGTAAAAATTGAAAAATTGAATGGAATTCCTTTTTATATTAATGAAAATCAGGAAATTAAACCAATTTCTAAAACGCATCATGGACGATTTGAAAGAGTTATTACAATTAATTAATTCCTAATCTGGATTTCAATTTCAAAAATAATAATGCAATAGAATAAGCATCTTCGCTCGAGGAATGTCTTTCGCTTTTAGAAATTTTGAAAGTTTTAAGCAATTCATCTAACGAAAATTGTTTGTCGTTGATATCCTCTAACTTTTTGTACATAACTTCAATATCTAAAGCTTCGTTTTTAAGCCTTCCACAATTCATTTTTTCTAGTGCTTTATTGATAATTGCGATATCAAAATTTACCCGATGACCAATTAAAACTGCATTTTCTAAATAGTTCACAAAAGCTTCAATAGCCTCTGGTTCAGATAGTTTTAATTGAAATTTATCCGCCAAAAACTCATTTACCAAATGATTGTCATGAATGTATTTGTATTGCAAAAGCACCACGTCAAGAACATCGTTTATGATAATATTGTTATCTAAAACGGCAATTGATCCAATAGATAAAATTACATCTTTATCGACATCGAGTCCAGAGGTATCAACGCTCAAGACCACAAAACGTGCTGATTTTTTATCGAATTTAGAAACATAATTTTTCCAAAATTCGGGATATTCTTTATTAATATTTTTTAACCAATCTAGCATATTTTATGAAAAATGAGTTAATTGAAATTTATCTTTTATCAAATCCTCGAGCTCTTTCATAGGAGCAAAAGCATTTTTAAGTTTTTCTTTATCGGATTTAGACATTTCTTCCAAATCAATAAATTGTCCTGAATTATCGTTTTTAAGACCTTCAAGCGTTCTAAATTTTGATAATACCAGAAATGCCTCGGCACAATTCCTATATATTTCTCCAAATTTAGGCTCAACAATTGCTAACTGCTTAAATCTTAAGTAAGTATTATTTATCCCTTTGATGTTATGACTCAAAACCAAAAGTCTTGCACCATCTATTAATGGCATTAAAGCTCTTGTTTTTATATCAAATTTACCTTTATTTTCGCCATCTTCCTCAATGTTAAATTTCTTAAAAAAGTTTAAAGGAGTTGGTTTTTTCAAAGCATCGTTTCCTAAATAATCATATAATAATGAGTTGCTTTTTCGAACTGCAAAAATAGTTTCCGACAAAGCTTCTTCTAATTGAATTTCGCCATAAGCCAATTCATAATCAAAGAAAATACTGCTAATTTCGTCTGTATTTTCACCTGGAGTATTTATCCAACTGCTGTATTGTTTTGTCCAATCTGTCAATGATTTACACCAAAATAAATTACTAGCCATATGTCCGTTTGGACAAAAATCATAACCTACTTTTTCTAAAGCAATTGTTGTTCTTTTTGCTAATTTCAGAAAGTAATCTTTAACATCGCGATATTTTTCGGCAGAAACATCTTCGAAAATCAAAATACTGTCTTGATCGGTCAGTAAAACCTGCTCTTTTCGACCTTGACTACCAATGCAAAGCCAAGCAAATCTAGCAGGAGGGGAGCCTAATTCTAAAATCGCTAATTCGATGGCGCGTTTGGTAATGGCAAAAATAATTTCGCCAGAAATCATACTAATATGAGAAATAGGAATATTTTTAGTTATCGAAGATTGCACTAATTCGGATAGTTTTTCGCGCACATTTTTTAAATCTTTTGCGGATTGTGAACGCTTAATTTCTTTGATCAAAACACCAGGATTGTTGGCTTGAGCAACTACCAAATCGTGTTCTGAAATAATCCCTTTAACTTCGGATTTGTCGGTCCCATCATAAGTTACGCACAAATGACTTACATTGTATTTTAGCATTAAAAGCTGGGCTTCTGCAAGCGATAGGTTTTCTGTAACCGTGATTACTGGCGATGCCATAATTTTATCTATGGCTGATAAAATAGGGAACCGTCCAGTAGCAATTTTGGACCTAAAATCCTTGTCAGTTACTATTCCTATTGGGAATTTGTTTTCCGTTACCAACACATTATCCATGATATTGTCAGTCATGAGTTGCGCAACTTCCTTTACTGTAGCGGCAGAATTTGTTGTAATTGGATTTTTAGAATATTCTAAAGCCTGAAAATATTGGATCTCGGATTGATTATCATTATAACGAATATTATCCGACATTTTATTTCCTGTATTGTCTTTGGAAACCGTAGATGTTGAGGCAAAACTTTCTAATAAAAAGTCCAATACTTCTTGGTTTTTGAGCAATAAAGGTTTAAATTTATTTATAGGAATGGCATAAATAACGCTTTCTTCACGCGCTTTTGCCGTCATCATATAGTTGTTTTTTGCAAAAAAAGGTCGCAATCCAAAAATATCACCAGCATGGCATTTGTTCAATAAAGTTTCTTCGGCATCGGAAACTACCGTTAAACTCACGGTTCCTGATGAAACTACATAAAAACTATCATGCAATTTATCGTTGATTTGAAATAATGATTTGTTTTTTTCGAGATTTACCACGCGAATACTTGTAGCAATATCTATTAACTCATCATAAGTTAATGTATTGAAGGGTTGATATTCCTTTAGGAAATCTGCGATTCTTTCTGCAATTGCATTCATTTTTTGTCTGTAAATAGATAGCTTTGTAAAAATAACTTTATTATTTATAAGTTCACAATATTTGCATTAATTTATTGTAAAATATTAGAATAGAAGGATTATTGTATTTTCTATTTTACATAATATAAATTATAGTTCAATAATAATACAAATTTCAATAATGAAATTTTTATGTAATTTTAATATTAAGTAAAACTAACGTTTAAGCTTTTTAACAACAACTTCTTTTTTAGAAGCTATTTCGTTTTTGATTTGTAATAAATGATTGGCTAGTAATTTTTCAATCAATTCGTCTTTTGTCAAATGATGAAAAACCGTTTTAACTTTATCTTTAAAATCAATCGCAATTTCATAATTTGGTTTTGTTTTAAAGATTTGTTTTGCCCATAACAAAGTGTTATTTTCTTCGATACTTTCAGATGTTGGCTTTTTGAATTGATGAAATTTTATTCCTAATTCTTTCTCGAAATCAGCAATTTCGGCAACTTCTTCTTGTTGTAAAACAGTTAATGATAGTCCTTTTGCTCCAGCTCTTGCCGTACGTCCGCTGCGATGAACATAAGTTTCGCAAACTTCTGGCAAATGATAATTAACAACATACGAAATTTCTTTTACATCGATTCCACGTGCTGCAAGATCGGTTGCAACCAAAATATTTATGTGTCCTTCGCGAAATTGTTCCATAATTCGGTCTCGAATTCCTTGAGATAAACTTCCGTGAATGGCTCCTGATGAAAACTTATTTATAGCTAAATTTTTGGCTAATTTATTAACAGCGGCTTTGGTTTTGCAAAAAATAATTCCACGTTCTCCATCTTTCGATGTTAAAAAATGCATTAAAACATCTAGTTTTTCTATCGGATCTACAACAATATATTGGTGATCAATTTCTAGATTTCCAACGGTTTCCATATTGGCTTCGACTTGAATCACGTTTTTGTTTAAGTAATTCTGAATCAGCTGTTTTATGGTTCCTGGCAATGTTGCCGAGAATAAATATGTTTTATGATTTTTTGGCAATTCGGCAGCAATTTCGTCTAATCCTTCTTTTAGAATCGAAACCATTTCGTCGGCTTCATCAAGAACTAAGTAATTGGTTTTCTTAATATTGATGGCTTTTCGCTGAATTAAATCTATTAATCTTCCGGGAGTTGCTACAACTATATGAGTTGGATTTGATAATCTTTCGATTTGAGGTTTTATTGGAATTCCACCGCAAACTGATGCTATTGAAATTTCTGAAAGATTTTTGGAAAATTCTACTAGGTTTCTGAAAATTTGTTGCCCTAACTCTCTTGTTGGAACTAATATTACAGCCTGAATTTCATCAGATTTAGTATCTATTAATTGTAATAATGGCAAACCAAATGCTGCGGTTTTTCCTGTTCCTGTTTTGGCTAATCCTACAATATCATTTTGGTTTGATAATAATAAAGGAATAACTTTAGTTTGAATTTCGGTTGGAACAGTAATTTTTAGATCTAAAAGCGCCTTTACTATTGGTTCTTGGATTCCGAGTTTTGAGAATTGATTTGACATAATTGTAATTTTATAATGCTTTTTTGTAATTGAAAACCTGATTTTTAGCCCCGATTACTTCACATTTCATTAAATTTTATTTGAGCTCAGTAAACTTCGTTTGAAGAGGAAATCTTGTTCTTTCGAGGTTTTTCCTCGCAATAACAGATTAGTTCGTCAGTTTGCTCTTTCTGGCTCGGGTGGAACGGAAAGCGGGATTAGCTCCAAAAAAAATAGAGATTAATCTGCTTCGCTCATTATGCGTTCGCGGTATTTTTTTCCTATCATTAAAATTAATTTTAGGGTGTAATCCTCGACCAACCACTCTCTATAATTTTTGCTGCAATGGCTTAAACAAGTGGAATATCGTTTGATTCGGCTCTCAATATCTGGTGCTAATTCCTTAGATAAATTTTTGGCTTCTTGTAGTGTTTCGGTATTATCGACACACATTGACGAGTGTTGCTCTAAGGATTTTTCGAGTACAACTTTTGATCTTAAATTGAGTTTTATAATGAGTTTGTGTTCCTCATCAACATCAAAAGTAACAACTTCTGTATTACTGAATTTTTTGCGCAACTCGTCCGACATTACGTACTTGAAATGGGTTTCGATTTCGGCATCATCACGAAGATTTTCGAGATAAAATTCTGGTGATTTGAAAATATGTTGCCAGTTTATCGGCTCATTCCACAATCCAAATCGTGCTGCATTATTCCCTAAATCAATAACAGAAAAATTATCTTTATTAGGTAATTTTCTGGATCCACGACCAATCATTTGGAAATATAATGTGAGTGATTTTGTGGCTCGATTAAGGATAATTGTCTCTACAGTTGGCTCATCAAAACCTGTTGTAAGAATTCCTACAGAGGTTAAAATTGCGTCTGGAGTTTTCTTGAACCAATGCAAAATATCCTTACGTTCCTCGTTGTTATGGGTGTTGTCCAGATGACGAATTGGATATCCAGCTTCGCGAAAAGTTTCGTAAACGTATAACGATGTGTTGATTCCGTTATTAAAAATTAAGGTTTTTTTACCCAATGATTTTTCGGTATAGGCATGCAATAATTTTTCTTGCATGGCCATATTGGTATACAAATCATCGGATGATTTTACTGTGTAATCTCCGTTTATTCCTACTTTTAGAGATGTTAAACCCACATCATAACTATAGGTTGTGGCTTTTGCCAAAAATCCTTGACTTATTAGTGATTGAATGGTATCTCCAACGATTAATTCGTCGTAGTTTTCGTGCATTGGTAAACTTACGTTTGAACTTAATGGAGTTGCTGTAACCCCAAGAATAAATGCGTTTTTGAACGAACTTAGTAATTTACGGAAGGAATTATAATGTGCCTCATCGATGATTACTAAACCAACATTGTCGATCATTAATAACTCATCATTTAGCCTATTTTTTAGGGTTTCGACCATTGCAACAAAGCAAGAATATTCGTCTTGATCTGGCAATTCTTTGATTTTGCTATTAATGATTTTGTTTTTTACATCAAAACCTTTTAACATTTTCGAGGTCTGTTTGCAAAGCTCTATTCGGTGGGTAAGTACAACTACTTTTTTGTCGTGTTTGGACAAATACCTACGAACAATTTCTGAAAAAATAACGGTTTTACCGCCACCTGTTGGCAATTGATAAAGTAAATGATGACAATTTGGACCATTATCTATACGTTCAAAAATGGCATCGATATCTCCTTTTTGGTAATCGTAAAGCTCTTTCTTTTCTTCTATTTCTAGGACTAGATCGTTTTGCAACATGTGATTTTTTATGATTTGCAAAACTACAACTAAAAAACATAAATTGGAGTTTATATTTTCATAAAAAAATAGCTTATTTTATAATTTATTTTTTTTTGTAATCCTTTAATAATCAAACCTTTCTATAATTGATGTAAATTCGGGGCAGTTCATCCAATTTTGTGCTTCGGTTTCGTTTCGGATTGCCACTACCCTATTTTGGAATTCGTAAAGAATACTTTTTTCGATCATAAAACTAATGGCTTGCTGAAAAGAGGTTAGCATACTTTTGTAAAATAGTTCGCTACGGATTTCTTTTTCGGAGGATAAAGTTTGTGCAATTTCAATATTATAAAGCATAATATCTGCAATAATAAATGCATCGACACCTAATGAATTAAAGTGTTTTATGAATTTTTGAGCTACCGAACGACGCATTTTTGGTCGTTTTCCTCGAACTGGAAAATACTCGTTAGATATTTTGAGTTTAGCATCTTTGACCAGATTTTTTTCGTTTGGATTAAAAACAAAATCATAATACGTTTTCACCTCTTTGAACTTATCATACATTTCGATAAATTGTTCCTCGAGTTGTGTTTTGCTCAATTCAGATAAATATTTTTTTAGATCGCGTTTGCTCATTTCATATTAAAATTATCACAAAAGTAAGTTAGTTTATTATTTAAAAATCAATGTTTATGTTTAATTTTGCGTTCAATTAATATAATGTATAAAAAAATGCTTAAATTATTTAAAACGGTTGCTGTACTAGAAGGAATTTCCTCAATATTTTTGTTTTTTGTGGCCGTACCACTAAAATATTTATTCGATAACAAAGAATATATGCGTCCAATAGGAATGGTTCACGGGATTTTGTTTACTGTATTTGTTGCGGTTGCTGCATATTTTGCATTTAATGAAAAATGGAATATAAAAAAATCATTGATTATTTTTGCTTGTTCTATAATTCCTTGCGGAACTTTTTATGTGGATAAAAAATACTTGAAAAATGCATAAAATCATCGAAAACATATTTGGTTGGTGTTATCCATTATTCAAAAAATGGGGGTTGGAAGACACAATTGCAGCCTATTCCAGCTTGATAGTTAATATATTGATTTTAAGCTTTATATCGTATATTATTTATGTATTTTTTCGATTTGTATTGGTGACATTAATGGCTATTGTTGCCAAAAAAACTAAAACAAATTTCGATGATTTGCTAATTTCTAATAAAACGGCAAAGTACATTTCGCATTTAATTCCGTTGTTGTTTATATACAAATCGGTTCCATATATTTTAGAAAATTACAATTATTGGGAAGGAATTTTCGGAAAACTTGTTGGAGTTTATATTATTTTATTGGTTTTATGGATCATTCGTACCATTTTTAATGCCTTAAGAGATCATCTAAAAAGCATTACAGAATATAGTGACAAACCCATTGATAGTTACATTCAGGTCATAATGATTGTCCTCTGGATGATTGGATTTACTGCTATTTTATCTAAATTATTCGAAATAAAAATTGGCGATTTACTAGCTACTTTTGGTGCAATTTCGGCAGTGATTTTATTGATTTTTAGAGATACAATACTCGGTTTTGTGGCTAGTATTCAGGTCTCAGTGAATGATATGGTTCGAATTGGAGATTGGATTACAATGGATAAATTTGGTGCCGATGGAGATGTTATCGAAATAAATTTAGCAACTGTAAAAGTTAGAAATTTCGATAAAACTACCACAACTATTCCAACTTACAGTTTGATTTCCGATTCCTTCAAAAACTGGCGCGGCATGCAAGTTTCCGACGGTCGAAGAATAAAACGTCATATTTTAATAAAATCTAGTAGTGTAAGATTTATTGAAAATGAGGAACTAAATGATCTAAAAAAGATTCAGATTATTAGCGATTATATCGATAAAAAAAAGTTAGAAATCGAAAAGTTTAATGTTCAAAATAAAATTGATAAAGATTTATCATTAAATGGTAGAAACTTAACAAATCTTGGATTGTTTAGAAAATATATAACCAAATATCTGGAAAATCATCAGGGATTAAACAAAGATATGCTAATGGTTTGCAGACAATTACAACCAACAGCACAAGGAATTCCTTTAGAGATTTATGTTTTTTCGAGAGACAAAAAATGGGAAAATTACGAATATATTATGTCCGATATTTTCGATCATATTATTGCGTCGGTTCACTATTTTGATTTACAAATTTTCGAGTTGCCATCCCAAGGAAAAGATATTTTTCTTGAAGATTAAATCGTATTTAATCTGTTCTGAATAAATTCTATTTGGGTTTTTCCATGTGCTTTTGGCTTTCCATCATCACCCAAACTTACCATTGTTATAGTATCGATAGTGATAATTGTTTCGCGCGTCATGATGTTTCTGGCTTCGCATTTTAAAGTAATTGATGAATTTCCGAACTTTACAACATCAATACCAATTTCTACAATATCGCCTTGTTTTGCTGAGCTTCTAAAGTTGATTTCCGACATATGTTTGGTTACAATACGGGAATTTTCTAACTGAATAATAGAATATAAAGCCAATTCCTCATCGATCCAAGCCAATAATTTTCCGCCAAATAAAGTTCCGTTTGGGTTTAAATCTTCGGGTTTTACCCATTTTCTGGTATGAAATCTCATTTTGTTTTTTTATTTAATGTAAAATTAATAATTTCGAGATGATCAAAGGCTAAATCCGGTAGATTATTTATAGGAAACCAACCAACTTCTTTTGCATCGTCCGCAGCATTAGCAATCGTATTTTCTGGAACAAAACCAAGAAATGAAATCGAAATTACATGACTTCTAGGATCTCTAAATGGTTTGCCAAAAGCTTTTATTTGTTCTAAATGTTTCACTTTTATTTGGGTTTCTTCTTCCAATTCCCGAATTGCTGCCGCTTCTAAATCTTCGTTTTCTTCAACAAAACCTCCTGGTAAAGCCCAACAATCCTGAAAAGGCGGGTTTTTCCTTTTAATCAATAAAATTGTTTGATCTGGTTTTGATTCTTTTAAAATTACAATATCTACAGTTACAAATATTTTCGAAGTTCTCATGAATTGGTTTTTCAACACTAAATTACTAATAACTTTTGGATTAATGTTTGAAAATAGCGTTGATTATTTGTAATTTTAAATAAAAAAAATGGAAAATCGAGATTCAGATATTTTTGATTTACGTGGCGGAACTTTGGGAATTGTTACCCCACAATCCTCTGCCGAGGAAGCCTTTCAGAATATAACCTTAAGACCTATTTTGAAGTTGCAAAACGATTTGTTTATACAGGTTTTTATCAACTATGCTGTAAAACAAAAAAGCGCCTTTTTTTTGCTTTCGCCAGATAAAAAAATGAATTATATCGAAAATGTAATTCATCGTGATATCAAATTTAGAAACCTGTTAAAGGGCATTATTATTGGTTTTTTTACAGTAAATGAGTTTCAGGATTATATAAAAAATTCATCAAACTTAAACAAAAGAATGATGAATTTATTGATAGAAAGATTAAAAAGTCAATTGCAATTAATTGAAATTTAAAATCTAATTTATTTCTATCTGGATTCTAAAACAGTTACAACATCTTGCAATTTAAAACCTTTGGCTTGCAACAAAATCAAGTAATGAAACAATAAATCGGCACTTTCGTCAAGAAATAAATCGTCATTATTATCTTTGGCTTCGATAACAACTTCAATCGCCTCCTCGCCTACTTTTTGAGCGATTTTATTGATGCCTTTTTCGAATAAACTAGCCACATAACTTTTATCAGAAGTAGCGTTTTCTTTGCGTTCTTGAATGGTTTTTTCTAGTTTAGAAATAAATCCATAATCCTGATTGTTAGATTCTTGCCAACAGGTATCTAAACCAGTATGACAAGTTGGACCATCGGGATTTACTTGTATTAAAAGTGTATCATTATCACAATCATTTTTTATTTCTACCAAATTTAAAAAATTACCACTTTCCTCGCCTTTAGTCCATAATCGATTTTTAGATCGGCTAAAAAAGGTTACTTTTTTGGTTTCTAAAGTTTTATTGTAGGCTTCTTCATTCATATAACCCAACATCAAAACTGTTTTGGTTTTGGCGTCTTGAATGATTGCAGGAATTAATCCGTTTTGGTTTTTATTGAAATCTATTTTCATAATTTTGTTTTAAACCTGACAGGTTTTTAAAACCTGTCAGGTATTATATTTTTACAATCTGACGTTAATATTATTATTTTTAAGTTCTTGTTTTAAAACTGGAATTTCTATTTCCTGAAAATGAAAAACGCTGGCTGCCAATGCTGCATCGGCTTTTCCGACGATAAATGCATCAACAAAATGTTGCATATTTCCTGCTCCTCCAGATGCAATTATTGGAA
The DNA here is from genome assembly GCA_043783485.1 of Bacteroidota bacterium. Classification (GTDB taxonomy): domain Bacteria; phylum Bacteroidota; class Bacteroidia; order Flavobacteriales; family Flavobacteriaceae; genus Flavobacterium. Next base: position 29,287 of record JAYVZI010000023.1, read on the forward strand.
TATTAACAATTTGAGATAATTTGGCTAAAGCCTCGTTTGCAAAACCATTTTTTGTACCGTCGTTATCCATTGATGTGAATAAAATTTCGCCTGCACCACGAATTTCGACTTCTTTTGCCCAATCGAATAAATCGATTTCTGTGGCGACTTTTCCTCCAACTAAGTGTACTTTCCATTTTCCGTCAATTTGCTTGGCATCTATAGCAACTACAATACATTGACTTCCAAAAGCCAATGCCAAATCGTTAATTAATCTCGGATTTTTTACTGCTGATGAATTGATAGAGACTTTATCGGCTCCGTTTTTTAGTAATATTTCTACATCTTCAGCAGTTGATATTCCGCCGCCAACTGTAAACGGAATGTTAATGGTTTCGGCAACTTTTCGAACCAAATCGATTAAAGTTTTTCTGCGTTCTTCGGTTGCCGAAATGTCTAGAAAAACCAGTTCATCTGCGCCAGTTTCGGCATATTTTTTGGCTAATTCAACTGGATCTCCAGCATCTTTTAGATCGACAAAATTAACGCCTTTTACGGTTCGTCCGTTTTTGATATCGAGACAAGGAATTATTCTTTTTGTGAGCATGATTTTTCTTTTTTTTTATACCTGACAGGTTTTTAAAACCTGTCAGGTTTAGATAAAATAAACGATTCCAATTGTTTCAACGTAATTCGATTTTCATAAATCGCTTTACCTATTATGGTTCCCTCGCAACCTAATTCGGCTAATTTAGGTAATTCATCAAAAGTTGAAATTCCTCCAGACGCAATGAGTTTTAAACCTTTTGCTTGTTCTAAAATTTTAGCATATAAATCAAAACTTGGACCTTCTAACATTCCATCTTTTGCAATATCAGTACAAATAACATATTGAATTCCAGATTTTTGATAGTTTTGAATAAACGGAATCAAATCTTCTTTGCTTTCTTCGAGCCAACCTGAAATAGCTACTTTTTCGTTATTTGCATCGGCACCCAAAATTATTTTATCGGAACCATATTTCGAAATCCATTCTTGGAATAATTCGGGGTTTTTAACAGCAATACTTCCGCCAGTTATTTGGTTTGCACCAGATTCGAATACTATTCGCAAATCGTTATCGGATTTTAATCCGCCACCAAAATCAATTTTTAGTTTTGTTTTTGATGCAATTTGTTCCAAAATTTTATGATTTACAATTTGGCTTGATTTTGCTCCGTCTAAATCGACTAAATGTAAATATTGAATGCCGTGCGCTTCGAATTGTTTTGCAACTTCTAACGGGTTTTCGTTGTAAATTATTTTGGTATTGTAATCGCCTTTGGAAAGTCGCACGCATTTTCCGTCGATGATGTCTATGGCTGGGATTATTCTCATTTTTGGTTGATGGTTGTTAGTTTATAGTTGTTGGGTTTTGCGTTAGGGATTGCAGTGAAAATCCTTTTTGGCGATTTTTCTTCGCCAAAAAGATTGAAACGAAAAGCCCGACCCGTAGGGAAACGCCAAAGTTATAATTTTAAAAAATTTGACAATATTTGTTCTCCAATTTTTCCGCTTTTTTCTGGGTGAAATTGAACTCCGTAAAAATTATTTTTTTGTAATGCCGATGAATATTCGGTTTCATAATCTGTAAACGCTATTGTTTCTTGACATTTTGGTGCGTAAAAACTATGAACTAGATACATATATTCGTTTTCTTGAATTTCTTCCAATAATTTAGATTTTAAATTATAGATGTTGTTCCAGCCCATTTGTGGCACTTTTACGGCATTCGAAAATTTGATAATATCGACATCAAAAATACCCAAACCTTGAGTATTTCCTTCTTCGGACGAGTTGCACATGAGTTGCATTCCGAGGCAAATTCCGAGAACTGGTTGTTTTAATGTTGGAATAATTTTGTCTAAACCGCTTTCTCTAAGTTTTTTCATGGCACTACTCGCCTCGCCTACTCCAGGAAAAATAATTTTATCTGCCGACTGAATTTCTTGGATATTATTAGACAAAACGCCTTCGTAACCCAATCTTTGCAATGCAAATTGTATGCTTTGAATGTTTCCTGCTCCGTAATTTATTATTATTATTTTCATTTTTTTATATTCTTTAGAATAAAGATTCAAGAAACAAGACTTTAAAATATCTTGCTTCTTGGCTCTTTTTTCTATTCTTTTGATTTTTTATCTATATTCTAATCTCAAACGTTAAAGCATTCCTTTTGTTGATGGCAAAATCATTTTTTCGACATCTTGTTTTAAGGCAACTTTAATCGCTTTGGCGAATGCTTTGAAAATGGCTTCGATTTTGTGATGCTCGTTTGTACCTTCGGCTTTGATGTTTAAGTTCGCTTTTGCACCATCGGTAAAGGACTTGAAGAAGTGAAAAAACATTTCGGTTGGCATTTGTCCAATCATTTCGCGCTTGAATTCGGTTTCCCAAACCAGCCAATTTCGACCACCAAAATCAATTGCTACTTGAGCCAAACAATCGTCCATTGGCAAGCAAAACCCGTAACGTTCTATGCCTAATTTGTTGCCTAATGCTTTGGCAAAAACTTCGCCAAGTGCAATTGCAGTATCTTCAATCGTGTGATGTTCATCGACTTGCAAGTCTCCTTTAACTAAAATTTCCAAATCCATTTGTCCGTGACGTGCAATTTGGTCGAGCATGTGATCGAAAAAATCGATTCCCGTTTCGATTTTACTTTTGCCTGTTCCGTCAAGGTTTAGATTGATAAAAATATCGGTTTCATTTGTTTTTCTTGTGATTGATGCCGAACGATTTTCGAGTTTTAGGAACTCATAAATTTTTTGCCAATCGTTGGTTTCTAAAGCGATACAAAAATCAAGTTCAGAACGTTTTACAGAAATTTCGCTAGTTCCTAAATTGGTATTGTCATTTATAAAAATCGCTTTAGAACCTAGGTTTTTTGCTAGTTCGACATCGGTTAAACGATCGCCAATTACAAATGAATTTACTAAATCGTAATCTGATGAAAAATATTGAGTTAATAATCCAGTTCCTGGTTTTCTAGTATTTTTATTCTCGTGTGGAAATGTTCTGTCCAAGAAAACATTATCAAAGATAACGCCTTCGTTTTCATAGGTTTTCATAATAAAATTATGCACTGGCCAAAAGGTTTCTTCTGGAAAACTTGATGTTCCCAAACCGTCTTGATTGGTTATCATAACCAATTCGAAATCGAGTTCTTGAGCAATTTTACTCAAAAACGGAATGCATTTTGGGTAAAAAATCATTTTCTCGAAGGCATCGATTTGCTCATCGATGGTTTCTTTTATCATGGTGCCGTCGCGGTCTATGAATAATACTTTTTTCATTTTATTTTACTTTTTTTGCCAATGATTAAAAAGATTTACACAGATTTTATATGTCTAACTCTTTTAAAACTTTGATTAATTTTTGATTTTCTGATTCAGTTCCAATTGTAATTCGCAAGCAATTTTCGCACAAAGCATCGTTTGTTCGGTTGCGAATCACAATTCCTTTTTCTAAAATTTGATTGTATCTTTTGTTAGCATCATCGACTTTGAAAAGTATAAAATTGGCATCGGTTCTATATATTTCTTTGACAAAATTAGTATTTATTAATTGTCCGTAAACCAAATTTCGTTGGTCTTTGATTGCTTTAATTTGATTTTCAATAACTTCTTGATTATTAATATATTCTAACGCTTTACTTTGAGTTAAAACATTAATATTATAAGGTGGTTTTATTTTATTTAAAACTCCAATAATTTCTAAAGAAGCATAGAGAATTCCCAATCGAATTCCAGCCATTCCATAAGCCTTTGAAAGTGTTTGCGTTATGACTAAATTTGGATAATCGTTAATTTCTTGTAACCAACTTTCTTTTTCAGAGAAGTCAATGTAGGCTTCGTCTAACACTACAATTCCGTTGAAATTTTTGAGTAAAGTTACAATGCTTTCATCTGGAAAAGAATTTCCAGTTGGATTGTTTGGCGAACAAAGAAAAATCATTTTGGTGTTCGAATCTACTTTTGATAAAATTTTATCAATTTGTGGTTCAAATTCTTGATTTAATACAACTTCACGGTTTTTGATAGCGTTTAAATTGGACAAAACGCCATACATTCCGTAGGTTGGTGGCAAAGTTATTACATTATCTTTGTTGGGTTCACAAAAAGCACGAAACAATAAATCGAGCACTTCATCGCTTCCGTTTCCTAATAAAATTTGAGTTGAAGGGACTCTTTTTATTTCTGACAACGCCAATTTTACCGATTTTTGTTGCGGATCTGGATAGCGATTTACTCCATTCTCGTTCGGATTTTCGTTTGCATCTAGAAAAATTATGTTTTGATCGAAATCCTTAAATTCATCTCGAGCCGACGAATATGGTTTCATTGATTTTATGTTTTCTCTGATGAGATTTTGTATGTTGAATGTTTTCATTTTTTAGACTTTTTAGAATAAAGAACCAAGAGACAAGACTTTAAACATATCTTGCTTCTTGACTCTTGCCTCTATTTTCTTGCTTCTATTTTCTTAATTTTATTCTCTATATTCTAATCGTAAACTCACAGCATTTTTATGCGCTTGTAAACCTTCGGCTGCTGCCATAATTTCTATTGATTTACCTATGTTTTGGATTCCTTTTTGAGAAATTTTCTGGAAAGTCATAGATTTCATAAAACTATCTAGATTAACACCCGAATAATTTTTGGCATAACCGTTTGTTGGTAACGTGTGGTTGGTTCCTGAGGCATAATCGCCAGCACTTTCGGGTGTAAAATTTCCAATAAAAATAGAACCTGCATTTTCGATATTATCAACATAAAAATCCTCGTTTTCACAACAAATAATAAAATGTTCTGGACCATATTCATTGATTAAATCTAGAGCGATTTCGTCATTTTCGACATAAATTAATTTGGAATTATCGATTGCTTTTTCGGCAATTGCTTTACGAGGTAAAACTTGAATTTGTTTGTTGATTTCGATTTCAACTTTGTCGATTAATTTTTTTGATGTAGAAACTAGAATTACTTGACTGTCCGTTCCGTGTTCGGCTTGGCTTAATAAATCGGAAGCTACAAAACTTGGAACGGCGGAATCATCGGCAACAATTAATAATTCGCTTGGCCCAGCGGGCATATCAATTGCGACACCAAATTGGGTTGCAACTTGCTTGGCAACCGTTACATACTGGTTTCCTGGACCGAAAATTTTGTACACTTGCTGAATCGATTTTGTACCAAAAGTCATTGCTGCAATGGCTTGAATTCCGCCAACTTTCAAAATTTTCGTTATTCCACAAAGATTTGCAGCATAAAGAATTGCTGGATTTATTTTTCCTGATTTATCTGGTGGTGAGCACAAAACTATTTCTTTGCAACCTGCAATTTGAGCAGGTATTACCAGCATTAAAACTGTCGAAAATAAAGGCGCCGTTCCGCCAGGAATGTACAATCCTACTTTTTGAATTGGTCGTTTTTCTTGCCAACATAACACTCCTTCAGTAGTCTCAATTTCTATTTTTGAAGAGATTTGCGCTTTGTGAAACTTCTCGATATTGGATTTTGCTAGCTGAATTGCTTCTTTCAATTCTTGAGGAACTAAACCTATTGCATCTTCGATTTCTTGTTTTGAAACCTCTATGTTTTCTAAAGTGATTCCATCAAAAAGTGATGTATATTTTGCAATGGCAATATCGCCTTTTGATTGAATTTCATTGAAAATTCCTTTTACGGTTTCTTCAATATCTTTGAAAGATTGGGTTGGTCTTTTTAGAATTTCTGACCAATTTTCTTTTGATGGATTGTATATTTTGTTCATTTTTTTCAATTTATTAGTTCCCCTTTGGGGGATTAAACTACCATTTTCTCAATTGCACAAACCAAAATTCCCTCTGCTCCTGCAGCTTTTAGTTGATCGATAACTTCCCAAAATTGGTCTTCATCAATAACCGATTGCACGCTTGACCAACCCGTTTGACTTAATGGAACAACAGTTGGGCTTTTCAAAACTGGCAAAATTTTAGTAATGTCATCAATTTTATCATTGGGAACATTCATTAAAATATATTTTGAACTTCTGGCTCGCAAAACAGACTGAATTCGAAATTGTAGTTTGTCTAAAATCAATTGATTTTCGTCAGAAATTTTTGGAGAAACGGCTAAAACTGCTTCACTTTTCATGATTATGGCAACTTCTTTTAGGTTATTTTTGAAAAGTGTACTTCCACTCGAAACAATATCAACAATCGCATCGGCCAAACCAATATTAGGTGCAATTTCAACAGAACCAGATATTTGATGTAAATCGACTTCGATATTATTGGCTTTAAAATAATCTAAAGTTGTAACAGGATATGAAGTTGCAATTCGCAATCCATCTAAATCTTTTAAAGAATTAAACTCGAAATTTTTTGGAACAGCAACAGAAACTTTGCATTTAGAGAAACCTAATTTTTCGACAACTTTGATATTTTTTCCTTTCTCTATCAATAAATTATCGCCAACAATTGCTGCATCTACAACGCCATCGATTAAATATTGCGGAATATCGGAATTTCTTAGAAATAATAATTCGATTGGGAAATTTGTGGCTTCGGCTTTGAGTTGGTCATTTCCATTGTTGATAGAAATGCCACAATCCTTTAGAATTTTAAGACTATCTTCATTTAATCGACCTGATTTTTGGACTGCAATTTTTAAAGTTTTCATTTTGTTTTTTTGATTTTATCTGAAACTTCAAAAATGATTTTAAATAAAAAACCCGTTTGAAGTTTCAAACGGGTTTTAGAATATGATTTAATTACATACCATTAACACATCGCTTGAAAGCAAATATGAAAATGATGATGATGTAATTTATTTGTAAACATTTTTTTGTTATTATGAAGTGCAAATATAGAATGAAATTTATTTAAAATACTAGAAAAATTAAAAATTTATAGTTTGTTGAAGCTTAAATTTTGTAACAAACATTAAATTTAATCATTATCAATATCCTTTTCTTTATGGTTTTCAATAGTTTGCGTAGTTGTTTCTCTAATTTCGGTATGACGAATTTCGCCACCAGAAGTTCCTACACTCTTAGACAAAATTGCAGCAACTAATGCTAAAGTCAGCGTTATAAACGATAAAAGTTTTGCAAATTTATGATTTTTGACATTTGCCAACAATGACATTAAACTAAAAAATCCTGTAACGTACATTATTAGTGCAAATTTATCCGCTAATTCCTCGTGTTCATGAATGATTTGATTTCCGATATTTGGCATATCTTCTACAATTTCCTCCGCTCCATCACCAGTATATGCTGCTGCAAAAGCAAAAATAGCAGCAATTATAAATACCCAATAAGCTGTGTTTTTGACTGAATTATTTTTTAAAATCAATCCAACAATTAATATTCCTAGTCCAAAAATAGTTCCAATAATAGGAAAATGGTTTACAACCATGTGCAAATGTGCGTCGTTCATAATTTTAAATTTTTATCAAATATATCATTTTTTTCTTTTTTTAAATTGTAAAATGGATTTATTACTTTTGTAAAAACAAAAAATTATGTCTTTTCTAAAAAAATGTTCTCCTTTTTACAATTTAGCGCTATTTTATTTAATTGTTAGTTTAATTTTACGATTGGTTTTAATTTTTAATCCCATTACCCAATCTTCATTTGGTTTCATTGAAACTATAAAAATTTTTAGCCTTGGATTATTTTCCGACTTTTTTGTTTTTGTAATTGCTAGCGGATTTTTGTGGTTGTATTTGATATTTATTTCTAACTCAAAATACTATAAACCTTTTGGTTACATTATTTTTGGGTTGTTGGTTTTTTTATTAATATATGTTTCTTTTTTTAATACAATTCTAAACGAATATGGCGGTTCATTACCCGAAATCGGAATAAGTTTTATTGCTTTAAAAACATTATTATTTGGCTTACTACTTTTTTTACCTAAATATAGAAGTAAAATTAGATTTTGGCTGTTTAGTTTTGTGATGTTTTTATTTGTTTTATTAATTCTTCAAAACGCCATTAGCGAATACTTTTTTTGGAATGAATTTGGCGTAAGATATAATTTTATTGCTGTAGATTATTTGGTTTATACAAACGAAGTTATTGGAAATATCATGCAATCTTATCCTGTTGTTCCTATATTTTTAGGATTATTTACAGTGGTTGGTATTATAACATTTTTTATTGTTAAAAAATCAAAAAATTATATTGATGATTTTCCAACGTTTACTGAAAAAGTGAAAATTTCGATAGTATATTTTGCCTTATTTGGAATCTCTTTATTAGCAATTCCGTTTTTATCCAGCAAAGAAAATTCTCAAAATATATTTTCTAATGAATTACAGTCCAACG
>JAYVZI010000024.1:0-13522 GCA_043783485.1 Bacteroidota bacterium
TAAATCTTCTTTCATCATGTCCATATGAACGCCTAAACGCTCTGGAATTGCCAAATAATATTCGTGTGGCGGTGCCGATAAAAATTCGACTCCACGAGCTTTTAGTTGCGAAACGGTTTCGATAATATCATCGGTAGCAATAGCAATGTGCTGCACGCCTTCGCCTTCGTAAAAATCTAAATACTCTTCTATTTGTGAGCGTTTGTTACCTTTTGCAGGTTCGTTAATGGGGAATTTGATTCGTCCATTTCCGTTACTCATTACTTTAGACATTAAAGCCGAATATTCGGTATGAATTTGTTTGTCATCAAACGAAAGAAAGTTTACAAATCCCATGACGTCTTCGTAAAACTTGACCCAAGGATTCATTTGGTTCCAACCCACATTTCCAACCATATGGTCTATATATTTTAGACCTACTGGTGTAGGATTATAGTCTGATTTATGTTCGATAAATCCCGGTAAAAAAGCACCTTTGTAATTTTTACGTTCTACAAACATGTGAACGGTTTCGCCATAAGTATAAATTCCGGCACGAACTACTTCGCCAAATTCGTCGGTTTCGACAACGGGCTCCATAAATACTTTTGCTCCTCGTTTTGTGGTTTCTTCGAATGCAGATCGAGCATCTTCAACCCAAAGCGCAACGATTTTTACGCCGTCTCCATGTTTTTTGACATGTTCGCCAATGGGAGAATTGCTGTTTAAAGCTGTTGTTAGAACTAATCGAATTTTGTCTTGTTTCAAAACATAAGATACCAAATCTCTTGACCCAGTTTCGAGACCTTTGTAAGCGTGTGATTGAAAACCAAAGGCTGTTTTGTAAAAATGAGCCGCTTGTTTGGCGTTGCCAACATAAAATTCGACATAATCGGTTCCTAAAAGCGGAAGGAAATCTTGTGCATCGCTGAATATTTTTTCTAAGCCGTATTCGACTGATTTTACTTCTTTTGACATGTTTTTATTTTTTGAACGCAGATAACACGAATTTTACGGATATGCGCGGATTTTTATTTATAATATAATTTTTTCTAGCCCCGATTGAAGGGAAAAACAATTTTTGGCGATTTTTTTCGCCTAAAATTTTTTGGAATGAAAGCGGGAACTAGCTCCTAAAAAAACTAATCTAACCAAGATTTATAATACTTTCCATCGTCTAATCCCATTGCGATTTCGGTAACCATTAGCGGTCTAAATGTATCGACCATAACTGCGAGTTCCTGGGTCTCTTTATGACCAATGCTGCGTTCCATGGCGCCTGGTGCTGGCCCGTGAGGTATTCCTTTTGGGTGCAAGGTGATGTGTCCTTGTTCAATATTGTTACGACTCATGAAATCGCCATCTACGTAATATAAAACCTCATCGGAATCGATATTGCTGTGGTTGTATGGCGCAGGAATGGATTTTGGATGGTAATCGTACAAACGCGGACAGAACGAACAAACAACAAATGTTGCGGTTTCGAAGGTTTGATGCACTGGTGGCGGCTGGTGCACACGACCAGTTATAGGTTCGAAATTGTGAATCGAAAATCCGTAAGGGAAATTATATCCGTCCCAACCAACAACATCGAACGGATGTGTGGCGTAAACGAATTCGTGAATCATGCCTTCTTTTTTGATTTTGATTAGAAAATCGTCTTTTTCGTCGTGGGTTTCTAAATCTTTGGGCAATTTGAAATCGCGTTCGCAAAATGGCGAATGTTCCAAATGTTGTCCTGATTCATTTTTATAACGTTTTGGTGTATAAAATGGCGAAAAAGATTCGACGTAAAACAATCGGTTTTCTGAAGAATCAAATTCGATTTGATAAATCATTCCACGAGGAATAATAAGATAGTCGCCATATTCAAAATCGATATTTCCGAGCATTGTTCTTAGTTTTCCTGAGCCTTTGTGGATAAAAATTAACTCATCGGCATCGGCATTTTTATAAAAATAATCGGTTAATGATTTTTGTGGTGCGGCGAGTCCAATAGTACAATCTTTATTGACGAGCATTGGTTTTCTGGAATCTAAAAAATCAGCTTCGGGTTTGAGTTCGAAACCTTTGAATAGTAATGATTTTATGTTTTTATCGATGGCTATTTTTGGCTCGACAGAATAGGATTTTAGAATTTCTTTGACTTGAGTCGGACGATGCACGTGGTATAATAAGGACGAATGTCCGTGAAAACCCTCGGTACCAAATAGTTGTTCGTAATAAAACCCACCATTTGGTTTTTCGAATTGTGTATGTCTTTTTTGCGGAAAATCGCCTAGTTTATGGTAAAGCATTGGTTTTTAGGTTTACTGGATTAAATTCATGTGAAATTGTAAAACTAAAAAACGCTCATTCGGGATTTCTTTTTATAAGAAATTTTAAATGGTTTAATAGGTCTTTCCAGATTGAATTCATCTAACAAATATCGGAAAAATAAACAAAAAAAAATCCAAAAAAGCAGTAATACTTTTTTGGATTTTTAGATTTAAAGACAAGTCTTATTTTTTCTCTAGGTTTGATCTTTTTTTACTGTATAAAAAGTAAACCGAAATTCCTATTATTCCCCATATAATAAAAGCTATCCAAGTGTCCTTTCTTACAAAATACATTAAGAAAAGATTAAAACTTACTCCCAAACAACCTACTAAATATACTGCAGGTGTTTTATATGGTCGGTCTAGTTCTGGTTTTTTGTATCTAAGCATCATTACCGCTACGCAAACCATTGCAAATGCTAATAATGTTCCCATACTACACATTTCGCTTACTTTATCAATTGGGGTTAATGCAGCAACTACAGAAATTATTGCTCCTACTAAAATTGTTCCTTTGTAAGGTGTTTTGTATTTTGAGTGAATCACTTTAAAAAACGGAGGCATTAAACCGTCTTTTGCCATACCAAGGAAAATACGAGTTTGTCCTAACATCATTACCAGCATTACAGAGGTTAATCCTAATGTAGCAGCAAGTGTAATAATAAATACGGCCCAAGTTAATCCTTTTTCGCTAAAGGCAGATGCTACGGGAGCTGCTTTATCTAAAAGAGAATAAGGCACCATTCCTGTTAAAACTAGCGATACTAAAATATATAAAACAGTACAGATAATTAATGATGCAATGATTGCAAAAGGAACGTCTTTTTTAGGATTAATAGCTTCTCCCGCTTGTGTGGATACCGCATCGAAACCAATGTATGCAAAAAACACAATTGTTGCAGCCGTTAGCACTCCTCCGAATCCAAAATTCATTTTTCCTGTTGCTACTCCATTTATAATTTCAGGAACTTCATTAGGAATAAATGGTTTCCAGTTTTGAGTATCTATGTAAAATGCTCCAACAACTATTACGAACAATACTACTGCAATTTTGATAATTACAATAATATTATTGGTTTTTGCAGCTTCTTTTATCCCTTTGATTAGAATTCCTGTTACTACCCATGTTATTATAAAAGCTGGCAAGTTGAAAGCAAAACTTGGCATATTCCATAATTCGTTAGGAAAAGCAGCATTGTGCTCGGTCACTTTTGTTGTTGCTGTTAATAAATCATTACACAACCAAACAGGAAAATCTATATGAAATAAATGTAAAAATTTCACAAAATAACCGCTCCAAGCAACAGCTACTGTTGTGGCTCCCATCATGTATTCTAAAATAAGATTCCAACCAATAAACCAGGCAAAAAGTTCTCCTACAGTCCCGTAAGCATAGGCATAAGCAGATCCTTCAACTGGTAATACCGATGCGAATTCAGCATAACATAATGATGCAAAAAGACATCCTATACCCGCAATTACAAAAGACAGTGCTAATGCAGGCCCAGCATAATCATGTGCTGCAATTCCGGTTAGTGTAAAAATCCCACCTCCAATTATAGCTCCAATTCCAAGTGAAGTTAGTCCCCATCTGGTTAAAACTCGTTTTAAATCATTTTTTTTCATGTCATCCTCAAAGGCTGACATTGGTTTTGTTCTCCAAATAGACATATTTTTTCTATTTTAATTAGTTAGTTTGATGCCAAATGTATCAATTTTTTCGAAAAAAATGAAACATAAATTTTTTTTGTGATTTATTAGAACCAAAAACCTATGGTAAACCATGTAAAACCTTTAGTCAATTCTGGTGACCAAGTGTATTTTATTTCTATCGGTCCTACTACCGTTTCTAGTCCATATCCTAACGCAAATCCTGAATATTTTGGCACAGATATTCCTCTAGTGGTACTAAAAAGATTGTCTTGAATATTGGCTATATTGCCAGAAAAATTCAGATGGTTTTTTTTAAAAATTTCATAATCTATTGTAGCTGTACTTTTTATAAAACTATCGCCAGCTAAACTCAAAAAATCATATCCATAAAAGCCTTTTATATTATTTATTGGGCTAAATCCGTATCCTCCAAGCACAAAATTAAAATAAGGAACACTTTTTTTGCCGACAGAAAATCCTGCTTCGGTTTGAAATTTGACGGTTGCTTTCTTAAAAAAAGTTTTTGCTATACCTACATCGGCTTTTGCAATAGAAAAAGGATGAAAATTGCCTGAAAAATTATTAGAATACCAATACGTTTGAAAATCCCCAGAAAGATAAACCCCTTTTTTTGGGAAATATTTATTGTCCAAAGAATCGTATTTCAAATACCCAAAAGAGGATAAGTAATCGCTGTTTTCGAACAATTGAGCGTTGTTTTGTAAAGTTTCTGATTTAATTTTTAGATGTTTAAACTCTAATCCTAGTCCCAACTGAAATTTTTGAACAAACACACTTTGAATGTAAATTTGATTGGACAAATCCGAAAAATTTATGTTTATAGAACTCAACCCAAGATTTGTTAGTAAAATTCCGTTGCTAAAATCGGTTTGAACATTTTTGTTAAAACTTGTATATTTAGATTTTAGACCAAAACTCCAATAAAAACCATTGTCTATATAATAATCCACATTGTATCTAAAATTATCTCCAAGCATTGCATCTATTGACAAAACATCATTTTTGAAAAAAGTTTTTTTCTGTGTAAAATTTGCTAAAAGCGCACTTTTAAACAATCCATCGTAATGCAAACCAAATTTGAGGAATGTTTTAGTTTTATTTTCTGTCAAATTTATTTTTAAATCCTCGCCTTTTGTAACGTTTTTATCTAATTTATATGAAATGTTGCTAAAATTTTGGGTTGCATTTATCTTATTTATACCAATGTTCAAGTCATCGAAAGTTATCTTCTTATTGTTTTTAAACCCTAATTTACCCAAAACATAAGCTCTGGTAAAATTATCTAAGGCATTGATTTCTATATTTTTTATGTAAATACTATCGCTGCTTTTTTTAAGATTTTGTACCTTGTAATTTTCTGTAGGATTTACTAATGCTGCAAGTTTATCGTAAACAGCATAGGTAGATTCTTCTCCTTTTTGAATAATTTCCGTTCCTTGATCAAATGAAATTACGCCATATTTTTCGATGTCTGGTTTTATGTAAATATCCGTTAATTTTATTTTTCCTGCCATTTTTTCAATCATTTGAAGATTGGTAATCTGAACCAAAATTTTAGTGGCTTCCTTAAGGGAATTCCTGTCCTTGAGATCGTCCTGAACATCGACTCCTATTATAATATCGGCACCCATTTTCCTAACTTCTTCCACTGGATAATTGTTAGAAACCCCTCCGTCTACAAGTAATTTTCCGTCAATTTCTACCGGCGAAAACAGAGTTGGAAACGCCGAACTTGCAAGCATTGCTTGAGCTAAATAACCTTTGTTAAGCAGGACTTCTTTCCCGGTTTCGATATCGGTGGCAATACATAAAAAAGGTATTGGTAGTTTGCTGAAATCTCTAACATTTTGAGATTTTTTAGTTAATCTATTGAGCAAATTGTAGTTGTACAATCCTTTAGATAATGCAATTGGGATTCCTACTTTTAATTTTTTAAAAGGCAAAGAAATGGCATATAATTCATCGTTTCGTTTTTCGTAAAAATTTTTGGAAGTTCTGGGAATATAATCCTGAATCAATTCATCGAAATTTGTGGCTTGAAATATGGAATCGATCTGGGTAGCGTTGTAACCAACCGCGTATAAACCCCCAACAACAGCGCCCATACTGGTTCCGCCAATGTAATCTATTTTTATTCCTGCTTTTTCTAAAACTTTTAGAACGCCAATATGTGCAAATCCTTTTGCTCCACCGCCTGATAAAACTAATCCGATTTTTGGTTTTCTGGAGTTTTCTTGTGAAAAAGAGTGAAAATTTAAGAGGCAAGAAGCAATAAGCAAGAAAATTAAAACTAATTTACTTAAATCTTGCTTCTTGTTTCTTGCTTTTTCTAAATAAATCCTATTCATCTTTAATCTTATAAAATTCTGTAATTTTTTTGGCTCTCGAGAGTCCTACAATTTCTGAAATTTCTTTTTCTGAAGCTAATTTAAGTCTTTTTACCGATTTAAATTTTTTTATTAATGCTTCCATCGTTTTTTCGCCAATTCCCGGAATGTTATCCATAGACGAAACCAGTGATGCTTTGCTGCGTTTGTCACGGTGAAACGTGATTCCGAAACGGTGTGCCTCATTTCGCAATTGCTGAATAATCTTGAGCGTTTCGGACTTTTTATCTAAATATAATGGGACCGAATCGCCTGGATAAAACAATTCTTCCAATCGTTTTGCGATACCGATTATGGCAATTTTTCCACGTAAATCAAGTTCATCCATGATTTTTAATGCCGATGATAATTGTCCTTTTCCACCATCAATGATTATAAGGTTTGGTAACGGTTGGTTTTCATCTAACAATCGTTTGTATCTTCGGTAAACCACTTCTTCCATACTGGCAAAATCGTTTGGGCCTTCGACAGTTTTTATGTTAAAATGTCGGTAATCTTTTTTGGATGGTTTTCCGTCTTTAAAAACCACGCAAGCCGCAACAGGATTGGTTCCTTGAATATTCGAGTTATCAAAACATTCTATATGTCGCGGTTCAACATTCAATCGCAAATCTTTTTGCATTTGCGCCATAATTCGATTTACATGGCGTTCTGGATCAACAATTTGAAGTTGTTTTAATTGATCGATTCTAAAAAATTTCGCATTTCTAATCGACAAATCTAATATTTGTTTTTTGTCACCCAATTGCGGAATTGTTATTTTTAGTCCCGAAATTTCGGGATCGCCCAAATCTACTTCAAACGGAACAATTATTTCTCGCGATAGTAATTGAAACCGTTCTCTAAGTTCGATTATTGCTAATTCTAATAATTCCTGATCGGTTTCGTCGAGTTTTTTCTTGATTTCCATTGTGTGCGAACGAATAATCGAGCCATGAGAAATTTGCAAAAAATTTACAAATGCTGCAGCTTCGTCCGAAACGATAGAAAAAACATCAATATTGGTAATTTTAGGGTTAATAATCGTTGATCGAGATTGATAATTCTCTAAGATTTCTATTTTTTCTTTAATTTTTTGAGCTTCTTCAAAATGCATATTGGTTGCCAAATCGGTCATTACACGCTTAAAATCTTTCATCGATTCTTTAAAATTTCCTTTCAAAATTTCACGAATTGCATTAATCTGAATCTGATAATTTTCTAAACTTTCGTAACCTTCGCAAGGGCCTTTGCAATTGCCTATATGATATTCCAAACAAACTTTGAACTTGTAACTTTCGATGTTTTTTTGGGTCAAATCCAAATTGCAAGTTCGCAGTGGATACAATTCTTTGATAAGATCCAAAATTACCGAAACGGTCTTGAAACTTGTATAAGGTCCGAAATATTCCGATCCATCTTTGACCATTTTTCGGGTTGGAAAAATCCGTGAAAATGGTTCTTTTTTAATGCAAATCCAAGGGTAGGTTTTGTCGTCCCGAAGCAATACATTATAGCGTGGTTGCAGGGTTTTTATGAGATTGTTTTCCAGTAAAAGGGCATCGGTTTCGGTAGGAACAACAATGTGTTTTATGGTTACAATTTTTTTGACTAAAACATTGGTTTTCGCAGTATCGTGAACTTTATTAAAATAGGAAGAAACTCTTTTTTTGAGATTTTTGGCTTTCCCTACATACAAAATTTTGCCTTCTTTGTCATAATATTGATAAACGCCAGGGTTGTCTGGAAGCGTTTGGATTTGAAGCTGAAGGTTTGGGTTTGTCATTTTGAATTATTGCAATTAATTTTGATTTTGCAATTGATATTGAAACTTTTCTACAAATTTACGCATTTGAAATATTATTATTACATTTAAAAATTAATTTTATAAAATGAAAAAAAACAAAGCAATTACAATTCTTGGCGAAACAATTTTGGCTGGTGAAAGCAAAACTATTGACATGGAAATTGCGCGTTTGCACACCACAACAAAACTTAAAATTCCGGTTATTATTGAGCGGTCACTAATTGATGGTCCCGTTATTTTGTTCACCGCAGGAATTCATGGCGATGAAATAAATGGTGTAGAAATTGTACGACAAATTATTATCCAAAAAATAAATAAGCCAAAAACAGGAACAATAATTTGTATTCCCATAGTAAATATGTTTGGTTTTGTGAATAAATCTCGGGAATTTCCGGATGGTCGCGATCTCAATCGGGTTTTTCCGGGAAGTAAAACCGGCTCGTTAGCCAGTAGATTTGCGCATCACATTTTAACCGAAATTATGCCAATTGTTGATTTCGCTGTCGATTTTCATGCTGGTGGAGCAAGTAGGTTTAATGCGCCACAAATAAGAATTGCTCCAAATAATTCAGAATTGAAAAAACTAGCCGATATTTTTGATGCCCCATTTACATTATATTCAAAAAATATAGCGGGTTCCTTCAGAAATTCATCTGAAAAAATGAAGGTGAAAATGTTACTTTTCGAAGGCGGAAAATCATTAGATATCAATAATTCTGTTGCGATTGAAGGAATAAATGGTGTAAAAAGATTATTGCAGCATCTTGATATGTTAAATAAAAATCATGTAGCAGAAACTCAGAAAAATAAAACCATTTACATTGAAAAATCGGGGTGGATTAGAGCCAAATGTTCTGGTCTTTTTCATGACAATAATCTAATTGGTTGTTTTGTAGAAAAAGGAACAATTTTAGGAAAAATCACTGATCCATTTGGAAAATTTGAGCAAAAAGTTAAGGCGCCAAATAACGGATATGTTATAAATGCCAACCATTCGCCTATTGTTTATGAAGGCGATGCAATTTATCATATGTCTAATATTGTTGGCGATGGTGGAGAATAATTTTCCGAGAATTTGTATTATCCACAAAATAAATATTAAATACTGTTTCTGCCTATTCGTCATGAAATTCATTCTTGAAATTGCCATTTAATTTTATTACTTTTGTAATCTTAATTCAATCTAAATAAGAATTTGCAAACTACAATTCAATCCTTAAAGAAAGGTCAAAAAGCCATCATCAAAGATTTTGATATAGATGTTGTGCCCTTAAAACTCCTTGAAATGGGCTGTTTACCTGGGAATATTGTCGAATTGTTGCAAATTGCACCTTTTGGCGATCCTCTTTTTCTGGATATTAATGGTTCTCATTTGGCAATTAGAATAGAAACTGCACGCGAAATAGAAGTAGATATTATCCCATGATGAGTCATCAAAACATAAACGTAGCACTTATCGGGAATCCAAATGTTGGGAAAACTTCAGTTTTTAATCAACTAACAGGTTTGAACCAGCAAGTTGGAAATTATCCCGGAATTACAGTGGAGAAAAAAATTGGTTTTTGCAAATTATCCAATAATATTAAAGCTAATATCCTTGACTTACCTGGTACTTACAGCTTAAACGCCAGCTCGATCGACGAAAATGTGGTTATAGAATTGTTACTTAACAAAAATGACAAACTGTATCCCGATGTTGCACTTTTGATTACCGATGTCGAGAATTTGAAACGAAATTTACTGCTTTTTACACAAATAAAAGATCTCGAAATTCCGACAATTTTAGTCATAAACATGGCAGATAGAATGGAATATAAAGGAATCTCATTAGATATTCCCTATCTCGAGGAACATCTAAAAACCAAAATTGCACTTGTAAGTTCGCGAAAGGGTTTTGGGATCGATGAGCTGAAAAAAATAATTGTAAACTATAAATCAATTTCGACGGAACCTTGCCTAAACGCATCGGTTATTGACCAAGAATATTTCGATAATTTGCGCAAAACTTTCCCGAACCAATTGCTTTATAAATTGTGGTTGGTGATTACTCAAGATGTAAATTTTTTAAATTTAGACCGGAAAGAAATTCGAAATTCATTAACAAAATCTCATTCGGATTTGAAGCGTTTGCAGCAAAAAGAAACCATAAAACGTTATCAATTTATTAACGAAGTTTTGAAAGTTGGACAAGAAATTGACTCTACGAAAGACAAAGGTTTTCGCGCAAAATTAGATCGAGTTTTGACGCACCGCATTTTTGGCTATATTATTTTCTTTTTAATTTTATTTGTAATTTTTCAATCCATTTTTGATTGGTCGAAAATTCCAATGGATTTTATAGATTCGACTTTTGCTAATTTTAGTGCATTTGTGAGTCAAAATCTGCCTTCAGGGGTTTTAACCAATTTAATTTCACAAGGAATTATTCCCGGAATTGGAGGAATCTTGATTTTTATTCCACAAATCGCTTTTTTATTTATGTTTATTTCTATTCTCGAAGAAAGCGGTTACATGAGCCGAGTAGTTTTTTTGATGGACAAAATAATGCGCAAGTTTGGTCTTTCGGGCAAAAGTGTTGTGCCTCTAATTTCGGGGACAGCCTGTGCCATTCCTGCGATTATGGCGACTCGAAACATCGAAAACTGGAAGGAAAGATTGATCACAATTTTAGTAACTCCATTTACAACATGCTCCGCCAGATTACCAGTTTACGCCATAATTATTGGATTAGTAATTCCTGATAAACGTGTTTTTGGAATCATAAATATGCAAGGATTAACACTCATGTTACTGTATTTGTTAGGCTTTGGAATGGCGATTTTTTCGGCTTATGTTTTAAATAAAATTCTAAAAATAAAAGGGAAAACTTATTTTGTGGTCGAAATGCCAAATTACAAATTACCTCTTTTCAAGAATGTATTTATTAATGTTATAGAAAAAACCAAAGCGTTTGTGTTTGGTGCAGGAAAAATTATTCTTGCCATTTCGATTGTTTTATGGTTTTTGGCGTCGTTTGGACCAGGGAAAAATTTTAGAAATGCAACGGAAATTATTTCAAACTCTAAAGAAAACATTTCAATTTCTAAAATAGATTTAGATAATAAAATTGCTGCATATAAACTCGAAAATTCATATATCGGGATTTTAGGAAAATCGATAGAACCAGTAATAAAACCATTGGGTTACGACTGGAAAATTGGCATTGCAGTAATCAGTTCGTTTGCCGCCCGTGAAGTTTTTGTAGGAACATTGGCGACCATTTACAGCGTTGGCGGAACGGATAATCAGGAAACTATTAAAAACAAAATGCAAGCTGAAATAAATCCCGAAAATGGCAATAAAATTTTCAATTTTGCCTCGGGAATTTCCTTACTTTTGTTTTACGCTTTTGCAATGCAATGCGCTAGTACATTGGCAGTTACAAAAAAAGAAACCAACTCTTGGAAATGGCCAGTTGGGCAACTTATTTTTATGAGTGGTTTTGCTTATTTAGTTGCTTTAATTGCTTATCAAATCCTAAAATAAATTATTATGTTTCAGGAAATAACAGCTTTTATCATTCTTGGAATTGCAGTTGCTTTTCTGATAAAAAAATTCTTTTTTAAGAAAAAATCAGACAAAAACTGTGGCTCTGGTGATTGTGGTTGTAGTTAGACTATTTTAAATAACCAATTCTTATATAATAGCTTTTTGCATCAAGCACAACTCCTTTTTTCGGATAAGGAAAAATATCAACACTTTTTATTTTTTGGCTTGAAGGCATATATTTGGAAAGTATTGCTGTGTTTTCATCCGTTTTTGGAATAGAAATTGATATGGTTTTGTCCTCAATAAATTTTTTGTTTTTATAAACCGAAACCAAAACCGTTACTTCGCCTGCCCAAATACAATTTACTCCTTCGGGGCAACGGGAATCCGAGATAAGCTCTTTTAAAACCATTTGGTAACCCGATTTTTTAAGGCATTTTTTTTGAGTAATTTTTACATATTTTACCTCTTGTTCAACTTGTTTTTGTGCAAATAATGTAGTTCCAAAAGTAAGAAGTAAGATTAATATAAATTTTTTCATGATTATTGTTTTTATAAATTTAGATAAACAAATATAGTGCCTTATTTCATGGTTTTAGTATAATTTAAACCGTTGGGTGTAATTATTTTTGAGGCTACTTTTATGACAATTGTCACATTGAGCTTGTCGAAATGCATTATTTTAGAGGTCTTTACTTCCTTTGTAATCACAAGCTAGCTCAGACTGACATTTTAGTATTAATTTAGTTTATTTTTAATTCAATAACTCTGTTTTTAAAATATTTTGATAATTACACCCTACAGGTTAATTATAGTATAAATTTAATGCTTCACAATAAATAAAGGTATCGAAATTTCGTGTCGTAATTTATCTACCGTTGTTCCAAAAAGCAAATCTTTGAAACCAGTATGTCCGTGTGTTCCCATAACCAAAATATCAAAATTCCCTGTATTAATAATATTTGGAATCACTTTGTTTGGTCTTCCAAAACCTAGTTTTGACTCCACTTTGAACCCTTTTTCGGAAAGCATATCTTTGTATTCTTGCAATAATTTTTCGTCGATTGTGGTTTCGTGATCATCAATATTTTCGCCAAACATCATGGCTCCAACAGTTTCTACAACATGAATTAAAGTGTAATGAGCATCGATTCCTCCCAACTCGAAAGCATGATTTAACGCAACTTCATCTGCCGAAGAAAAATCGACCGAAATTGCAATATTCTTTTTATTATAAGTTGAAGATGGAGAAAATTTCAACACCAAATTGTGTGGCGAATGATTCTCGATATCTTGTTTTGCTTTTGCAATAAATGGATTTAAAACTATATAAAGCAACAAAATTAAAAACCCAAAAGCGATTGGAACAACTGTAAACCATAGAATTATAGGGTTTTCAGAATTGGCTAACCAACCTTGAATTTCGTTAAAAACCAATTTCGCATTTAATGAAACGATTATCAAAGCCACAATCCAAGAAACAATTTGAGTGGTTTTAGAAATCTCGAAACCTTTCATTTTCTTTTTATCTGATACAAAATGAATGAGTGGAATAATAGCAAATCCCAATTGCAAACTTAAAACAACTTGGCTTAAAATCAGCATTTTTCCAGTTACGCTTTCGCCAAAAATCAGAATTACAATTACTGCTGGAACAATTGCAATTAATCGGGTAATAATACGTCGAACCCAAGGCTGAATGCGTAAATTCAAATAACCTTCCATAATAATCTGCCCAGCCAAAGTCCCAGTAATTGTAGAACTTTGTCCTGCAGCAATTAGTGCAATTGCGAACAAAGTTGGTGCCCAATTGGTTCCTAACATGGGTTCGAGCATTTTGTATGCATCTT
>JAYVZI010000025.1:0-4626 GCA_043783485.1 Bacteroidota bacterium
TGGTCAAGCTGCAATTGCTGGGAACATAATCATAAGACAAAGAGGTTCTAAACACAATCCAGGAGAAAACGTTTACATGGGTAAAGATCATACTTTACATGCAAGAGTTGATGGAGTTGTTAAGTTCCAGAAAAAAGGAGAAAACAAATCTTACGTTTCGATAATTCCTTTCGAAGCATAATATTTTCTTTATTATAACAAAATGTCCCGTTTCATCGAAACGGGACATTTTTTTTGTGATACAAATTCCGCATCGCAGGAAATTTTTTGCTCATGGTCACAAATTGCTAAAACAGTCTGTTCTCTTATAATTTATTATCAGTTTTCAACAAAAAAGGCTAACTAATAAAAAACTTTATAACTCTTGGAAAGTATTTAGAAATCAAAAATCCCTCCGTAATTGAAAGGGTTTTTGGGTTTTGTATTTATACTTTATAAAAAATTTACTCAATCTCAGAAACGCGCAACGTATTTACCATTCCCTTATCGATAATTGGCATTGCAGCAAGATTTATCAGGAAATCGCCTTTGGTTACATAACCTTTTTGTCGAGAAATTTCGTTTATATCGGTTACGGTTTCGTCGGTGCTTACGGATTTATCATAAAAAAATGATTTTACGCCCCAAAGCAAATTGAGTTGTGTAAGAATCCTTTTGTTGGATGTAAAAACTAAAATATGAGCTGATGGACGCCATGCCGAAATCTGAAAAGCGGTATAACCGCTATTGGTCAAGGTGCAAATGGCTTTTGCTTTGATGACATTTGCCATAGTCGCCGCGTGATGACAAATGGTTTTTGTTATAAAACGATTTGTTCGGACTTGTGGCGTATTTTGAGGCACTTGAATAAGCGGTGAATCCTCGACAGCCTCAATAATTTGAGACATTTTTTCGATTACCTGCACAGGATAATTTCCTACGGAAGTTTCTCCCGATAGCATTACAGCATCTGCGCCATCCATTACGGAATTGGCAACATCATTTACCTCGGCACGTGTTGGTGTAAGGCTTGTGATCATTGTTTCCATCATTTGTGTGGCAATAATCACAGGAATACGAGCTGTTTTTGCTCTATTCACTAATTTTTTCTGAATTAACGGCACTTCATGAGCGGGAACTTCTACTCCTAGATCTCCTCGAGCCACCATTAATCCATCGCAATAAGCAACAATTTTATCGATATTAGCAACACCTTCTGGTTTTTCGATTTTGGCTATAATTGGAATTTTGTGATCAGAATGTTTAGCAATTAGGTCTTGCAACTCCATCAAATCCTCGGCGGTTCGAACAAAGGAAAGAGCAATCCAATCTACTTTTTGTTCTATCGCAAAAATCGCGTCTTTTATGTCTTTTTTGGTTAATGCTGGAAGTGAAACTTTGGTATTTGGTAGGTTTACTCCTTTTTTAGATTTTAATGGCCCCCCTTGAATTACTCGACAAATAACCTCAGTAGTACGGTTGGTTTCGATAGCTTCGAACATTAACTTTCCGTCGTCTAGCAAGATTTTTTCGCCTGGATTTACATCTCTCGGAAATTCTTTATAGTTCATATAAACCCTATCGGCAGTCCCGGGAACATCATCAGAAGTTTGAAAAGTAATAATATCGCCAGGATTTACAACAACATCTTCTTTCATGACGCCAACGCGAAGTTTTGGTCCTTGCAAATCGCCAAGAATGGCAGTTGTGTAACCAAACTCGTCGTTTAGGCTTCGGATCATTTCGATTCTTTCTTTAACATCAGCATAATCAGCATGCGAAAAATTGACTCTAAAAACATTAACTCCAGCATCGATCATATCCTTCAATACTTCTCTCGTGCTACAAGCGGGGCCAAGTGTTGCAACAATTTTAGTTTTTTTATTAGTTGGCATTTTTATCAAAAAATTAAATTATTTTTATTTTTTATTATATTTATATCAATCAAATAAACGGTCGAAATTCGTTCGATCGTGTTTAGTAAAGATGTAATTTTTTCTAAATCTATATTTTCTTCGGCATTGTCGATTTTCAGAAAATAATCTACTTTTTTGAATTCCGGCAACAAATACACTTTTGTAGCAATGTTTAATGTTGTGTTGGCAAATAAATTAAGATTATTGTCTTTTTTTTCTCGAGTTACTTCATTTTTATTTTGAATTAAACTCCAATAAATATCGTTTTCTTGATCATCGAAATTAAATTTAGAAAAATGAGTTTCGCCTTCTTTAATATTTATTTGAACTTCGTTTTTGCTTTTGCTTAAATTTATGGGCAGCATTTTATTGATAAAATAAGCCAATCTAAAATCTTCTAACGAAGTATGTATTGCAATTAGATTGTAATCTATTTCATCAAAATCATCAATTTGTAATTTATGAATGGCCATTTTCGTGCAAAATAGATTGTAAATATAGTATTATTGGATAAGAAAAGAAGTAATAAAACGGTAACAAATTGTTAATTTATCAACGAAAACGATATAGTTTTAGGAATTTCGTTTATTTTTTTTCAATTTTTTCTTGAAATGCAAAAAAAGCTCTTTGCGATGCTTTTTCTTCGGCTTTCTTTTTAGATGTGGCTCGGGCTTTTCCGATCACTTTGTCATCAATGCTTAACTTTACGCCAAAAAAGCGTTCGCCGCCAATCCCGTTGTCCTCGTAAACATCATAATGGAATTGTTTTTTTTCTTTCTGACACCACTCGATTACTAAACTTTTGTAACTAATAACCTTTCCTTCGAGTTTTGCAATATCTACATAAGGAATTATTACGCGTTTCTGGATGAATTTTTCGCAATAAGGATAACCTAAATCCAGGTAAATTGCGCCAACCAAAGCTTCGAATAAATTGCCATGAATGTTTTCGCCAAAATGCTGCACCTGAACTTTGCTTTCGATGTGTTGAATTAGATTTAAATCTTTTCCCAACTCGTTTAGATGTTCTCGACTCACTATTTTTGAGCGCATTTTAGTCAGATAACCTTCGTCTCCTAAAGGTGCTTTTTTGAATAAATGCGATGCAATTACAGCACTCAACATAGCATCTCCAAGAAATTCTAATCGTTCGTAGTTTATCGGATTTCCTTTAGAATCTAGTTTATTAGACGATCTGTGTGTAAATGCTTTTTTGTAACAATTAAGATTTTTGGGTTCGAAACCTAGAATTTTTTTAATATTATCAAAAAAAATCCCGTCCTCAATTGAACGGGATTTTTTTGTAAATATTTTTTTAATTAAATTCATTTAGGATTACAATTCTAATTTTTTTACTAATACACAAGCATTGTGTCCGCCAAAACCAAAGGTATTGCTTATTAATACTTTAACATCTCTTTTTTGAGCTTTATTAAAAGTAAAATTTAATTTTGGATCAATATTTTCATCATCAGTAAAATGATTTATGGTTGGTGGGACAATTCCGTGTTTGATAGAAAGTATTGCCGAAATAGTTTCGATTGCACCCGCCGCTCCGAGCAAATGCCCAGTCATGGATTTTGTAGAATTTAGGTTCATGGTATAAGCATGATCTCCAAAAACATGAAGAATTGCTTTACTTTCCGCCAAATCCCCAAGAGGAGTAGATGTTCCGTGCATATTTACACCATCTACATCGGTTGGTTTTAGACCAGCATCGCGCAAGCAGTTTATCATTACATTTTTTGCACCCAACCCTTCTGGATGTGGAGCTGTAATATGATGTGCATCTGCAGACATTCCGCCACCGCCAATTTCGCAATAAATGGTAGCACCACGAGCAATTGCATGTTCGTATTCCTCTAAAATTAATGCTCCAGCTCCTTCGCCAAGTACAAAACCATCACGGTCTTTATCCATTGGTCTTGAAGCTGTTTTGGGATCATCGTTTCTTGTAGAAAGTGCGTGCATGGCATTAAAACCACCCATTCCTGCTATTGTTACTGCTGCTTCGGAGCCTCCAGTTACCATCACATCGGCATGACCTAAACGAATGTAATTAAAGGAATCGATTATTGCATTGGTTGAGGATGCACAAGCTGATACTGTTGTAAAGTTTGGTCCTCTAAAACCGTATTTTATAGAAATATGACCACCTGCAATATCGGCAATCATTTTTGGGATAAAAAAAGGATTGAATCTTGGTGATCCATCGCCTTTTGTAAATTCCATTACTTCTTGCTGAAAAGTTTCTAGTCCGCCAATTCCTGATCCCCAAATCACACCAACTCTGTCGTGGTCTAATTTTTCGAAATCAAATTTGGCATCTTTTACCGCTTCTT
This sequence comes from Bacteroidota bacterium, assembly GCA_043783485.1. Lineage (GTDB taxonomy): Bacteria > Bacteroidota > Bacteroidia > Flavobacteriales > Flavobacteriaceae > Flavobacterium. Next base: position 4,238 of record JAYVZI010000025.1, read on the forward strand.
CGGATGAAACCATGGCGTATTGTGCATAACGATCCATTTTTCTGGCTTCTTTCCTGTCAAGAAATTCTTCGACATTAAAGTTTTTTAGTTCGCAAGCAAACTTGGTTTTGAAATGTGTGGTGTCAAAATAAGTTATTGGAGCTGCTCCGCTAACGCCATTTATCAATGCATTCCAATACTCTTGAACGTTATTCCCAATAGGAGTAAGTGCGCCTAAACCTGTTACAACAACTCGCCTTAATACCATAGTATTGTTTTTTTTGTTTTTGTTTTAAACAAATAATACCCAAATATTTCTTCATGTAAGATCATAAAAGAAGCACGGGTATTATAAATATTTTTTTTGATTGAAAACTCAATCATGAATTTTGTTTGTAAAAATAATAAAA
>JAYVZI010000026.1:0-13026 GCA_043783485.1 Bacteroidota bacterium
TCCTGTTCCGTTTGGTCCAGTAATTAGCACACGAGCTTCGGTTTGAGCCACTTTATCTACCATAATTTTTATATGGTTTATAGCCTCACTTTCGCCAATCATTTCGTAGTTTTTGCTGACTTTTTTCTTTAGAATTTTGTTTTCTACAACGAGTTGTTTTTTGTCTAAAGCATTGCGAACGGTATTTAATAATCTATTTAGATCGGGTGGTTTCGAGATATAATCGAAAGCGCCAAGACGCATGGTTTGTATTGCGGTTTCCATATCGCCATGTCCAGAAATCATGACCATTGGGATTTCGGGTTTTATTTTTTTGACTGCTTCGAGCAATTCGACTCCATCCATTTTTGGCATTTTGATATCGCAAAGCACTAAATCGTAATCGTTGTTTTTGATTTTTTCGAGGCCTTGCATTCCGTCCTCGGCATCATCGACTATATAAGTTTCGCTCTCTTCCGAAAGGATTTTTGTGAGTACACGACGAATGGATGCTTCGTCTTCGATGATTAGGATTTTACTCATTTTTTTTTGGTTTTGAAACTATTTTAACAGCAATTCCGCTTAAGGTTTTTGAAGTATATTTTTTAAGTGGCTCTTTACTAAACAATATTCCACTTTCTTGATTGGAAAAATCTTTTTTGAAATTAATTATTGCATTACAATCTCTTCTTGCAGCGAGTTCTTTTATTTCGGTTAATAAGTTTTCCTCTTTAGAATATTCTGCGCCATCAATTTCTATTAGTCCTATTTTTTGGTAATCAAAATCTAATTTTTCGCCTTCGATGAATATTAATACAGAATCTATTTTTTCTTTTGGAATTTTTATTTTTGAAGAAACAAGTTGATTTTCATCGAATTGAAGCTTTTTTTGCTCGTCTAGATATGTGAAATTAGTATTTGGTTTCATCCCAACGTAGCAAGCCGAAAACAAGTTTATGAAAAGTAAAATAAGCGAAATTTTTAGATATTTGTTCATGTTGTTATTTATTGTAAAGTTGCAAAGATACGGATTGTTTTTTAGCCCCGATTGCAGTGGAAATCCTTTTTTGTGAGCCTTTTTTGGCGAAATAAAAAAGATTGCAACGAAAAGCGGGATTGGCTCCTGAAAAAAATTAATATTTAAGCCATTTGTATAATTCGCGCCATGTTGGTTTTTTGCCGTACATAAGTATTCCTACTCGGTAAATTTTTGAGGCAAACCAAACTACTACAAAAAATGTTGCGAACAGAATTGAGATGGAAATTAGGATTTGCCACCACGGCACTCCAAACGGGATTCGCATCATCATGACGATTGGCGAGGTGAGCGGAATCATGGAAAATACGGTGGCTATCGCGCCATGAGGATCGTTTATTACTGTAAAAAATCCGATGTAAACTCCTAATATTAGTGGCATTATGATTGGCAGTAGGAATTGTTGTGAGTCGGTTTCGTTATCGACCGCTGCTCCTATTGATGCATAAAATGAGCTGTACAGAAAATAGCCGCCAATGAAGTAAATTACAAAACTTATTAGGATTGTGGCTATTGGTAATTTCCAAGCTTCAGAAAGATAAAGTTTTGCGTTTTGTGCAAATTCCGATTGGGCGGAATGTAATAATTCGGGCGGAATTTTGGCTGTTGGTGTTGCGTTTATTCCAAAAAATGCGGAGGCTACAAACATTAGGGTTAGTCCTATTATTGCCCAGATAAAAAATTGCAAAATTCCTGCTAGCGATGTTCCTATGATTTTTCCCATCATGAGCTGAAATGGCTTTACGGAGGAAATAATAATCTCGACTATTCGGTTGGTTTTTTCCTCGATTACGCTGCGCATGACCATGTTTCCGTAAATGATAATAAACATCATGATGAGATATCCAAATGCGCCGCCAATGATAACTTTTATTTCGTTTAGTCCTTTTACAGTTGCTTCGCCAGTGGATTTTGTGAGGTTTATATTGACTTTGGATTGTGCATTTTGTATAGAAATTGTATCCAATTTTGCTTTCTCGAAATTGATTTTGGTTATTTTTTTGGCAATAATGTCCTGCAAATCTTCGATGAAGTTTAGGCTTGGACTGTCGTTAGAAATGTATTGAATTTGATTTTCTAGAGTTTTATTTTCTTTAGAATTTGGTATAAAAAGCAAGCCGTCGTAACTTTTTTTCGCAATGCTATCCTTGAGAATTTTTATGTCGATATTAGAGAAATTCAGGTATTTGAATTCTTCCGAAGATTTGAATTCATTTACAAAAACATTGCTTTCGTCATGAATTGCAATGGTTTTTTGATCGGCTTTCATGGAGCTCAGATAACCTACAAAAACAGCTATTCCTACAAATAATAATGGACTTAGAAAAGTCATTACAATAAATGATTTATTGCGAACCTTAGCAACGAATTCTCTTTTTATGATGAGTTTGAGTATAGACATTTTGGATTATTGGTTGGTTACTGTTTGAATAAAAATATCGTTTACACTTGGGATTTTTTCAAGAAAATGAGTTACTTGTCCTCGTTGTGTTAGTAAGTGCAATAACTCATTTGGGGTTGCATTTCCTAGCTGAATTTCGAGTTTTAGTTCGTTATTTAAGGATTTAAAATCGGTTTGAGCAACTGTAAATTTTTGGGTGATATCGAACATTAATCCCTCGACATTATCCGAAAGTATTCCTACTTCGTAGCTATTGGTTCGGTATTTTCGTTTTACATCGTCTAATTTTCCTTCGATAAGTTTGTTGGATTTGTGGATTAAAGCGATGTGATCGCACAATTCCTCTACGCTTTCCATACGATGTGTAGAAAATATAATTGTTGAACCTTGCTTTTGTAGTTCTAAGATTTCGTCCTTAATAATGTTGGCATTTACTGGGTCGAATCCAGAAAATGGCTCATCGAAAATGAGCAATTTTGGTTTGTGCAAAACGCAAACTACAAACTGGATTTTTTGCGCCATTCCTTTAGAAAGTTCTTCGATTTTTTTGTTCCACCAACCTTGAATTTCGAGTTTATCGAACCAATAATCGAGTTGTTTTTTAGCTTCGGATTTAGAAAGTCCTTTCATTTGAGCCAGATACAAGCATTGCTCGCCAACTTTCATGGATTTGTACAAGCCTCGTTCCTCGGGTAAATAACCTATTTGCTGAATGTGTTTAGGCGAAAGTTTTTCGCCGTCCAGAATAATTTCGCCACTATCGGGCATTGTAATCTGATTTATAATCCTAATTAGCGAGGTTTTTCCGGCTCCGTTTGGACCTAAAAGTCCGTAAATACTTCCTTGAGGAACAGTTAGCGAAACTTTATTTAGCGCAGTATAATCTCCGTATTGCTTGACAACTTGGTTTACTTCGAGAATATTATTCATGCTGAGATTTGATTTTATGTAAATGTAATTATTTTTCTAGGTAATACATATTTTAGAAAAAATATGATTTTATGATTAGATATAATTAGAAACAAATTGTTACAAAAAACCCACCCTTATTTGCACAAGGATGGGAAAAAAGAATAGAAATTAATCTATTCAAAAAAAATTATGAAAACATATCTTTTACTTTTTCGAAGAAAGATTTGTCTGTTTTTTCTGGTTGTGGATCAAAGTTGTTGTCCGAAATATTTTTTTCGAAAAACTGTTTTTGCTCTTTATTTAATGTTTTTGGAGTCCAAACGTTTACGTGAACCAATAAATCTCCGCTTCCGTAACCGTTTATTGATGGAATTCCTTTTCCTTTTAGTCTTAGGATTTTTCCTGATTGAATGCCTTCCTCGAGTTTTATTCTTACTTTTCCGTTTACTGCTTCGATATCTTTAGATATTCCCAAAACGGCTTCTGGCAAACTAATGTACAAATCGTAATGAAGATTTTCGCCTTCGCGTTTCAAGAATTCATGTTCTAATTCCTCGATAGCAACTATCAAATCTCCAGGGATTCCGTTTCCTGGTGCATCATTTCCTTTATTAGAAACTTTGAGTTGCATTCCGTCCACAACTCCTGCTGGGATTTTTATAGAAACTGTTTCGTCCTCCAGAATCATTCCTTGCGCATCGGCTTCGGATGGTTTTTTGTCGATCATTTGTCCAGAACCTCCACAAGTTGGACAAGTAGATGCCGATTGCATTCTTCCCAAAATGGTATTGGTAACTCGCATTACTTGACCTTGACCGTTACAGGTAGAACAAGTTCTGTAAGAAACTCCTTTGGCTTGAACTTTACGTTTTACTTTTACTTTTTTCTCGACTCCGTTGGCAATTTCCTCAAGAGTAAGTTTTACTTTTATTTTTAGACTACTACCTTTTGCACGGCGTTGTTGCTGACTTCCGCCACCAAATCCGCCAAATCCACCACCGCCAAAAATGTCTCCAAATTGGCTAAAAATATCGTCCATATTCATTCCGCCTCCGCCATATCCGCCACGTGAACCTCCGCCTCCGTTATCGAAAGCTTGATGTCCAAAACGGTCGTATTGCGCTTTTTTTTGAGGATCGCTTAATACTTCGTAGGCTTCTGCTGCGGTTTTAAAATTTTCTTCGGCAGCTGAATTTCCGGGATTTTTGTCAGGATGAAACTCAATGGCTTTCTTGCGATAAGCTTTTTTTATTTCGGCTTCGGAAGAATTTTTTGTAACTCCTAATATTTCGTAAAAATCTTTTTTCATTTTTTTAAATAATAAATAAGACGGTCTTGAAAACTGTCTTAACAACAAATAATTACATTCCGATTACAACTTTTGGAAAACGAATAATTTTGTCTCCCAATTTGTATCCTTTTTCTATTACATCAACAATTTTTCCTTTAAAGTTAGGACTTGGAGATGGAATTTGTGTAATTGCTTCGGCAAAATCTGCATTGAAGATATCACCTGCTTTTATTTCTACTTCTTCTAAACCTTTAGAAAAAAGTGTTCCTTTTAGTTTTTCGTAAATTAATTCTACACCAACTATCAAAACGTTGTCATCAGTTTTCTTGATTTCTGTCAAAGCTCTGTCAAAATCGTCCATAACTGGCAAAATGGCTTGTAAAACTTCTTGGTTTGCCGTTTTGAAAGATTCAATTCTTTCTTTTGTGGTTCTTCTTTTATAGTTTTCGAATTCGGCAAAAAGTCTTAAGAACTTGTCTTTTTCGACAGCTAAATCCTTTGTTAATTGTTCTTCTATACTAAGTTCAATTACTTCTTCTGCTATATGTTGTTCGCCGTTTGCGTTGTTTTCTAAAGTAACATCATCAAATTCTTGTTCGATTTCGGTATTTTCTGTAGTCATCTTACTTTTCTCTTTTTTATTTGGAAATATATTCTTGAACATTATTTTTTTGTATCTAAAGCAAAATTGCTGCCAATTTGTGTAAAATGTCAAATTGTCACTTTTTGATTTTTTTATTTTTAAATGTATTATTCAAACTTTAATCCTTTGGGTGTAATTATTAAAATATTTTAAAAACAGAGTTATTGAGTTAAAAATAAACTAAATTAATATTAAAATGTTGTTCTGAGCTTGTCTAACACTTTTAACATAATGCATTTCGACAAGCTCAATGTGACAATTGTTATAAAATTAGCTTCAAAAAATAATTACACCCAAAGGGAAAACTTTAATATAATTTTGTGAATATTAGAGTTTTAATAAAATAAATTTGACTTGTTAATTTAGATTAACAAATAAAAGGTTTTTGTTATTATTAATTCGAATTATACAAAAAAAGCTCCCGTTATCGCGGGAGCTTTTTTTATGAAAGTAGGTTTTTGAGTGCGTTTTCTATATCCGGGAATTTAAAAACAAACCCTTCATTTATGGCTTTTTGAGATTTTATTTTTTTGTTAGAAAACAATAATTCGTGCATTTCGCCAAGAACTAGTTTCATTACAAATCTTGGAATATTGGGCATAAATAATGGTTTTTTGAGGATTTTAGCAATAGTTTTGGTCAATTTTTCGTCGGAAATATTATCTGGCGCAACGGCATTGTAAACTCCTTCCGAATTATTTTTTAGAACAAAATAATACAAATTTGCTAAATCCTGAAGATGAATCCATGATTGAATTTGGTTTCCTGATCCAAAACTAGATCCAATTCCTAGTTTTATAGGTTTTAAGATTTCTACTAAAGCCCCGCCTTGTTTTGCATAAACAACTCCGGTTCTGATTTTGCAAACTTTGATGTTTAGTAGTTTGAATTGATCGGCGCTTTCCTCCCATTTTAGTACCACATTGCTCAGAAAACCGGGGTCGATTTGGGTTGAATTTTCGTCGTATATATTAATGTCGCTGTCTGGATAAATTGCAGTTCCCGACGCGGAAATAAATTGTTGTACTTGATGTGGATTTTTTTTCAAGGCATTGAACAAAACATTTGCCGAGAGCACACGACTTTCTATAATTTCCTGTTTGTAGGCTTTTGTCCAACGTTTGGCGATGTTAGCTCCTGCTAAATGAATGATTGCATCGACTCCTATTAAGGCATTTTCGTCAATTTTTCCTTCCTGCGGATTCCAATAAAAACCATGAAAGTTAGGTTTACTCTCTATTTTTTTGGTAGAAGTAGTTAAGTAATGAACTGTAATGCCATTATTTATGAGTAACATAGATAATTCTGTTCCGACTAAACCTGTTGCTCCCGTTATTAGAACTTTCATTGTATTTTTATTCAAAGTTAAAAAAGTAAACTTACAATTTATTGTTAATTGGGTTTGGTTTAACGAATGTTAATTGTTCCAGATTCATTTTACTCGAACGCTCCACTCGAAATCCATTTCGGAAACTTGATCGCCTTTTTGGTCTATTCCTACAGATTTCATCCAAACGGTTTGCCCTTCGCCAGTTGCAACTGCTTGCTGGATTGCTTTTTCTATCAGTAAGCCATCATTGCAGGTAAAACTGATTCGTCCAGTAGCTTTTTTGGTAAAATTGGATTTGTTATTGGCTACGAGCATTGATATTTTTTTGCCAGAATTTTGTATTTGCGACAGCACCAAAGCCCCCGTAGAAAGCTCTGCGGCCATGGCTTGTACCGCAAAATACATGGAGTTGAACGGGTTTTGATTGATCCAACGGTGTTTTACAGAAACTACACATTGTTGCTCGTTTATGGATTTTACGCGAACGCCACACAAAAAAGCCGATGGCAATTTGAAGGCTAAAAATGTATTAACTTTTGCTTTGGTAAGGTGCATGAATATTGATTTTTATGTAAAAATAGTATATTTTTTTTGATATACAATATTTTAATATTTGTTAAATTTATGTTAATATTTGGTACTATGTAAAACATGATACTTGTTTTTAGACTTATCTTTGTATAAGAAATTACTAGGTGTTCTAATTCAAATAAAATTCGAAACAAATAAATATAAAAAATCATGGAAACAAATAACGACAAAACTACAGCAGCATTTACGCATTTGAGCGCATTTACACAATATTTTTTTCCGTTTGGAAATTATATTTTCCCAATGATTATTTGGGCTTCTAAAAAAGAGAAATCGGAATACATGGATTTTCATGGCAAACAAGTTCTGAATTTTCAGTTAAGCCAACTTTTGTACACATTGGTTTTGGGTGCAATTGCAATTCCTATTTTCTTGTTTACGATTTTTAGCAATATTCCGATGAATGCCATTATTAATGGTGATGATTTTACAATAGATCATCTTAATTATGGAAAAATTACTGGAATTGTTGTGGTGGGTATTATAGCAGTCTTGTTATTTATTGGAATAAAGATGTTGGAGTTTTTCTTGATTATTTATGCATCAATCAAAGCATCGAACGGAGAAAAATACAAATATCCACTGACCATAAATTTTATAAAATAATGCCCTAGCCCAGATGGAAGGGAAAATCCTTTTGCGAGAACGGCGCAAGCAAGTTCTTGAAAAAGATTTGGAATGAGAGCTGGAAATAGCTCCAAAAAAAAAGAGGCGTTTAGTAAGAATTACTTCGTTCTCGCAATGACAAGTCATCAATCAAAAAATGAATCGTTTAATCAAAAAAAATTAAAATGAAATTATGAACATTGAAAACACAAAAGCCCAGATGCGCAAAGGTGTTCTCGAGTTTTGCATCCTATCGGTACTGAAAGAAAAAGATGCTTACACCTCGGAGATTTTGGACACACTAAAAAACGCTAAATTGTTGGTCGTAGAGGGAACGGTTTATCCGCTGCTTACAAGACTAAAAAACGACGGATTACTCAACTATCGTTGGGAAGAAAGCACTTCCGGCCCGCCTAGAAAATACTATGGATTGACCGAAATTGGACAAACTTTTCTGAAAGAATTAAATAGCACTTGGACGGAATTGTCCGATGCAGTAAACATTATAACAACCAAAAAATTATAGTCATGAACAAAACTGTAAACATAAACTTAGGCGGAATGTTTTTTCATATTGATGAAGATGCGTACCAAAAATTATCGAGATATTTTGAGGCTATAAAGCGCTCATTGTCCAACTCTTCTGGTCAAGACGAAATTATAAAAGACATAGAAATGAGGGTTTCGGAATTATTGACCGAAAAACAAAAAAGCGAAAAACATGTGGTTGGTCTTAAAGATGTTGATGAAGTAATTACTGTTATGGGGCAACCCGAAGATTATAGAATCGATGATGAGGAAAACGGAAATAAATCGACTAATTTTTCATCGACAGGAAACTCAACTGGGCTAAAAAAACTGTATCGTGATCGCGATAATGGAATGATTGGCGGAGTACTTTCGGGTCTTGGTCATTATTTTGGTATAGAAAAAGTATGGTTGCGTATTGGGTTTTTAGCGCTAATTTGGTTGTTTGGAACTGGAATTATTGCCTATATAATTTTGTGGATTGTTATTCCAGAAGCAATTACAACCTCAGAGAAAATAGAAATGACTGGCGAGCCTGTAAACATATCTAACATTGAGAAAAAAGTTCGTGAGGAATTTGATAATGTTTCTGATAAACTAAAAAACTCGGGAGATATTTTGAAAGATCAAGCCAAACATTTTAATACTAATTATGGTGATAAAATAAATCAAGGAACTAGAAATATTGGAAATTCCTTTGGCGATTTTATCCTAACATTACTAAGAATTTTCGCGAAATTTATTGGAGCAATTATGATTATTATAGCTTCGGTTGCATTAATTGGTCTATTAATAAGTTTATTTACTGTGGGATCTACCTCCTTTTTGTCCGTGCCTTGGTTGGATTATTTTAATACTTTTAATTATACAAATACCTCCATGTGGTTTGTAACATTGCTTACCGTTTTAGCCATTGGTATTCCTTTTTTCTTCTTTCTAATTTTAGGATTAAAAATCTTGGTAACCAACATGAAATCTATAGGAAATGTTGCAAAATACACTTTATTAGCCATCTGGATTTTATCTATTGCCGCATTGATAGCGCTTGGAGTTCGTCAAGCTACCGAAGTTGCATTCGAGAACAAAGTAGTTCAGAAACAAACCATAAATATTGGAAAAAACGATACACTTTTTGTAAAATTTAAAACAAATGATTACTACGCTAAAGATATAAACGAAAGAAATGATTTTAGATTTGTACAAGATTCAGCCAATCATAACTTGATATATTCCAACAACATTAGATTGGAGATCATGAAAACCGACGAAAAATTACCTTATCTACAAATAGAAAAAACGGCCAACGGTAAATCATTTTCGGAAGCAAAACAAAGAGCAGAAAAAATTCAGTATGGATTAAAATTAATTGGAAATCACTTAATTTTAGACAACTATTTATTGACCAATGTAAGCAATAAATTTCGCGGACAGGAAGTAAAATTATTTTTATACTTGCCAGAAGGAACATTGCTAAAACCAGATTCATCGGTTAGAGAATACGATGAAACGAGCAACGATTTTTTCAATTTACATTACAGCTCAGACAATTATGTTTACAAAGTTGAAAATGCAAAAGTAAAATGCTTGAATTGTCCAGCTAACGAAAACGAATATGGTGATGTCGAAAATGATGACGAAAATGTAAATTATACACAAGATATTTCAGAAAAAGACAGCACCGTAACCACTACTGTAAAAGTAAACGGACAAACAGTAATTGTAAACGAATCCCCAAGCAAAAGTGAATTAAAAATAAACAAAGACGGAATAATAATTAAAACTAAATAGTCATGGTCAAAGTAATCACATTGCTCACAAAATTTATTGTAGTTTCCTTAGTTGCACTTTTGTTTTCGTCCTGCCGACACATGGGAAACCTCAACTCTATTCAAGGTAACGGGGATATTACTACCGAAAACCGAAATGCAGATAGCGATTTTAAATCCATCGAAGTAAGCTACGGAATAAACGTTGTAGTGGAACAATCCAATAACAAATCTATTACAGTCGAGGCTGATAGTAATTTGCAAAACCACATAAAAACCGAAATCAAAAACGGGGTTTTAATCATCAATTCTAATCAAAGTTACAATTCGTCTATAACGCCAAAAGTAACAGTAAAAATGCCAATAATCGAGGGTTTGCAAGCATCTAGCGGTTCTAATATAGAAAGTGCCAATACACTAAAAGGCGAAAATATAACCCTAAACGCATCGAGCGCGGCAGAAATAAATGTAAACATCGAAGTTGATAACATTTCGCTAGACAGTTCGAGTGGTAGCGAAATTACCGCTTCGGGAAAAGCATTAAAACTCGAAACTAGCGCATCTAGCGGAAGCGATATCAATGCCGAAAATTTATTAGCAAACGATATCGATGCCGATGTTTCCAGCGGAGCAACTACAAATGTGCATCCAATTGTGAGCCTAAAAGCCGAAGCATCCAGCGGCGGAGACATAAATTACAATACAACTCCAAAATCAATTCAGAAAAAATTGAGTTCAGGAGGAAGCATCGAAAAAGATTAAATTTCTTAAAATCATAAATATAAATAAATCATTCATCAAAAGTGGATGATTTTTTTATATTTGTAAAAAATTAAAACCCAAAAAATGAAAAAATATTACCTACTAATCGCATTATTTTTATTCAGTTTACTTGGCTTTTCGCAAAAAAAAGAAAAAGTAAAAGGTTCCCAAATTGTAACCATCGAACAAAAAAAAATTGAAGCTTTTGATACTTTAGAAGTCGAAGATAATCTTACAATATCTATCTTAAAAGGCGAAAAATGCGGATTAGAAATCGAAGCCGATGATAATCTACACGAAGTAATTGGAATTGAGCTAAACGGATCGACCCTGAGATTAACAAGCAGAAAAAACGTTTCGAGCTCCAAAAAATTCCTTATTAGGGTTACTTACACTGATAATTTCAAGATGGCAATTACTCGAAACGAAGCCGTAATAAACGCTTTGGCAGATATCGAATTGAATGACATTACTTTTAAATGTTATGATTATTCGAAATTGTTTTTGAATGCCAAAACAAAGAATTTTACATTGATGGCAAACGACAAAACCAAAACCGAATTGAATCTAAAATCCGAAAATGCAACTATCGAATTGAGCAAAAATTCCTATTTGAAATCCTTAGTAACATCGGCAAAATTAAAATTGGATATGTATCAAAAATCCGAAGCTATTTTAGAAGGCGATGTAACCGATATGAAAATACGATTGGATAATAACAGCGATTTTACAGGAAAAAAACTAGTTGCCAAAAACACCGAAATTGTTTCCGAAGGAAGCGCAAATAGTAGTCTGAATGTTATTAAGACATTATCTGTAGAAGCTTCAGGAACTTCGGAAATAGAATTGTACGGAGATCAAAAAATAGAGATGAAAAAATTTGCTGATCAAGCCATATTAACAAAAAAAATATTAAAATAGCGTTTAAATTCATTTCATAAAAAAATCCCATTTGCAAAACAAATGGGATTTTTTTGTGGTTTTATAAGGATAAATTATTGCTTCGCAGCCAAGAATCTTTCGGCATCCAAAGCAGCCATACAACCCGTTCCAGCTGCAGTAATTGCTTGGCGGTACACATGATCCGCAGCATCGCCGCCCACAAAAACTCCAGCAACATTGGTTTTAGAAGTTCCGGGAATATTTACAATATATCCAGTTTCATCAAGAGTTAAGTAATCTTTAAAAATATCTGTATTTGGTTTATGTCCAATCGCTACGAAAAACCCAGTAGATTCAATTTCAAAAGTTTCGTTTGTAGTTTTATTCAATGCTTTTACACCAGTAACTACCTGACCATCACCAAGAACTTCAACAGTATCATGATTCATTAAGATGGTAATGTTTTCAGTTTTCTTAACACGCTCTTCCATGATTTTCGAAGCTCTAAATTTTTCGCTTCGCACCAACATGGTTACTTTTTTACATAATTTAGACAAATAATGAGCTTCCTCACAAGCAGAATCCCCTGCTCCAACAATTACAACTTCCTGATTCCTGTAGAAAAAACCATCGCAAATAGCACAAGCAGAAACGCCTCCACCAGTTTGCAAATAATGTTGTTCGGATTCCAGTCCGAGGTATTTTGCCGTTGCTCCTGTTGATATTATTACCGTTTCGCAATGCAATTCCTTTTCGTCGTTTATCCAAACTTTATGAATATCTCCAGAAAAATCAACCTTTGTAGCCCAACCGTCACGAACATCAGTTCCAAAACGTTGTGCTTGTTCTTGTAAACCTATCATCATTTGTGGACCCGTAATTCCCTCAGGGTTTCCAGGCCAATTCTCGACTTCGTTAGTTGTTGTAAGTTGCCCACCAGGCTGAGTTCCTTGGTATAAAACGGGAAACATGTTAGCTCTAGCGGCGTATATTGCTGCTGTATAACCCGCAGGACCAGAACCTATAATAAGACATTTTATTTTTTCGATTGTATCAGACATGATTTTTTATTTTTATTTAAGAAATGCAAATGTAAACTTTATTCTAAAAATTTCGTACTCAAACAAATCCAAAATATCAATAACGAAATAAATTTTTCTTATTTTGAAATACATAAACAAAAAAAGTCTCTTCAAATAAATGAAAAGACTTTTGTCGGGGTGGCAGGATTCGAACCTGCGGCCTCCTGCTCCCAAAGCAGGCGCGATAACCGAGCTACGCTACACCCCGAAAGCGGA
>JAYVZI010000027.1:0-35692 GCA_043783485.1 Bacteroidota bacterium
TCTTTTCTTTTTGAAAATGATTACTTTATCTCCTTTTAAGTGTTGTAACACTTTGGCTTCTACTGAAGCACCTTCTATAGCTGGGGCGCCTAAAGTGATTGTGCCATTATCGTCTAATAAAAGAACTTTGTCAAAAGAAACTTTTGATCCTTCTTCATTAGTCAAACGGTGAACATAAACCTTTAAGTCTTTGCTAACTTTAAATTGTTGCCCTGCTATCTCTACGATTGCGTACATAACAATGATGTTTAATTAATTTTTTTAAGTCTGCAAATATACAACTATTTATCAATCACACAACTTCCTATCGAAAATAACATCAAATTTATTTAATTTCCTTGATGGATATAATTATTTTGAAGCGTATAATTCGAGAATAAGTTTGATGAAAAATTAAACATTTATGATAATTAATGGAAATCTCAAGAATAAAAACTGTCGAAAATCGAGTATCAAAATTACTTTGCGTACAAATTTTTAGTTATTGATCAGCTCAATAATGGTCAGATTTACTTATCCGAATCTGATTTTAAGAATTGTTTTTGCTGAATTTGTTTCCTAAAATTCAAACATTTATAGAGCAACGATTTGATACTGAATGATAAAAACTAATCAGCTATACAACCTAAAAAACATATAACTCAAAAAAAAGATGAAGTTAGAAAAAGTTGCTTCATTCTGAAAAAATTCTGCAAACTCCCGAGAAAATTGGATAGAAAAATACTTGAACGAATAGAAAATAGTGATTAGGCATTATTTAATGAAAAAAAATAGAGAAGTAAATTTTTTAAATTTAAATTAAAAAAGGTAATCCAATCGGTTGTCTTTTTTTGTATTTTTAAAATCTCAAAATCATAAGGATGAAAACGGTTATAAATATTTTTGTTTTTTTCATGGCTTGCAATCTCTATTCGCAGGAAGCTCCAAATTTCGAAGCGATAGATTCTTTGTACAGAGAAGATCAATTTTATGTAGGAATTACTTATAATACATTGCAAAATTTGCCTTCTGGAATTTCTCAAAATAAGTTTGCACCAAGTTTGTCTTTTGGGTTTTTGCGTGATATGCCAATAAATAAAAAAAGAACTTTTGCAGTTGCCGCGGGTTTAGGATATGCTATAAATAATTATAATGAGAATTTTTTGATTACAAAAAACGCTGGAATAATTGCTTATAACAATATTATTACAAGTTACGACAAAAATAAACTTACACTGCATTATATAGATTTGCCAATAGAATTTAGATGGAGAAACTCAACACCTGATAGTCATAAATTTTGGAGAATTTACACAGGTTTTAAGGTTGGTTACTTACTTTTTGATAAAGCAAAATATAAAGACGGCGGCAATACCATCAAAGTTTATAACAATTCGGATTTGAACAAATTACAATACGGAACCTATATTTCTGCGGGAAACAATACTTTGAATTTTTATGTTTACTATGGATTGAATCCGATTTTTAAAACCGCGATTTTGAACGGGAGCAATCTAGAAATTTCAAATCTCAATTTCGGAATGATGTTTTACATTCTATAACCAATATTGCCACATAATTATTTGAGGAATAATTCCCGTTATAAACCCAAAAACGAGTTCCTTATTAGTGTGCGCTTTCATTTCTAATCTCGATGATGCTACAATTCCGGTAATTAACAGCAAAAATGAAATACTATTTATAAAATTACTCTGCTTGTGAATACTTAATCCAATTACAAAAAAAAGTAAGGAACTAATTCCAACCATATGAAGACTTGCTTTTATTTTGCAAAACAAAAAAATTAGTGCAATAATTGTACTCCATAATCCGCCTAAAAAGAAATAATATAGCTCGGGAATTCGCTCTGGGGTTGTTCCTTTTTTTATTAAAACAAAAATCAAAATAATTTGCATGATTAACGGCAACTTGCGTTGAGACAAATCCGAAACCATTACCGAATCTATTTTTCCTAAAGATTTTAATAAATAAAAAAACGAAATCGGAATGAAAATCGTAATAATTACAACCTGAAATAAAATAAGATAAACCTCAAAGTTAGAATAACTATAATAATTTTCGTTTACAAAAAAGTAAAACAAGCAAGCAAATACCGGAATAAAAATCGGATGAAAAAGATAAGAAAATAAAGGAAGTATTTTTTTCAAAGTATTTATAACTACATTTTTTTTCTCATTCTGGCCACAGGAATGTCTAACAATTCTCGGTATTTTGCAATAGTTCGTCTTGCAATTGGATAGCCTTTTTCTTTGAGAATTTCGGCTAATTGATCGTCTGGAAGCGGTTTGTGTTTGTCCTCTTCCTCGATTACATCTTTCAGGATTTTTTTGATTTCGAGGGTAGAAACTTCTTCGCCTTGATCATTTGTCATGGCTTCCGAGAAAAATTCTTTTATAAGTTTTGTGCCATACGGAGTTTCTACATATTTACTGTTTGCCACTCGCGAAACCGTCGAAATGTCCAATCCAACCATATCCGCAATATCTTTTAGAATCATTGGTTTCATTTTGGTTTCATCGCCATCTAGAAAAAATTCTTCCTGAAAATGCATGATGGCATTCATGGTTACAAACAAGGTTTCTTGTCGCTGTTTTATAGCATCGATAAACCATTTTGCTGAATCTAGCTTTTGTTTTATGAACTGAACAGCATCTTTCTGAGCATTGGATTTATCGCTAGAACTCTTGTACGTTTGCATCATTTCCTGATAATCCTTGGATACGTGAAGTGATGGTGCGTTTCTTCCATTTAATGTCAATTCCAGTTCATCATCAATAATTCTGATGGCAAAATCTGGTACAACATGTTCGGTCATTTTGTTGTTTCCCGTGTATGCGCTTCCTGGTTTTGGATTCAGTTTTTCGATTTCATTAATGGCAGATTTTAATTGATCGTTGGAAACGTTATATTTCTGAATAAGCTTATCGTAGTGTTTTTTGGTAAAAGCATCGAATTGATTTTCGATGATATTTATTGCCAAAGCAACATATTCTGTAGGTGTTTTATGTTTGAGTTGTAATAATAAACACTCTTGCAAATCCGCTGCGCCAACTCCCGAAGGTTCCAGTTCATGAATAACTTGTAGCATTCTGGCAACCGTTTTTTCATCGGTATAAATGCCTTGTGTAAATGCCATATCGTCTACAATATCCTGAGTGCTTCTGCGGATATAACCCATATCATCTATGCTTCCTACAAGAAATTCAGCAATTTCTCGCTCCAATTCATTCAGGATAAAAGTATTTAATTGATTGATTAAATCCTGATGAAAACTTACTGGCGATGCCAATGGCGATTCGCGATCGTCATCATCATCGCTGTAATTATTGGCTTGGGTTTTATAATCAGGAGTTTCGTCGTTACTCAAATATTCATCAATGTTTACGTCACCGGCATCAATGTTTTCATTGTCATCATAGTCATCGTAATCATCGTTATTGTCAAACTCATCTTTTTCGTAAATTTCCTCTTCATCTTGTCCAGTTTCTAAAGCTGGATTTTCATTCATTTCTTCTAATAATCTGGCTTCAAAAGCTTGCGTAGGCAATTGGATTAGCTTCATCAACTGGATTTGTTGTGGAGATAATTTTTGAGATAATTTTAGATTTAGGAATTGTTTTAACATAAAAAAAGTTGCTGAGTGGCAAAGTCACAAAGTGACAAAGTTTTCTCAATTTATAGATTAAAATTATTCAAATTTTTGATTTGTATACTTACAAAATTTATAACTTTGCTACTTTGTAACTTTGCCACTCTAATTAAAATTCTGCATTCATTGGCGTTCTCGGAAAAGGAATTACATCGCGAATATTAGTCATTCCTGTTACAAAAAGCACTAATCTTTCAAATCCTAATCCGAAACCTGAATGAACAGCCGAACCGAATCGTCTAGTATCTAAATACCACCAAAGTTCTTCCTCGTCGATTCCTAAAACTTTCATTTTTTCGACTAAAACATCATAACGTTCCTCACGTTGTGAACCTCCAACAATTTCTCCAATTCCTGGAAAAAGAATATCCATGGCGCGAACGGTTTTTCCGTCTTCGTTCAAACGCATGTAAAACGCTTTGATATTTGCTGGATAATCAAACAAAATTACGGGACATTTAAAGTGTTTTTCGACCAAATAACGTTCGTGTTCCGATTGTAAATCGGCTCCCCATTCGTTAATTAAATATTGAAATTTTTTCTTTTTATTTGGCGTACATTCTCTTAAGATGTCAATAGCTTCGGTATAGGAAACGCGTTTGAAATTGTTTTCTAAAACAAAATTTAATTTGTCTAACAATCCCATTTCGCTTCGTTCGGCTTGTGGTTTTGATTTTTCTTCGTCTAACAAACGACCTTCTAAGAATTTTAAATCCTCTGGACATTTATCCAAAGTATATTTAATTACATATTGAATAAAATCTTCTGCTAAATCCATATTGTCGTTCAAATCATTGAAAGCAACTTCGGGCTCGATCATCCAAAACTCAGCCAAATGACGAGAAGTATTAGAGTTTTCGGCTCTAAATGTGGGTCCAAAAGTATAAATTTGTCCCAAAGCCATGGCAAAAGTTTCGCCTTCTAATTGTCCTGAAACGGTTAAGTTGGTTTCTTTGCCAAAAAAATCTTTTTTATAATCTACTTTTCCATCTTCGGTTCTTGGTGTATTATCGAAAGGTAAAGCGGTAACTTTAAACATTTCGCCAGCACCTTCGGCATCAGATCCTGTTATAATTGGCGTATTTACATACACAAATCCTTTTTCTTGAAAATAACTATGCACTGCAAACGACAAAACCGAACGCACTCGCATTATTGCTCCAAACATATTGGTTCGTGCGCGCAAATGAGCGTTTTCGCGAAGAAAATCAAGGCTTGGTTTGTTTTTGGGTTGTATCGGGAATTTTTCGGCATCGGAATCACCAAGGATTTCTAATTGATTGACTTGGATTTCGTATTTCTGACCCGCTCCTTGGCTTTCGACCAATGCACCAGTTACCGAAATGGCTGCTCCAGTCGTGATTCTTTTTAGGGTTTCTTCGGGCGTGTTTTCGAAATCGACTACACACTGAATGTTATTTATGGTCGAACCATCATTTAAGGCTATAAACTGATTGTTTCTAAAAGTTCTTACCCAACCTTTTGCGTTTACTAGGCTTATTGTTGCTGTGCTGTTTAGTAAGTCTTTAACTTTTGTATGTTTCATTGTGATTTGATGTTGTAATTTATTGCAAATATAATCGATTTTCGGGATTCCCTAGCCCCGATAGTAGTGGAAATCCTTTTTTGAGGTTTTTCGCCGAAAAAAAGATTGTAACGGATAGCGGGAAATAGCTCCAGATTGCCACGCAAAACTTGCTCGCAATGACTTTAATCTTCGGAAAGATCTTCTTTTTTGGCGCGTTTTTTCTCGAATGTTAGCACCAATGCTGGCAAAACCAATAGGTTGGCGAACATTGCAAAAAGCAAAGTGCACGAAATTAATCCGCCAAGTGCAATGGTTCCGCTAAAACTAGAAAGTGTAAAAATGGCAAATCCAAAGATTAAAACTATTGAGGTGTAAAACGTGCTAATTCCTGTTTCGCGCAAGGCACTAAAGACCGATTTTTTGACTTTTCCGTTGTTTTGCAACAAATCGTGGCGGTATTTTGCCATGAATTGTATGGCGTTATCGACCGAAATTCCGAATGCTATACTGAAAACTAAAATGGTTGATGGTTTAAGCGGAATACCAAAATAACCCATTAATCCGGACGTAATGCAAAGCGGCAAAATATTTGTAATGACCGATGCTAGTACCATTTTGAAGGATCTAAACAAGTAAATCATGAGCAAAACAATGAGGAAAATAGCGAATATTAAGGATTCGATGAGATTATTTATCAGGTAAGTGGTCCCTTTTTGGAAAACCAATGCTTTTCCGGTTAGCGTAACTTGGTAGCGGTCTTTTGGAAAAACTTCGTCGATTTTTTTGCGTAATTTTCCTTCGACTTTTGCCATTTCTTCAGTTCCAATATCTTTCATAAAAGTCGTGATTCTGGCATATTGCCCAGTAGAATCTACGTAACTTTTCATTAGATTGTCTTTGGAGTTTTTCGTAGCGTTTTTGGCATACGAAAGTATGAATACTTGCTCTTGCGATGTTGGCAATTGGTAATAATCTGGGTTTCCGTTGTAGTAAGCTTGTTTGGAATATTTAACCAAATTAACAATGGAAACGGGTTTGGACAATTCTGGAATTTCGGAAATTGTGGTTTGCAACTCGTCCATTTTTTTCATGGTCGAGAGTTTCATAACGCCTTTTTTGCGATTGGTGTTAATCATGATTTCTAAAGGCATAACGCCGTTAAACTCTTTTTCGTAGAACAAAATATCTTTGAAAAAAGAAGCGCTTTTTGGCATTTCGCCAATTAAACTTCCAGAAACTTTCATCTGAAAAACTCCAACTACACTAAAAATTAATAGTAATCCGTATATTATGTAAATGGTTTTTCGTTTGAATTTTACTATGTTTTCGACCCAATCCAATAACGATGAAATGTAGTTTTTGCTCAAATGATACAAATGTTTTTCCTTTGGTAAAGGCATAAAACTATAAATAATTGGCACAACCAAAAGGGTGAGCAAGTAAACTGTAATTACGTTTATAGAGGTTACCAATCCAAATTCAAAAAGCAAATCGTTGCCTGTAATCATGAATGTTGCAAAACCTGCTGCGGTTGTCAAATTGGTCATTAAGGTAGAAACACCAATTTTAGAAATAACGCGTTGCAATGCTTTGGCCTGATTTTGATGAATTTTTATTTCCTGTTGGTATTTATTGATCAGGAAAATGCAGTTTGTAATACCAATTACGATGATTAATGGTGGAATAATAGCTGTTAAAATCGTGATTTTGTAATGAAACAATCCCAATGTTCCAAAGGACCAAATTACACCCAAAAGTAAAATACAAATCGAGATAAATGTGGCTCTAAATGATCTAAAAAACAAAAAGAAAATTAATGAAGTAATAAACAATGCAGCTCCAATAAAAAGCGCAATTTCGCCTTTCATATTATCGGCATTTATGGTTCGGATGTAAGGCATTCCAGAAACTTTGAGGTCGATTCCTGTGGTTTTTTCGAATTTTTCGATTTTTGGAACAAGATTTTCAAGGATAAATGTTTTTCTGGCTGGTGTGTTTACAATTTTCTTGTCTAAATAAACTGCGGATCTAATGCTTCCTGTTTTTTTGTTAAACAATAATCCTTCGTAAAAAGGCAAATTATTAAAAAGTTCTGATTTTATTTTTTGAAGATATTCAGGGTTTTGAGTCTGATTTTCATCAATTAGAGAAACTAAATTAAACTTTTCGTTAATCGTATCTTTTTGAAGTTTTTTAAGATCATTTACAGAAACTACTAAGTCAATTTCTTTTGAATTTTTTAGACCAGTCATGAGTTCATTCCAGGCGGAAAATGCTTTTGGAGTAAAAAACTTTGGATCCTGAAAACCAATTACAATTAGATTTCCTTCCTCTCCAAACTTGCTCAAAAAATCATCATATTGCTGGTTTACAATATGTTTTTTGGGGAGTAAGTTGGCTTCGGTATATGTCATACCAAGATTTTTCCATTGAAAACCAAGAAAAATGGTAATAACTAGAATAATACTTAATATTGTAATTCTGTTTTTGAGTACAATTCTTGCGATTAATTCCCAAAAACCAACCTTCAATGCGTTTTTCATATCCATAAATAAATGTTTGCAAAGGTAATAAAAACGGCTAAAAATCATCTATTTATATTGAAACTTTAATTTGATGAAAAGTCATTCCGAAAATGCAAGTTTATATTATCATTAAAAATTTTGTAATAACCGTAAAATATATAATTGTTTTCTCATCTTTGTAATACACAAATATAATTTTTCGACATTAATAATCTATGAAAAAATACAAAAACACAATTTTTTATTTTGTTGTAACTGGCGGATTTACAGCATTAATGTATTTGATTATTATAAAAGGTAAAGATCTCGAAATTGGAAAAACATTAGCCGTTTCTGGTTCAGAAAACAATCATTGGAACGATTTTCTTTCTTCGATGGAACTGAATTTACACCATCCATTAGCCATACTTTTGGCCCAAATTATTACTATTATAGTTGTTGCACGTTTTTTTGGTTGGGTTTTTAGAAAAATAGGGCAACCATCCGTAATTGGCGAAATTATTGCAGGAATTGCACTTGGACCATCATTATTAGGATTGTATTTTCCAGATTTTTCCAATGCTTTATTCCCAATAGCTTCATTAGGAAATTTACAGTTTTTGAGTCAAATAGGATTAATCTTGTTCATGTTTGTAATTGGAATGGAGTTGGATTTAAAAATCCTAAAAAATCGAGCCAACGAAGCAGTTGTAATAAGTCACGCAAGTATTGTAATTCCTTTTACACTTGGAGTAGGGTTGGCTTATTTTGTATATTATAAATTTGCTCCAGAAGGAGTAGCATTCCTTTCGTTTGCTCTGTTTATGGGAATTGCAATGAGCATAACTGCATTTCCGGTTTTGGCAAGAATTGTTCAGGAACGAGGTATTCATAAAACCAAATTAGGAGCAATTGTAATTACTTGTGCCGCCGCCGATGATATTACTGCTTGGTGTTTGCTTGCAGCAGTAATTGCAATTGTAAAAGCGGGAAGTTTTGTGAGTTCCCTTTATGTGATTATGATGGCAATTGGATACGTTATTATCATGCTTTTTGTTGTAAAACCGTTCCTAAAAAAAATTGGAGAATTGTACGGAACAAAAGATCAATTGAGTAAACCTGTTGCGGCTATTTTCTTTTTGATTTTGATAATTTCGTCCTACTCTACAGAGGTTATAGGAATTCATGCGCTTTTTGGAGCCTTTATGACGGGTGTAATCATGCCCGATATTACAAAATTTAGAAATGTATTTATAGAAAAAGTAGAAGATGTTTCGGTTATTTTATTACTTCCTTTATTTTTCGTATTCACAGGTCTGCGAACAGAAATAGGATTAATAAACGATCCATATTTACTCAGAATCACCGGATTTATAATTCTAGTTGCTGTTGTCGGGAAATTTTTGGGAAGTGCAATTGCTGCAAAATTTGTGGGTCAATCTTGGCGCGATAGCCTAACAATTGGTGCATTAATGAATACGCGAGGATTAATGGAATTGATTGTTCTAAACATTGGTTTAGATCTAAAAGTGCTTACTCCCGAAGTTTTTACAATGATGGTAATCATGGCATTGGTAACCACATTTATGACTGGACCAGCCTTGGATTTAATTAATTTTATTTTCAAAACCAAAGATGTTCCGCCAAGCGAAATCGAAGCCAATAAATTCAAAATTCTAATATCATTTGGCAATAACGAAAAAGGAAAATCGCTCTTAAGATTGGCAAATAGTTTAATAAAAAAGGAAAAAGAAAACGCATCGGTTACGGCAATGAATCTTACTTTGAGCGACGAAACCCATTCGTTTAATCTCGAAGATGTCGAAAAAACCAGATTTTCGCCAATATTGGAAGAATCTAAAATCCTGAAACAAGAAATAAATACCCTATTTCAGGCAACAGTAGATATCGAAACTAATATTTCCGAAATTGCCAACAGCGGCGATTACGATTTGCTGTTAATTGGTTTGGGAAAATCTATTTTTGAAGGAACATTACTCGGAAAAGTTTTAGGATTTACCACAAGAATTATAAATCCTGACCGATTAATAGATAAGTTTACAGGAAAAGAAGGATTGTTCGAAAATTCGCCTTTTGATGAGCGAACCAGACAAATTATCTCGAAAACCAAATTGCCTTTGGGAATCCTTATCGATAAAGATTTACAAAATGTGCATCAGGTTTTTGTCCCGATTTTTAGTACAGACGATTCCTTTTTGATGGATTATGCTCAGAAATTAATTTTTAATAACAATGCAAGAATTACGTTTTTAGACATTAATAATATCGTCGAAAATAATTTTGTTTTCAAAAGTGCTATAAATTCTCTTGAGGAAAAATTTCCGGATAATTTATCATTAATGAATGAAAAAATAATGAACAAGGATTTTCTTGCCAAACAAGATTTGATAATGATTGGGCTAGAAAGTTGGAAAAAACTTATCGAATCCCAAAGCATTTGGTTGAGTAAAGTTCCTTCGGTTTTGATTATTAAACCTTAATTTACATTAAAATAAATCCAACGAATAACTTATTTTTAAAGCCAAATTATCCTGAAATCTTGGTAATCCATTTGGTCCATAACGAATAAAAAAGTTAAGTCCAAGACCTTTAAAAATTTTATTTGCCTCGATGCCACTTTCAAAAAAACCTTTGTCTAAAGTTTTGTAAACCAGCCCAATATGTTGTTCGGGTTTGTCAAGATTTCCCCATGCTACTCGTGTTACAACCGTAAAAACGGGTTTGATATCACTAAAAATTCTAGTTTTATTAAAAGTATGTTTTACCTGAAAAGAAACATATTTGTTAGAGAAAAACTCATTAAAATACATGGTCTCAAAACTGTTTTTCCCAGCAAAAGTAATTCGTTTTAGCAAGGTTTGTCTGTCCAGATTATTTGGTGCAATACTATACAAATGCGTTAGCGGAACGTCGCCAAACGCAAATCCGCTTTGTAGCGTAAACGATGTCATTTGTCCAGATAAATAAGGAATTTCGTGAATAATTCGAAGATCGATTTTAGAGAAATCGAAATCATTTCCTAGTACATTTGGAATTGTTTTTGTGAATTGAAACGAAAGTTTAGGGAATCTTTTTTCGATTTCTAATCTGCCCGAGGGCGTTTGCATATATCCGCTAAAAGGATTCCACTCTATTGCAAATTGAGCTGTTGCAATATTATATTTTGAATAAAACTGATTGTTTGCAGCAAAAATATAATTGAAAAGCGGCGTAACTTCGCTTCTAGAAATGGCAAAATAAGTATCGGTTTTGGCAAAATATTTACTTTCTATAAACGTTGAAAATGTTTTATGATTATAAAACGTCGAAATATTTATAGGTCTAGGATCATAAATTTTGAAACGCTGCGATTGTGTAGCAAATTTTATTTGGGCAATTTCACTCAAATCATTAGCATACGATGCACTTAACCAAGTATTTGTTTCTTTTTGCAATAAATAGGATGGTGTAATTCCGTATTTTAGTTCCTTATCTTTTAATCCGTATGCGCCAAAAAAGCTCAATTTGTAATTTTCTGATAATTTGCTATTTGTAACTCCGCCAATTCCCAATCTAA
Organism: Bacteroidota bacterium; assembly: GCA_043783485.1. Taxonomy (GTDB): domain Bacteria; phylum Bacteroidota; class Bacteroidia; order Flavobacteriales; family Flavobacteriaceae; genus Flavobacterium. The sequence continues at coordinate 11,259 of JAYVZI010000027.1, forward strand.
AACCTTCGTAGTTGTTATATTTCACAATACTTTTTAGATCAACATCAATAATATTTACGGGATAGTAACCATTTATTACTTTTTTTCCTAAAATAATTCGACGTTCTACATTTTCAGCTATCGACAAACTATCAAGCGCCGAATAGGTTGGAATTTTTCGAGGATCTAAAGTGTCTTTTTTGAAAGTTTTCCAATACGAATCAGGTTTTGTCATGCTATTTGCAGGAACTTCGATTCCGATTTTTGGATTTTTGAAACTTACTTCTTTATTAATTTGAATATCAAACGGAATCGATTCTAATTTTAGATAAACCTGATCCGAAGCGTCTTTTTTGAGATTTTCTAAACTTGAATTAAACTTTATTGTTCCTCCAAGTATATTCAAATCCTCACTATTATTACCTTTTACGACAGTGATTTTTCTTTTTTCTGGAAACCAAATATTGTTTTCTTTTCGGTAATTAAAAGTATAAGTTGCATTTATATTTGCAATTCCGTAAATTCTGAAAAATGCTTTTGCAATTCCAAAATTCTCGGCATCTATAAAAAGTAACCCTCTTAATTTATTGGATTTCAGTTTTTTAGGCTGAAAATAAATTTGATAAACTTTTCTGTTTTGAATTTGAATAGTATCGATCATTCGGAAAACAAACAAATTCCGACCAAAACTCGATACGGGATTTTGAACAGGAATTTCCAAAATTTCCAGCGAATTATCATACAAAGAATAGGAAACCAAGTTTAACCCCAAATATTCGTACAATGGTTTCTTGAAACCTGCCATTCTGGTTGCGAGAATGGTTTCCTTAGTGCCATATTTGTTGTGCTGAATCAGGTTTACTTTTTCGGTTTGGTACAAATGTTGTTTTTCGACCAGTTTTTTGAATTTATAATTCGTAGAATCTAGTTTGACTTGATTTTTTTTTAGAAATCTTTTTTTGACAACAATATCAATTTTATCGGAAATCGAATCTGGATTTGCAGAAACCAACAAATGTTCGTAATTTTTATATTGAAAGGTTTTTAAGGCTTTTTCGGGTTGATTTTTCGCTTTGTTTCCAATGACTTTCTTTATGATTAGATTGACTTGATTATCGGAAAAAATTTCTTCTTTACGCAAAGTATTATCCGAAATCATTTTTATTACAAGTAATTGTGGGGTTTTTGGTAAGAAATAATTTTTAGGAAAATACCCTTTGTAGGAAGCAACAATTGGTTTTTCGTCGTTTTTGAGCTCAACAGAAAATTTTCCTTCCCAATCGGAAATTATGATTTTATTATCGTAAGTAATTTTAGCAAAAGCGATAGGAATTGTAGTATCGAAATCTATAATTTGACCTTTGGTAATTTTTTGAGAAAATGCAAAATTGCAACACAAAACAAGGAGTAAAATCCAAAAATTTCTCATGAAAGTTAGTTTAAGCAAGTTTTTTTTGGTTTTATTTTCAACAAATATAGTTAATGTAAAAATAGGAATAAAAAACTTGTTTATTTTTATGATTTCATACCAATCGTTATGAACCAAAACTGCAAAAGGTTTCTCATTGAGTTTTGGTAAAAAAGCTTTCGCATGAAGAAAAAGATTATTACAATCTACAAGTGCTTACTTTTTTCAAATTTATTTCAAAAGTATTAATGCCAAAATTTATAAAAGTTAATTTACTAATTTTTTGATAAAATTAAACACCCAAATTCTTCGTATATTTGCACTTTCAAACAAACAAAATGATCGAAGACAAAAATCAGCAACGCACAAGTATAGCACAACTCGGAGAATTTGGATTAGTTGAACATTTAACTAAAAATTTTACAATCAATCAGCCATCAACTTTTAAAGGAATTGGAGACGATGCCGCAGTTCTTGATTTTAAAGATAAAAAAACAGTCATTTCGACCGATTTATTGATAGAAGGCGTACATTTCGATTTGGCCTATATGCCGCTCAAACATTTGGGTTACAAAGCAGTAGTTGTAAATATTTCGGATATTTGCGCCATGAATGCCAAAGCTACTCAAATTACGGTTTCGGTAGCGGTTTCTAATCGTTTTCCTCTTGAAGCTTTAGACGAACTTTTTGCAGGAATTTCTGCTGCCGCAAAAGAGTATAATATAGATGTAATTGGTGGCGACACCACTTCCTCGCAAAAAGGATTAATCATTTCGATAACTGCAATTGGCGAAGCCGACGAAAACGAATTGGTATACAGAAACGGAGCCAAACAATCGGATTTACTAGTAGTTTCTGGCGACATTGGTGCGGCTTATATGGGTTTACAAGTCTTGGAACGAGAGAAACAAGTTTTTAATGTTAATCCAAATTCGCAACCCGATCTCGATGCATATACTTATTTAATCGAAAGACAATTGCGTCCCGAAGCCCGAAAAGATGTTCGAACTTTACTCCACGCTCTCGAAATAAAACCAACTGCAATGATTGATATTTCCGATGGTTTGTCCTCAGAAATTATGCATATTTGTAAACAATCCAAAGTAGGTTGTAATTTATACGAAGACAAATTGCCACTCGATCCTCAATTAATTAATGTTTGCGAAGAATTCGAAATAGACGTTACAACTGTTGCCATAAATGGTGGCGAAGATTACGAATTACTATTCACAATTGCAATGGACGATTTCGAGAAAATAAAAGCCAATCCAAACTTTACCATTATTGGTCATATGGTTCAGGAATCCGAAGGAATTCATTTGATTACTCGTGCTGATACAAAGATCCCATTGAAAGCTAGGGGCTGGAATGCTTTGAGCGAAGAGTAATTCTAGTAAAATATTTAACATATAAAATATTGTTAATTTAATATTCATGAAGAGTTATTTTGATATTTTTGATTTTAATTAAATAATTTTTATGAAAAATTTACTATTACTATTTTGTTTTACAGCAACTTTGTTAAGTTTCAGTCAGGAAAAAAAAGAATTCGATTTCAAGAAAAACGAACTAAAAATTGACGGAATTTATCTAGTTGCAGTCGGAGCCTTAAATATTTCCTACGAAAGAATTTTAACTGATGAATCCGGAGTTGGCGCAACCCTTATATTATCTAACGGAAAAGATTTAAACACCACTTTTAGTTTAACTCCATACTACCGATTTTATTTCGGGAAAAAACCAGCAGCAGGATTTTTCTTCGAAGGTTTTACATCGGTGAGTTCGTTTACGGCATCCAAATATCAAGGAAGTTTTTACGATAGCAATACAGGGATTTATACTAATTATCCAGACATCGAAAAGAAATTCACAGATTTAGCAGTAGGTTTTGGACTTGGTGCAAAATGGATTACTAAAAAAGGAGTTGTTTTCGAAATTAATTCTGGAATAGGCAGAAACCTTTTGCAGGATTACGAAGGTTTTAGCGGCGCAAAAATTGTTGGCCGAGGCGGAATATCAATTGGATATCGATTTTAAAAAAAATGCTTCTCAATTACGAGAAGCATTTTTTTGTTTAGATCTAAAAGGTTTTTATAACCTGTCAAATCTTTATTCAAACACGAATTTGATTAACATTTCATCAACCAGTTTCGCATAGAAACCTCGTTTTCGATAATATTTCTTAATTCCGAAATCGCTACTCGGTCTTGTTTCATGGAATCACGGTGGCGAATGGTTACTGTTTGATCATCAATAGTTTGGTGATCGACAGTAATGCAAAATGGCGTTCCCAAAGCATCTTGTCGTCTGTAACGTCTTCCAACAGCGTCTTTTTCATCGTATGCTACATTGAAATCCCATTTTAAATCTTCAATTATTTTTCTGGCAATTTCTGGTAAACCATCTTTTTTAACCAATGGTAAAACGGCTGCTTTTGTGGGAGCCAAAACGCTTGGTAATTTCAAAACTGTTCTTGTAGAACCGTCTTCAAGAGTTTCTTCTTTTAATGAAGTTGCGAAAACCGATAAAAACATTCTGTCCAAACCTACTGATGTTTCTACAACATAAGGCGTATAATTGGCATTGGTTTCGGTATCAAAATATTGTAATTTTTTTCCAGAAAACTTTTCGTGCGCTTTCAAATCAAAATCAGTTCGAGAGTGAATTCCTTCTAATTCTTTAAAACCAAAAGGAAAATTAAACTCAATATCTGCGGCAGCATTGGCGTAATGTGCTAATTTTTCGTGGTCGTGAAAACGGTAATTCTCTTTACCCAAACCTAACGAAAGGTGCCAATTTAAACGTGCATTTTTCCAATATTCGTACCATTTCATTTCTTCGCCTGGTTTTACGAAAAATTGCATTTCCATTTGTTCGAATTCGCGCATTCGGAAAATAAATTGTCTGGCTACGATTTCGTTTCTAAACGCTTTTCCGGTTTGTGCAATCCCGAACGGAATTTTCATTCGACCCGATTTTTGAACGTTCAAAAAGTTTACAAAAATTCCTTGAGCAGTTTCTGGTCGCAAGTACAAATCCATTGCCGATTCTGCCGATGCACCCAATTTTGTACCAAACATAAGGTTAAATTGCTTTACTTCTGTCCAGTTTCTAGATCCCGATTCTGGACAAGCAATTTCTAATTCTTCGATTAATGCCTTGACATCTTCGAGGTTTTCGTCGCCAAGCGATTTAGCCATTCTTGCTAAAATTTCGTTTTTGCGCGATAAATATTCCATTACACGAGGATTTGTGGTTACAAATTCCTCCCGATTAAAAGCATCTCCAAAACGAGTAGCAGCTTTTTCTATTTCTTTTTCGGCTTTTTGATTCAGTTTTTCGGCATAATCTTCGATTAAAACGTCGGCTCTGTATCGTTTTTTGCTGTCTTTATTATCAATTAATGGATCGTTAAAGGCATCGACATGACCAGATGCTTTCCAAGTTGTTGGGTGCATAAGGATTGCTGCGTCGAGACCAACAATGTTTTCGTGCATTTGTACCATCGATTTCCACCAATATTCTCTGATGTTTTTCTTTAATTCTACTCCGTTTTGTGCGTAATCATAAACTGCACTCAAACCATCGTAAATTTCGCTTGACGGAAAAATAAATCCGTATTCTTTTGCATGCGAAACCACATTCTTAAATAAATCTTCTTGTTTTGCCATACTGCAAAAATATAAAAAGTGAGTTTAAATTAACATTGAAAGCCAGTTTTTCTTATTTTTATAATTAAAATAAGCTGTTTGATGTTCAAAAAAATTATAAATTTATTTTTTCCTAAGGTTTGTGCGGGTTGCAATTCGTTTTTGTTAAGCAACGAAAATGTAATTTGCACCGTTTGCCGACACGAAATTCCGCTTTCTAATCATCATTTAAAGATTGATAACGAAATTTATAACCGTTTTTATGGTCGAATTCCACTCGAATCGGCTCAAGCCTTGTTTTATTTTCATAAAAAAGGAATTGTCCAACAATTGATTCATAATCTAAAATTTCGCGGACATCAAGAAGTTGGAGCTGTTATTGGAGATTGGTTTGCTGAGGAATTAAAATCGTTGCAAATCATAAAAACCATCGATGAAATTATTCCGGTTCCGGTTCATAAAAAACGTTTCAAAGAGCGCGGATACAATCAAGTTACTACTTTTGGCGAAGCATTATTTAAAAATTTGAACATTGCTTATAACCCCAATATTTTGGTTAGAAATGTGTATTCTAAAACGCAATCCAAGAAAAACTTATTGGACAGAAATGATACAAATGCCAATATTTTTGATGTAAATTTTTCCGAAAAAGACCACAACAAACATTTTTTACTCATAGATGATGTTATGACAACTGGAGCAACATTAGAGCTTTGTGCCAATGCTTTACTAAAAATTCCTGGCGCAAAAATTAGTATTGTAACAATGGCCATGGCGCATAGTTGATTGCTACTTTTTACTCACATAACTATTAAAATATCCACATTCCGCAATTACATCCTGATAATATTTGGTGTTAGAATATTCCTTTTTTAAGGCTTTAAAACCGCTCCAAGCAAGGAAATTAATCTTACTTTCTTCCGCTGCATAAGAGTTTTCCCATTGGTTCTTTTTTGGATCATAAAAGTGATTGTAATATTCGTTTCGTTCACATTTTGCCAACATATATTGGCATTTTGCTTTTTGCTCGTTGTTTTTTGCCGCAGCAAAAGCTTTTTCGTAATACATTTTGGAAACGGAACAGTTAGTAATCATTTTACGTATATTATCTCTAAAATAGTAAGGATTAGAACCGTATCCTACAATATTTCCTTCGTAAAAAAGACGTGCATTCCCAAAATGGGTAATATTATAAAACGCATTTCCTAACAAAAGTGAATTGGTATAAACCTCCTCGTTTTTTGCCACTTTTTCTTGCATTTCCTTGATGGTATTTAAAAACTGAATTTGCGAATATTTTCTTTTCTGGAAAGCAACAAAATCGCAATCATGACAATCTTGGATATTTCCGTTGAAAGGATTTCCTAGAAAATTTATATGTTGCAAAGTGTCCGTTTTTTCCAAAAATGCTATTGCCTCGGGAATTTTATTTTGAAAAGCTGCTTGTATTGCTTGGTAATTATTGATCTCGAAAATAGAAACATTATATACTTTTTGAGCAATTTTTTCTAGAGTTGTTTTGTTGTCTTTTGTCAAGAAATTTTTCATGGCTTGCAAATCGTTTTCGTTGTCATAAAACTCTGGATTTCTGTTAAACAATTCTGCCATGACATTGTTTTTTTGAAATTTATATAAATCAGACAAATAGTTTTTACTCCAAGATGTTGCGTTTTGATAGCGAAAATTTTTGTTGTTTTGTTTTGGTAATTCATCGTAAAGCCAAGTCAAATCAGCAAGAATAGTTTTTTGGTTTTCGGAATTTATATTTTTTATTTTACTTAAATTATTTACAAATCGAAGCAATCGCAGCTGGTCTAAAGCGATTTCTGTTTTTGGCATTTTGCTTTCGGTTTGATTAAAATATTGATCTGCTTGAGCATAATTTCCGTTCAATGTTTCGAGATATCCTGCTGCAATATTCCACAAATAAGGTTTTGATGTATTATTGGATTTTGCAATTTTATTTACAAGTTGTAGATTTATTTTATTAAGGCTATCGTTGGTTTTTTTAAACTTTGCTATAACTTTTTCGTCTTTTTCATAACTGTCAATTTTAGTTTCTTGATGATTGATTAATCTAGTAAGTAAGAACTCTAAATGTTCGGATTTTGGATTTAGTTCATAAATTTTTTCAATGGCCCTGTGTTCATCGCCATAGTAACCTTGTATTGCCCAAAGTGCTGCTTTTTCGTCGTTTGTTTTGGCTAAACTTAAAGATTGATTCCAATCCAAATTTTCCTGAGGATGAAAACAATACGCCGAAACCACTCGCATTGTTGGACATTTATCGAAAACTTGACTGTATTGAAAATTAGAAAGTGCGTAATTTTTCGATTTGTAATTTACACCTGCAACGTAAGCCAATGCGCGATAATATAAAGTGTTTTTAGGAACTAAACTTTCGGTTTTTTGGAAAAAAGAAACTGCCGATATTTTAATATTGCTATAAAAACAAGATTTAATGACCTGAAACCAATACCTGTTTTTTAGAAAAGGATCCGTTGTTTGAGAGTATTTCTTGGCAATTTCGGAAACCCATTTTGGGTTGCTAAACACTTTTGCAGATTCCTCGTAATCCCAAGGATTGTTTTTGGAACTGGATTCTATTTTTTGAGATAAATACAAAAATTCGATAAAATCCTTGGTTTTTTTATCTTTAAGATTGATTTTTTTAGACCAATTTGTCGAAAACGGATTTGTTTTTTTGGTCGTATAAAACGAGTATAATTTATTTACATCTATTGCGCTAGAATCAATCAAGAAAAATTTTACTTGTTCGGATTTCAAATTTCCTTTGAGATAAGTGGTCCAATCCTGAACAATTTCGTCGTTAAATCTATAAATATGTTTTGTGTCAAAATTTTCATAATCATTAGAGTAAAAAACATCTGTCGATAAAAATAAAGGCGAATAGGATTTGTCCACAAAAGTTTCGGGCGTAAAGTTCGAGTCGAAAAAAATTCCCCAATCTCCGTCATCGCTACACGCATAAATTGCTGTATAAACAAATAATAAAACAATGCTAAAACCGATTAATAACTTGCTTAAAAATGTTTTTTTCATAATTTTTTAAATTAAATTCGTCTAAATCGTAAAATATAATTTCCTCTGGAAATGCGTTTGTGTTTTCCTGTAAATTGTTTGCCATTTCTAGCAGGTTTTGCGAAGAAATAGTTTCAAATTTAAGCAAATCATTTGTTTTATAGAACGTTCCGTTTTTATAATTGTTGTTTTTTGCTCTAAAAAAATTAGGTTTTGTTTTTACAAAATTGGAATCTTTTTCTAGCTCTTGAATATTGATTTTACTTTTCAGACCAAGAACTCTGTTTTCTCGAATATGAATTCCCCACGAGTAAATTGGCAAAGCAAAATTAAGCGATAATGGATATTTTTTGAGACTCGACAAATATTTTTTTGCGGTTTTTTGATCATAAATAGAATTGAGAGCATCGGGCGCAATTTTTCCCATATTGTAATACATCAAAACGCCTTTATCGACGTTTGGGATTTTGGTTTCCCTAAAATATTTTATTTGATGCAAACGAATGGTTGCTGAGAGTTTTTTGTTAGAAATTTTTTTGAAACGATCTATAAATTTTAGATAATTATCCTTGCTCGACAAAGTCCAATCGCAATCGATTTGGATTTCTTGGCTGGAAATATTATTTTTTTTGTTGATTTGATTGATGTAATTATTGGTTTTTTGAGCTAAATCCTGAATATTAATATTTTTGATTAGCAAAATTTGGTTTTTGATATAAATGACTGGAACAATTTCGAGGTTTATTGGTTTGTCCTGATATTGTATTGGCGATTGCGGAAAAATTTGATTTGTTTTTGGGTTCGCATCAATATCGAAATAACGAATATAGAGTTTTTTGACTTTATTTTCGGTTAATGTTTGTTTTTCCGAAACCGAAAGTTTGTAAATTGTTTTCCAATAATAGAAAGCAATTGTTGGATTTTTGTGGGGATTACAAGCCGAAAGCAAGAAAATAAAGCTTAGGAAAAGGATTTGTTTTTTCAATGGGAATGAAAATTATTGTTGTTCAAAAATAAGAAATTCTGTTGTAATTCCGATATTTTTAGCCCTGATAGTAGCGGCATCCTTTTTGTTTTTTCTTTAAAAAACAAAAAGATATAGCGAATAGCAGGAAAAAGCTCCTAATAAAAACTCAAAAAGTTTCGTTTACAGTAAATATAATTGTTATTTTGTGGGTTCTAAACTTTTGGATTTTATGTTGAAAAACAATTTTAAATACTTATTTCTGCTGCTTTTTGTAGTGATTGGTTGTGCAAAAAGAGGAACGATTGATGGCGGATTGAAAGATACAATTGCTCCCGTGCTAAAAATGAGTTTCCCAAAAAATGGTAGCGTTAATTTTTCTGGAAAGGAAATAAAACTAACTTTTGATGAGTATGTTTTGCTAAAAAACACCAATAAACAGTTGATTATTTCGCCACCAATGAAGCGTTTCCCTGAAATTTTGCCAAGTAACGCGAGTAAATTTATTACTATAAAAATAAAAGATACATTGTTGCCAAATACAACTTATAGTTTCAATTTTGGGCAAAGTATTCAGGATAATAATGAGGGAAATGCGTACAAACAATTTAAGTATGTTTTTTCGACGGGAAGTTATATCGACTCGTTAAAATTGGGCGGAACGGTTGCAGATGCTCACGAGAAAACGGTAGATAATTTTGTGTCGGTTTTCCTGTTAGAAGCGGACGAAAAATACAATGATTCCTTAGTTTACAAAGGAAATCCACGTTATGTAACCAATACTTTGGACAGTTTAAAACTTTTTGGACTGGAAAACATCAAGGCTGGAAAATACCATTTAGTGGCTATAAAGGATAAAAATAGCAACAACAAATTTGACCCAAAAGAGGATAAAATTGGTTTTAGAAAACAAATTATTACAATCCCAAATGACAGTGTTTTTCATTTAGATTTGTTTAAGGAAACACAAAAGTTTAAAACCTCAAAACCCGTTCTAGCATCTGGAAACAGACTTTTTTTGCCTTACGAAGGCAATGCAAAAAACATGAAAGTTACGCTAAAAAATGGCGAAACGGTTTTGCCGACTATTATTACTAATTTCCCAAAAAAGGATTCGGTTCAGGTTTGGTTTAAACCATTGAAGGTTGATTCCTTGCGAATTGCTGTTGAAAAAGACAAATATTCCGAGAAATATAAGTTTAAACTTAAAGATCAGAAAAAAGATACGCTGAGTTTTATGGCAAATCAAAACGGAGAATTGGCTTTTAGAGATAATTTTTCGGTTCATTCGACTATTCCGATTGTGAAAATTGATAATTCGAAAATACAATTAATCAACAAGGATTCGACCGCCGTGGTTTTTATAACCGAATATGATGAATTTGAGCAAAATTTGAAAATAATTTTCAAGAAAGAACCTTTAGAAAAATACAGTTTTAAGCTTTTTCCTGGTGCAATGACAGATTATTTAGACCAACAAAATGATACGTTGAGTTATAAAATTGGTACAAAAAACACATCAGATTATGGGAATTTGCGTGTTGTTTTGCAAAATGTAAAACAATTTCCTGTAATTTTAGAACTTACAGATGAAAAAGGCGAAGTAAAATATTCTGAGTTTTCCGACAAAAATACAACGGTAGATTTCAACTTGATTGAGCCTGCAAAATATACTTTGCGACTGGTTTACGACGATAACAATAATAAGGAATGGGACACCGGAAATTTTTTAGAAAAACGACAGAGCGAAACGGTTATTTATTTTCCTAAAGAGCTTGATGTTCGAGCCAATTGGGATGTAGAACAACCCTTTGATGTTGGAATCCAGAAATAAATTAAATCCTTTTTTAGTCTCTATCTTTTAGAAATACTAATTTTTTTCGGGTTGCTAGCATTGATGATTGGTCTAAATTTGCTACAAAAATGCCTTCGCTTTCTTGTGGTTCGACAATATTATTTCCCAGAAAATCAACTATTTGAGAATGCCCAACGTACTCTAAATTGTTATTGTCCGAACCAATTCTGTTTACTCCAATCGTGTAACACATATTCTCGATTGCGCGCGCTTTTAGCAATATATCCCAAGCATTTATTCTGGTTTTTGGCCAATTGGCAACATAAAGTAAAAGATCATAATCTTGCGTATTTCTTGCAAAAACTGGAAAACGCAGGTCATAACATACTTGCAAACAAATCTTGAAATTCCTAAATTCTATAATTTTTTTTTGATTTCCAGCGGTATAAACTTTGTCCTCGCCAGCCAATGTAAATAAATGTTTTTTGTCGTAATATTCTATATTTCCTTCTGGAAAAACAAAAATCATTCTGTTATAAAAATTATTGTTTTCTGTGATTACCAAACTTCCAGTAATAGCGCAATTTTTTGCTTTTGCTAATGATTTTAAGAGAAAAACAGTTTCACCGTTCATTGTTTCTGCAACATGTTTTGGGTTCATTGTAAAACCCGAAGTAAACATTTCTGGCAGAATGATTAAATCAACTTCTTGAGAAATGGAGTTGATTTTTTGCTCAAAATGTTTTCGGTTTTGCAATGGGTTTTCCCAAAATAATGAGGTTTGGATTACGGCGGTTTTCATGGTTTAAAATTAATAATAACATGTGATCATAAAGCATTTTCGGCTTGTAAATAATTAATATAAATTACCCATTGGGTGTAATTATCAAAATATGTCAAAAAACAGACTTGTTGAATTAAAATTAAACTAAATTAATACTAAAATGTCAGTCTGAGCTAGCTTGTGCTGACAAAGGAAGTTAAGACCTCTAAAATAATCCATTTCGACAAGCTAAATGTGACAATTGTTATAAAATTAGCTTCAAAAAATAATTACACCCAACGGGTTATAAGTTACTCATTTATAGATTATTAGAAGCTATAATTTTATTGTATTTTAAGGCATTGCCATCCGTAAGCATGGAAACAAAATGACAAATATGCAACAAACGTTCGTATAAGTTTTCTTTTTCTAAATGGTATTTTTCTGGTAGGATTTTTAGCAATAGCAAATCGTAATTGGTTGGATTTCCGTCGTATTTATTATTATATGCCGTAACAAATTTGTCTAAAAGATTGTTTATGATTTGATAACCCGACAATTCTTTTTCGATTACCTCGCGACTGTTATAAATTTTTTTGACGCTAAGTTTTATAATATCGTCCATTTGGGCTTTGTATTTACTTTTATCCATTAATGCAAACGGAAATTTTCCGTCAAGAATTGCTTCTTCGTTTTCGATAAAAACTTTTACAGCATCGTTTATTAAATTCCCAATTGCCAGGGCGCGTAAGTAGCTTATCCTATCTTCTTTGGTTGTTAATGTATTGTATTTTGCGGTATCGATACTGTCTTTTACTAATTTAATAAGATATTCTAAAGCAAAATCTTCCGAGACTAATCCTAGATTTATCCCATCTTCAAAATCTATAATTGTATAACAAATGTCATCGGCAGCCTCAACTAAATATGCTAATGGATGCCGTTCGAAACCAATATTATCCCCTGTTTTATTAGGAATCATTCCCAATTCTGAAGCTACTTCTTGAAAGAAATTTTTATCGGTTTGAAAAAAACCATATTTTTTATCGGCAATGTCTTGAGTTGGTTTTTTTGGTAAACTTTCTTTTGGATATTTCATAAACGCGCCCAAAACAGCATACGTAAGCCTTAGCGAACCTGTAACTCCGGGACGATTTGCTGTTAGAACCGAAAATCCGTTGGCATTTCCTTCAAAATCTATTAAATCTTGCCATTGCTTTTGGGTTAATTTGTCTTTGAATTGTTGTCCTTTTCCAATCGAAAAATATTCGCCAATGGCTTTTTCTCCCGAATGCCCAAAAGGCGGATTTCCAATGTCATGCGCCAATGATGCAGCGGCTACGATTGCGCCAAAATCGTTGAACTGATATCCATGAATTTCCTGCAAATGCGGATATTTATCTATAATTTTTTTACCAACTAATCTGCCAATAGATCGTCCAACTACTGAAACTTCTAAACTGTGCGTTAATCGAGTATGAACGAAATCGGTTTTAGAAAGCGGAATAACTTGGGTTTTGTCTTGCAAACTTCGGAAAGCTGCCGAGAAAATAATTCGGTCGTAATCGACTTCGAATCCCAAACGCGTTTCGTCTTGTTCTTTTCGCAATCGTTTGCTAGTGTCGCCTTGACGTTTTAATGATAATAGTTGTTCCCAGTTCATTTGGATTTTTTATTTAAAATCAATTTCAAAAATACATTTTATTTCGAGGATTTCAAGGATTGAAATATTTCTTTTATAAAGGACTAATTATTAAATGCTTTTTTTAAACAAGAAAGCCATCCTAAATCGGACAGCTTTTTTTGAATATTAGCAAATTTTAATTTAATTTTTACCAAAAAATAGTATAAAAAGCGGCAATTATAGAAAGTACAATTAGCATTCCAACGGTAAAGGCTGGCGACATTTTGAACATGGATTTATCCACTTCTAGACCATTAGTTTGAACTCCTTTTTTGGTTTCGTACATACTTATAAAAAACATTCCGATAACGCAAATTAGGAATACAAATCCCATACGATCAATAAACGGTATTTCGAAAACTCCGTTGGCATTTGGCACTGCAAAACCCATAGGATTTAGGAACGATAAATCTACAAACGAAGGCATAAATTTGAATATAATAGACAACATAAAACCACCAATTGTTGCAAATAAAGCGGCATTAGACGTTGTTTTTTTCCAAAAGAAACCAAGAATAAACATAGCAAAAACGCCCGGACTTACAAATCCTGTATATTCTTGAATGTATTGAAAACCTCCTTTTTTGTCAATTCCCAAAAACGGTGCAACTACAACTGCAATAATCATGGCTACAATAATTGTTTTTTTACCAATACTCACTAATTTTTTCTCATCGGCATCTATGTTTAGTTTGGTTTTATAAATATCTAAAGTAAAAATAGTTGCAATACTATTGGCTTTTCCGGCCAACGAAGCCACTATTGCCGCAGTAAGAGCCGCAAACGAAAGTCCCTTGAGCCCTGTTGGAAGTAAATTTAGCAAAGTTGGATAGGCGCGATCTGGATTTACGCTTCCGTCCTGCAACATTTCGGTATGAAAATGTCCGTTTTGGTACAATACAAATGCAGCAATTCCTGGCAAAACTACAATAACTGGCATTAATAATTTCAAGAAAGAAGCAAACAAAATTCCGCTTCGAGCCGTTTTTAGATCTGCTCCCAAAGCCCTTTGGGTAATGTATTGGTTGCAACCCCAATAATTTAAATTAATAATCAACATTCCGCCAATTAAAACCGAAAGTCCGGGTAAATCCATATAATTTGGATTGGATTTATTGAAAATCATATGAAAATGATCATTTGCGTGGGTTGTCATTAAATGAAAACCATTAATAACGCCTTGAGAACCAAACTCTTTTGCAACTAAATTTAATGCTAAATATGTAGTTACTAATCCGCCTAAAATCAAGAAGAAAACCTGAATTACATCTGTATATCCTATAACTTTCATTCCGCCAAGTGTTATCATCACTGCAAAAAACGCCAAGAAAATCATACATAGAGTGATGTTTAACCCAGAAATACTGCTAATTGCCAGTGCGCCTAAGTACAAAATCGAAGTCAGGTTTACCAATACATATAATAGCAACCAAAAAACCGCCATAATCATTGCTACATTACTATTATAACGTTTGTTAAGATATTGAGGCATTGTAAAAATCTTGTTTTTTAGGTAAACCGGCATAAAAAATACCGCAACAATTATTAATGTTGCCGCCGCCATCCATTCGTAGGTTGCAATTGCCAAACCCATCTTGAAACCGCTTCCGCTCATTCCTATAAACTGCTCGGCGCTAATATTACTGGCTATTAATGAGGCTCCAATTGCCCACCATGTTAGCGATCCTTCGGCAAGAAAATAATCCTTACTGCTGGTTTCTTGTTTCTTTTTCTTGCGGTAAATCCACATTCCGTAACCCACAATAATAACGAAATATAAAAAGAAAACGATGTAATCCTTGATTGATAATGTTTGCATTTTGATGGTTTATTTGGTTTGTAATTGGTTTGTTTTGTAATGAATATTTGATGTTTTTCTGAGAATTTCGGCGCTTTTTTCAGGAGAAATATCACGTTGTGCTTCGCCAAGCATTTCGTAGCCAACCATAAATTTTTTTACGGTTGCGCTTCGCAATAATGGCGGATAAAAGTGCATGTGAAAATGCCATTCGGGATGCGAAATTCTGTCGGTTGGCGTTTGATGAATTCCTGATGAATAAGGAAATGATGTTTCAAATAAATTATCATATTTTACCGTAATTCCTTTCAAGATTTGCGCAAAAGATTTTACCTCAACGTTTGTCATTGCTATAATATTTCCGAAATGCCGTTTGCTAACCACTAAAATTTCGAAAGGCCAAGTTGCCCAAAACGGAACCAATGCTACAAAATATTCGTTCTCTAAAACAATACGTTCTTTTAGTTTTAATTCTTCCTCTACATAATCTTTTAGAAAACTCGTTTTATTTTTATTAAAATAATTTTCTAAACTTTTTTGAGTTTTTTCGACTTGAGTTGGCAACGATGATTGCGCCCAAATTTGCCCATGCGGATGCGGATTACTGCAACCCATAACGCTTCCTTTATTTTCGAAAATCTGAACGTAATTAATAAAATCCTTGCTTCCCAACTCGATATATTGTTCCACCCAAACTGCAATTATTTTCTCGATATCCGAAAGTTCCATTTCTGGCAATGTTAAATTGTGTTTTGGAGAAAAACAAACCACTTTCGAGATGCCTCTTTCTGGTTTTGCTCTAAAAAAAGTATTGTAATTATTGTCTTCAAAATAAATTTCGTCTTGCTTCATTGCTGCAAAATCATTATCGAAAACAAAGCAATTTTCGTAATCTGGATTTGTCATTCCGTTGGCACGAATATTCCCTGAACACAAATAGCAATCCTCGTCGTGTGCTGGCAAGGAATGAGGATGAATCAGTTCGTTTTGTCCTTGCCAAGGTCGTTTGGAACGATGCGGCGAAACCAAAACCCATTCGTTTAACAACGGATTATAGCGGCGATGTGGATCTTCGTTTATATCGAAATTTTTCATTTAATTGTGTTTCATTTTAGAAATATATTCTGTTGTTCCTTTTGAAATTTTTACTTTATATGATTTTAATTCGATACCGAAAGCGTTGAGATATTGTTCAGATATTTTTTTGATTAACTCGTTTTCTGAACCTTTTTCGACTAAATTTATAGAACAACCGCCAAATCCTCCGCCCATCATTCTTGAGCCTAAAACTTGTTTTTCATTAGCAGCTGCAGCAACTAAAAAGTCAATTTCGTCGCAACTTACTTCATATTCTTTAGATAAACCATGATGTGTTTCGGTCATTAATTGGCCTAATTTTTCGAAATCAGATTTTTGTAAAGCATCAACAGCATCTAAAACTCTTTGAATTTCTTTCACTACAAAATGACAACGTTTAAAAATAATTTCGCCCAATTGTGCTTTCAATTCCAAAATCATTTCTTGGGTACAATTTCGGAACGTTTTTACTTCTGGAAAATGTTGTTTTATGATGGCTAATCCTTTTTCTACTTCGTTTCTTCGGTCGTTATAACCCGATGTTAAATGGGTGTGTTTTACATTACTATCTAATAAAAGTAAGGAATATTTTTTGAAATCGGCTTTGTAATATTCGTATTCCAAAGTGTTGCAATCTAATTTTATAACTTTATTTTTCTTTCCAAAAACCGATGCAAATTGATCCATAATTCCGCAATTTACGCCTACAAATGTATGTTCAGATTTTTGTCCGATAAGTGCAATTTCTTGTTTGGATAAATGGCATTGGAATATTTTATTTAATGCAAAAGCAAAGCCACATTCGACCGCAGCAGATGACGAAAGTCCTGCGCCAATTGGAACTGTACTGCTAAAAACGGCGTTAAATCCTTTTATCGAAAGATTTTTATCTTTGAATTGTTGTAAAACCCCAAGGATATAGTTGATCCACATTTCGGGATTTGGTACTAACTGATGGTTTAAATCAAATTCGAAGATTTCGTTTAAATCCTTAGCAATTATTTTAGTTTTGGAACTTTCGTTTGCAGAAATTGCAATACATACATATTTATTGATTGCAGCTGGCAAAACAAATCCGTCATTATAATCTACATGTTCGCCAATAATATTGATTCTTCCTGGCGAAAGAAAAATATGTTCGGGTTTTTTTTGAAATAATTTTTCGAAATGTTCCGATGTATGTTGTATTAATTTCTTTTTCATTTTATGCTGAACTTGTCCCAGTATTTATTAATTATTTTACAATATTGATTGTGGTTGAACCAGAATTTAGTCCGTTGGCTTTGGCTACTAATTTTATAGTTCCAATGGTTTTTCCCGCTTGTAGTATCACTTGACATTTTCCATTAAAAGCACTTCTTTGCCAAGCACCAAAATCGCATTTATCAGGTTCGTGCGAACTCGGATCGCCATTTCCAACACCAATTATTTTAGCATCGCCGGTGAGATAAAATCGAATCCTATTGTCAGCATCAGGAACTTCTCGGCCTTTATCATCAGTTAAGGAAATATTAATTACCGTTGCATCTTTTCCATCGGCAGTTAAAACGGTTTTATCTGGCGAGAGTACAACATTATAAACTTGACTTGTAGTTTCAACTTTTGTCGTTAGCTTTTTACCTTTTTTATAGGCTACGGCTTCTAAAGTTCCGGGTTCGTAAATTACTTCCCAATTTAGATGACTGTTTCTTGGCATTGTTTTTTTACCTAAACTTTTTCCATTTAAAAAAAGTTCAACATCATCGGCATTAGAATTTACCCAAACCTCAATTGGTTTTCCAATTTTTTCTGGCCAATTCCAATGCGGAGAAATGTGTAAAACATCCTCATTTGTCCACCAACTTTGGTAGTAATAATATATGTTTTTTGGGAAACCACAAACATCCATAATTCCAAAATGCGAATTTACATTTGGCCATTTATACGGCGTTGGTTCGCCACGATAATCAAAACCTGTCCATACAAATCCGCCCATCCAATAGTCGTTTTCTGCGGCCAATTTCCACCAAGTTTCTGCTTTACTTGCCCACCAAGGCGCCGTGATATCTTGATCGGGAACGTAAGCTCGAATGCTGTCTTTTTCGTAAATTCCTCTGGTTGTTACGGTGCTTCCCATCTCGGTTCCAAGGATTGGTTGATTGGGATGATCACGATGGTAATCAGCAACAGCATATTCACGATAATTGAAACCACGAATAGGAATTACTTCGTTTACACCATTAAATTCATTGCCCATATCGGCGGCATAAGTGCTCGTTCTTGATGGATCTAATTCTTTTTGTTTTGCTAATAAGGTTTGGGCTATTTTTTTACCAGTTTCGGTTTTTTGAATCCAACCTTCTTCATTACCAATAGACCAAAGAAATACCGATGGATGATTTCTATCTCTTTTAATTAGTCGTTCCAACTGATCTATATATTCTGGACTGCTGTTTAGCAAACGTTGTTCGTCAAGAACCAACATTCCTAGACTATCACAGGCTTGAAGCAATTCTGGTGTTGGCGCATTATGACTGGTTCTGTAGGCATTAGACCCCATTTTTTTTAATAATTTAATGCGATAATAGTGCATATAATCGGGTAGCGCACTTCCTATTCCTGCGTGATCTTGATGGTTGTTTGTGCCTTGAATTTTGATGTGTTTTCCGTTTAAAAAGAAACCAGTTGTAGCATCAAATTTTATTGTTCTTACTCCAAATGTGCTTTTAATTTTATCTACAATTTGATTGTTTTCTTTCACAATCGAAACTACTCGGTATAAATAAGGATCTTCCAAAGACCATAAACGTGGCTTGTTTAAAGATAAATTTTGTTTAATAATCGCTCGTTCATTTACCGAAAGGAACATTTTTTTCTCGCTAGTTTTGGCAAGAATTTTTCCGTTTCTGTCGGTTATATAAGAATAAACAATGCATTGTGAAGGTTTTAAGTTTTTGTTTTCGACAGTAGTTTCAATGCTGATATACGCATTTTTTCCTTTTACTTCTGGAACTACATACAAACCGCCTTCTGGAATGTGTAAATTGTTGAATTGGTTGAGCCAAACGTGTCTGTAAATTCCGGCACCTTCATAAAACCAACCTTCATATTGTGTGGCATCGACTCTAACCACTAGAATATTTTCTTTGTCAAAATTGATGTAATCGGTAACATCATAAGATTTTCCTACATAACCGCTGGCATTTGTTCCAACAAAAAAACCGTTTATCCAAATGGATGCGTTTCGATAAATTCCGTCAAATTGAATTTCAAATCGACTGTTGGATGCATCTTTAGTAACCGAAAAATGTTTGCGGTACCAACCAATACTAGTTTCGGGATAAAATCCACCAACAGGTTTATAGCCATGAGATTGCACGTCAAAATTATCAGAATTTTGAAAAGGTAAATCCACAGCCCAATCGTGAGGCAAGTTTACCGATGTCCAAGTGGTATCAATAAATTTCGAATCAATAGCCGTATTTACTGCGGCACCAGATTTTGAAAAAATGGTTGCCGTACTGTAATTAAAATCTTTATCGGGATTGGCGGCGTGACCAAAATGAAACTTCCAACCTTCATCAAGATTTATTTTCTTTTGAGCGTTTACATTGAATCCAATTAAGAGAAAAAAAGTAATTTGAAATGCTAAAAAGGTATAATTAGATATTGAAATTTTACTCATAATTCTTATTTTTCTTTAAAAGCGTCTAATGCTGGTGATGGTTTTCGGTCGGCTTGCCATGCACTTAAACTATAACCACTCCAAGATTTTTCGCCTTGTGGTTCCCAATAAAGCACACCAATTCCCTTGTTTTTTGGGACATTTTTTACTGCTTTTATAGTTGCAACCAACATATCATGCGTGTTTTGCACTTTGTCATATTCGCCACCAACTTCTACAACCATAACTTCTTTATTGTATCGTTTTGCCATATCATTCAAGTTGAATTGTAAATCGGCAATGGTTTCTGAATAATCTTTTTTTATCCAATACGGATAATAGGACAAACCAATTACATCATATTTTACTTTTTGAGTCGTGGCATTATCAAAAAAAGTTCTGAATTTTTGGTTGTTATTTCCTTCATCCACATGAACGATTACTTTGATTTTTTTATCGACTGCTTTCACGGCATCGTAGCCTTTATTTAATAATTGTCCGAGTTGGTTCCAGTTTTTTGTACTTCCTTCTGGCCATAGCATTCCGCCTGGAATTTCGTTCCCAACTTGAACCCATTCTGGCGTAACACCAGCCATTTTTAGCGCATTTATTTCATCAAAAGTGTGGTTGTAAACATCATTTTTTAATTCCTCGAAACTATGATTTTCCCATGCTTTTGGTTTAAATTGTTTTGCTGGATCAGCCCAAGAATCGGAATAATGAAAATCAATCATAATGCGCATTCTCATTTTTTGAGCACGCAATGCCATGGCAATCGTTTCTTCTTTACTACAATGTCCGCTTGCTTTATCGTCATTTGGATTTACAAAAACTCGAAGCCGAATAGAATTCATTCCTCTATCTTTTAGCAGTTGTAAACAATCTTTTTCAGTTCCGTTAGTATCATAAAATTTATAACCTGTGGCTTCCATTTGTGGCAACCAACCAATATCGGCGCCTTTTGCGAAAGTGGTTTTTGTGGTAGATTTTGATTTAGTTTGCGCGTTTCCATTTAATGAAAATAGAAAAACCAAAAAGAGTAATTTTAGGATTGATTTTTTCATGTTAATTGGCATTAAAAACATCCATTGCTGGTAATGCATTGTTATTAAAATCCCACAAAGATTGATTTTCCCAACTCGAACCATTTGTAGATGTTGGTCCACGAAAAGCAACCCATTCCGCTTCCCAATAACAAAAACCAATTCCTTTGGTCGTTTGTTTTATTACGTTTTTTAATGCTAATAAATAGGCTTTTTGACCATCGTTTGTGGCGGGATAATCCGAAATTATTTGACTTGGCAAACCAAGAATATTATTGGTATAATCGTTATATCCAAAAGTAAATGGATAGGCAGTTTCGGCAATAATAACTTTTTTATTGAAAGTTTGACTTAAGCTATTGATTGTAGTAGTAACATCCGCCAAAACTTTTCCGTGCCAAATTGGGTAAAAAGACAAACCTATATAATCATAATCGATGGTTTTTACTTTATCGAAAAAATAACTTGCACCAGTATTTCCGCCAGAATTAATTCCTGCATAATGCAACATGATTTTGGTGGTTGGCGAAAGTGCTCTAATTATTGAAGTTGCACTTTGTACCAACTGAAGATACTGCGATTCGTTGGTTGATAATTTGCCATCTGGCCAAATCATTCCGTCGTTGGTTTCGTTTCCAATTTGTATAATATCTGGGTGAATTTCGTTAATTACTGTTGTTGTGTAGGAAGCCACGGCTGTTTTTAAATCAACAAACGATAAACTTTGCCATGCAGCAGGTTTGGTTTGGTTTGCTGGATCAGCCCAAGTATCTGAGTAATGTACGGACAACCAAACTTTCATGCCTAAATTTTTTGCTCGAAGTGCTAACGTTTTAACCTCTGCAATACCCGAATGAACATCCGACGGATCTTTCCACAAACGAATCCTAATGGTATTACAACCCGCGTTTTTGAGTGTTGTTAGTGCATTTTCGGAAACGCCATTGTGTTTGTATATGGTTCCTTCGCTTTCTATTAATGGCAAATACGAAACATCTGCGGCGCGAATGAAATCATCGGTTGTAACAACTGGAACGGGACTTGGCGTTGGATTATCATTATTGGAAGAACAAGAAAATAAATGTAATGTCAATAACAATAACAAGGTTAATTTCAAAATGTTTTTTATCTTTTTCATGATTAATATATTTCAAATTTGTAAATCGTTTTGTGATAATAAGTTTCTTTTTCCTTTAATATTGAATTTGGAAAATGATCATGATTGGGCGCATCGGGAAAATTTTGAGTTTCAAAACAAATGCCGCTTAAGGAATGATAATCTGCATTTTCTTTTCCTTTTATTTCATTAAAACAATTTCCACCAACGTACAAATGAACAGCGGGTTGATTGGTATAAACTTCCATTTTTAGATTGTTTTTTTTGCTATAAAGCGATGCCGAAAGTTCGGTTTTTTTGTCTAATATAAATGTATTATCAATTTTTTGTGGACAATTTTTTGGAGTTGAAAAATCGAAAGGGCAATTTGCAACATTATTATACCTACCAGTTGGAATATTTTCGAGATTTGTTTCTAACATTTTTTGAGAATTTACAAAAAGTTCTTGCTCATTAATATCTCCTTGATGCCCGTCGAGATTGAAATAACTGTGATGCGTAAGATTTATAATTGTGTCCTGATCTGATTTTGCTTGGTATTCTACGATCAATTCGTTTTGTTCCGATAAAGTATATTTTAGTTCAACATTTAAATTTCCAGGAAAATTTTCTTCGCCATCTGGACTTAAATATGTTAATGTTATTGATGGATTTTTATCGTAATTAATGTGTTTTACTTTCCAGTTTTTTTGGCTAAACCCAATTTTTCCGCCGTGTAACGAATGGTTATTGTTGTTTTTATTTAAAATAAAAGTTTTTCCGTTAAGATTAAAAGTTCCGTTTTTTATTCTTCCTGCAAATCTTCCAATAGTTGCTCCAAAATAAGGAGCACTTGGTAAATTAAATGAATTTAAATAGTCTTCGGTATTATCAAAACCCAAGACTACATCGATTATTTTTCCTTTTTCAAGCGGAATTTCCAGAGCCGTAATTGTTCCTCCAAATGTGATTACTTTCAGTTTCAATCCGTTTTTATTAATCAATTCAAAATCATCAACAAGTTGTCCGTTAGGCATTAAACCAAATGAATTGACAATAGAGTTATCTAAAATTTCCGAAATCTGTTTTATTTCCATTATATTTTTGCGAAATTGAATATTCAAATTTAAAATAAAAAGCAACATTTACATACTAGTACCTACCAGTTTTTGTATATTGCCTTAAATTTCATAAAAAATGAATCTCATTTCCATTCAAAACAAAGTCGGTATTCCAAAATACAAGCAAATTATTGCATCGATAGAAAAAGCAATCGATGAAGAAAAACTAAAAAAAGACGACAAATTACCATCAATAAATAAGGTTTGTATTGCTTTTTCGCTGTCGCGAGATACGGTTTTGCAGGCTTATGAAGAACTCAAAAAACGAGGAATTATTTACGCAATCCTTGGAAAAGGATATTATGTAAAAAGTGTAGAAACTACTATAAAGCAAAAAATATTTTTGTTATTCGATGAGTTAAACATCTTTAAAGAGGACATTTACAACTCGTTTCTGGAAAATATTGGCGGAAATGTTCAGGTTGATATTTTTTTTCATCATTTTAACAGTCAAGTTTTCAAGAAATTGATCATCGATGCCAACGGAAATTATACCAAATATATCCTAATGCCAACAAACTTGAAAGATGTTACTTTATCGATAAAATCGCTTCCTGAAAACGAGGTTTTTATTTTGGATCAAACCAATGAGGAACTGATTGATTTTCCTTCGGTGCATCAAAATTTTGTAAAAGATATTTATGAGGCTTTAATAAAAGGAAAACCAAGATTAAAAAATTATCAAAAACTAATTATGCTTTTTCCAGGATTTAGGGAACCAATTGGGATGAAACTTGGTTTTGAGCAATTTTGTCGAGATTTTAATTTCGATTTTGAAATTATAACCGAATTTAATAACCGAGAAATTAGTTTTTCGGAAGTTTATATCATTCCAAACGACAGAGATTTAGTTCGTGTTATAGAAAAATCTAAAACCCAAAATTTGACATTAGGAACCGATTTCGGGATTATTTCCTACAACGAAACGCCTTTGAAAAAAGTTGTTGCAAACGGAATAACAACTATTTCGACCAATTTTGAAGCAATGGGAAAATGTATGGCGGAGATGATTTTGAGTGGAAAAAAGAAACAAATCGAAAATAAATGTTCCTTAATTATTAGAAAATCTTTGTAATAATGACAAAAAAACTTGATTTTTTAACTGTTTTTCACCCAAAATAGAATTGATTCTAAAAAATTTGAATCTTAAATATCAATAAACCAAAACGTTTTAAATAACAAAAACCCCTGATTTCTCAGAGGTTTTGTACCCGGAACCGGAGTCGAACATAAAAAATTTGACTCCTAATATTTATTAAACCAAAACACTATAAATAACAAAAACCCCTGATTTCTCAGAGGTTTTGTACCCGGAACCGGAGTCGAACCGGTACGGTTTCCCACAGGTGTTTGAGACCAGCGCGTCTACCA
>JAYVZI010000028.1:0-34620 GCA_043783485.1 Bacteroidota bacterium
TTCAATGATTTTTTTGCAATTTTGAATAGCATTTTCATCAATATCTGTACCAACAAAACTCCAACCGTAAACTGAATTTCCTATTATTGGATAAATGCAATTGGCACCAATTCCTATATCTAAAACTACTACACTTTCGCCTTCTGGGATAATTTCACTATTTGTAGAAGCTAATAAATCGGCTATATAATGAATATAATCGGCTCTTCCAGGAATGGGAGGGCAGAGATAATCTTGTGGAATATCCCAATTTTGAATATTATAATCTGATATTAATAAGGCATTATTTAACGCTTTTACAGCATCTGGATTGCTAAAATTGATGGTTTGAGTTTCATACTCGTTTGTAAAAACATGCTTTTTTAATTCGGGTGAATTTTTTATTAATTCATCAAAATCATATCCAAATCTGTGAATATTTCTTGGATGAAGATTGGTTTTTTCGGTAACTATTTTCGCTTTCATTTTCTTAATTTCAAGGCAAATATAGTTATAAAAAAGTATTACTTTTATGGCAATAAAAATCAATTCTAAAATGGTTTCTAAAATCAGATTCAAAAAGCGATATATTGTTTATATTTTGATGATTTCATATATTATCATGTGTCAATCTTGTATGACAATGCGAATGAATAGCAAGAAAACCAAAGCTTTTTTTGATGCTACAAATACCGTTTTTATTGATAAAACGGTTGATTTTAAAACTTTCGAAATTCATTATCTGCAAACCGGAAACGAGCAGAATCCAACCTTGTTTTTTGTACATGGCTCGCCAGGAAGTTGGGATGCCTACAAAGATTATCTAAAAGACACATTATTGCTAAAAAAATACCGAATGATTGCTGTGGATCGTCCTGGTTTTGGTTACAGTAATTTTGGTAAAGCCGAAGATTTGAAAACCCAAGCAGAACGAATTACAACTTTTATAAAAAGCATTGATAACAAAAAACCAATTGTACTTATTGGTCACTCGATGGGTGGACCAGTAATAGTGAAATTGGCTACGATTGAACCAAAATGGTACAGTCATTTGGTTATTTTGGCAGGCTCAGTTGATCCTAATGCTGAGAATCCTGAGGTTTGGAGAAGTTTTATCATGAAAAAACCCGTTAGATATTTGATTCCTGGAGCCATGCGACCTGCAAACGACGAATTGTGGTGGCTCAAACAAGATTTGGTTGATATGAAGACAAATTTAAAAAAAATTACGAGTAAAATTGTTGTTATTCATGGAACCAAAGATCCGCTTGTGCCATACTCAAACATGGCTTTTATTCAGAAAGAATTTGTGAATGCAAAATCCATGGATACTATTTCTATAAAAAATGCGAATCATTTTATCCCTTGGGAACATTATGATTTGATTAGAAATGAGTTGTTAAAGTTGAAATTTTAATCCAAACATTCCATTAATAATAAATCTCCTTCCAGGTACTCGATAGTTACTAGTCCGTCATGCGCCACGTGATTGCTACTTCCTGTTCTGTAACCCATAGTAAGCGTATCGTTTTGTAAAGGATAAAATAAATTTTTTGAGTGAATTCCTGTTACTTTTCCTATTGGGATTAATGAAATAATGGTATTTGCTGTGTACCATTTTTCGAATTTGTTAGGCAAAAGAAATATTTTGGAATGATCATCGAGGATTACAATTTTTAGTTTTTTGCGATAACTTACTATGTTTGTAATGTTTGTAATAGTATGATCTGCTCGTTTTCCTGTTGCCCAAACTACATTTACGGCAGGTATTTTTTTCTGGATTAGATAATCGAATGCTTTTTCGAGATCGGTTTTATTTTGGTCTGGAGCATGAACAATTTCGATTGGGAATTGGGTTTCGCGGTATTTTTCGACCTCTAAATTCCTATCGAAATCTCCGAGTAAAACATCTACTTTTAGATCTAGTTTCATGACGCGCTCTATTGCCGAATCTAAGACGATTATAAATGGTGACCATTCTAGCAATTGTCCTAAAAGTTCTTGGCTGCATTCGGCTCCGTTGGCAATGATTAATGCGGGTTCTTGGTCGTCGCGAACGATGTGGTGTGAGGACATTTGGTTTTGGATTTTGTTGTAAATATATACAAATTTTGGTATTTACGATCCCTAGCCCGGATAGAAATGAAAAACAAAATGGCGAGAAAAACTTTAGTTTTGTGGTTCTAAAAAAGCGACCAAAGGAAGCTCTTTTTGGGACTTACAAAACTGTTTTTCGCGCTATTTTTTTGGAATGTATAGCCGGAAATTGCTCCTTATTGTATGGTGTAATTTCTTGTATCGGCTTCGCTTAATCGGAAATATCCTAATGAATAATTGTCGAAATTGGTTTGGTTTATAATATTACCTTTTACGGTTGCTGGCGGAGATTGGAATGGTCCACCACCTGTGTTTCCTGCAATACTTAGCAAAACACTAAGGTAATTGTAGTATTGTTTGGAGATTCCGAAGTGGGTAACCTCGATTTGATCACCTATTTTTAGTTTGCTATTTTGGGAAATACTGAAGAATAAATTGCCTTGAAAAAACTCGTCTTGATCGACGTAATAATCTGGTTTGGGTTGTGTGGAATATTTGTATTTGTACAGATAATAGTTCTCGTCGATGGCTGGATCTTGGTATAATGTTTTGATTTCGATGTCGTTTCCTGTAAATCCGCCTTGGTTG
The DNA here is from genome assembly GCA_043783485.1 of Bacteroidota bacterium. Lineage (GTDB taxonomy): Bacteria > Bacteroidota > Bacteroidia > Flavobacteriales > Flavobacteriaceae > Flavobacterium. Next base: position 2,665 of record JAYVZI010000028.1, read on the forward strand.
TTTTGTACAATATTGGAGATTACGGCTACGGATTTTAGTGTTTCGACGGCGGTGTAGGTTTGCCCGTTGCTAATGACTGTTAAGGTGTAAACTTCGTTTATAACAGGTGCAAAATTACTACAAATGTACTCGCCAGTATTTGGTGTTTCTACAAAATTGAAAATGGTATTTGTACTGTTTTTGATAAAAATTGTTGCGCCAGAAACCGTAGGAATTACGTTTGTAAAATAGTTTGTGGTAGTAGTTAGCTTTATTTTTTGCTCGTTTCCTGTTGTGCCTTTATACCAATTTATGGATGCATCGATGACTAATCGAGGTTTTTCGGTGTTGAGATCAACATTTACAACATCTTCGCAGCTGTTAAAAAAAATGGCTATTAGAATTACGAATATTATATTTAGTTTTTTCATTTTTTTTTAGAATTTGAAATTATAACTTACCGCTGGAACTATACCAAAAATGGAGGTTCTTACGGCTTCATTATTTCCTGTATCGGCATTTTGACGAAAGTTTATAGAAGCTGCATTTCTGCGATTGTAAAGGTTGTAAATGCTAAAAACCCATTCGGCTTTCCAGTTTCGGTTGTCGTTTTTGTGCGGTGTTAATGTTGCCGAAACATCGAGATGATGATAAGCTGGTAATCGGTTTTCGTTTCTTAATCCGTAACTCGGAACCGTAATATCTTGGTAGGTATATTGTCCGTTTGGATAGGTTACGGGTTGCCCAGATTGCAATGAAAAATTGGCTCCAAAACTCCATTTTTTGTTTAAATTATAGGAACTTGTTACTGCAATATTATGCAATTTGTCGTAAGTCGAGTTGTACCATTTTCCTTGGTTTATACCTGTTTCGGATGCATTTCGTCCTGGAGTTTGTTGTTGCGATTTAGATAATGTATAGGAAACCCAACCAGTAAATTTGCCTTCGTTTTTTCGGATTAAAAATTCTAATCCGTAAGATCGTAACTGTCCGTTTAAGATAATTTGTTCAATGGCTTTATTGGCAATTAGATTTGCTCCATCGATATAATCTATCCTATTTTGAACTTTTTTGTAAAAAGTTTCTACTTCAACCGAATACATATCATCCTTGAAATTTTTGAAATACCCAAGCGCCACTTGATCTGCAATTTGTGGTTTTATGAAATTATCACTCGGTGTCCAAACATCGAGTGGCGTTGGAGATGAAGTATTAGAAATGAGTTGTAAATACTGAACCATGCGATTGTAACTCGCTTTTACGGATTGATTTTCGTTTAACTGATAAGCCAAAGAAAATCTTGGTTCCAAGTAATTATAGCTTTTTATTACTTTATTTTTTCCATAAAATTTGGTATCAATTGGGGTTGCATTTTCATAAATCTGCAAATCGGTATTAAAATTTACTGGATTATTATTGGCATAAATATTTACTGTCGAATTTCCTAAACGATAAAACATACTGTATCTAAGTCCATAGGAAAGTTCTATTTTTTTGGATAATTTTTGTTCTGCATCTAAATATAATGCGGGCTCAAAAGCATATTTTTTATCCAATTGTCCAAAATTAATTCCAGAATTAGAATCCGTTGGCTTAATAGTTCCTGGATTAAAACTATAATAAATGGAGTTTATCCCATAATTCAGTTTGAATTTATCCGAAATATAATTTTTGAAATCATATTTGATATTGTAATTTTTTATTCCAGAATCCCATTTAAAGCCTACAAAATCCAAATCCAATCCGTAATAATAATCGCTGTAAATCATGGATAAATTAGAGAATAATTTATCGGAAAAAAGATGGTTCCAACGCAAGTTTAAAGTTGCATTTCCATAAGTATTTGTAAAACTTTTGTTTAAACTAAAAACATCTCGACCAAAATATCCAGACAAATATAAATTGTTATTTGGGTTGAGTTTATAGGATAATTTGGTGTTCAAATCATAAAAATAAGCGGAATTATCTTTTTGTTCTTTGGAAAGTTTCAAAAATAAATGCACATAAGAGGCGCGACCACCAATTAGGAACGATCCCTTGTCTTTTACAATGGGTCCTTCGGCAAGTAATCTGCTGGAGATGAGACCAATTCCGCCGTTCATGTGGAAACCTTTGCTGCTTCCATCTTTTTGATAAATGTCTAAAACCGAAGAAGCTCTTCCACCAAAACGAGCTGGAATTCCTCCTTTATAAAGTTTTAAATCCTTAATGGCATCTGGATTAAAAACTGAGAAAAACCCAAAAACGTGAGATGAATTAAAAATTGTTGCTTCGTCCAAAAGAATCAAATTTTGATCTGCTCCACCACCACGAACATTAAAACCCGATGCGCCTTCGCCAGCATTTGTAACCCCAGGAAGTAATAAAATAGATTTCAGAATATCGACTTCGCCAAGAACAACAGGCATTTTTTTGATGGTTCCAATCGAGAGTTTATTCACGCTCATTTCTGCTTTTCGGGTATTGGTTTTTGTTTTTTCGGTAACAATAACTTCTTGCAGTTCTTCGCCGTTTTTGTCGCTTAATTCAAAGTTTTTTTTGATATTTTCGTTTAATGAAATCAAAAGGTTTTGAGATTGAAAACCCACATAACTCACCAAAATAGTGTATTCGCCTTTTGGTAAAGTTATAGAGTAAAATCCATATTCGTTGGTAGTAAGTCCAGTTTTTAGTTCAGGAATCGAAACATTTACACCAATTAGCGTTTCGTTACTTTTTGCATCGGTAATGGTTCCGGAAATAGTAAATTTTTGCTTTGAAGTTTCGTTATTCGCTGTTTCTTGAGAAAATAATCCATTTGAAATTGAAATTAAACCAACCAATAATATATAAATCTTTTTTGAAAACATATTTCTTTATTTAGAGTACAAATTTGACGAAATATTGATTCATTTGTTACGCATCAATAGTTAATTTATAGTTAAGAATTAATGAACTTAATTACTAATTCGAAACTAAATCATTGTTGTGATTAAGGTTTGAATTATATATTTTTACAAAAAAATATTTTCTTAGAACCCAAATATTTTCAAATATTGATTCATGAATAAATTTGTATTTATAATACGTTTTCTTTTGTTTAGTAGCTTTGTTTTTTGTCAAAATCAAAGCAATTATTCATTCGTATCTTTAGAATATGGTTTGGGGAAAACGGCTCCAGCAAATTTTAATTTTCCAGAAACCAAACCGCAACAAAATTTGGTTTTTAGCATAGGAAAAACAAATAATAATCCAAATAATGAATGGGCTAAACAGCTTAATTATCCAAAAACGGGCTTGTCTATTTTGTATGCAGATTTCGGGAATTCTGGTAAACTTGGTCAAGCAATTACTGTAATGTCTTTTATTGATTTTAATATTTTTAGGAAGTATAGTAACAAATTTAATCTCAAAACAGGTTTAGGTGCGTCTTATTTTAATGTGGTTTATGATAAAAATTCCAATATTTTCAATAAAGCAATTACAACCCATTTTACTTGGAGTTTCCGCTCTTTTTTGTATTATAAATTTTTAGAAAAAAAGGATTATAATTTCAAGATTGGAGCAGGATATTACCACAATTCTAACGGGCATGTCAGATTGCCAAATCAAGGATTAAACTCTTTTTTGATAAGCCTTAATTCGGAATTTGATTATTATAAAACGCCAATTATTGTAAACGAAAATCTTATAACTAAAACTAAAAATTCCTCAAAAAACTATTTTTCTACTCGATTTGGATTAGGAATCCGTGCTTTTTCTAGAGATGATGATGCTCAAAAAAAAGTTTATACTTTTGCAGCTTCTGCCGGTAAAATAATTAATAAAACATTCAAATTTGGAGTTGGATTTTATTACCGATTTTACGAAGGTTATTACGATTATATCAAAAATGACGGAGCTATTGTGCATGATTTTTATCCAAATTTAAACTCAAAACCTTTTAGAAATGCAACTAATTTTGGGATTTCTGCAAATGCCGAAATCATGTTAAATCATATCGGAATGGAACTCGAATTGGGATTGAATTTGTACAAACCAGCCTACAAAATTGATTGGATTGTAAACGAAGGCGAATATAAAAACGGCGCTTATCAACTTGGAAAATTAGATGATTATTACAAACTAAAAAAACTTGTTTCGTCGCGATTAGGATTGAAATATTATATTCTCGATACAAATAAATCTCCAAAAAATAATCTTTTTCTGGGAACATTTCTAAATGCCAATTTGGGTCAAGCCGATTTTAGCGAAATGAACTTGGGTTATGTTCATTGCTTTTAATGAAAATTAAATAAAAAAAAGACAGCCATTTCTGATTGTCTTTTTAGTATGAATTTTAAAAAAAAATCTAAGCTAATTTAGCTTCCAAGTTTTCTTTAATAGCTTCAAGGAAACTTTCGGTTGTTAGATAATCTGCCTCTGTCAAACCTTCTGGTTTTACTAGCATGGCTAAATCTTTTGTCATTTTTCCGCTTTCTACAGTTTCTACACAAACTTGTTCTAGTTTTAAACAAAAATCAATTAATGGTTGATTGTTATCTAATTTTCCTCTGTGTTCCAATCCTCTTGTCCACGCAAAAATAGAGGCAATTGGGTTTGTAGATGTGGCTTTTCCTTGCTGATGCATTCTGTAATGACGCGTTACGGTTCCGTGTGCAGCTTCGGCTTCGACCGTTTTTCCGTCAGGAGTTACAAGTACCGATGTCATGAGTCCCAAAGAACCAAAACCTTGCGCAACTGTATCGGATTGTACATCGCCATCATAGTTTTTACAAGCCCAAACAAATCCTCCGCTCCATTTCATTGCAGAGGCAACCATGTCGTCAATAAGTCTGTGTTCGTAAGTAATTTTTAGTGCTTCGAATTTAGATTTGTAATCTTTCTGGAAAACTTCTTCGAAAATATCTTTGAAACGACCGTCATAAGCTTTCAGAATCGTGTTTTTTGTAGAAAGGTATAAAGGCCATTTTTTTGTTAATGCCATTTGAAATGACGAATGGGCAAATCCGTAAATGCTCTCGTCTGTGTTGTACATTGCCATTGCAACTCCATCACCTTCATAATCATATACTTCCCAAGTTTGAGTTTCGGCTCCGTTTTCTGGAACAAAAGTCATGGTTAGTTTCCCTTTTCCTTTAATAACGGTATCGGTGGCTTTGTATTGATCCCCAAAAGCGTGACGCCCAATTACAATTGGTTTTGTCCAACCTTGCACGTATCTTGGGACATTGCTCATGATTATTGGTTCACGAAAAACGGTTCCTCCAACAATGTTACGAATGGTTCCGTTTGGAGATTTCCACATTTTAGAAAGGTTAAATTCCTTTACGCGATCTTCATCTGGAGTAATTGTGGCACATTTTATACCAACATTGTATTTTTTTATGGCTTCGGCAGAATCTATTGTAATTTGATCTTTTGTTGCTTCGCGGCTTTCGATTCCTAAATCGTAATATTTTATGTCTAATTCTAAATAAGGAAGAATTAATTTATCCTTAATAAATGCCCAAATAATTCGTGTCATTTCATCGCCGTCCAATTCTACAATTGGATTGGCTACTATAATCTTTGCCATTGTAATTTATGTTAAGTTAGTTTGGTTTTTATAAAATTGAAAGCAAATATATGAAATCCTTTCTAAAAATAATTACTAAACTAGCTATATCGATTGATTTATGGATTTCGTAAAATAGGAACTAGAAATTATTGAATTCGTAATTTTGAAACGCTAAAATGTAAACTATACAATTATATAAATCATATATAAGGTTTCATTTATTCAAAGTTGTTGCACTAAGATTCTCAAAGAAAGGGACAAAGACTCATAAAGTTTTTTAATTTTTCTTTGTGAATCTCTGAGAAGCCTCTGCGAATCTCTGTGAAATAATTTAGATAAAAAAAAGCTCCAAATTTCTTTGGAGCTTCTATAATATAAAAAGACATTTGACTATCTTCTTTTGTCTCTAATTTTTGCTTTTTTACCAGTAAGTTCTCTAAAGTAGTAAATTCTAGCTCTACGAACTGCACCTTTTTTGTTGATTTCAACTTTTTGCAAAGCAGGTAAATTCACTGGGAAAATACGCTCAACTCCAATTGCACCAGACATTTTACGGATTGTAAAAGTTTCAGTGTTTCCTGAACCTCTTCTTTGTATTACAACACCTTTAAAAAACTGTGTTCTAGTTTTTTCGCCCTCTTTAATTTCGTAGTAAACTGTGATTGTATCTCCAGCGCCGAAAACAGGAAAATCTTTTTTTGTAACTAATTCGTCTTTAACGAATTTCATCAAATCTGCCATGATAATTTATTTAATATGGATTTAAATCGGAGCAACATTCACGGATCTCGCCAGAGGTTGGTCTAATGGAGTGCAAAAGTATATAAATTAATTTACAATTTACAATTTATAATTAATAATTTTTGGAATTTTCAATTGTTCATTATCAATTATTCATTCTCCAACAAGTCTGGTCGTCTATTCTTAGTATGTTCATACGCCATATCCTCTCGCCATTTATCAATTTTAGCAAAATTTCCGCTAGTCAAAACTGCCGGAACTTTCCAACCTTTATAATCGGCGGGACGAGTATATATAGGTCCAGAAAGCAAATTATCTTGAAAACTATCTGTCAATGCCGATGTTTCATCGCTCAAAACTCCAGGAATTAGTCTAATTAATGCATCGGATAAAACCAATGCGCCTAATTCTCCGCCAGATAAAACATAATCCCCAATAGAAATTTCCTTTGTAATAAAATGATCACGAACCCGCTGATCCACTCCTTTATAATGACCACAAAGGATAATAATATTTTTATACATCGACATCGTATTGGCCATTTTTTGGTTCAAAGTTTCCCCATCTGGCGACATATATATAATCTCGTCATACGATCTTTCGGACTTCAAATGCGTGATACAATCATCAATCGGCTGAACATTCATGACCATTCCCGCGCCGCCACCGTAAGGATAATCGTCCACAGATTTTTGCTTATTGGTCGTGTAATCCCTCAAATTATGAAAAAAAACTTCCACAATTCCCTTGTCAATCGCACGTTTCATAATCGAAGCTTCAAACGGACTCCTGAGCAATTCTGGCAAAACGGTAATAATATCTATGCGCATTTTTCGAAAAAATTTCTTAGTTAAGTGGCAAAGATACAAAGTTTTTTTTGGAGCTATTTCCAGCTGTCATTCTAATCTTTTTTGCAAACTTGCTTACGCCGTTTCCAAAAAAGGATTTTCCCTTCCATCTGGGCTAGGGGATTTGGGAAATTCAAAATCAATTTCAAAATCCATGAACTTAGTATTCCAAATTTTAATTATTAATCGTAAATTTGCACTTTAAAATAAAATCAACAAAAATGGAAAACGGAATATACGCTAAATTTAATACCACAAAAGGGTCAATTTTAGTAAAACTAACCCACGATTTAACTCCAGGAACAGTAGGAAACTTTGTAGCATTAGCCGAAGGAAACCTCGAAAATAAAGTAAAACCTCAAGGAACAAAATATTACGATGGACTTAAATTTCATCGTGTAATTCCGGATTTTATGATACAAGGTGGTTGCCCACAAGGAACAGGAACCGGAGATCCAGGTTACAAATTCGATGATGAATTTCATCCAACCCTAAAACACAATCGCCCGGGAGTTTTGGCAATGGCCAATTCGGGACCAGGAACAAACGGTTCGCAATTTTATATTACTCATATTCCAACGGATTGGTTGGATAACAAGCATACTGTTTTTGGACATGTTGTTGAGGGTCGGGATATTGTGGACGCAGTTGCTCAAGGCGATGTTTTAGATACTTTAGAAATAGTTAGAGTAGGAGCAGACGCCGAAAAATGGAATGCAGTCGAAGCTTTTAGAACTTTCGAAGGATCTCGTGCAAAAAGAGAAGCTGCAGAACGTGAGGAGGCCGAGGCAAAAATGGAAAAATTAGCAGCTGGTTTCGAGAAAACAGAAAGCGGTTTGCGTTACCAATTCATACAAAAAGGAAGCGGGAAAAAAGCCGAAAACGGAAAAACAGTTTCGGTTCATTACGAAGGTTCTCTAGAAAACGGTAAAGTTTTCGATAGTTCGTATCCACGCAAAAAACCAATCGATTTTAGATTAGGTCAAGGTCAAGTCATCGAAGGTTGGGACGAAGGTATTGCTTTGCTTCATGTTGGAGATAAAGCGCGATTTGTAATTCCATCACATTTGGGTTACGGATCTCGTGGAGCTGGAGGAGCAATTCCGCCAAACGCAACTTTAATTTTTGATGTAGAATTAATGGAAGTTAAATAAATCCTGTTTTTAGAATTTATCAAAATCCCAATAGCAATTGTTATTGGGATTTTTTTATATTTACAATTCTTAAACCAAAAAAAATAAAAAATGAAAATCAAAATTATAGTTTTAGTATCAGTATTTATAGCAGGATGCGCAGCAAAACCTGCTGTTGTCCCTCAAGTTGAAACTCCAATACAACCAGTAATAGTTGAAGCTGTTTCAGCATTTTCCCCAGAATATTTAGCCGAAGGCAAAACAACTTTCGAAAACAATTGCGCACGTTGTCATCAGTTGTATAGTCCAAATGAATTTGACAAAACCGAATGGAAAAAAATAACAAATCGCATGCAAAACAAAGCTCATTTGGATGATGTTCAAATCGAAAAAGTGTACCAATATATAGTTTCAAATTTGAAATAATTTTTCTTATGGAAAACAACCTAAACGATCTTTCGTGGCACGAATTTGAGAGAGTCGAAATGCGAGTTGGAACAATTCTCGAGGCAAATGATTTTCCCGAAGCCCGAAAACCAGCTTATCAACTCACTATAGATTTTGGTACAGAAATTGGAATCCGAAAAACTTCGGCACAAATTACGGTTCGCTACTCAAAAGAAGTTTTGGTTGGACGACAAGTTATATCGGTTGTAAATTTCCCTAAAAAGCAAATCGGAAAATTCATGAGCGAATGCTTAGTGCTTGGTTCCGTTGGCGAAAACAACGAAATAGTTTTGTTAGCGCCAGATTTCAAAGTCCAAAACGGATTAAGAATTGGATAATTTTAGTTTTCTTGAAACTCGTATTTATTATGAATTTTCAAAATTGCTAAACCAAATAAAACGGCAATAATTATAAGTATTGTGTTCAAAATTCCTTCGGTTCCAAAGGAAAGTTTTATTAAAATTGTCGAAATTATAAATCCCGAATTCCGGATTACTTTACTAAACTTGTCGGTTAAGAAAAACGAAAACAATAATATTAGAACATCTATTAATATTAAAACCGTAAAAAACTCATCGAAAAATATCTTGTTTACATCTTTAATCGTTTTTACTAAATCTGTAATCGAGAAAAAACTTTCGTAAATCCAATGCGATAAACTGTAAATCGACATCGTTAAAAATATTGGAATTAAGCACATTGCAATTACATTTTTTAGTTTTATAAATTTATAAATTGCAATAGATTTTTCTGTTTTTGGCTGATTTAATTCATTGGTTTTGTTTAGTTTATAAAACAAATAGATTAAATAAAACAAAATTATTGTAGCCAATAAATCTAAACTAAAATTGAGATTTATTTTAGAATTGAACCAGTTTTCGGTAAATTCCAACTTTGATAAATCCTTAAAAATTCTACGAATAATAATCAATGTTATAATTTCGTATTGTTTTCCTATATATATTGTTGTGGACTTTGGTAAATAATACACCAAAAGATACACTTCGTAAATCAAAATAAACGAAAACGGAGTATAAATTGCCGATATCGGATTACTCAACAAACTCGAATGATCGTTTACTTGAATGATATGTAAATCGACCAAAGCAATTATTAATAAATGCAACAAAAAACTAACAATTGCAATCGATACGATTATTGTTTCGCTACGATGTTTGGTTTTTTCTGATAATAATTTAGAGTAAAAATAATCGAATAATTTGTAATTTTGTTTCATAGTTTCTAAAATTACAATAAAAAAAGCCTGAAATATGTAAATTTCAGGCTTTTAACTTTCGTTTGACGTTTGGATTATTCTAAATATCATCAAATTCGATATCCGTAAAACTTTTGTCAATTTGTTGAGTTTCTACAACGGCTTCGTGTGCGTATTCTTTTTTAAAATCCTTTTGATGGCGCTCGGAAATTACTTCTTCGCCTTTGTTATTCAAAACATATTCCGTCATTTCGTTTAAAATTTCTGCAAAAGCCGTAAAATCTTCTTTGTACAAATAAATTTTGTGTTTCTTGAAATGAAAAGAACCATCTTCCTCGGTAAATTTTTTGCTTTCGGTAATCGTAACGTAGTAATCGTCTGCTTTTGTCGATCTTACATCAAAGAAATAAGTTCGTCTTCCGGCTCTTAAAACTTTAGAAAAAATTTCTTCTTTTTCTAACATATCATTTTCTCTCATAATCGTTCTATCAGTTTTTTTGTTGTTTAATTTCACTTCAAAAATGATAAATTATGTATTAAAAAACAACAATTAGGTCAATTCTTTTTCAGAAAGTTGCTTGAAATATAGTTCTTTATAATAGCCTTCTTGGTTTACTAATTGATTATGAGAACCTTCTTGAATAATTTTTCCGTCCTCGAGAATAATAATTTTATCCGCATTTTTTGCCGATGAAACTCTGTGCGAAACAATTATTGTGGTTTTGTTTTTACAAATTTCTAGCAAATTATTCAAAATAGTTTCTTCGGTTTCCGTATCTACCGCCGATAAGCAATCGTCGAGCAACAATATTTGTGGGTCTTTTATAATGGCTCTCGCAATCGAAACGCGTTGTTTTTGTCCGCCCGAAAGTGTGATTCCGCGTTCGCCAAGAATGGTTTCGTATTGTTTTTGGAAACCTATAATATTGTCATGAACAACTGCTTTTTTTGCAGCATCTTCAACTTCAAAATCGGTAGCGTTTTCTTTACCAAATTTTATATTGTTTATTATGCTATCGCTAAACAAAAATGCATCTTGAGGAACAATTCCAATATTATTTCGCAAATCATAAAGGTTTTGGTTTTTAATATTTTTTTCATCTACCAATATCGATCCGTTTGTAACATCATACATCCTACTAATGAGCGATAAAATACTCGATTTTCCTGATCCTGTTTTTCCTAAAATCGCTAATGTTTCTCCTTTTTTTACAGAAAAAGAAACATTCTTTAGCGCAACAATATTCGTATCGTCGTAAACAAAGGTTACGTTTTTAAATTCAATTTCGCCATTTATCATGGATTTTTCAGGATTATTATTCTCAATATCAGGAACAATTTTCAGGAATTCGTTAATACGTTTCATCGATGCTTCTGCTTCCTGAACCATAGATGAAACCCAACCAAGCGAGGCAACTGGCCAAGTTAGCATGTTTACATAAAGTATAAATTCTGCAATTGTACCAATACTTTTTATGGTTCCGTTAATGTACATTAATCCTCCAAAATATATAACCACTAAGTTACTAACTCCAATTAAAGCTAGCATTAATGGACCAAAAAGCGAATTGGTTTTTGCCAAACTCAAACTCTTAGTTTTACTTTCTTGAGACAAATCCATCATTTCGGCTTGATATTTTTCTTCTAATGAGTAGGCTTTTATAACTCTAATTCCAGAAAAAATTTCTTGTGTAAAACTTGAAACTTTAGATAAATATTGCTGAAAAATCGTACTTCGTTTATTGATTTCCTGACTTAATTTAAAAATAAAATAAGAAAGAACCGGCAACGGTAACAAAGTATAAAAAGTTAGCTTTGGCGAAACATTATACATATATGCAATCACGATTGTAAATCTAATAAATGTATTGATGGTGTACATTACGGCTGGCCCAGCGTACATTCTTACTTTTCCTACGTCTTCGGAAATACGGTTCATCAAATCTCCAGTGCGGTTTTGTTTATAAAAGTTTTGTGAAAGATTTTCGTATTGCCTAAAAACTTCATTTTTCAGGTCGAACTCGATATGTCGCGACATAACTATTAAGGTTTGACGCATCAAAAAAGTCAAAAAACCAGCAATTATTGTCGTCCCAATTACCAGCAAAATGTTGTGCAACAATTCGTTTCGGATAATTAGATTATTTTGCGAACTATTTTTTCCAAATTCCTCAATTGCTTTAAATGATTTACTAATGAGCTTTGGTGTAAACAGCGAAAATATTTGCGCAACAATTGTAGTTAGAATTCCAATCAGGAAACTAAATTTATATTTGACAAAGTATTTATTTATATATCGTAATTCTTTCATTTTTTTATTAAAATTTGTATTTAATTCTGTGTTTATTCGTTAAAAGTCATTTAAAAAACAGTTTTTGATTTTTATATTTTGATTTCATTTTATAAACAAATAGCTAATAATCATCAAAAATAATAAACTATTATTATTTTAGTCTTATTTTTGCAACGTCTTTTTGATAAAAACACAATCTAATACTATAAATATGACTTCAGAAATCACTTCGGTAAAAGAACTTCAAAAAATGGATCCTGTTTTTGGACAATTGTCATTTGACAACCACGAACAAATTGTTTTTTGCAACGACAAAGATACGGGTTTGAAAGCAATAATTGGCATACATAATTCAGTTATGGGACCAGCACTTGGTGGAACTAGAATGTGGAATTATGCAAACGAATGGGAAGCACTAAACGATGTTTTAAGACTTTCTCGCGGTATGACTTACAAATCGGCTATTACAGGATTAGATCTTGGTGGCGGAAAAGCAGTGATTATTGGCGATGCAAAAACGCAAAAAACGTCAGAGTTAATGCGTAAATTTGGAGAGTTTGTTCATTCACTTTCAGGAAGATACATTACAGCCGAAGATGTTGGAATGGAAACCAAAGATATGGATACAGTTCGTGATGTAACTCCTTATGTTACAGGAATTTCCGAAAGTCGTGGCGGATCAGGAAACCCATCTCCAGTTACCGCTTTTGGGGTTTATATGGGAATGAAAGCTGCCGCAAAATACAAATTTGGAACAGATAATCTTGACGGAAAAAAAGTATTAGTACAAGGAATTGGGCACGTTGGCGAAACTCTTGTAGATTATCTTACAAAAGAAGGAGCAATTGTTACTATTTCCGATATTAACGAAGCTAGACTTAACGAAGTTGGAGCAAAATACGGAGCAAAAATATTTACTGGCGATGATTTATACAGCGCCGATGTCGATATTTATGCGCCATGTGCACTAGGAGCAACCATAAACGACAATACCGTTTACAGAATAAATGCAAAAGTAATTGCAGGAGCAGCAAATAATCAGTTGGCTTTAGAAAACGTTCACGGACCAATTTTGAGAGATCGCGGAATTGTTTATGCGCCAGATTTCTTGATTAATGCCGGAGGAATTATCAATGTTTATGCTGAGTTAGCACATTATGACAAAGCAGAAATCATGCGCAAAACGGAAAACATCTATAATACAACATTAGAAATTTTTGATTACGCTGATGCGAATAACATGACATCGCACAAAGCAGCATTGACAATTGCACAAAACAGAATTGATCAAAGAAAAAAAGAAAACGCTAAATAATTATTAGCTTCAATATTATTACTATTTTTGCAGCTCGGGAAAATTCTCGAAATTAATTCTAAAAAAGTTCTTACAAAGTGTTAAACAGACGACATATTCGCACAAAAGTTATGCAATCCATTTATGCGATGCATCAAAATGGTTCTGACGATATCGTAAAAGAAGAAAAATTCTTGTATTTCAGTATAGAAAATATTCAGGATTTATATCTAACGATGCTTTCTGCATTAATTGAAATCAAAAAGAAAGAATCTATTTTTATCGAAAAGTCTAGTCAAAAACATTTGGCTACCAAGGAGGATAAAAACCCGAATTTCAAGTTTGTAAACAACTTAGTTTTTCAGTTCCTTGAAGAAAATAATTCATTGAGTATTGCACTCGAGGACAGAAAAATCAAAAACTGGGAACTTAATGATGGTTACATCATTATTTTGTTAGATCAAATAAAACAAAGCGATTTATATGAAAATTATATGTCCAATCGCGAAAATAATTTCGAGGAAGACAAACTTTTTATAGAAAACCTTTTTACAGATGTAATTGTTCCTAACGAAAAATTATACGAGTATCTTGAGGATAATAAATTAACTTGGATAGACGATATTCCTACAGTAAATACATTTATTGTAAAACAAATTAAAGCAATAAAATCCGTAAACGATACTTCTTTTAAAGTGCCAAAAATCTATAAAGATACCGAGGATAAGGAATTTGTTTATAATCTTTTTAGAAAAACAGTTCTAAACGAATCAGAATTAGCTAAGGAATATGTGGACAAAACGCCAAATTGGGATACCGAGCGTATTGCGGAAATTGATACAATTATCCTAAAAATGGCGATTTGCGAATTCCTAAAATTCCCATCCATTCCTACTAAAGTAACGATAAACGAGTATTTGGAAATTGCTAAAGAATATTCTACTCCAAAAAGTAGTATTTTTATCAATGGGATTTTAGACAATTTAGTAAAGGAATTTCAAGCCAACGGTAAACTACAAAAAACGGGTAGAGGTTTAATGTAAAACAATTAAAATTTAAATTTAAAAAATTAAAAAATGCAAAATTACACATTATTTATACAGTTAGGTTTAATGTTCGTAGTCATTTATTTCTTTATGATTCGTCCGGGACAAAAACGTGCAAAAAACGAAAAAGAATTCGAAAGCGGACTAAAAGTCGGAGACAAAGTAATCACTAAATCAGGACTTCACGGAAAAGTTTCCGAACTTGCAGAAACTACTGTAATTATCGAAACCATGTCAGGGAAACTAAAAATGGAGCGTTCGGCAATTTCTCTCGAAATGAGCGCAGCTTTGAACAAAAAAGCATAACTAATTTTAGTTAAAACTAAAAAAACCTCAAATTCTTTAATTTAGAATTTGAGGTTTTGCTATGTAAATCCAGCGATTTTTAATTTTTAATTCCTAATTTTTAATTCATTTTAGAAAAATTCGTACTAGCCGTTAATTCTGCAATTTTCACAATTACATCAACTGCTTTTTGCATACTTTCTACAGGAACATATTCGTATTTTCCATGAAAATTATGTCCACCAGCAAAAATATTTGGGCATGGCAATCCCATATAGGACAATCTGCAACCATCAGTTCCGCCGCGAATGGGTTTTATAAGCGGTTCTATACCAAGTTCACGCATGGCTTTTTCGGCAAGATCTACAATAAACATTACGGGTTCTACCTTTTCCTTCATGTTATAATATTGATCTTTCAGGACGGTAACCACAATGTCTTCGCCAAATTGTTGGGCAAATTTAGCATTGAATTTTTTGGTAATTTCCAAAACCAATTGCTTTCTGGATTCGAATTTTACTCGATCATGATCCCGAATAATCAGTTCCAAAACCGTTTCCTCAATACTTCCAGCAAGTCCAGTTACATGAAAAAATCCTTCGTAATCTTGGGTTTCTTGAGGCGTTTCGCCTTTTGGCAATTCGTTTATAAAATCGTTAGCAATAAGCATCGAGTTAATCATTTTGCCTTTTGCATAACCCGGATGAACACTTTTTCCTTTGAAAGTTATTTTGGCACCAGCAGCATTAAAATTCTCGTATTCCAATTCTCCAATCTGGCTTCCGTCCATTGTATATGCCCAATCTGCTCCAAATTTTTCAACATCAAACAAATCTGCTCCACGACCAATTTCCTCATCTGGCGTAAAACCAACACGAATTTTCCCGTGTTTAATATTAGGATTTTTAACCAAAAATTCCATTGCCGTAACAATCTCAGTCAATCCCGCTTTGTCATCAGCGCCAAGCAAAGTCAAACCGTTTGTGGTAATCAATGTTTGCCCTTTATATTGCAACAAATCCTTGAAATAATTTGGCGAAAGCACAATATTTTGCTCCACATTTAGGACAATATCGCCACCGTCATAATTAGGAATAATTTGTGGTTTTACATCTTTTCCAGTAAAATCGGGTGTAGTATCAAAGTGCGAAACAAACCCAATTGTAGGAACATCATGGGCAACATTGCTCTCCAAAGTTCCCATTACATAACCATGTTTGTCTATCGTAACATCTGTCAAGCCTATATTTTTCAATTCCTCAACAAGAAAATTAGCCAAATCAAATTGCTTAAATGTACTCGGCGTAGTTTCCGAACTCGCATCGGATTCGGTATCAATAATCACGTAACTCACAAAACGGTCAATAATATGTTGCATTTTTTTTAGAATTTAATTTTCACAAATATACAAATAGATTTATTTTTTTGGAGCTATTTCCAGCTCTCATTCCAATCTTTATTATTTTTAATTACCACGGGTTTAAACCCGTTGCAATTAAAAATAATAAAGGATTTTCCCTTCCATCTGGGCTAGGGCATTAGTTATTTAATTAACATTTTATTTCAAACAAAAACTGAACACTTTTTCATAAATTTGCAAAATGTACAAACTACTCATCCGCCCAATATTGTTTTGGTTTGATCCCGAAAAGGTTCATTATTTCACATTTTCGTTAATCAGAAATTTATCCAAAATCCCAGGATTTTCAACACTATTCAAATCACTTTACGAAGTAAACGATCCCCGATTAGAAGTGGAAGTTTTTGGACTAAAATTCAAAAATCCAGTAGGATTAGCAGCAGGTTTCGACAAAGATGCCAAGTTGTATCAGGAACTTTCCAACTTTGGATTCGGATTTATAGAAATAGGAACATTAACCCCAAAACCACAAGACGGAAATCCAAAAAAACGCTTGTTCCGACTCAAAAAAGATTCGGCAATCATCAACCGAATGGGTTTTAATAACGGCGGAGTTCAAGATGCAGTTACAAGATTAAAAAAAAATAAAAACGTGCTAATTGGCGGAAACATTGGTAAAAACAAACTTACGCCAAACGAAAATGCCATTCAGGATTACGAAATTTGCTTTAATGAATTGTATGATTATGTAGATTATTTTGCAGTAAATGTAAGTTCGCCAAACACACCAAATTTACGAGAGTTGCAAGAAAAAGAACCGCTAACTAAACTGTTATTGGCATTACAAACCCTGAATTCTCAAAAAGAAAAACAAAAACCAATCTTGCTAAAAATTGCTCCGGATTTAACCAACGAACAACTTTTGGATATTATCGATATTGTAAATCAAACCAAAATTGCGGGCGTAATTGCAACTAATACAACCATTTCTAGAGAAAATTTGCAATCAGATGATAAGATTGAAACTGGCGGATTATCAGGAAAACCACTCACTAATCGATCTACGGAAGTCATCCGATTTTTATCAGAAAAAAGCAATAAATCATTTCCGATAATTGGAGTAGGAGGCATTCATTCGGCGCAAGATGCAATTGAAAAATTGAATGCAGGAGCAAGTTTAGTTCAACTTTACACTGGCTTTATTTACGAAGGCCCAGCATTGGTAAAAGCAATAAATTTAGAGGTTTTATCAAAAATGTAATACCAAATACTGCGCTAAAAGCCCAACTAATATCGCAATTCCAAAACTTAGTAATGTCCCGATTAGTACATATTCGGTTAGTTTTCTGTCGGTTGCTTCTTTCAAATCTCCAAATCTAAAAATAGATTTTGCAGCCAATAAAAATCCAATTGCTTCAAAATGATTGGTTATCAAAAAGCAAAAAATTAGTAAACGTTCCAAAATTCCAATGTAATTTCCAGCATTTTGTAACGATCTATCGTTTTCCGAAACATTTTCTGGAGTCCAAATCGAAATAACATTTTTTAGTATTATCGAAGTTGGTTTTGTTAGGAACAAAATCCCAGTTGTAATGATCCAAAATTCATTATTAAAAATTTCAAAATCGATAGTCAATTTTTTGTAAATACTTATAATTAAAACAATTACAACTAAATGTAAAACTTGATCTGCAACAAACCAATTGCGTTTGGTTTTTGTTTTTTGATAATATAATTTCAAAAAATCGATACATCCATGCAATATTGCCAAAACCAATGCAAACCAACCAAAAGCCATTTCGCCAACCAAAATCCAAGCCAAAATCCCGTGAATTGCAGTGTGAATATACAAGTAAATGCTTCTGTGTTTCTTACTTTCTTTACCCAAAACCCACGAAGTTGGCTGCAACAAAAAATCGCCAAGCAAGTGTGCCAAAAGTAGTTTTACAAAAATAATCATACGTTGAGATTTTTTACTTTTTCACGAAAATATTTTTCGGTTTCCATCATCAAGTCAAACTGAGCGCGTTTTCGTCTTCGGCTAACCGCTGCTTGATTGATGCCTAATTTTGCTCCCATTTCTTCTTGCGAAAGTGTTGGATTTTCTATGGCAACTTGTACAAATTCCGCCGATTGAACCAGCCAATTATCCATAAAAGTCAGGCACAATCGCAACTTTAGATTTATATCTGCATCGAAATCTGAATTACCAGAATTTACAGCCAAATTAATTTTTTGTTTCTTTAAACTTTCTAAAACTTCTCCCGAGCGTGCAAATGCGGTTCCGTTACTTTCGGAAATTTTCTTAGTTTTAAATGTTTTTTCGCCGAAACCAATACTCATTCGGGCATCAAGATGTAAGGTTCTAAAATAAGATTTTATTTGCAAGGCAACTTTCAAGGCTTCCTCAGGATTTTTTATTTCCAATTGAAATTCATCACCTCGATAAATTTCCCAATCTGTTGGATTTTTACCTAAAGTATTCAATATCAGTTTCAAACCGCCTATCCATTTGGTAGAAGGTAGCTTTCTCGAATTCACGATATCTCCAGTAATTACGGTTATCATATTTCAAAAGTAATCAAAAAAAGTATTCAAATTTATTTATTTTAATAATTATTACCAAAATACGTAATATTGTCAATTATTACCAAAATACGTAATATTATAAATTATTACCAAAAAGTGTAATATTTAAGTTTCATTTTTTAATTCTTGAAAAACTTAGTAACTTAGCAACTTGGAAAAATCAATAAAAATAATCGAATGTCCGCGCGACGCCATGCAAGGTATTAAACCACTTATCCCAACCGATAGGAAAGTGGCGTACATCCAATCCTTATTGCGGGTTGGTTTCGATACATTAGATTTTGGGAGTTTCGTTTCGCCCAAGGCAATTCCGCAAATGAAGGATACTGCACAGGTTTTAGAGCAACTCGATTTATCGGAAACCAAAACCAAATTACTGGCAATTATTGCCAATACGCAAGGTGCTGAAATTTTATCGCAACACAAACAGATTCAATATTTAGGTTTTCCATTCTCGATTTCGGAGAATTTCCAGATGCGAAATACCCACAAAACCATTGCCGAAAGTTTGGTTACCTTGCATGAAATTCTCGAAATTGCCGATAAAACCAACAAGGAAGTGGTTGCTTATTTATCTATGGGCTTCGGAAATCCGTATGGCGATCCTTGGAATGTCGAAATCGTGGGAAATTGGACCGAAAAACTCTCTAAAATGGGCGTAAAAATCCTTTCGCTATCCGATACTGTTGGAACTTCTAGCCCCGAAGTTATCGATTATTTATTCAAAAATCTCATTCCAAAATACCCAAATATCGAGTTTGGAGCCCATTTGCATACCACTCCAGACAAATGGTTTGAGAAAATAAATGCCGCTTATCATGCAGGTTGCCGCCGCTATGACGGAGCAATTCAAGGATTTGGAGGTTGTCCAATGGCCACCGATGATTTGACCGGAAACATGCCAACCGAAAAATTATTGTCTTATTTTACAACCCAAAAAGAAAACACCAATACCAGCCCAATGAGTTTCGAAAGTGCTTACAACGAAGCCACTAAACTTTTTGGAGATTTTCATTAGGAGCAATTTCCTCCCATACATTACAAGATTTTTCATTGCAAGTTGTTTTTCTAATCCTGAAAAAGAGCTTCCGTTGGTCGCTTTTTTCAGGAAAGAAAAACTAACTTTTCATCTCAAAATGCTTTTCATTTCTGTCTGGGCTAGGGCATTCGTTCTTTAAATAAATTTATTTTAAATTTAGAAAATCTGAAATTAAAACCTTATATTTGCACGCAATTTAACTACAACTACAAATTGCAATGATCGCACACAACTCCAAAATTATCGGCGAAGGATTAACATACGATGACGTATTATTAGTTCCTAATTACTCCAACGTATTGCCTCGCGAAGTCAGCATACAATCTAAATTTTCTAGAAACATTACGCTCAACGTTCCCGTGGTTTCCGCAGCAATGGACACCGTTACAGAAAGTTCCATGGCAATTGCTATGGCGCAAGAAGGTGGAATTGGTGTTTTGCATAAAAATATGACCATTGAGCAACAAGCCGCAAAAGTCAGAAAAGTAAAACGTGCAGAATCGGGAATGATTATCGATCCCGTAACTTTACCGTTATCTGCAACAGTTGCCGATGCAAAAGCAGTTATGAAAGAATACGGAATTGGCGGAATTCCAATTGTAGATGAAAACAAAATCTTGAAAGGGATTGTTACTAACCGAGATTTGCGTTTCGAAAAAAACAATATCCGTCCTATAATCGAAGTGATGACCAGCCAAAACTTGGTAACCGTTGCAGCAGGAACCTCGCTAGAGGAAGCCGAAGTAATTTTGCAAGGTCATAAAATAGAAAAATTGCCAGTAGTAAATTCAGATTATAAATTAGTTGGATTAATTACTTTTAGAGACATCACTAAACTCACTCAAAAACCAATTGCCAACAAAGATTCCTTTGGACGTTTGCGCGTAGCAGCAGCTCTTGGAGTAACTGCAGATGCACTAGAAAGAGCCACTGCTTTAGTAAATGCAGGAGTAGATGCTGTAATTATTGATACGGCGCACGGTCATACGCAAGGCGTTGTTGATGTGTTGAAACTCGTAAAATCAAAATTTCCAAATCTTGATGTAATTGTTGGTAATATTGCAACTCCCGAAGCAGCAAAATTTCTTGTCGAAAATGGTGCCGATGGAGTAAAAGTAGGAATAGGGCCAGGATCTATCTGCACAACTAGAATCGTAGCAGGCGTTGGTTTTCCTCAATTTTCGGCGGTTTTAGAAGTTGCAGCGGCTCTAAAAGGTACAGGAGTTCCAGTAATTGCAGATGGAGGAATCCGTTACACAGGAGATATTCCCAAAGCAATTGCTGCTGGAGCAGATTGTGTAATGTTAGGCTCATTATTGGCAGGAACAAAAGAATCACCTGGAGAAACCATCATTTTTGAAGGTAGAAAATTTAAATCCTACCGAGGAATGGGATCTGTAGAAGCCATGCAAGAAGGTTCAAAAGATCGCTATTTTCAGGATGTTGAAGACGATGTGAAAAAATTAGTTCCAGAAGGAATTGTTGGACGTGTTCCTTACAAAGGAGAATTGAACGAAAGTATGCAACAATTTATTGGTGGACTTCGTGCCGGAATGGGTTATTGTGGTGCCAAAGATATTCCGACATTGCAAGAAACTGGAAAATTTGTTCGAATTACAACTAGTGGAATCAACGAAAGTCATCCTCATAATGTTACAATTACTAAGGAAGCTCCAAATTATTCGAGATAGAGTTTGTATTTTGATAAGAGTAAAAAGGCATAGGGTTTTAACTCATGCCTTTTTTATTTTAATTTTTATAAAAAAATCTATTTTTTTGTTGTTCTGCGATTTTCTTCTTCATTACCAGATTCATGTTGTTTTACAGTAATCTTTTTATTACCAAAATTATAAGTTATTCCAACACGTAAAAAACGACTACTATTATTTTCGCTATATACTTGATTAATCCCATTTACTAATGATTTATAATCTTTCAAATAGGAAGTATTGAATATATCATTGATTAAGAATGATAATTGCAGGCTTTTTTTAAAGATGCTTTTTTGCAAAGCAATATTTATTCCTGACATATATCCAATTTCATACAGTCCTTTTCTGAATGGTGAACTATAAAAATAATCTACTTGTAATTTTGTGGTTTCATTTATTGAAAAAGTATTATTCGTGGATAAATATAATTGCACATTGTTAGAAGGTTTTGCATTAATTGCTGTTGTAAAATTTGTTTGAGATCCAAAAAAATAAAGTGAACTCTGGCATCCCCACCATTTAAAAAGTTTTGATTCATAATTTTCGCCAATTCCATAATAATATTCTTTATAATAATTTTCTCTTGTTATAATTTGTGTGTTGGTTACAGGATTTGATGTGAATATTACTCCATATCCATCTGAGATAAAGTTCAAAAAAACATTCGTTCTAAATTTATCTTTATAAGAATGTGTGAAGTCAAAATTATCACTAAAAGAAGGTTTCAAAAAAGGATTTCCTTCAGAATAACTGTTACTATTGATATAGGATCTAAAAGGATTTAATAAACTAAAGCCAGGTCTGTTAATTCTTTTTCCATAATTGAAATTAAAATTATGATTTTCATTTTTTTGATAAGCAATATAAAAGGTTGGAAATAATTTTAAATAATTATTATTAATTTGCTGTTTTAAAGTTGCAGAAAAACCAGTTGAACCTGTGTTTTCCAAACGAAATCCCAATTGAATATTTAACTTGTCATTTATTTTTTTATCACCACTTACATAAACTGCTTGATTGTTTTCTTTATAATTAAATAGATTAGATTGATTAAGGTCTAGTTCTGGATTTCCAGTAATAGTATTAAAATAATTTACATCACTGTTACTATATACAAAACTAGTTTTAATACCGTAAGATAAATTAAATGATTTTAAGGGATGTTCCATATCTACCTTTAAGCTAATGTTTCTAACATTTTGATTAGAAGTATTTTTTGCCGATTGATTAACATTTACAAAGGTCATATCGGGTAAAAACCTTTCAGCAATAAAATTGTTATCAGATTTGGAATGAAAAGAAAAATAGTCAATATCTATAGTAAATTTTCTATTTAGAGAATCTAGTTTTGTTATTAAATGTCCGTTTAATGAATTATTTGTTGATTTTTGCTTGTTTAACCCGTTATTAATTAAAATGGACTCTAAATTATTACTTGAATTATAAATATTAATCGATGTATTCGAATTTCTATCAGGATTATTCCTGTCTCCTAAATATTGAAAACCTATCGATGTTTTCCCTGTAATATCATAATCTAAAGCAATTCTTCCAGAAATATTATCTTCCTTCATTTTCGAATTATTGTTTAAATCCCATAATCCATTCGGATAATAAATTTTTAAAGTTTCTTTTTCATTACTATTGCCTATCTTAATATTTCCGCTAGTCGAAAAACGAATTTTATTTTTGCTATAAATAAAGTTATTTCTTAAGGTAGAAATAGCGTATTTATTTTGGTCATAATTTATGGTTGTTGTATTTTTCCATGAATTTGTAGAGCCTTTTTTTAGGTTAATATTAATGAGGCCACCCTCTCCATTTGCATCGTATTTTGCTGACGGGTTGGTAATAATTTCAATATTTTTTACATCACTTGCTGCAATCGTTTTTAGAAAGCTATTCAGATCTTCTCCAGATAATTCTAAAATCCTACCATCAATCATAACTCTTGATGATCCTTTACCTAAAATGCTAATAGAATTATTTTGAACGATTACTCCAGGAGCAGTTCCTAAAGCATATAATGCATCACCGCCAGTTGTAGCAATATTACTTTCTATATGATAAACCAATCGATCAATTTTTTGTTCGATTAGTTTTTTCTCTGTTTTAATAACAACTTCATTTAGATTTGTAGTAGCTTCTAAAAGCTGAATCTCTCCAATAGGTAAGATTTCGTCAAAAAAAGATATGTTTTTATTATAGACTTGGTAACCAATTGCACTAATTTTTAATTGATAATTTCCTTTTTCTAAATTAATTTCAAAATTTCCATCTTCTTTAGTTATTTTTCCTGTAATAAATTTTCCTTCGGAATTAAATAATATAACATTTGCAAAGGCAATTGGTGTTTTGTTATTTTTTACTATCCCTTTTAATTGAGCCATACACATAAAAGAAGCAAAAAATAAAATGAATGAATAGACAATTTTCATAATTTCAAATTTTTATTGTTAGTATTAATTTGAAGCAAAATTGCATCAGAAGTTTTTCAATAGCGACCGAATGAAAAAAGTCGAACCCATTTGTAGTAATTAAATGGGTTCGACTTTATCTTTATAACGTCCGACTTTTTTCAAAGCCTTTATAATTAAGAGTTTCTGAATTCTGTTGGAGTTTGATTGGTGTATTTTTTGAAGGCAGTATTAAAAGACGATTTCGAATTAAAACCCACTTCATAGAGAATTTCTAAAACAGTAAACTTACTTTTTAAAGGATCTTTTAAGAGTTGCATCGCTTTACTAATTCGATATTCATTTATAAAATCAAAAAAATGTTGATTCATCTGGTGATTAATCAAGACGGATAAGTCACGAACGGGAATATTCACTTGTTTGGACAATTCTTGTATTGTTAATGTAGGTTCAAGGTAAGGTTCATATTCTGTTACATACTTTTTTACTAAGTCTATTTGAGCACTAATAGCCGTTGTTTTTGAAGTTTCAAGGATTGTTTTTTTATTAACAAGTTCAGTATTTATTACTTCATTTATCAATAACATATTCGAATCAATACCTTTAAAAAGATCTGGGTTATTTAATGCTTTTAGCACAAACCAACAACTAATAATTAATGCAATAGTTCCAATAATTACATTTGACCAACTAAGTAATGCATGATGATTTGTATATTTCATTAAAAATCTAAAGAAAACCATACAATGAGCAATTAAAAAAAACACAGTCATTTGAAATAGCCATTTATATGAGGAATTATTTGAATTGGTATAATTCTCCAAATAAATTTCTTTGTATTTTTTGATTGTTATAAATATTAAAACAATATAAAAAGCATATTGTAGTTCTCCGATAATATTAAAAAATTGAACTTCAAGCATTTGTTCAAAATGGTCAAAAAATAAATTTCTCTCTAAAAAAGTTCCTAAATAAAGCTTTGGTATAAAAATAATATTAGAAAATATAAAAGGAACTGTAAGTATTATGTTTTTTAGTTTTAATTTAAAATCAGAATGGCAAACTGATTTAACATACAAATAAAATAAAGGCATGTTTAATAAGCTAGTCGTCATTCTAAAAATCTCAAAATTTAAATATTCATTAAAATATTTATAGGTAAAAAATCCACTGAGATCAAATGCAGTAAGGAATAGAAAAACTGCAAAGAGGCTATTTGATAATTTATTTTTTGTTTTTACAGTTAATAAAAAAAAAGCAAGAAGTAACATAACAAAAACAGTTATTAAAGCAATTGTATTTAAATAATTGTTTTTGACCATTATACATTATTAATTAAATTCCCAAAAAATTACTCGGTGTAATTTGCAATAATTCGGTTTTAATTTCCTGCGAAACTTCAAGTGTTGATATAAAATTATGAATTGCATTTTTATCAATTGTAGTGTTGGTTCTGGTTAAACCTTTCAGCGCTTCATAAGGATTTGGGTAACCTTCACGACGCAAAATAGTCTGAATTGCCTCGGCAACAACTGCCCAGTTTTTTTCTAAATCTTCGTGGAATTTTGGTTCGTTCAACAACAATTTGTTTAATCCTTTTAATGTTGCTTCAAATGCAATTATAGTGTGTCCAAACGGAACGCCAATATTTCTTAAAACTGTGCTATCCGTTAAATCGCGTTGCAAACGAGACAATGGTAATTTTGCCGAAAGATGCTCGAAAATAGCATTTGCAATTCCTAAATTCCCTTCGGAATTTTCGAAATCAATAGGGTTTACTTTGTGTGGCATTGCCGATGATCCTATTTCGCCAGCTTTTATTTTTTGTTTGAAATATTCCATGGAAACATAAGTCCAAATATCTCTATCTAAATCGATTATGATTGTGTTTATTCTTTTTAAAGCATCGAAAAAAGCAGCAAAATGATCGTAATGTTCTATTTGCGTAGTTGGAAACGAATGGTGTAAACCCAAAGTATTTTCTACAAAATTACCACCGAATTCTTTCCAATCAATTTGTGGATAAGCCACATGATGTGCATTGTAATTTCCTGTTGCTCCACCAAATTTTGCTGCAAATGGGATATTAAATAGTAATCGCATTTGCTCTTCCAATCGTTCTACAAAAACACCAATTTCTTTGCCCAAACGCGTTGGTGATGCGGGTTGTCCGTGCGTGCGAGCCAACATTGGAATATCCTTCCATTCAACGCTTAAATCTTTAAGTTTTGCAACCAATTCGATTAATGTTTTTAGATAAACATCTTGAAAAGCTTCTTTTGTAGAAAGCGGAATTGCCGTATTATTGATGTCTTGGGAAGTTAAGCCAAAATGAATAAACTCCTTATATTGAGACAGTTGTAAGCTTTCGAATTTTTCTTTTATAAAGTATTCAACCGCTTTCACATCGTGATTTGTAGTTTTTTCGGTTTCCTTAATCCAAAGTGCATCTTGCGTCGAAAAGTTTTTATAAATATTTCGTAAACTTTCAAAAATATCAGAATTAACATTTTGCAATTGCGGCAAAGGAATTTCGCAAAGCGCTATAAAGTATTCGATTTCGACTAAAACTCTATATTTTATTAAGGCTTCCTCAGAAAAATATTTAGATAGCGATTTGGTTTTGCTTCTGTATCTTCCATCAATTGGTGAAACAGCGTTTAGTTCGTTTAGAATGCTCATTAGGATTGTAATTGCGTGTTGTTTTTTAGAGTACAAAGATAGGCTAATTGATAATTTAAAAATGAAAAAATATTTAAATGACTATTTTTAACCGTAAAGTTGTTTTTTATTGCTAATTATTTTTTAAATAAATACATTTGTTTATAATCTAAATCATATCTCGATAAAAATGAATAAAATGACAATCCTACTAGTATCAATTTTAGCAATTTTTATTTCTTGTAACAAAATTGAAGTGCAGGAACCAACAGTAACTACTCAGATAGATTACACAATGCCTAACGAAAGTGATCCTCATGAGGGAACTTGGCTCCAATGGCCTCATCAGTATCAATACGGAATAGCATATCGTAACAGTTTAGATCCAACTTGGGTACAGATGACAAAGGCATTGATAACTGGCGAAAAAGTTCATATTATAGCTTACAATCAAGCCGAAAAAGATAGAATTATTGCTTTATTGAATTCATCTGGAGTTTTATTAACAAATATTGATTTTAATATATATAAAACGGACGATGTTTGGGTGAGAGATAATGGGCCTATTTATGTAAAAGATAAAAATGGAAACTTGCTAGTACAAGATTGGGGATTTAATGGTTGGGGTAACAAAACCGATGCGCAAACTGGACTTTTAATTCAATCTGCAAATTGCAATTTAATACCTTCAAAAATTGCTTCTGATCAAGGAAAAGAAGTTGTGGATTTGAATGCTATTATGACTTGTGAAGGTGGAAGCGTCGTAATGGATGGAAACGGAACTTTAATGGCGTGTAAAAGTTCTATTTTGAATAACAATAGAAACCCAAATATGACTCAAGTTCAAGCGGAGGCTATTTTTACAAAATTTTTAGGGGTTACAAATTTTATTTGGCTTGATGGTCAAGCAGGACTAGAAATAACTGATCAGCATATTGATGGATTTGCAATTTTTGGAGATCAAAATACAATAGTAACCATGGCTCAAAATGATTTATTGGATTACGATGTAAAACAATCAGATATAAATAAATTGTATCAGGCTAAAAAGAAAGATGGAACATTTTATAATTTTCTTAAATTGCCTTTAACTCAAAATAATGTAATAACTACCGGTGGGACAAATTTAGGCTACAAAGGTTCCTACGTAAACTATTATATAGCAAATAATAAAGTTTTAGTTCCTAACTATAATGATCCAAATGATGTAATCGCAAACGCACTAATACAAACACTGTACGCAACAAGATCTGTAATAGGAATTGATGTGAGAAACTTATATGAAAATGGCGGAATGGTTCATTGTGTAACGCAGCAACAACCTCAGTAGTTAAAATTACAATAATGATTTAATTAAGCTTTAGATTTAAAGCGAATTTATACGTTAGAGTAATGTTCTAAACAAAAATCACTTCATTTTCATCATCTCTTTCTCAACAATTTTCATTCCTTTAGATCCAGTTGTTGCAATAATTTTGATGTCGTTTGGCAAATCATAAATTTCGGCTGGTTTTGGATCAATGTAGTAAACAGGAATATTTTCGTTGGCAAAATTCATTAATCCTGCAGCTGGATAAACTTGTAACGAGGTCCCAATAATTATAAGAATATCTGCATTTTGGACTATCGAAACCGCTTTTTCTAGTGCTGGAACATCTTCGCCAAACCAAACAATATGAGGCCTGAGTTGGTTTCCTTTATCATCAAAATCTCCTAAAACCAAATCCTCTTTCCAATCCAGAATATAGTTTTTATTTGCTGTGCTTCTTACTTTTAGCAATTCGCCATGAAGATGCAAAACGTTTGTACTACCTGCTTTTTCATGTAAATTATCCACATTTTGAGTAATAATTTGTACATCGAAATCTTGCTCTAGTGCGGCTATAATTTCGTGACCAGAATTTGGTATTACAGTTTGCAATTGTTTGCGACGTTGGTTGTAAAAATCTAAAACCAACTCGGGATTTCGATTGAAACCTTCTGGAGTTGCAACATCATTTACATTATGTCCTTCCCAGAGTCCATCGCTATCGCGAAAGGTTTGAATACCGCTTTCGGCAGAAATTCCTGCGCCAGATAGAACTACTAATTTCTTTTTCATCTTTACCGTTTTGAGTTAATAAAACTAATGAATTTATGTATTTTTACCAAATAATAATTTATAAAATGATTGATTTAGATTACTTGAATTTTCTTGAAAATATTTTAACAGAAAACAGAAAAGAAAGATTTTTGAAGGTTTTAGAAAATAGGACAAAACATTTTACTGTTGTGGTAGAGGATATTTTCCAGCTTCATAATACGAGTGCTGTGATGCGAAGTTGCGAGGTTTTTGGGATTCAAGAAATGAATGTTATTGAGCAACGTTTTGGAAAAAGAATTGACAAAGAAATTGCTATGGGTGCTCAAAAATGGGTCGATATTAATACGTTCGATAATATTTCGGATTGTATTGATAACATGAAAACTAAAGGATATCAAATTATTGCAACTACTCCACACGAAAATGATTGTTTGCTGGATGATTTTGATATTTCTAAACCTAGTGCTTTGTTTTTTGGAACCGAACGCGATGGTTTGTCGCAAGAAATTCTCGAAAAAGCAGATGGTTTTTTGAAAATTCCAATGGTTGGTTTTACCGAAAGTTTGAATATATCCGTTTCGGCATCAATAATTATTCAAAATTTGATGAACAGATTACGAAATTCCGACATTAATTGGAAATTATCCGATACTGAAATTCTACAAAAAAGATTGCTTTGGGCAAAAAGTTCTATAAAAGATATTGTTAGGATTGAGCAAAGATATTTTGAAGAAAATAAGTAGTTTTACTTTTTCTTCAAAATTTTATATTCCTCATAACATTCGCTAATGGCGTCCATAATTTGCAAATCGTTGGCGGTTTTTATAAAAGTTTCCGAGTAACTGCAACGCGTAAGTATTTCGGCAATTTCTTTTTTATCGACACCAAGTAAAACAGAAATTGTTTCTCTGTCAAACCTTGATTCTAGTAGGTTTCTAACGGTATCGTCTTTTTTCATTTCCTTTAGTTTTCGCAATTCTTTTGGTTTTTTTCCAAAGAAATTATAAAGCATATCCGCAGGATTAAAAATAGAACCCAACACTTTTCCGAAAGCTCCCGGCGCGTAATTTCCAGCTTCATATCCTTGTGATAAACCAGAAATACTGTAACGGTAATTCTCTTTTAATGGGATTAATTTTGAATCAATTTCCAGATATCCGGTCAAATTATACGGACGAACTATAACTTCCTCGAGTGCATAATCTTTTTGTGATAACTTGATTTTTGTAGTCTTATTTTTCACCCAATCATTTGTAACTCTAACTTTTAGAGATTCAAATCCAAGGCAAGTTATGTGTAATGTATCGCTTATAGACGCTTCGATTTCGAAATACCCTTTATCGTTTGATATGGTTCCTTTTACCTTATTAATGTTTATAATATTAACATTAGATATCGGAAACAAAGAGTTTTCGTTGATGATTGTTCCAGAAATTTTCTGAGTGTAAGTTGTTTCTTGAGCTATTAAGCTTGAGGTAAATACTAAAAAAAAGAGAACTACAAAATATTTCATATTTGATTTTAAGACTATAAAAGTAGTAAAATGCATTAAAATATTCTGTAGTCCCCTATATTATTATAAGAAAATTAACAGTTTGTGTTAGCTTCTTCTTGGTCTTCTTGGTCTAGATGAATCTCCAGAACCTTCAGAACTTCTTGGTGCTCTGTCCGAAAAACCTTCGCGTCTTGGTGCGTCCGATGTTCTTGGAGAACGGTCAGAAAAACCACCTTCACGTCTTGGAGCAGATGAACTTCTGTCGCTTCTTCCTGAACCAAAACCACCTTCTCTTGGAGCTCTGTCGCCGCCAAAACCACCTTCTTTTCTTGGTCCGAAACCACCAGATCTTGGAGCCGAAGAACTTCTTTCGCCTCTAAAACCTCCGCCACCGCCAGATGAACGCCCGCCACCAAAACCACCACCAGAACTTCTTCCGTTGTGATCTCTGCGTCCGCCACCGTCATTTTTAGAAATCTCAACGTTAATACGTCTTCCTTCTAAAGTTGCGTTGTTCAAAATTTCCATAACTTTATCAGTATGTTCAGGATCAGTATTAAAGAAAGAAAATCCTTCTTTCACATCAACCTTAAATACATCGTCACGACCTAAATCTAAAGTTTCTTTCAAATAATCTTTTAGTTGCATCCAATCGAAATTGTCACGAGAACCAATGTTTACAAAATAACGAGTTGCTCCGTTGTTATTGTTTTCTCTTGGCTCACGATCTTCACGACCTTCGCGACGATCATTTCCTGATGACATTCCAGAAATATCTCTATTTTTTTTGTAGTAACTAATAAATCTATTAAATTCTACAGAAACCATTTTCTTGATTAATTCTTCTTTCGATAAATCTTCGAGAACGTTGTTAATTGCAGGAAGATAGTTGTCTATTTCGTGATCAACTTCGGTATCTTTTATTTTATTGGCAAGGTGCAACAACTGAATTTCGCAGATTTCAATTCCTGATGGAAGTGTTTTTTCTTCGAATTTTTGTTTGATAATTCTTTCGATAGACGAAATTTTTCTCAATTCGCTTTTAGTTACAATTACAATAGATGTACCTAGTTTTCCAGCACGTCCAGTTCTTCCAGAACGGTGGTTATAGGTTTCTATTTCGTCTGGCAATTGATAATTTACAACGTGTGTAATATTATCAACATCTATTCCACGAGCTGCAACATCAGTCGCAACAAGCATTTGAATTTGACGACCTCTAAAAGATTTCATTACACCATCACGTTGTGCTTGAGATAAATCTCCGTGCAATGCTGCTGCGCTGTAACCATCTTCGATTAATCTTTCGGCAACTGCTTGTGTATCACGTTTGGTACGACAAAAAACAACCGAGAAAATATCAGGGTTACAATCTGCTAAACGTTTCAATGCTTCGTAACGGTCACGAGCATTTACAAGGTAAAATTCGTGAGAAACGGTTGCTGAACCAGAGTTTTTGGTTCCAACTGTAATTTCTATTGGGTCAGTCATAAACTGTTTTCCAATTCTGGCAACTTCTGCAGGCATTGTTGCCGAGAATAACCATGTGCTTTTGTCGTCTGGCGTTGTAGAAAGAATATTCACGATATCTTCGTAAAAACCCATGTTCAACATTTCGTCGGCTTCGTCAAGAATACAGTAATTAATTTGAGAAATGTTTACCAAACCTCTGTTAATCATATCTTGCATTCTACCTGGAGTTGCAACAATAATTTGTGCACCTCTTTTAATTTCTCTCGCCTGATCGGTTATGCTAGCTCCACCGTAAACTGCTACCAC
>JAYVZI010000029.1:0-33885 GCA_043783485.1 Bacteroidota bacterium
TTGGGCTCGAACCAAGGACCCTCTGATTAACAGTCAGATGCTCTAACCAACTGAGCTAAGAAGGAAAGTGTGTTTCACTTTTAAAGCGGTGCAAATATATTATTTAATTTTGTTGTAACAAACATTTTTCGATTAAAATTTTATTTTTTTTATTTGTCGGTTATCAAATGCCAAATATCGTTTCCAAAAACCAATGCCATTAATGACAAAAGTATCACAACGCCAATGGTTTGTGCAACTTCCATGGTTTTTTCGGTAGGTTTTTTGCCAGTAATCATTTCTATCAAAATAAATACTGCATGACCTCCATCGAGTCCTGGAATTGGCAAAATATTCAAAAAAGCCAACCAAATAGAGAACATTGCTGTAAATGACCAGAAGAAAGTCCAGTCCCATGTTGGTTTGAAAATCTTGAACATTCTTAACGGTCCGCTAACTTGTTTGTAACCCTCGGTTTTGGTGTTAAAAATGATTTTGAATTGTTTGATTTGTCCTGTCAATGTGGATAAGGTTTTGTTTAAACCCGCAGGAATTGCCTCCAATAATGATAATTTTTTAGAAACCATTGCGTCTTTTAATAAAACAGCACTTGGATAAAAACCTATTTTTCCAGCCGTATCTGCTTTTGCTTTTAGAACAATTTCTTGGTTGTTTCTTAAAACATTTATCGATAGAGAATCTTTTTTTACTTTTGATAAAATAGTACCAAATTCATCAAAAAACATTGTTTTGGTTCCGTTTAGCCCAATAATTCTATCTCCTTTTTTAAGTCCAGCAATCATAGCCGGCGAATTTAAAGTTACCGAATCGACTACCGTTTCTATTCTTGGAGTTAGAAAATTTTTGCCCGATTTTTTCATTACCTCGCGCTTGCCTTCGTCTGCAAGGTTAAAAGTAACCTCTTTTCCCTCTCGATTTACAGTAATATTGTTTCCAAAAAGTATTTCTAGAGGAAGTTGATCAAATTTTGTTTGTAATTTTCCATCTACTTTTAGGATTTTATCTCCGGATTTTAAACCTACAAGATTTCCTATAGAATCTACCGCAATTCCGTTTGTAATTTTGGAATTATCAACAAAATTATCTCCGTTATTGAACAATAACATCGTGTAAATAATCCATGATAAAAAGAAATTTACAATTACACCACCGCAAATAATAATAAGTCGTTGCCAAGTTGGTTTGCTGCGAAATTCCCATGGTTGAGGCTCTTGCTTGAGTTGCTCTTTATCCATACTTTCGTCGATCATTCCGGCTATTTTTACGTAACCGCCCATAGGAATCCATCCTATTCCGTATTCTGTTTCGCCAATTTTCTTTTTTAATATAGAAAAATATGGGTCAAAGAATAAGTAAAATTTATCGATTCTGGTTTTGAAGTATTTTGCTGGTAAAAAGTGTCCTAATTCGTGAAGTATTACTAAGAATGACAAGCACATGATTAATTGTGCTATCTGTATAAGTGTTCCCATTTTTTGTTTTTAGATGCTGTTATAAAAAGCAAAAGTAAGGTTTTCGCCTTACTATTTACCATATATATTAAAGGTTTTATTTTTTTATGAATTTTTTATGAATAGTACCTTCGCTAGTAATCACTTCGATTTGGTAAATCCCATTTGATAAATTATTTACAAAAACTGTTCCAGAATTTTTTGCTATAACTTTCTGACCTAATGAATTGTAAATATTTACAACTTCAAGCGTGGCATAAGTTGGTAAATTTATATTCAAAATATCTGAACTAGGATTAGGATAAATGCTTGTTGCGGTTTCTAATTCAAAATTCCCTGTTCCTAGAGTTGTACTATTGTTTAGAGAGATTATGTTTTTGTTTGGGTCAAAAACAACTCCAGTTACAACAAAGCTTACGGGAACATTAAATATTTGTCCGTTTGTAGTATTGTCTAAAACTACGTCTAGTATTTGCCCTGCAGCACCAGTTAATCTAATTGGCACCGGCATTTCGAAAAACGAAACATAACCCACCTGATTTACATCTGTAATAGATTGCGTTTGATTTATTTTTATACTTGCTTGCCCAGCTCCAGAATTGGTAACATTTACAGTATAGGTAGGAAAACCTTCGTTGTAAACCCAATCATTAAAAAATTCTTGTAAACTTCCTGGAACCCCAAACAAAGTTTCCATTTTTGCTTGAAAATCCGGAGTAACGGCATATCCATAAGCGTATCGAGTATCTGCTAAATAATTACGTAATCCCTGAAAATAATTGGTATCTCCCATTTTAAATCGCAACATGTTAGACACCATCGAGCCTTTATCGTAGGTTAATCTGCCATCAAAAATTCGATCTACATTTGTTAAATCATCATCGTTTAGATACAAATGCCCTTCGGGAGCACTTGTTATACTTGCTATTTTATTGTTTTTCCAATTTACAAAACTAGTGGCTCCGTCAAGATTTTCGACAACACAACCAGACATATATTCTGTGATTCCCTCGTTAAGCCAAATGTCTTTCCAAGATCCGCAAGTTATTTTGTCTCCAAACCATTGATGCGCCGTTTCATGAGCAATCAAACTTCGACTGTATGCGCCACTTCCGCCAGCTGTCATGAAGGAAACGGTTGTGTGTTCCATTCCGCCGCCCCAACCAAATTGGCATAACCCGTATTTTTCATCTCTAAAAGCGTATGGACCAATAATCGATTCGTAAAAATTCAAAATTGTAGGGGTAATTGCAATACTTGCTTCGTTTGCCGTTTTTGTTTCTGGATAACTGTAATTTATAACAGGATAATTTGGGCTTGCGGTTGTGCCTAAACCCGCAACTTGGTTAAAAACACTATAATTAGTAACCGCAATAGCAATTAAATACGCTGGAATTGGATGCCCATGATGAAAATGTGTAGTTTTATTAGCTCCTACAATTACAGGTAAAGTAGTTTCTATTCCGTTAGATACCGCAATATAAGCCGATGGAGCAGTAATATAAACATCGATATTATCAATCTTGTCATTCAAATCTTGCTTGCAAGGCCACCAATCTCTTGCCCCGTAAGGCTCTGATAAAGTATATAAAACTGGTTTTCTGGCAGCTCCTGTACCATGTGTTTTTACTGTAAATGATCCAAACCCCGATGAAGTTGGATTCCCAGAATAAATAATTTCCGAACTTGCAGATGTTCCAGCTATTTGGGTCGATGGCAGCGTAATAACCAATTGATCATTCCCAACAGTTGGCTGAACAAATGATGCCGAAACGCCATTTATTTTAACAGAACTTACTATTAATGAGTTGTATAGATCAAAGGTTAAAGTAGTCATATTAGACAAAGCGGTGTAAGTTGTAGTAACTTTTCCGTTAATATTTGCAACGGCTGGATCTACTGTAAACTCTAATTTATGATAGGTAATATCGTAGTTTTGGGTATTAGGATTAACTTTAAAATCAATAATTTTGGATGCCGCAATCATTTCGGATTTTACCATAGTATCATCGCTTTGCGAAAAAGCAAAAGAAAAAATCGATAAGCATATTATAATGTAAATATTTTTCATTTAATGTAAATTATTTTAGCAAATATAATTAATGCCATAATAAAATTGTGTTAATAGCACTATAAAATGCAAAAACTTAGCTTCAATTATCAAAACTTATGGCTTACCTTAGTTTTGTTTCTTTTATTTTAAAGTAATTGCTTAAAT
Source organism: Bacteroidota bacterium (assembly GCA_043783485.1). Classification (GTDB taxonomy): domain Bacteria; phylum Bacteroidota; class Bacteroidia; order Flavobacteriales; family Flavobacteriaceae; genus Flavobacterium. The sequence continues at coordinate 3,670 of JAYVZI010000029.1, forward strand.
TTGCCTCTTCATAAAAACAAAAACATGTTACAAATCACATTTATTAGAGAAAATCAGGAAAAAGTCATCAAAGCTTTAGCAAAAAGAAGCATTGATGCAACAAGCATTGTAAACGAAGTAGTGCAACTCGACGAAAAACGCCGCGCAACACAATTAGAGCTCGACAATACTTTATCCGAAGCTAATAAACTCGCCAAAGAAATTGGTGATTTGATGAAAAATGGCGAAAAAGAAAAAGCCCAAATCCTCAAACTAAAAACAGTTTCATTAAAAGAAACTAGCAAAGATTTATCTGAAAAAGCCGATGCACTTGCTCAGGAATTAACCCAAAAATTATATACTTTACCAAATCTTCCTGCGGATCTTGTACCTGAAGGCAAAACGCCCGAGGACAATCTAAACGTTTTCGAGGAAGGAGAAATTCCTGTTTTGCACGAAGGCGCCATGCCACACTGGGATTTGATAAAAAAATATGACATTGTAGATTTCGAATTAGGAACAAAAATAACCGCTCCAGGATTTCCAGTTTACAAAGGAAAAGGAGCCAAGTTACAACGCGCACTAATTTCTTATTTCTTAGACAAAAATACCGATGCAGGTTACTTAGAATACCAAGTTCCGCATTTAGTAAACGAAGCTTCTGCTTACGGAACGGGACAATTGCCCGACAAAGAAGGGCAAATGTATCACGATGCCAAGGACGATTTATACCTTATCCCAACAGCCGAAGTTCCTGTAACCAACATCTTTAGAGATGTAATTTTGCAAGAATCCGAATTACCAGTTTTAGCAACGGGCTACACACCGTGTTTCCGTCGTGAGGCAGGCTCTTGGGGCGCTCACGTTCGTGGACTAAATCGTTTGCACCAATTTGATAAAGTCGAAATTGTACGAATTGAGCATCCAGAAAAATCGTATGAAGCTTTAGAAGGAATGGTCGAACATGTAAAAAACATCCTTCAAGAGCTCAAATTACCATACAGAATTTTACGTCTTTGCGGTGGCGATATGGGTTTTACATCAGCACTGACTTATGATTTCGAAGTTTTTAGCACAGCTCAAGACCGTTGGTTAGAGATTTCATCTGTTTCTAATTTTGAAACTTTTCAAGCCAACAGATTAAAATTACGTTTTAAAGACAAAGACGGAAAAAACCAATTGGCACATACCTTAAACGGAAGTTCATTGGCTTTGCCAAGAGTTTTGGCAGGAATTTTAGAAAATTATCAAACGCCCGAAGGAATTGTAATTCCCGAAGTTCTAAGAAAATATACAGGATTTGATATTATTAACTAACAACGTTAATCTTTGAAAACCAATGTACTAATCTGACACAAAAAGTGTTACATTAGTGCATTGTTTTTTTAATAAAACTCGGAAATGAAAAAACTTTTTGTCATAGTATTTCTAATGTTTTCAATATTTGTTTTCTCGCAAAACGAACAATTGGCGCAAAATTACTACGAAAAAGGCGATTTCGAAAAGGCATTACTCAGTTTCGAGGAGTTGCAAAAAGACCAACCGTCGAGCCCATATTATTTTCTTAAAATTGTAGAATGCAACCAGCAATTACAACAATTTGATAAAGCCGAAAAAGCCCTAAAACAAAGATTTGACCAATACAAACAAGCCAGTTTGTTAGTAGAAATTGGTTACAATTACCAGCTTGAAAAACAAGAACCCGAAGCCAAAAAATATTACGATTTGGCTATTTCCAGAATAAAAAAAAATCCAGCAGAAGTGTATGGAGTAGCTGGAATTTTCGAGAAAAAAGTATTAATAGATTACGCATTATTGGCTTATAAAACCGCGGTTGAGTTGGAGCCAAAATTCAATTTCAATTTTCAAATGGCAATGCTTTATGGCCAGCAAGGCAATACGGAACTTATGATTGACAAATTCTTGCAAGAATCCTACGAGAATCAAGATAATTTATCGGCAATTCAATATCAGTTTTCGAGATTTATAAACGAAGATCCAGAGGAAATATTCAACAATCAACTCAAAAAAGCTTTGTTAATTAAGGTTCAGAAAAATCAAGATATTTTTTGGAATCAATATTTAAGTTGGTTTTTTGTGCAGCAAAAGGAATTTGGAAAAGCATTTATTCAAGAAAAATCTATTTATAAACGAAACCCCGAATCGTTTGGGAATATTATAAATCTCGCGCAATTAGCAATCGAGGAAAACGATCAAGAAACAGCTCAGGAAATTTTTGCTTTTGTTTTAGAAAATACTTTGGATAAGGAAATAAAAATTCAAGCCAATTTTTATCTCGAAAAAATTAAAATCGATAAAGCTCAAGAAAAAGATTTTCCAGAAATAAAAACCGATTTAGAAAACTTAATTAAGGAATTTGGCATAAACCAAGCCACTTTATCGATACAAAAATTACAAGCGCATTTTGAAACTTTTAATCTAAAAAATCCAGAATTAGGAAAAACCATTCTAAAAAACGCATTGGATTTACCGTTAAATGATTTTCAGATTTCAGATATAAAAATGGAACTGGCAGACGAATTGCTGTTTCAAGAAAAATTTAATCAAGCATTAATTTATTATTCACAAATAGAAGACGATCTAAAAAACGATGCAATTGGTCATGAAGCGAGCTTAAAAATTGCAAAAACCAGTTATTTTCAGACCGATTTTGTTTGGGCGACAAAACAGCTTAAGCAACTCAAATCCGCATCAACACAGCTAATTGCAAACGATGCTTTAGATTTATTTTTGTTAATAAACGACAATACAGTTGCGGATTCGACTCAAACTGCGCTCAAAAAATTTGCACATGCGGACTTTTTGCAATATCAAAATAAAACTCAAGAGGCATTAATAGCTTTTCAAAATATTTTAAAAGAAAATAAAACACCCGACCCAAAATCATCTTTTGAACAAACGCAGCAAATAGAACCCGTAACTTTGTACAGAATTGGAAAAATTTACGAAAAACAATTGGATTTTATTTCGGCATTAAATCAATATCAAAAAATTATTGATAATTTCAAAGAAAGCATTTACATAGACGAAGCCAACTATTTTTCGGCTGAAATTTATAACAAACAACTCAAAGATATTGAGAAAGCAAAAAAATATTATGAAGAAATAATTTTCCATCACGAAGACAGCATTTATTTTATAGATGCTCGAAAAAAATACAGACAACTCCGCGGAGACAAGGATATATAAGTTGGTTATTTGTCAGCAAATAATCAGATAAACGAACAGACAAATAATAAAAAAATGATAATATACAACGTAACAATCAACATTCACGAAAGTGTTCACAACCAATGGCTTACTTGGATGCAAACCAAACATATTCCAGAAATTTTGGCAACAGGAAAGTTTTCATCGGCACGAATTGTCAAGGTTTTAATTGAGGAAGAAATGGGCGGAACAACCTATTCCGTTCAATACACAACCGATAGTAAAGCAACTTTGCAAAAATATTACGACGAGGATGCACCTGCATTTCGAGAAGAAGGATTACAACTTTTTGGAGATAAAATGTTGGCTTTTAGAACCGAATTAGAATTGATTTCGGAGCATTAAAAAGATTTTTAGACGAATTTAATATTCGGAAAATTAAAATATATATTATGGAAGCAGTAAAAGCCAAAAAACACCTCGGACAACATTTCCTAAAAGACGAAAGCATTGCAAAAGCCATTGCCGACACACTAAATCTTGAGGGTTACAATGATGTTTTAGAAATAGGACCAGGAATGGGTGTTCTTACAAAATATCTTTTAGAAAAAGAAATTAATACTTACGTTATCGAAATCGACACCGAATCCGTAACGTATCTTGATGAAAATTACCCGAAACTAAAAGACAAAATAATCTCTAAAGATTTTCTAAAATACGATATAAACGAAGTTTTTCAAGGAAAACAATTTGCAATAATTGGTAATTTTCCGTATAATATTTCTACACAAATTGTATTTAAAACCTTGGAATTACGTCATCAAATCCCCGAATTTGCTGGAATGTTCCAAAAAGAAGTTGCAGAGCGCATTTGCGAGAAAAAAGGAACCAAAGCCTACGGAATTCTATCGGTTTTGGCTCAAGCATTTTATGATGCCGAATACCTTTTTACGGTAGATGAAACCGTTTTTATTCCGCCACCAAAAGTAAAATCGGGAGTTTTGCGTTTGCGTCGTAAAGAAAATTTTACTTTGCCTTGCGGCGAAAAACTATTTTTCACGGTTGTAAAAACCGCTTTTCAACAACGAAGAAAAACATTGAGAAATAGTTTAAAAACATTAAATTTGTCCGACAGTTTGCGTGAAGACGAAGTTTTCAATCTCAGACCAGAGCAACTCAACGTAGCACAGTTTATAGAACTTACTCAAAAAATCGAAGCCGATGGAATTTAAAATCAGCAAGGATCTAATCAAGGAATTAGAGCAACTCATTCAGCAAAAAAACGACCAACAACTCGAAGTTTTACTAAGTGATATGCATCATGCCGATATTGCCGAAATTCTCGACGAACTCGATTTTAACGAAGCAACCTATATTTTCAAGGTGCTAGATTCCGAAAAAACAGCCGAAATTTTATTGGAACTCGAAGACGATTTGCGAGAAAATATCCTAAGCAGACTTTCGCCAAAAGAAATCGCCGAAGAACTCGACGAACTCGAAACCAACGATGCCGCCGATATTATTGCCGAACTTTCCAAAAGTAAAAAAGAAGAAGTAATATCTGAACTGCAAGACGTAGAACACGCCAAGGACATTGTCGATTTATTGCGTTATAAAGAAGATACTGCAGGAGGAATCATGCACAAAGAACTCGTAAAAGTTTACGAAAACTGGAATGTTCTAACCTGCATAAAAGAAATGCGCATTCAAGCCGAAAACATTTCTCGAGTACATTCTATTTACGTAGTCGATGATCAAGATAAATTATTAGGACGATTATCGCTCAAAGATTTACTCACAACATCAGCAAAAACGCCAATTAGCGAAGTTTACATCAAAAAATTAAACTCCGTAATGGTCGATACCGAAGATGTCGAAGTAGCACGAATCATGCAAAAATACGATCTCGAAGCCATTCCCGTAACCGACGAATTGGGCAGATTAGTTGGCCGAATCACCATCGACGATATTCTAGATGTAATCAAGGACGAAGCCGAAAAAGATTACCAACTCGCCGCCGGTATCACGCAAGATGTCGAGGCTGGCGACAGCGTTCGCGAACTCACAAAAGCACGCTTGCCTTGGCTATTAATTGGAATGGTAATCGAAATTGTTGCATCAATTATCCTAAAAGGAAACGAAATGACCATGCAACGCTATTTCACCTTAATGATTTTTGTACCGTTATTATCCGCAACCGCAGGAAACGTTGGAGTTCAAGCATCGGCAATTGTAGTGCAAGGATTAGCAAACGGAACTTTAAAACAGTTTTCAAGAAACTATTTCTCAAAGGAATTAACCGTTGCGCTCATCTCAGGAAGCATTATTTCATTATTTTTATTAGCCTATCATTCCATAATGTACCAACAATATTTAGTAGGATTTGCCATATCAATTTCAATTATTGTAGTCATTTTATTTGCCGCAACATTGGGAACATTAGTACCATTTTTCCTGCATAAAAACAAAATCGATCCCGCAATTGCAACAGGACCATTTATCACAACAACCAACGACGTTTTTGGCATAATCCTTTATTTTACAATTGCAAAACTAATTTTAGGAGTATAATTTGCTTCGCCAGTTCGCTCTTTTAGGCACTGGTGGGCATTCCGGCTGAAAAAGCCGTCGGGCTGTTCGCTACAATCTTTTTGTGCAATTCCGCTATCGCTACATTTCACAAAAAGGATTTCCACTTCCGTCCCTAATGCAAAACAAATCTTAACAATAAAAAAGTGAAACCAGAAATAAAAATCCTCCACATCGACAGCAACAATCCATTACTAATGGAGCAATTGCAGGCACTTGGTTTTACCAATCACGAGGATTTTACATCATCAAAACACGAAATCGAAGCCAAAATCCAAGATTATCAAGGAATTGTCATTCGCAGTCGTTTCAAAATCGACAAAACATTTATTGACAAAGCCACAAATTTAGAGTTTATAGCAAGGGTTGGTGCAGGACTAGAAAGCATTGATTGCGAATATGCCATTTCTAAAAACATAACACTAGTTGCTGCTCCCGAAGGAAATGCCAATGCAGTTGGAGAGCATGCGTTAGGAATGTTATTGTCGCTTTTCAATAAATTAAACAATGCCGATTCCGAAATAAAATCAGGAAACTGGAACCGAGAATCCAATCGAGGTCACGAAATTGAAGGGAAAACCATTGGGATAATTGGTTACGGAAATATGGGAAAATCCTTTGCCAAAAAACTATTGGGTTTTGATTGCGAAGTTATTTTTTATGATATTCTACAAAATATTGGAGATGCAAATGCCAAACAAGTTTCCTTGCAAGAACTACAACAAAAATCCGATGTAGTAAGTTTGCACATTCCGTGGACGCCCGAAACCGATAAAATGGTCAATCAGGGATTTATCAATTCGTTTGCAAAACCATTTTGGCTCATCAATACTTCTCGCGGAAATAACGTTGTAACTTCAGATTTAGTCGAAGGCTTAAAATCCAAAAAAATTCTTGGCGCTGGACTTGATGTTTTGGAATACGAAAAATTATCTTTCGAAACTTTGTTTACAGAAAATGATATTCCCGAAGCATTTCAATATTTGCTTCAAGCAAAAAAAGTTATTTTATCGCCACATATTGCGGGTTGGACTTTCGAAAGTCATAAAAAATTAGCCCAAGTAATTGTCGATAAAATTAAGAATATGTATTTTTAATGATTTCTGATTTTTTAATTTAATTAGGAATCCTCTAAAAAAAAATATTATTTTTATGCACTAATCAAAAACAAAACAATCAAACAATGGAAATTATAACAACCAACGAAAACTGGAATACCCCAAAAAACCCAATACCTGAGTTTAGAGTCGATCCTATAATTGTATTAATACTAGGTTTTGTAACCTGCGGATTGTACCTCATTTATTGGAATATAAAAATTGCCGAAGTAATAAATGCGGTTGCCGAGCGTGAAGTCATATCGCAACCAGTTGCTATTTTTGCAGGCTGTTGTTATCCTGTAAACGTTTATTTCTTTTATTTGGCAGGAAAAGATGGTTTGCCATTAGTTTATAAAAGAGCCGGAATGCCACAAAAAGACGACTCGGTTTTATTACTCATTTTAGGTCTGTTTTTTCCAATGATTGCAGCAATGATAGTTCAAAGTGACATCAATAAATTATACAATTAATACCAAATCCAAACGTAAAATTTACGGAATTATAGGCGCACTTATAACGCTAATGATTCCGTTTTTTTTAATGTTTTTCAACGGGAATAACCATCTGGAAACCGACCAATCTTTTTGCCCTTTCAAGATGATTACGGGTTTTCCTTGTCCGGGTTGTGGGATTACAAAATCGTTGGTTTATTTATATTCTGGCGATTTGCAAAAAAGTTTGTATCACCATATTCTTGGGCCGTTTGTAATCTTATTTTGTTTGGTAACAATTGTAGTGCTCACCACCGAATTAATCACAAAAAAAGAATATTTTCATAAATATTTATACAACAAAAAGCTGGCTTACGGATTAGGGATTTTTCTGGCAAGTTACCATTTCATCAGAATTATTTACTTTATAAAAAACAATTCGATGGATGATATTTTAAGGCAATCGATTTGGAGGTAAGTTTTTATTCAAAACTAAAAACGAATTTCCAAATTATTCCTTTTCATTTAATTTTCTTTCCAATTCCGCTTGAAATTCCTCCATAACGGGCTTCATAGTGCTTTCTGGAATATCGGAAATCCTAATATACATTAATCCATCAATGGCGTTATTAAAAAGCGGATCAACATTAAAAGCGACTAATCTCGCGTTTTGCTTGATGTATTTTTTAATCAAAACCGGCAACCGTAAAACCCCAGGTTCGAGTTCGTCAATAAGTTTGTCAAATTTGTTGAGGTCGCTTTCGGCTTCATCAAAAATAAAATCCTTATCGGCATCTTTCAGTTTGACTTTAAACTCTTTTTTTGGATGAATATATTGCGCAATGTAAGGATCGTAATAATTGGATTTCATGAACTCAATCATTAACGATTTCGAAAAATCCGAAAACTGATTGCTAATACTCACACCGCCAAGCAAAAATTTATGCTCAGGATATCGTAAAGTAGTATGAATAATTCCGCGCCAAAGCAGGAAAAGCGGCATTGGTTTTTGTTGGTATTCCTTAATGATAAATGCACGACCCATCTCTATAGATTTGTGCATCATGTCATGCAATTCTGGCTCAAAACGAAACAAATCATTAAGGTAAAAACCTTCGATTCCGTATTTTGGATAAATCTCGGAACCCAATCCCATTCTGTATGCGCCTGCAATTTGCTTGGTATCATCGTCCCACAAAAACATATGATGATAATGGGTATCGTACTTATCTATATCGATAGATTTATTGGTTCCCTCACCAACTTCACGGAAAGTAATTTCTCTTAATCGACCAATTTCATGAAGGATATTCGGAATAATTTCTGCCGATGCAAGAAAAACTTCGTAATTTTTACTTTGTAATAATCGGCCATCTTTTTCGCGAAGCATTACAACTTCGGAAATCATTTTTTCCTGATTGGCTGGCGTAACTATTTCCTTTGGGGATTTAGAAATTTTTAGATTTTGTGGATTCAAGTTGTCCAATAAATTCTTGTCCTTCTCAAAAGGTTTGGCAAGCATATAAGTTTTTTTGCGCAAAAATTCCGAATATTCTTCGATAGTTTTGTGCTCATTTTGTTCGGCAACAGAAATAGGTTTTCCTACACGAACCTTAATTATTCTGTCTTTTTGAGTGAGCAATTCCGATGGCAATTTTGCAGTTCGCATTGTATCACTAATTTTAGAAAGCAAGTAAAACAAACGGCTGTTTTTGGCATGAAAATAAATAGGAACAACAGGAACTTGTGCTTTTCGGATCACTTTTATAGCGCCTTCTTCCCAAGCTTTATCCACCATTAATTTCCCGTCTTTATAAGTCGAAACTTCTCCGGCAGGAAACATCCCAAGTGGTTTTCCGTCGCTCAAATGGCGTAAAGTTTCCTTTATTCCAACCACGCTCGACTTCACGTCTTTATGGTTTTCGAAAGGATTTACGGGCATGATATATTTTTTTAGAGGCGCAATTCGGTGCAACAAAAAGTTAGCAATAATCTTAAAGTTGGGTTCTCTTTCCAACATTAATTTCAATAACAAAACCCCATCAATTCCACCAAGCGGATGATTGGAAATCGTGATATAAGCGCCTTCTTTTGGCAAACGTTTTAAATCTTCTTCAGGAATTTCGAATTTTATTTCTAAATCTTTCAAAATAGCGTTCAAAAAATCTACATCCTCCAAATGTTTATGTTTATCGTACACTTTATTAAGGGTCGAAATCTTGAGAACTTTCATCAACAACCAACCCGAAAAAGTTCCAAAAACTCCGTATTTGTCAGCATTTATTGCTTTTGCAACTTCTTTTGCGGTTACTAAACCCATTTTTTATTTGTTTGAGCGAAAAACAAAGATAGCAAAAACTCCCAAAAAGCAGTTATCCATCAATCCTTATTTTCGTTGTTTTTTAATTCTTGTTTTATATCGTTTTTTATTATATTTGAAATTCAAAATTTACCCTAAATGAAAATTATTTCTTACAACGTAAATGGCATTCGAGCAGCAATTACAAAAGGATTTTTGGATTGGTTGCAACAAGCAAATCCAGATGTAATTTGCCTTCAGGAAATAAAAGCCATGGAAGACCAAATCCCAGTTCAAGACATTACAAATGCAGGATACCCTTATCAATACTACTTTTCTGCAACCAAAAAAGGCTATAGCGGGGTGGCAATTTTGTCTAAAATCAAACCCAATAATGTAGTTTACGGAACAGGAATTGAGCATATGGATTTCGAGGGCCGAAATATTCGCGCGGATTTTAACGACGTTTCCGTAATGAGTTTATATTTGCCATCGGGTACAAATATCGAGCGATTGGATCACAAATTTATGTTCATGGACGATTTCCAGAACTACATAAACGAGCTCAAAAAACAAACCCCAAACCTAGTAATTTGTGGCGATTACAACATTTGCCACGAAGCCATTGACATTCATGATCCGGTCCGCAACAAAACCGTATCGGGTTTTTTGCCGCAAGAACGCACATGGCTCGACGGATTCATGAAAAGCGGATTTATAGACAGTTTTAGGCATTTCAACAAAGATCCGCACCAATATTCTTGGTGGAGTTACCGCGCCGGCGCACGAGCCAATAACAAAGGTTGGCGCATAGATTACAACTTGGTGAGCGACAACATGAAACACAAACTCAAACGAGCCGTAATCCTTCCCGAAGCCATGCATTCCGACCATTGTCCAATTTTAGTAGAGATAGAATAAGGAGCCAATCGCGCTGTGCATTTCAATCTTTTTTCGCAAAATCGGGTTTTCTAAGTCGCAAAAAGAGCTTCCGCTGGTCGCTTTTTTACAACAAAAAAACCACAATTTTACCAAAAAAAAGGATTTCCATTTCCATCACGGCTAAAAAATAAAAAAGCAACAGAATTAAAAAATTAAAACCTATTTTTACGTTTTCAACAAAATCATAACAAACCTCAAATCAAAAAACACAAATGATCAAAAAAATTTCACTTTCTATATTAATTCTAGCTTTAGCAAGCTCCTGCGTTTCCAAAAAAATCTACAATGATCTCGAAAACAAATTTGCAGATCTCAAAAAAGAAAACCGAACCCTAGCCGATAGCAACGAGGAACTCACAAAATCCAAAACAGCGCTCGAAAACGATGCAACAGCATTAAAAACCGAATACGAAAAACTAAAAGCCGAACGCGAAAAACTTCAAGCAGATTATACAGCAGCGGATAAAAACCTAAAAACATTACAAGCATCATACACCGCTTTAGAAAAAAATAGCGACGAAGCTTTGCAAGCCAACATGACCAAAAATCGTGAACTTCTTGCTAAACTCGAGGCAAAAGAAAAAGCATTGGCAGCCGAGCAGGAAAAATTTAATAAAACCAAAGGAGATCTCGCCGAAAACTCCAAAAGACTAAGCGAACTCGAAGCAATCATGGCAGCCAAAGAGGCGAGCATGAAAAAACTAAAAGAAACTTTATCAAAAGCCCTAAACGGATTTGAAGGAAAAGGATTAACCATCGAGCAAAAAAACGGAAAAGTTTATGTGTCTATGGAGAACAAATTGCTTTTTGGAACAGGAAGTTATGCCGTTGGAGTAGAAGGTAAAAAAGCCGTTGTAGAAGTAGGGAAAGTATTGGGGTCAAACCCAGAAATTTCAGTTTTAATAGAAGGGCATACGGATAATGACAAGTTCCTTGCATCAGTAGGATCTATCGAAAACAATTGGGATTTATCGACCAAAAGAGCCACTGCAATTGTAAACATTTTATCAGAAAACAAAAACGTAAAAAAAGAAAATCTTACTGCTGCAGGACGTGGAGAATTTGCGCCTCTTATGAGCAATGATACGCCTGATGGAAAAGCAAAAAACCGCAGAATAGAAATTATTCTTACTCCAAAACTAGATGAAATCTCAAAAATGCTAAACGAATTTTAGTATTTATAAAAAAATTACCAACCAAAACCAACTAAGGAATTAAGGTTCAAAGCGAAAGTTTTTGAACCTTTTTTATTTCATAAACATTTCTAAAAAAGCTGTTAATTGCAACCCGAAATCGATAAACTAATTTTTACATTTGTGTCACAAATAATACAACTCAATTTTTACAGAAATTAAATAATGAAATACAATACTTTACCAAATTCCGATATACAAGTCAGTCAGTTATGTTTAGGAACAATGACTTTTGGAGAACAAAACACCGAAACCGAGGCGCATGCACAACTTAATTTTGCCATCGAGAAAGGAATAAATTTTATAGATACTGCCGAAATGTATCCCATTGCAGCCCGAGCAGAAACCTACGGATTAACCGAAAAATATATCGGATCTTGGCTCAAAGCAACAGGAAATAGAGACAAAATAGTTTTGGCATCCAAAATTGCGGGACCAAATCGCGGCATGAATTACATAAGAGAAAAACTCGATTTTTCTAAAAAAAATATTATAGATGCAGTCGAAAAATCATTGCTTCAATTGCAAACAGATTATATCGATTTGTATCAAATGCATTGGCCAGAACGCAAAATGAACTTTTTTGGACAACGCGGATTTTCTATTGTTGAGGACGATTGGCAAGACAATTTTTCGGATATTTTAGAAACTTTTGACGGATTAATAAAACAAGGAAAAATTAAACAAATAGGAATTTCTAACGAAACGCCTTTTGGGTTAATGCGTTTCCTTCAAGAAAGCGAAAAACATAATTTACCACGAATTTCGACTATTCAAAATCCTTTTTCGTTGCTAAATCGTCTTTTCGAAGTAGGATTATCCGAAATGTGTTACCGCGAAAATGTTGGGTTATTAGCGTATTCGCCACTTGGTTTTGGGGTTCTTTCCGGAAAACATCTCAACGGAATTTTACCAGAATCCAGAAACGGATTATTCCCACAATTTACAAGATATACCAATGATAATTGCATGCGTGCAACCAAATTGTATCAGAAATTAGCCCAAGCAAACGGACTAACGCTTACTCAAATGGCATTGGCGTTTGTGCAACAGCAACAAGTTGTAACCTCCACAATTATTGGGGCAACATCATTGGCGCAGTTGGAGGAAAACATCAATTCGCACAAAGTGATTTTGTCGCAAGAAAACTTAAACCAAATTAATATTATTCAGGAATTAATTCCAAATCCTGCACCGTAATTTATTATTATTAAATCCGTATAAAATTTTTTTAATCAAAGAGACTCACGAAGTTTTTTGAGATAAAAACGAAAATATTTTTCTCTGTGAATCTCTGTATAATAAAAAACTGCTAATCCATTTTTTGGTTTGTTTACATAAAGAAGTCCTTAGACTAAAGCCCAAAAAAACCCGAAAATTAACTTTCGGGTTTTCTGTTTTTACAAATTTCCAATCACTTTGTCTTTTGGATATCTGACTTTGTAACTTATTCGAATTTTCTTGGTTTCGTTAGATTTTAAATCTAAATTCCAAGTCAAAACGCCTGTTTCGGTATTGATTTTCGCATTGCTACTTTCTTGCAATTCTATTTCTATTTCCTTGTCTGGACTCAGCGGATATTGGTCTTTTAGCATTAACTCCACAGCTTCTTTTTTGTTATTTCGAACCGTAATATCGTAAGTAAATGTTTGTTCTTTTTTGGAGGATAAAAATTTGGTTCCCGATTTATCAATCACTTTTTCGCGTTTTATAGAGATTTTTTTGTCTCTTCCCATGCTCAAACTCAAGGTGTCCGAAGTCTGATTTGGATTAATAAAAGTTTTACCAACATACATGCTTTCAAAAATAATATTGGCCTCGCCTTGCAGCAAATTGTACTTGGAGTAATCATTGATTTGTGCCAATAAAAAAGCTTCTTTTTCTACTCTTGGCGCGGCATAATATTTGTAAGCTGCAGGAAGTTTTATTTCCTTGAGTGCCACACTATGTGGTTTGCCGTTGGACAAAATATCGTAAGGAATATCTATATCAAACGAAATATTGAGTTGGTTTTCGGAGATTGTTGTGTAGTTAGAAATCGTTGATTGTTTATCATAATCTTCACTCTTTGAAACTGGAGCATCTGCTTCACTTTGAATTTTTACACCTCTAACTCTGCCTTGTAATTGGTTGGACGCCCCGTTACCATAACCATTAGATAAATCCTGATATGCCAACCACCATGTGCTCAAAATTGGTGCTTGATTGTTCTGGTTTGGGTTGCCGCTGGACAAGGTTAGTTTTACTTTTTTCCAATCAATTCCTGTACTTTGTACAACTTGTGCTTTGTACATCATTTTTATAGGTTCGGAAATCGTATTGGCTCGCAAGTCGTAAAATGGTGACCAACTGGCATTTGGTGTTAGATAATTAATATCGAAATCTACAGTTCCCGCCACTTCATTCATTACTTGAATAATGAGTTTCCCGTTGGACGATTTTTCCTCGTTTTTAGTGTTTATTTCTAGTTTGGTATTTAATCGGACTAATTTTTCATTGAGTTTGATTTCTTTTTCATCCAAAAATGTGATGGCATTACTCAATTCAGATCTTTTTAGTTTGTAATAATCTACCATTTTCATTAAATCTAAAACATTTAACCCAGAATTTACTCCGGAAACTTGCTGGTTTTTATCTAATATTTCGATGGATTTGGTGTTAGAAACTTTTTCGATTTCGATTTTGTAAATTTCTTTTTGAACAAAAGTAATGCTGTCACGAACTTTTTTTATGACTGGATTATTTTCGTCAATTTCGAATTCGCTGATGTAATTGTTACTAAACTGAACCGACAAAACCGTTACCGATGCTGGCGCGCCAATTTGAACCGTGTTTTCATTAAGATAATCGGCAACGTTTTTCACGACAATTTCGCTTGTTCCTTTTGGAAGTAAAACTGATGTGTTTTGAGAAATTTCTACCGAATTAAAATAAACAGTTGCAGCCTTTACTTTTGCAGTAGTAAAAATTGGTTTTTGAGCAAAAGTATTTGCCGAAACCAAAAAAGCGAGTAATAAAAATAGATTTTTCATATAAAAAAATTAAGTGTAATTATAAATGGAGTAATTTATTAAAAAAGTTTAGGAAGCATTATAAATTTTTTAGACAATCGAAGCTAATAATTTTTCGATATCTTCTTTTTGATCGGCATATTTCATCTGAAGTTCCGAATTTTCGCCCATTCGAGTATAATATTCTAAAGCTTTATTACTAAAAAACTTTTTTTGAAAATTAGGAACCTCTGGAATATTTGTATAAATTTCATGAAAAATCATTTCGTAATACGCCTGCCATTCGCGTTCGTTTTTGTCTGTAATTACCGATCCAGCTGCTTTTTGACTCACATGAACCATTTCGTGTGCAAGTAAAGTTAGCATTAATTCCAGCGAAAATTCGAAAGCGTTTTCGGGGATTTTAATGATTTGTTGTTCGCCAAAATTGCCTTCGGTTGTAAATAAAACAAATTCGGGTTTGGCAGCTTCGCGTAATTCGAAACCTTTTAGATTTGGGTTTTCCAAACCATATTCTTTAACTAAAAACTCTGCAGCGAGAATGGTTTCGCCTAGTTCGTGAAAATTATTTACGATTTCAAGAATGTTAGAAAAGGACTTCATGAGTTTTAGTTACGGTTTTTGGTTGGATTTCTATTTGTATTAAAAACAGAATAAACCACAACTTGGGTTTCTATAATTTCATAAATAATTAGAAATGGAAATTTTTTGATGAAAGCCTCCCGATATGGTTTTCGTTTCACCTCGAAATGAAATGGAAATTGAGTAATTCGATCAAGATAAGTTTCTAATTGATTTACAAAACGATCGCCTAAACCTAAAGATTTTGATTCATAATATAAATAAGATTCTGTTATTTCGAAAACAGCCTCTTCTTTAATTACAAGTTCATAAATCATTTCTTAGAAATTTGAATATTTTCTTTTACTTGCTTCCAAGAAAAAGATTTGGATTTTCCAGACATATGGTTTTCTCTTCTTTCATCAATAATTTTATATTCTTCTGGAGTTAAATTCAATTGATTATCTTTTTCAAGAACCATTCTTAGTTTTTTCAAAACAGAGTCAGTTTTTGTATTAATAATTAATTCTATTAATTCCATTTTTTCGATTTGCATGTCCATAACAAATGATTTTTATTTTCAAAGATAATAATTTTACCCAAACAATTCGCTTGCTACATCTTCGATTTTTGCGACCAATCGAATTTTTATCCCAGAATTTTTTAATGAAATTTTATTGTATTTTGATACAAAAATAGTCGAAAAGCCTAATTTTTCTGCTTCCTGAATCCTTTGATCTACTCGGTTTACGGGACGAATTTCGCCAGAAAGACCAACTTCGCCAGCAAAACAAAAATCTTTGTTTACAGGAATATCTTCGTTTGACGATAAAATGGCCGCAACAACTGCCAAATCTATCGCGGGATCATCTACGGAAATACCGCCAGTTACGTTCAAAAAAACATCTTTTGCGCCTAATCTAAAACCAGCTCTTTTTTCCAGAACGGCCAATATCATATTGAGCCTTTTTGCGTTATAACCCGTGGTACTGCGTTGCGGAGTTCCATAAACTGCGGTGCTTACTAGCGATTGTATTTCGATCATTAGCGGACGCATTCCCTCTAGAGTCGATGCGATTGCGGTTCCAGAAAGTTGCTCGTCTTTATGAGAAATTAATATTTCCGATGGATTAGAAACTTCTCGCAAACCAGATCCTAACATTTCGTAGATTCCGATTTCGGCAGTAGATCCAAATCGGTTTTTTAGCGAACGCAAAATTCGGTAAACATGATTCCTGTCTCCTTCAAATTGTAAAACGGTATCGACCATGTGTTCCAAAATTTTTGGTCCTGCAATGCTTCCGTCCTTGGTAATATGACCAATTAGGATTACGGGAATATTGGTTTCCTTAGCAAATTTTATGAGCTCGGCAGTAGTTTCTCTAATTTGAGAAATACTTCCTGGCGATGATTCGATATAATCCGTATGAAGCGTTTGAATAGAATCGATAATTACGATTTCTGGTTCAATGGCTTCTATTTGTTTAAAAATGTTTTGTGTTTTGGTTTCCGTAAGTATATAGCAATTATCGCTGTTTGGCGTGATTCTTTCGGCACGCATTTTTATTTGTTTTTGGCTTTCTTCTCCAGAAACGTATAGGGTTTTGTAGGGTAATTTTAAAGAAATTTGTAATAAAAGTGTGCTTTTTCCAATGCCTGGCTCGCCTCCCAAAAGTATTAATGATCCGGGAACAATTCCGCCACCAAGTACACGATTTAGTTCGCCATCGCAAGTATCCATTCGGATTTCTTGAGTAGAATCTATATCATTTATTCGTAAAGGTTTTGATGCTTTGGATGTTGTTGTGGTTTCACTTTTCCAGGCTACTTTTTCCTCTTTTTGGATTATTTCTTCGGCTATTGTATTCCATTCTTTGCAGGAATTGCATTGTCCTTGCCAACGAGCATATTGCGCGCCACAATTCTGACAGAAAAAAGAAGTTTTTACTTTAGCCATATTTATGGTTTTTTCACCTCTTCTACGGGAACTGCTTCTATTGGTGTTCCTTGTTCTGGAGCTGGCGGAATTTCCTCTATAACTGCAGGATCTGCAACTGGTTCTTCTTTCCCTTTTTTTCCTTTTTTTGGTAATGTTTTCTTGAGATCTTCGGCTTTATTGATCATCATTTCTTTGGTCAAACTTCCTATTTCGACTTCCTGAAATGCGTACATATAGTATTTTACCGCGTTTTTGATATCACCTTTTTTCTCGAACATTAACCCTAATTCGTAATCAGCAAGCATTGCTTTTGGATAGTTTTTTTTGGCTAAAATGGATAAAGCATCCAAATCATTGTAATCTTTATTTTTTAGAATCGCTGCTTCAATAGCTTTGAAATCATTTATTCTGATAGGGATTTTTATACCTAAAGTCTTATCGATTTTTTCGTATTTATTTGCCAAATAATCCGTGTAACCAGATGGTAATGTGGCTATTTTTTCATTGAATTCCGACATGGAAATAGGATGATAATCTGCAAAAAACTGATATAATGCACTAGGAATTGACTGTAAAACCAATGAATAATGTGATGTTTGTTTGAACTCATCGAATTTGTAATTCAAAGTTGGTTTTGCAAGCGCTTTGATGCTTTTATCCATTACTTGTATTCGATCTTGCATTTTTTTGAAATCTCCATCGGCAGATGATTGATAGTAAAAAATAGGTTTTGCAATAAGAGAAAGTCGTTCCGGAATTTGATCCTCCATTCCAGTTGCTAACTCTGGACTTAAGGAAATATATCCATCAAAAATAGGTTGGTCTTTGTACAAAAAAAAGTTTAAGAAAGTAGCTGTTAAATCATGACCAGCAATCATTTTGAATGGTGCAGTTCGGAATTTTTTATCTACATAAGGAATTAATTCTTGCCCAATAAACTCAAAAAAAGCTTCTCCTTTTTCCTCAGGAAGTCCATTTTCTGCATTGAAAGCACAATCTGTTTCGCGTTCGTTATTTTTGTTTTGACTAATTGCAACAACAATTACTTCCGGGAAATCATCCCAATAAGCACCATAATTAAATGCGCCATAAAACGGATCAAACAAATAATCGCCATCGAGCAAAACCATTATGGGGTATTTTTTGGTAGTATTTTTTTCGTAAGATGCGGGTAAACCTATAGTAATTTCTCGGGTTTCACCTAGTTTTTTAGATTCGAATGTTTCTGTAGTTTTTTGAGAAAAAACCGATACAGAAATCAGCATAAAAAGTAATATACGTTTCATAATTTTTTGAAATTAGGGGTAAAAGAGTAGCAATATACTACTTTATTTTTTTCTATTAAATGCAGGCAGAAGTAAAAATGATAAAAGCCCTAAAAACAACACAAGAAACATTTGCGAAGTCCAGATAATCCAACCAAAAGCATTTCCGGCAGTTTCCGCAATAGAGTAAAAAACCAACATTTTAGAAATTAAAAATGGATAAGATCCAAAACCACTATTTGTAAAGGCAATGGCAATGCTTCCTACAACAAAAGAAATAATTACTGCTCCTACGGAAAGTCCCGTGGTTTCTGGAATTGCAAAAGTTGCCACATAAAAAGTTACTAAATAAGAAAACCAAATACAAATGGTCAGAAAAAAATATTTCCACTTTTTTTTCATGTGAAAAATACTAAACAATCCTTCTTTTAATCCCGAAATTTTTTCCTTGAAAAGAGCAACTATTCTTAGTTTAGAATATTTGTAAATTAATATAAATAATACAAAAAGTATAAGTCCAATTACTAAAAACCCAACCAATAATTTCATTGGAATTTTGTCCAAAACAAAGGCTTTTACAATATCAAATTGAAGAAAAACAGCCAAAAACATGAAAAATAACAAAATAACCATATCAATAATTCGTTCGGCAACTATTGTCCCAAAACCTTTATCAAAAGGAATGTTATTGTATTTTTTTACGATTAATGCTCGGGAAATTTCGCCCGATTTTGGAACGGCAAGATTAAGCAAATAACCAATATTTACTGCCATAAAATTATTTGCAAACGAGGATTGGTAGCCCATGTGTTCCAAATTGTATTTCCAGCGGTAGGCACGAGTAGCATTTCCTAAAAAAGCCAAAAAAACGGCTAGGGAAACATAGGAATAATTAGCGTTTTTGAAATAGCCTTTTATTTCCAGAATTTGCTCTTGAGAAAATTGATTATAAGAATAAACAGTCAGAAAAACACCCAAAAAAATGGGTAATAAAATCGATAACCATTTAGAGATTTGATTTTTCAAAACTAAGTCAAGGAATTGTCATTTTCGTTAGGAAAAACCAACGAAGGTTTGAAGCTTTTGGCTTCCTCAAAATCTAAAATTCCGTAAGAAATAATGATAATAATGTCGCCTTTTTGCACTTTTCGAGCCGCAGGACCATTTAGAGTAATATCGCCAGAATTTCGGTTTCCTTTTATGGCATAAGTCTCTAAACGCTCGCCATTGTTGATATTTACTATCGAAACTTTTTCGCCCTCAATAATGTTGGAGGCTTCCATCAATGCTTCGTCAATAGTAATGCTACCTATATAATTTAGGTCGGCTCCGGTAACTTTTACGCGGTGTATTTTGGATTTTACAACTTGTATTTGCATGGTGCAAAGATAATTTAATTTTTTTATTTAGAATGAAATTGTATCTATCAATCTTATTTTATTGACAAAAACAGCTATAAATCCTCGGTATTTTTTAGTTTTATTTTTTCTAAAACAATGCAATAATGTGGCTTCGTCGGCAATTTCGAAGTATTCTAATTCAAACATTTTATTGTTTTTGAAAACTTTCGATACAAATTCCGAAACTTCCTTAGCAGATTTCGTGCCAAATTTTTCTTTGGCTTCTTTTAATGTTTTAAAAATTATAGAAGCATTATTTCTTTCGGTATCAGACAAACGTTCGTTTCTGGAACTCATTGCAAGTCCGTTTTGTTCTCTAAAAATAGGACAGCCAATTACATTTACAGGAAGTTTGTGCTTTTGCACCATTTTTTTTACAATTTGCAATTGCTGAAAATCTTTTTCGCCAAAATAAGCATTTGTAGGTTTTATGATTTCGAAAAGTTTTTTTACAATAGTTCCAACACCATCAAAATGTCCGGGTCTAAATTTGCCTTCCATTTGGTTTTCTAATCCGTCGTAATCAAAGGATTTAGATTTGGTTTCGCCTTCGTAAATATCATCAACAGTTGGGGCGTAAACAATAATTTTATCCGAAACGGTTTTTATTTTCCGAACATCATTATCCAATGTTCTTGGGTATTTAGCTAAATCTTCGGGATTGTTAAACTGTGTAGGATTTACAAAAATACTTGTAATTGTTACGGAATTTTCTTGAACAGATTTTTCCAGCAATGACAAATGACCTTTGTGCAATGCACCCATGGTTGGTACAAATCCAATAGTGGTTTTTGCAGTAGTTATGGATTCTAAATGTGCTATCAAAGCAAGTTTTCTCTCGAAAATTAACATGTGTTTATTTTAAAATAGGATACAAACATACTATTTTAGCGAATAAAACCATAAATTTTTGTACTTTTGCATGTTTTTTATTGCCAATAAACAAAAGTAGATTCAATTATGGAAGACAAGAGGATATTATATGTATCATCTGAAGTAGTTCCCTATCTAGCTGAAAATGAGGTTTCTCTCATGTCTTATGATGTCCCAAAAATGATCAATGATCAAGGCGGACAGATAAGAATATTCATGCCAAGATACGGAAATATCAATGAAAGAAGACATCAATTACACGAAGTAATTAGACTGTCAGGAATGAATTTAGTGGTAAACGATATGGATATGCCTTTGATTATCAAAGTAGCATCGATACCAAAAGAAAGAATCCAAGTTTATTTTATAGACAACGACGAGTATTTCAAGAGAAAAGCAACCTTTGCAGACGAAGAAGGTGTTATGTTTCCTGACAACGATGAGCGTGCTATTTTCTTTGCAAAAGGAGTTGTAGAAACTGTCAAAAAACTCAATTGGGTTCCAGATATTATTCATGTGCATGGTTGGATGGCAGCAATGCTCCCAATTTACATGAAACATTATTACAAGGACGAGGCGTTATTTGCAAATACAAAAATCGTTACATCGGTTTATAGTCAATCTTTTGATGGTGCTCTAGATGCAGAAATGATCAACAAAGTAAAATTTGATGGCATTCCTGCCGATGCAATTTTAGATCTAGAAAGCCCTAGTTATGAAAATATTATCAAGGCTTCGATACTTCATTCGGATGCGGTAATCATTGCTTCGGAAAACCTTTCGTCAAGTTTAACAAAATTTATAGAATCTTCGAAAAAACCTTTTTTACCTTTCGCACCGAAAGATAAAGTAACCGAAGTTTATACAGAATTCTATAAAAACTCGGTTTTATAAACCATTTTATTATTAAATATGAATACTAAGTTTCTAAAAATAACATTATTTATTGCAACAATTATACTTTTTGCATCTTGCGATAAGGATTATAACGATATTGGAGCGGGCATAGTTGGAGATGAACATTTTGGTTTTACAAGTGATAATTCATCAACTGTCGAGGCTTATACCCAAAAAACAGGGCCAATCCAATCCAATAATCTCGACGTAAATGCACTTGGAATTTACAACAATCCACAGTTTGGGAAAACAACGGCAAGTTATGTAACCCAAGTTCAATTGGCTCAGTTGGCTACAAAAGTAGATTTGACTTTACAGCAAGAAATAGAAAGCGTTGAACTTTATATTCCTTATTTCAGCAAAGTTATAAGTACCAATAGCGACGGAAGCAACATTTACAAATTAGATTCTATCACAGGAAATATTGTAAACAAAATGAAATTAAGCGTTCACGAAAATGGTTATTTTTTGCGAAATCTTGATATTGATGCTAGCATTATAGAAGGCCAGAGATTTTATACCAACCAAAATTCGATTTTTGATGGTGCAAAAATAGGAGCGCGTCTAAACGACGATGCAACCCATCCAGAACAAAACGATGCTTTTGTATTTAGCGCTTCGGAGTTTTCGGAATCAACAATTACCGATGGTGTAACAACAACTACACGAAAAGCGCCAGGAATGAAACTGAATTTGAATATTGCCTATTTCAAAGCTTTATTGTTTAACGCTAACAGCGATGCCAATTTACTTAACAATGCCGTTTTTAATGATTATTTCAAAGGATTATATTTCAAAACAGAGCAAGTTGGTTCAGATCAAATTCTAGCATTACTTAATTTTAGAAGAGGTACAATCACTGTAAAATATAAAGAAGATTTATCTACAACAGATCATACAGTTGCCAATAGAGTCGATAAAACATTTATCCTGAATCTTACAGGAAATTCTGTAAATTTACTAACAAATGATTTTGGAACTACAGGAACAACCTACAATGCAATAAACACTACAAGAAACGTTGCAGATAACGATGATAAATTATACCTAAAAGGAGGCGAGGGATCCGTAGGAATCATAAAACTTTTTGGAGCAGATCTTCATGGAGTTGATGGTTTGACAGGAACACCAAACGGAGTTGCGGATGAGCTAGACAAAATTAGAAACAGCGGTTGGCTTATTAACGAGGCAAGTTTATCTTTTTATATAGACGAAACAGCAATGGCAAATTCATTTGAGCCAAATAGGATTTTTTTATACGACGCAACAAACAAACGACCAATGATAGATTATTATTTCGACGGAACAACAAGCCCGTATGTAAATTATAGTAAATATGTTTTTGGTGGTTTAAAAGAAAATAATACAACAACTGGAAGAGGAGAAAGGTATAAAGTACGAATTACCAATTATCTCAGAAATTTAGTAAAATATAAAGATTCGACAAACTTAAAACTAGGAATTTGCTTAACACAATCTATTGGTAACACAAACATTGCAAAGTTAAAAACAGCAAATACAGTAGGTTATGCTCCAGCAGCATTGGTAATGAATCCTCTCGGAACAATCCTTTGGGGAAATACCGTTGCAGTTCCTGAAGCTAAAAAATTAAAACTCGAAATTTGGTACACTAAACCTGAATAAATTTATAAAAATATGTGTGGAATAGTTGGATACATTGGTTACAGAGAAGCTTATCCTATTGTTATAAAAGGGCTCAAGCGATTAGAATATAGAGGTTACGACAGCGCAGGAATAATGCTTTATGATGGCAAAGATCTTAAGGTTTCAAAAACCAAAGGAAAAGTCGCAGATCTAGAAGAAAAATCATCGCACGAAATCTCAACCAACGGAACCATAGGTATAGGACACACGCGTTGGGCAACCCACGGAGTTCCTAATGATGTAAACTCGCATCCACATTTATCTAACTCAGGAAATCTAGCTATAATTCATAATGGAATCATCGAGAACTATGAACCGTTAAAAAAAGAATTAATAAAAAGAGGTTACGTTTTTCATTCCGATACCGATACCGAAGTTCTTGTAAACTTAATAGAAGAAATTCAGAAAAAAGAAAACTTAAAACTAGGAAAAGCAGTACAAGTTGCCCTAAATCAAGTGGTTGGAGCTTATGCGATTTGCGTTTTCGACAAAAAAAATCCAGACGAAATTGTTGCAGCAAGACTAGGAAGCCCTTTAGCCATTGGAGTTGGAGAAGGCGAATATTTCATTGCATCGGACGCATCACCATTTATAGAGTACACTTCAAATTGTATTTATTTAGAAGATGAAGAAATGGCAATTGTACGCTTGCACAAACCATTAAAAATCCGAAAAATAAAAGACGATTCATTAGTAGATCCATACATTCAGGAACTTCAAATGAATTTAGAACAAATAGAAAAAGGCGGTTACGACCATTTTATGCTCAAAGAAATCTACGAGCAACCAAACGTAATCAAAGACACCTATAGAGGAAGACTTCATGCCAACGAAGGAATTATCCAAATGGCAGGCGTTGAGGACAATCTCGAAAAATTTATAAATGCACAACGAATTCTAATCATTGCCTGCGGAACATCATGGCATGCGGGATTAGTAGCAGAATATGTTTTCGAAGAATTTACAAGAATCCCAGTTGAGGTCGAATATGCATCGGAATTTAGATACAGAAACCCAATCATTAATAAAGGAGATGTTGTAATTGCTATTTCTCAATCTGGAGAAACAGCCGATACATTAGCAGCTATAAAATTAGCTAAAGAAAACGGAGCATTTGTTTTTGGAGTTTGTAACGTAGTAGGTTCATCAATATCTCGCGAAACTCATGCAGGAGCTTATACGCATGCAGGACCAGAAATTGGTGTAGCATCGACTAAAGCATTTACAACTCAAATTACAGTTCTAACCATGATTGCTTTACGTTTGGCAAAAGCAAAAGGGACATTATCCAACACCGATTTCCATAGATATTTACAAGAATTAGAAATAATTCCCGAAAAAGTTGCCGAAGCATTAACTACAAACGACAAAGCAAAAGAAATTGCAGCAACTTTCAAAGATGCTCCAAACTGTTTGTATTTAGGTAGAGGTTACAATTTCCCAGTTGCGTTAGAAGGCGCTTTAAAACTAAAAGAAATATCCTATATTCACGCCGAAGGTTATCCTGCAGCCGAAATGAAACACGGGCCAATTGCACTAATCGATGAGCACATGCCGGTTGTAGTAATTGCACCAAGACAAGGACATTACGACAAAGTGGTAAGCAACATTCAAGAAATAAAATCCCGTAGCGGTAAAATTATAGCAGTAGTAACTAAAGGAGATACTCAAGTTCGTGACTTAGCGGATTTTGTAATCGAAATTCCCGATACTGTAGATGCGCTTTCGCCATTACTAACCACAATTCCACTTCAGTTATTGTCTTATCACATAGCCGTAATGCGCGGTTGCAATGTAGATCAACCTCGAAATTTGGCAAAATCGGTAACGGTAGAGTAAAAAAATTGAAAATATTTACAAAAAGTGAGAAATTTTTTCTCGCTTTTTTCATTTTATCAATATTCTATAAATCCTGCTTTCTTTAGGATTAATCTATTTTTATGTTTAATTAATAGGCAAGCATAGTATTTTTTTCATTCAAATTATTAAAATGTTAAGAAAAGTTTAAAATTTCAAAAATAGCGAATAAATGCAATTTGAATATAAATATTGATAATTATGAAATTTTTTATTGCTTTTTTTATTAATATCAAAAATATTTGTACTTTGGCGGCTTAAACCAACAAAATCATAACGAATGAAAGTCTATTTATTTATTTTGACATTGTTTTTTTGCGGAATCACATTCGCACAAACTACAGTATCAGGTTCTGTTTCAGACAGCAAGAACCAACCTATTTCCGGAGCAAACGTAAAAGTTGCTGGGGAAACTTCAAGCACAGTTTCTGATGCAGATGGAAACTTTGTATTAAAAACTTCAAAAAAAGCACCATTAACATTAGAGGTTTCTAGCGTTGGATATGCTTCACAAAAAGTTTCGGTTCAAACTAACAACCAAAAAGTAAGTGTAAAACTTGCTGATGAAGAAACAAAACTTGACGAAATTGTAGTATCGGCTTCAAGAACTCCAGAAAGAGTTAGAGAATCCCCAGTTACAATTGAAAGAATGAGTATCAAAGACATCAAAAAATCTGCTTCGCCAACGTTCTACGATGGTTTGGAAAATCTAAAAGAAGTTCAGATGAATACAAGTAGTATGTCATTCAAATCCATAAATACTCGTGGATTTGCTACTGTTGCAAACACACGTTTTATGCAATTAGTTGATGGAATGGATAACTCCTCTCCATTATTAAACTTTGTTTTGGGTAACCTTATCGGAACTTCGGAAATAGATGTTCAAACGGTAGAGTTATTGCCAGGAGCGTCTTCTGCTCTTTATGGTGCAAATGCTTTCAACGGGATTTTGTTCATGAACAGTCAAAGCCCATTTACAAAACAAGGAATTTCTGCTTACGCAAAATACGGTCAAACCAATCAAAAAGCAGCAGGATCTAATGAGTATTACGATTACGGAATTAGAGCAGCACACGCTTTCAATAAATATTTTGCAGCAAAAGCCAACTTTACTTACCTAAAAGGTACAGATTGGTACGCAACTAATTATGATGATAAAAACGTAAAAGAAAGAGACAGAAGTTTTTACGGTTATGACGGAGTAAACGTGTACGGAGATGAAGTTGCGACTGTTGTTCCACGTCCAGGAATGCCGCTTGACAAAGTGTCAAGAACAGGATACAAGGAAGTAGAACTTACAGATAACAAAGTAAGAAACGCAAAAGTAGATTTCTCTCTACACCTCAGACCTTTTGGGAACGAAAATTTCGAAATGATTTGGCAAAGTAAATTTGGTTACGGAAACACCGTTTACCAAGGAGCTAACAGATACTACTTGAATGACTTTTTTATGCAACAACATAAATTAGAATTCAAAGGGAAAAACTTTTTCCTTCGTGGATATACAACTAATGAAGATGGCGGAAAATCATACGATATGTTGTTTACAGGAATAAACATAAGTAGAGAAGCTAAAGCAGACTCTAACTGGTTTAGAGATTATACAAATGCTTTTTTGAATTCAAGAACACAACTTTATGCAACAGTTCCTCAAGCTGAAGCTTATGCAAGACAATTTGCAGATTATAATATTTCTCCAGCAGGTTTATCAACTGCTTTAGTTCCTTATTTCGATGCGGCTAACCCAAATCACGCCCCACGTTTCGTGCCTGGGACTCCAGAATTTGCAGCAGCATTTAAAAAAGTAACATCAGATGCAAATGTTCTTAAAGGATCTAAACTACAAGATAATTCAAGAATCTACCATTCAGATGCAAACTACAACTTCAAGGATATATTGAAAATTGCAGAAGTTCAAGTTGGTGGATCTTACAGACTTTATGAGCTAAACTCAGGAGGAAGAATTTATACCGATGCAAACAGCCAAATTAATTATACTGATGTTGGTGCTTACACTCAAGTTCAGAAAAAAATTATGGACGACAGATTAAAACTTACTGGATCTGTACGTTACGATAAATCTAAAAACTTTGACGGAAACTTCTCTCCAAGAATTTCAGCAGTTTACTCAGCTGGGGCTAATAAACAAAATAACTTTAGAGGATCATTCCAAACAGGTTTCCGTAACCCATCAACTCAAGATCAATACATAGGATTTAATGTTGGTAACGCTGTTTTAGTTGGTTCTGCTCCAGATAACTTAGTAAGATACACTGAAACTTTACCAGTAACATCTCCATTAGGTCAGTTTTTAGTTGGAGGAACTTCTACAACTGTAAATGGTGTAAACGCTTATTATAACTCTTATACAGCAGCCTCTGTTCAAGCTTTTGCTGCATTAGCACCTTCAAATCCAATCGCTGCATCAGCTTTGCTAAAAAAATCGAATGCTGCATTAGTAAAACCAGAAACGGTAAAAGCCTTTGATTTAGGCTATAGAGGTTCTCTAAAAGGATTTTCTTTAGATGTAAATGGTTATTATAATATTTACAATGACTTTATTGGTAACTTAACAGTTGTTGCTCCTTTATACGGAACTGTTCAAGATTCGCCAAACCCATTATTAGGAGCTACGGATCCTGGCGCTCAAACAATTGATGCAATTAGCTCAGGAAATACAAGAGCATTCCAATTGTACACAAACACAAACATCGAAATCAAATCTATTGGTTTTGGAGCAGGAGTTTCAAGAAAAATTTACAAAGATTTTGAACTAGGAGCAAACTACAACTATGCACAATTCGATTTTGATCAATCTCAAGATCCAAGTTTCAAAGCGGGTTTCAATACACCAAAACATAGAGTAAAAGCAACTCTAGGAAACGAAAAATTATTCAAGAATTTCGGATTCAATGTAAGCGGAAGATGGAATAGCGAGTACAAATGGGAATCAACATTTATAGATGGTACTATTGATGCAGCTACTGTTGTAGATGCTCAAATAAACTACGGTATTCCTAGTATGAAATCAGTTTTCAAAGTTGGAGCTACAAATATTGGAGGTAAAGAATACTCTCAAGTATTTGGAGCTGGATTAATTGGACAACAATATTTTGTGTCTTGGACAATCACTCCGTAATTACAAATAAAAAATAAAAAGATTGATAATTTCTCCCTTAACGTCAAAAAGGATTGGGGAGATAAAAAAATAAAAATTATGATAAAAAATATCAAATGGCTATTATTGGTTTCTCTAACCTTTGTAGCGTGTAACAGCAATGACGATGCGGTTGTAGTTTCCAATTCATCAGATGGATTACCACTTACGGCAGGAACTGCGGATTTTTCTAAATATGTTGCCCTTGGAAATTCATTAACAGCAGGTTACAGCGATGGAACTTTGTTTATAGAAGGTCAAAAAGGATCTTGGACAAATGTATTGGCTCAGCAATTTGCATTAGTTGGCGGTGGAGATTTCAAAATTCCTTATATGGCTGACAATGTTGGAGGATTTAAAATTAACGGAACTGTTTATCAAGGGCCAAGATTATATTTCAACGGTGTTGGACCAGTGCCAGTTGCGGGAACACCATCTACCGAAATTTTAACACACTTAACAGGGCCTTTTAATAATATGGGAGTTCCAGGAGCAAAAAGCTTTCATTTACTAGCTGCAAATTATGGTAATCCAGCAGGTTTACCATCAGCTGCAAATCCATTTTTTGTTCGTTTTGCTTCTACACCATCTGCAACAATTCTTGGTGATGCAATGGCACAAGCACCAACTTTCTTTACTTTATGGATAGGAAATAATGATGTTTTGAGCTACGCAACTTCTGGAGGAGCTGGAGTAAATCAGCTTGGAAACTTAAATCCAGCAACTTATGGAGCTAATGATATTACGGATCCAAACGTATTTGCGAGTGTTTACTCAACTTTAGTTAATACACTTACATCAAATGGTGCCAAAGGTGCGGTTTCAAACCTTCCTTACGTAACTTCTGTTCCTTATTTCACTACCGTTCCTACAAATCCAGTTCCTTTAGACGCTGCAACTGCAGGGTCTTTAAACTCAGGATTACTTGGTCCAGTAGATGCAATTTTAACTGCTTACGGACAACCAGATCGTTTGGTAGCTTTAACAGCAAGTGCAACAAACCCACTTTTAATAAAAGATGAATCATTACAAGATTTTGGCCCACAAATTACTGCGGCATTAATTGCTAATATGGTACCACCAGCACAAGCTGGATTAATGGGAAGTTTATACGGTCAAGCTCGTCATGCGCGCAACACAACTGGAAATAGAGATTATGTTGTATTACCAACCAGGTCTATTATTGGAACAACACAAGCAGGTTACCCAGCACCATTTAATAAAGTAGGTGTTACTTTTCCTTTGCAAGATGGAGCAGTTCTAACTGCCGCTGAAACATTAGAAGTTAATACAGCCACTGCTGCCTACAACACAACTATTCAAAGTATTGCAACAGCAAAAGGATTGGCATTTGTAAACGCAAATGCTATTTTAGCTCAAGTTGCAAACGGAGGAGTTGTTTCAAATAATCTATTAATTACAAGTTCTTATGTAATTGGAGGAGGTTTTTCTTTAGACGGGGTTCACCCAACTCCAACTGGCTATGCACTTATTGCTAACGAATTCATGAAATCAATAAATACTACTTACGGATCTAATCTAAAAGGAGTAGATTTAAGTAATTACAGAACATTGTTTCCAGCATCTTTATAAAAAAAGCATAAATTTTATCAAAAAAACCATTCGTCATAAGCGAATGGTTTTTTGGTTTTATAAACCTTTTTCGCACTTTAAATCCAGAAAAAAAGCATTACCGCAAAAAGCCATTATTTTTTTCGAAAATAATTATGGATATTATAAATTTAAAAATTATCTTTGCACCAAATTAAAAGTAGGTTCTAAATTTTAGAATTAAAAACCTAATTAGCTATTTAATACACTCATAAACAATGTCAAAAGTAATAGGAAAAGTTGCCCAAATCATCGGACCAGTTGTCGATGTAGTTT
>JAYVZI010000030.1:0-33673 GCA_043783485.1 Bacteroidota bacterium
ATAAACCCCAAATTGCCTTGCAGAATTATCTATTAAAACGTTTTTATTTAACCTGATTAATTCCCTACATTTGAAAAATTAATACAAATTTCAAAATGAAACACAAAACAAAAACTTTACTATTCAAAAGTTTATCTTTACTGCCAAGTAAAATCGGGTATAAATTATATTATAAATTGCAAAGTTTGGGTAACAAAGAAAGTTTATTGAGTAAGATTAAAAGTTCGGAAACTACTTATAAATGCATGATTGAAATTTGTGATAAATTAAAAATTAATTTAGAAAACAAAACTGTTATAGAAATTGGTTCTGGATGGTTTCCAATAATGCCTTATTTCTTCAAATATAAATTCAAAGTAAAAAACATATTTACTTACGATATCAATAAGCATTATAAAAAAAAAGCCATACTTGGTTTTAATAGTGTTTTTGAAAAGGAGTATAAATTACATATCGAAATTGAAAATGATAATAATTATAATCTTCCAGAAGGAATTTATTACAGACCATCCAAAAATATAATAACAGAAGAAATTCCAAAAGCAGATATAATTTTTTCGAGATATGTTTTGTCGCACGCCACCGAAAATGATGTAATTGGAATGCACGAAAAATTTATAAAAGTATTCCCAAAAGGGACTTTGATAATACATTTTATTTCACCAAGTGATTTGAGACAACACGGAGATAAATCCATATCATTACAAGATTTTCTTCAATATAGCCCAGAGCAATGGAATAAAATACAAACCAAATTTGACTTTCATAACAGAATGAGATTGCCAAATTTTATTGATACTTTTAAAAGATTAGGATTGGAAATTGTTTATCTAACTTACGAAATTAGTAAACCCGATTCTTTGAATTTAAAATTGTTTAGAGAACTAGAATTACATAATGATTACAAAAAATTCTCAGAAGAAGAATTAACTGCTGGAAATATTGTAATTGTACTCAAAATCTAATTTTTTTGATGATTTAAGTTTTAAAAAATAAATAATGAAAATATTATTAATTGTGCCAGATGGCGTTGCAATTCGGAATTATTTGTACTCAAGCTTTATAAATGAACTTCAAAAAAATAATATTGAAGTAATGATTTATCATAGGGTTTCACAAAGCGCATTGACTGAAATAAAATCTATGCATACTAAAATTGGGATAATTAAGGAAATACCAATTTACACCGAAAATAAGATTGCAAATATAGTCAGAGAAAGTTTAGTATATGCCAGATTGCTGAGGAATAAAAAAATTCTAAAGAATCAATCTATAATGGCATTTTGGAATAAAGATCAAAAAAAATGGAAGCGAAAAGTCTTGTATCGTTTTGCAGAATTTTGTGGTAATATAATGTCAGTTTCATACCCCTTGATTCTAAAATTTGATGCAGTCTATGCCATTATTATAGGTAGAAATAGAATAACTGAATTAATCGAAAAGGATTTAAAAACATTCAATCCCGATATAGTTCTAAATTTACATCAACGATCAACAATTAGTGCTCCGATAGCTCTGACTGCTCAAAAAAACGGAATAAAAACCGCAACAGTAATTTTTTCTTGGGATAATGTTCCAAAAGCCAGATTAATTGCCAGATACGATATTTATTTGGTTTGGTCAGATTTGATGAAAACAGAACTAGGTTTGTTATATCAAGAAGTTAAGGCTAATCAAATAAAAGTTGTAGGTACACCTCAATTTGATTTTTATTTTCAAGAAGAATTATACGAATCAAAAAGCGTTTTTTTTAATAAATATGGACTGAATGTTAATAAAAAAACAATTTGTTTTTCGGCAAATGATGAATCCTCACCATATGAAAGCCTATATTTGGAGGATGTCTGCCATGAAATTTGTAAGATAGTTGATGAGGAACGACCCCAAATTATTTTCAGACGAAGCCCAGTAGATATTAGCAATAGATTTGACAAGGTTTTAGAAAAATACAAATCCATACTTTTTCCGATTAATCCAGATTGGAGATTTGAAAAAGGACAGCAAAAACTCTTTAGCACTATTTATCCATCAATCAATGACTCAAAACTATTAGTCAATACAGTAAAACACTCAGATCTAGTAATAAATTTGGGAAGCACAATGGCACATGATTTTGCGGTTTTAAATAAACCTTGCCTATATTTGAATTATAATCCAATACAAAACTCAACTTTTAAAGTTAGTGAAATTTTCAATTTTCAACATTTCGAAAGCATGAAAGGTTTAGATGCAGTTGGGTGGATAAATTCAAAAGATCAAATTGGCACTAAAATTTTTGAAGCTCTAATAGCACCAGAAAATATTGGAAAAGACAAAACAAATTGGATGAAAAAAATTGTAAAACACCCTTTGCAAGATTGTAGTAAAAATATTGTAAAAGAATTAATTTATTAGCAAATGCATATATGTTTTGTAACATCGGAATATCCAATTAATGATTTGCCACATGGAGGTGTAGCCACTTTTATAAGGAATATAAGTTATGAATTAGTTAAAAAAAACATTCAGGTCTCAGTAATATTAATCCATTCAAGCAAGAACGATATTGAAATGATCAATGATAATGGAGTAAAAATTTATTTTTCGCCAAAACATTCAAAATTTATATTCAAGTTTATTAGCAATACAAACTATATTAATCAAACCATAAAAAAAATACATAAAAAAACACCAATTGATTTTATAGAAACTCCAGAGTTAGGATTAGCATTTATAAAAAAAATTAAAGAGATACAATATGTAATTAGAATGAATGGTGGACATCATTTTTTTGCAAGTGCCGAAAAAAGGAATACAGAATGGACAAAAGTAATCCAAGAAAAATTATCTTTCAAAAAAGCGGATCATATTATTGCAGTTTCTCAATATGTTGCCGAAACAACAAGAAAATTATTAAAATTGAATAATAAAGAAATAACTATTTTATACAATCCAATTGATGCCAAAAGATTTTACCAATCAGATATAAATAAAATTAAACCTTTTTCTGTTTTTTTTGCAGGTTCGATCATCGAGAAAAAAGGAATCAGACAATTAGTGCAATCTCTAAATTATTTGATTGATGATTTTCCGGAAATTAAACTTTACATAGCAGGAAGAGACGCATTTATCCCTGGTACAAAAAAGCTATACAGACCATTGTTGGAACAAGAAATAACCCAAAAATTAAGACCTCATGTAATATTTTTAGGAACTATTCCAAACTTTGATATTCCAAAACATATAGAAAATGCTACTCTTTGTTGTTATCCAAGTCATATGGAAGCAATGCCTTTAGCTTGGCTAGAAGTTTTGGCAATGGGAAAAACCTTTATAGGAAGCATTACAGGCCCTGGTCCGGAAGCTGTAATTAATAATAAAACGGGCTTGTTAGCTGATCCATTTAATCCAAAAGATATCTCCGAAAAAATCAGATATGTTTTTGAAAATAAAGATGCATCAATACAGTTAGGTATTAATGCTAGAGAAAATATAATAAAGTATTTTGACGTAGATATTATGGTTGAAAAAAATATAACGTTTTTTAAATCATTATTAAAAAAATGAAA
Organism: Bacteroidota bacterium; assembly: GCA_043783485.1. Taxonomy (GTDB): domain Bacteria; phylum Bacteroidota; class Bacteroidia; order Flavobacteriales; family Flavobacteriaceae; genus Flavobacterium. The sequence continues at coordinate 3,549 of JAYVZI010000030.1, forward strand.
TTACTAGTAATATCATCTGCACCATTTATTAAGAAAGATAATAATTATTACGCTTATGGACCATATATAAATGAAATGGAAATATGGATAAAATTTACAGATGGCATAATGTTTTGTTGCCCGTTTAGTGAAAATAAAAACTCCTTACTGTTAAATAAAATTCCTTTTAAAATAAATAGATTGTTTGTGCTAAAAGAATTTAATTTTTTATCTTTAAAATCAGTTGTAAAATCACCAGTAATCATTTTTTACAATATTCTAATTCTGTTTTATGCCTTTTTTAAATCCGATTCCATTCACATCAGATGCCCTGGAAATATAGGGTTGTTAGCCTGTTTTGTTCAATTATTTTTTCCTTTAAAAAAAAAGACTGCAAAATACGCTGGGAATTGGGATCCAAAAAGCAATCAACCATTTAGTTATAAATTACAAAAAAGGATATTGAGTAATTCTTTTTTAACTAAAAACATGAAAGTTTTAGTTTACGGTCAATGGAAAAATCAATCTAAAAATATTGTTCCTTTTTTTACAGCCTCCTATTCGGAATCGGACAAAGAGCCTGTTTTGAAAAAAAATTTTAAAAAAACAATTGACTTTATCTTTGTTGGAACCCTTTCTGCAGGGAAAAGACCTCTTTACGCCATTCAAATAGTGGAGAAGTTAAAAAAGACCATTCAAAATTGTACTTTGCATATCTATGGTGACGGAATATTATCAACAGAGATTATGGATTATGTCAAAAATAATAATCTCAGCAATTATGTTTTTCTTTATGGAAATCAAAATCAAGAAAATATTAAAAAGGCCTACAAAGAAAGTCATTTTATATTATTACCTTCAATAAGTGAAGGCTGGCCAAAAGTATTAGCCGAAGCAATGTTTTGGGGATGTTTGCCAGTTTCGACAAGTATTTCATGTATTCCTTATATGTTAGATTATGAAAACAGAGGAGTGTTAATAACTATTAATTTAATCAACGACACAAATAAAATAATTGAAATAATAAATAATGAACAGGAATACCAATTGAAAATACAAAATGCAATAAATTGGTCAAGAACTTATACTTTGGATTTATTTCAAAACGAAATCAAATCAATGTTATTAAAATAATAAATGAAATGTTAAAAATATTTACAAATCAAAACTATTTAACCATTCAAAACAAAGGCAAGTATTTTCCTTTATTTGATGAATTAATTACCAATAAAAACTCAAAGTTATATGAAAAATATTGTTTTGTAAATACAATTGAAGAATGTGATATCCTAATACTACCTCTTTTTTTAGATTATTTATTAGAAAAAAAGGATAAAAAAATCATTGATTTTTTTAAAGAGAATGCTAAAAAAATCAAAAAACCACTATGGGTTTTCACATCTGGGGATTTTGGATTAACAGTAAAAGAAGATTTCGTTTACGTTTTTAAACTAGCCGATTTTGAAACCGAAAAATCTAAAAAAACCATCATAATCCCCCCGTTTATTGAGGATCCATACAAAACTATTTATAAAACAAAAATTAGTTATTTGCAAAAAAGTGAAAAACCAATACTCGGTTATGTTGGTCATGCAAAAGGAGGATTGTTTAAATTTATAAAATTTTTAATCAATTATTCATTATATAATTTCAAAGTTGCAATCAAAATAAAACATTCCAATTATTTTAGACTATACTCCTCGAGTCATAAAAGAATTAAATATTTAAAAATTGCAACACGATCAAAAGATATAATAACAAATTTTATCTTCAGAGATAAATATCGAGCAGGAGCCAAAAAAAGCGAAGACAGAAAAACAACAACTTTGGAGTTTTTTGATAATATCAAAACATCAAATTATACTTTTTGTATGAGAGGGTTTGGTAATTTTTCGGTAAGGTTATACGAAACACTTGCAATGGGACGAATACCAGTTCAGATAGATACCAATTGCTCTTTACCATTAAGGAATTTTATAGATTGGGAAAAGCATTGTATAATTGTGAAAGAAAATGAAATTGATAAGATAGGTTCGAAAATATCAGAATTTAATAAAAATATTAGTCAATTAGAATTCATAAATTTGCAAAAAAGTAATCGTGACTTTTGGGAGATGTATTTTACAAGAGTAAATTACTTTGCATTTATTCATGACTTATTTATTCAGGGAAAAATGTAAAGTATTTAAAAGTTGATGGTTAGATTCTTAGAAAAATAAAACTACTTTTACAAATAAATTAATTACAGCAAAAAAGTATAAAGGATTTTAATAAAAAATGAGAATTATACAGTTAATAGATTCATTAGAAGCTGGAGGAGCTGAACGCATAGCTATAAATTATGCTAATTCATTAGGGAATCGAGTTTCGTTTTCTGGATTGATATGTTCAAGAAAAGAAGGGGTTCTTAGATCTGAGATAAACTCAAATGTAAATTATTTATTTCTTGACAGAAAAAAAACAATTGATATAAATGCATTAAAATTATTTAGCAATTACTTAAAAAGCAATAAAATAGAAATTATCCATGCACACGGAAGTTCTTTTTTTATTGCTTGTTTAATGAAATTAAGATTTGTTTCAATAAAAATATTTTATCATGAACATAATGGAGAAAGGTTAAATCAAAAAAAGAAAAACAATTTTTTTTTGATAATATGTTCCCTAATTTTCGAAAGAGTTTTAACAGTTAATCCAGAAATAGAAAACTGGCTTAAACACAATCTTTTGTGCAAAAAAATAAATTACATTCCCAATTTCGCAGTATTAAATCAGAAATTAAATAGCACTACTTTTTTAAATGGTATTAACTCTAAAAAAATAGTATGTTTAGCTAATTTGCGAAATCCAAAAAACCATCTATTTTTGATACAAATTTTTACTGAAATAGCAAGTAAAGATTGGACTTTGCACTTAATAGGAAAAGATTACTATGATAGTTATTCTAAACAATTAAAGGACTTTATTTTACTAAATAATTTAAATAAAAAAATTTTTCTGTATGACAGTAAACAAGACATTCATCACATATTATCACAAGCACAAATTGGGGTTTTATGCTCAACTTACGAAGGTTTTCCTGTTTCGGTTTTAGAATATGGATTAGCCAAACTAGCAGTAATCTCCACCAATGTTGGGTTTTGTAAACAAATAATAATTGATGAGGAAACAGGATTGCTGTTCTCTCCAAATGACGAAAATGAGTTCAAACGGAAATTTTCAGAGTTAATGTCATCTGAAAATCTTAGATCAAAAATTGCTCAAAACTTGAACAAATTAGTAAATAAAAAATATTCCGAAGACATAGTTATTACAAATCTTTTAAAATATTATAAAATTTAAAATGAAAATAAATCTTTCAAGTATTAAATATTTTAAGCTAATTCTAATTCACATTGGGATTGCTCCAGTTTTACTGTATTTTACTTTTCTGGATTTGTCATTTGGCATTTTGCTCCCAATTTTAGGATATTTGTATATTGTAAAAAATCAAAACAGAAACGAAGAAGCCTTATTTGCCTCTGCATATATCGTTGGAATGGAGGTTTTTCTAAAAATGACAAACTCTTTTTTGGTCTATGAAATCGGAAAATATGCAGTTATTGTGTATCTTCTTTTAGGAATGTATTACAAAGGGTTTTCGAAAAACGCTGTAGTCTATTGGTTGTTTTTAGTTCTTTTGGTGCCTGGAATAATCATTGCGACTTACAATCTTAACTTTGATACCGAAATGAGAAAAACAATTGCATTTAATATATCTGGACCAATATGTTTAGGTATATCATCAATATATTGTTACAGAAGAAAATTTACTTTTAATCAATTAAATGACCTACTATTATTAATTTCATTACCCGTAGTTAGTATTGTAACCACTATGTTTCTTGTAGCTCCAATTGTAAAAAATTATGTCAAAGGGACAGCTTCAAACGTCAGCACTTCAGGGAATTGGGCTTCTAACCAAGTTGCTACAATAGTTGGTTTGGGAATGTTTTGTTTTTTTGCTAGAATTTTATTTAATTCAAAGGATAAATGGATTTTCGTATTAAATCTAGTATTACTCGTAGTTTCCTCTTTTAGAGGAATAGCTACTTTTTCAAGGGGAGGAATTTTCACTTCTTTTTTCATGATTATTATGCTAACCCTCATTGTTTTTGTAATTTCAAATTCCAGAATAAAATTTAATATTATTGTAGGAATGGTCTTTTCGTCATTTATAATACTTGGATTGTGGACTTATGTTTCGGCTGAAACAAATGGAATGATCAATAAACGATATGCTAATAAGGACCCGAATGGGATAGAAAAAAAAAGTAAGTTTACTGGTAGAGAAGTTTTATTTGATGCAGAGTTAAATCTTTTTTTGCAAAATCCAATATTTGGAATAGGAGTAGGTAAAAGTAGAGAATCACGACTAGAAGATACAGGTATAGATGCTGCTTCACATAGTGAATTATCAAGGATGTTATCTGAGCATGGTGCTTTTGGTATATTAGCATTATTAATTTTATTCATTACACCACTAATTTTATATATAGATAACAAACAACATATTTATTTATTAACTTTTTTTGTGTTTTGGCTTTTTACCATTAATCATGCCGCAATGAGGTTAGCTGCTCCGTCTTTTGTTTATGCATTATCTTTACTAAAAGTTAATTTCGATGAGGATCCTATACGTAGGTAATAAACTATCTAAACATGGTTATAATTTGACCAATATTGAAACCCTTGGTCCATTACTGGCTATAGAAGGTCATGATTTGGTATTTGCTTCTGAAATAAATAATAAAATTTTAAGATTACTCGATATGGTTTTTAAAACTATATTTTATAGTTCTAAAAAGGGGTTTGTACTTATTGATGCCTATAGCACATTTGGGTTTGTTTATTTACTTATTACCAGTCTAATATGTAGATTTTTGAATTTAAAATACATACCTATTTTGCATGGCGGAAATCTTCCTGCACGGTTAAATAAAAACCCTAAACTTTGTAGGTCTATTTTCGATAATGCATATCTAAATATTGCGCCTTCCAATTATTTGTTTAATGCATTTTCTAAAGCTGGATTTAAAAATATAAAATATGTTCCAAATACAATCCAGGTAGATAATTACACTTTCAAATCTCGAAAAAATATTGAACCAAAATTACTATGGGTTAGATCTTTCGATAAAATTTATAATCCAATAATGGCTGTTAGGGTTTTAGTTAAATTAAAAAAAATATACCCTAACGCAACACTTTGTATGGTTGGTCCTGACAAAGATGGAAGCTTGCAAAAAACAAAAGCATTTGCAATTAAGCAAAATGTAGAAGTTATATTTACAGGAAAATTATCAAAGCAAGATTGGGCAAAATTATCCCAAGATCACGATATTTTTATAAACACAACACATTTTGATAATACGCCCATTAGCGTTATAGAAGCCATGGCGTTGGGATTACCAGTTGTTTCCACAAACGTAGGGGGAATACCTTTTTTACTAGAAAATAACGATACCGCACTGTTAGTAAATGATAATGACGCAAAAGAAATGGTAAGTTCTATAAAAACATTAATTGAAAACAATGAAAACACCCAAAAAATTATAAAAAACGCAAGACAATTATCAGAAACATTTGACTGGAAGCATGTTAAGCTATTATGGTCTAATATTTTAGATTAAGTGTTTTTATGCAATATTTTATTATCTTGCATTCTTTATAAAATAAGATGAAAATCACAAAAAAAATACATTTCGAAATTTCCGAAAGAAAAATTTTGCTTCGAGTTTTCGATGTTTTATCTGTTTTATTAACTTTAAATGTTGTTGGAGATTTTTTTAAATTTAATTATTTCAGTTTTTCTGAAACCAATTATTATTGGGCATTAGTTTTAGGAATTTACATTATTGTAATTGGATCAGTTTTCGAAATGTATAATCTTCAGGTAGCGAGTAATCGTTTTCAGATCCTAAAAAGCATAATGCTTACAGCATCTTCAACAGTTTTAATTTATTTACTAACCCCAGTTTTTACACCCCAATTACCCTCTAATAGATTACAAATTCTTTTCTTTTTCTTAGCCGTTTTTTTTGCCCTCTTTGTTTGGAGAATGTTTTATTTAAGATTTTTGGCAACAAATAGATTCGTCAAAAATGTAATTCTAATTTGCGATTCGGAGCAGCTCCAGGAGCTTGTAACAGGTCTGGAAAATGTAGATCCACATTACAAAATTGTTGGATTCATTAATTCCGACAGCGCTAGTAATCTTAGTTTTATTTACAAAAAAGTAAAAGCAATAAAAACAGAAAATTTACAAGATTTTGTAGAAAAAAACTCCGTATCCGAGGTCGTTGTTGCCTCTCAAAAAACAGACGGAATAACAGTAAACTTATACAATCAGCTCATAAAACTTTTAGAAAACGGAACAATTATTAGAGAATATACTCAGGTTTATGAAAGTATAACCCAACGAATCCCGGTGCAATACATCTCGAGAGATTTTTATAGGTATTTTCCTTTTAGCAGAAGCAATCAAAACCAATTGTACTTGTTGATGGTCAAAATTATAGAAATCATAATCTCCATAATCGGAATTGCAATTGGAATAGTTTTAATTCCTTTTATTTTTCTGATAAACATTATTGGCAATCGTGGAAATTTGTTTTACACTCAAGAAAGAGTTGGAAAAAACGGTCAAATTTTTAGGATATACAAATTTAGAACCATGATCGAAAATGCCGAAAACAATAAAGCTGTTTTTGCAACTTCCGATGATAAACGGATTACACCTTTTGGTAAGTTTTTGCGAAAATCAAGATTAGATGAGTTTCCACAATTTATAAATATTCTAAACGGTGATATGGCTGTAATTGGTCCAAGACCAGAAAGACCTTTTTTTGTGAAAGAAATTGCAGAAATTATGCCATTTTACGAAACCAGACATGTAGTAAAACCGGGGCTAACAGGCTGGGCGCAAGTCAATTATTCCTATGGTGAATCTATAGAGGACAGTTTGATAAAACTTCAATATGACTTGTATTACATTAAGCACCGAAGTATTTTTTTAGATATTGATATTATGTTCAAAACCTTTAGCACCGTTTTATTTTACAGAGGACAATAATTTTTTTGATTTTAAAAGAAATTGAACCAAAATAAATCCTGAAGTTATTATAAATGGTAACATCATCACAAAATCTACTTTGGTAATAATTAGCAAAATATAAACCAATATTGATGCTAAATTAAGGTAAACCAAATTCAAAATCCATTTGTTATTTTTCTTTAAATAAAAGAAAACCAGCAAAAGCAAACTAGGATTAAACAAAAGCATATTGTAGTTTTGAGTAACCTCATGATGCAAAGAATAAAACCCAACTGCAAACAAAAATGTTCCCATAAGTCCTAAAATGATGAGGTAAACTAAATTTATATTTTCTTTTTTAATAAAAATAATCAAAGCAAAAAACACACAAAAAAAGTAATAATTATTCCACCAAGAAAATTCGCTAGAGTTATTATTTTTTTTGTTCAATACAATTGATTTTTCCACAATTGGATTGTTATTATATTTAGAAACCGAAAGATTATCCATCAATTCCTTTGGTAAGAAAAGCTTGGTTGCCATGGCATCTGTTTTTGCTCCAAAAATAATATTTATTCCAAGATTTTCGAAAAAGTGATTATCTAAATAAGAATACAAAACGGTTCGATAACTAACATTAGTATTCGATTTTTTAGAAACAATTGCTTTCCCAAATACCGAATTTACTTTGTCCAAAACCATTGTTGTACAGTTTTTATCAATAAACTTATAAGTATAATATCTTTCGTTGGTGTAAAGCGAAGTATTTATTTCGTCAAATAATTTTTGTTTCTGATATTCATTTATCAATAAATTTTGTTCAAAAACCTCTCGATTGGTTTCTATATATTCCTGCATAAAATCGGAATAGGAGCAAACTGCAGCAAAGTATTGCAAATCGCCTTTTACAAATTTTGCATAAAAATTAGAAGTTCTAAAATCGAAATTCCCATAATTTACAACCACATCAAGACTGTTTTTTGGGTCTGCAAATCTAATGGCTGTGTGCCCATAAATAGAGTATAATTCGTTACCCGAGCCACAAGTTAAAATGCTTATTTTTGCCTCTGGCGAAAGCCTGTAATATTGTGAAAAGGAATTTACGGAGAGTAAAAAAAGGATTGAAAAAATAATTTTTTGAAGTAATGATTTGCTCATAATTATTATTTTTATCTAAAAATACTCAAATCTACTTTTACCGAAAAAACATTAGAATACAATGCGGCACTCTGATTTCCTAAATCCGTCAAAGCATAATCGACCTGAATTCCTTTATATTTAAATCCCAAACCAATATTGGGCTGAAATCCTATTTTTTTGGAATTATCGATTTGGGTTACATTCAAGAAATTTCCTACACCAAGTCTCAAAAATACTAAGTCCGAATAGCCTCCTTCGAAACCTAAAGCTGGATCAATACTCACAATATCAGACGAAATTATATCGTTGGTTTTTGCAAATTGCATGTTCAAATTTCCTGACATCATTAGAGTATAATCTGCATGAAATTCTATTTTTTTAGACAATCCAAATTGTACTTTTGGAGCAGTAATTTCAGTGGTTTCTGGCAATTCTTGATTTTGTCCTGGAATAGCATTCTGAATTTTTGCAAACTCATCTTCATCAATATTCCAAATATTATAAGTTGTTGTAATATCTCGAACCATTAAACCATATTTCCAATTATTTTTTTCGAATTGTAAGCCAGCATCGAAACCAAAACCCCAAGAATTGGCAAATTTTCCAATAATTCTGCGAATTACTTTTGCATTTACACCATATTGAAAACCAGGAACGGGAAGTTTCCTTGCATATGAAAAGGTAAAGGCATAATCTGCTGCCGAAAAAAGACTAATCTTATTATAATCTATATTTCCCTGATTGTCAATAAGTTCCGTAGTGTTCAAAATATCATCTACACCAAATCTAATAGCAGAAAATCCCCATGCGCTGCGATCATCAATAGGTGCAGCATAAGCGGCATAATCGTACTGTGCAATGTTTGCAAAATAACTTGCATGCATAAACGAAACTTGTTTGTCCTCAAGATTTATTAGCCCTGCGGGATTCCAATAACCAGCATTTACATCGTTAGTGCTTGCTGTTACGGCATTAGACATTCCAAGCGCAGCGGCATCTACACCAATATTCAGGAACTCATTAGAATATTTTCTGATGGCTTGACTATTGGCAATAAATGGAATAAAAAATAAAATTATAAAAAGAATTTTTTTCAAGGCAATTTTTTTTACGATTCTGGGTTTTAATATAATTTTTGTCAAAAATAGAATTTTTTAATGAGCTTATTTATTCCTTTTAGTAATAAATAACAAAGTAATCACGTTTTGAGAAAAATCTCTAGTAAAAAACGTACTTCTCTTTGAGTTATTGTATTAAATTTACGAACTTTGAAATTAAAAAAAATCGAAATGAACATCAAGAAACACATTCCAAATATCATAACACTTCTTAACCTTTTTTGTGGTTGTATAGCGCTTGTTTTTGTTACCGATTTGAATTATGAAATGGCTTTTTACTTTGTTTGTTTAGGAATATTTTTAGATTTTTTTGATGGTTTTTTTGCACGATTATTCAAGGTTTCCAGTCCATTAGGTTTACAATTAGACTCGCTTGCAGATATGGTTACAAGCGGCGTAGTTCCTGGTTTTGTAATGTTTTGTATGTTAAGTAATAAGGATTATTCTACTAATAATTATTTGCCTTATTTGGGATTTATTATTACTCTTGGAGCGTGTTTTAGATTGGCCAATTTTAATATTGATACACGCCAAACAAACTCTTTTATAGGTTTGCCAACACCTGCCAACGCACTATTTATATTGAGTTTGCCATTAATAAATCGTCATTTTCAAGATGATAATTTTTCGGGAATGTTTCTAAATCAATGGGTTTTAATCGGAATTACATTGTTGAGTGCTTATATTATGAATGCCGAAATTCCTTTATTTTCATTAAAAATAAAATCGTTTAACTTTAAGGATAATGCTTTGCAAATTATTTTCTTAGCGATTTCGGTTTTGTTATTAATTTTATTTCAGTTTTTGGGAATTGCGATTGTTATTGTTTTTTATATTTTACTTTCGGTTTTAATGAATAAATTTCAGAAAAAGTAATATTTATTTTTTAATGAAAAAACCTATTCCTAGAAAAAAATCGGCTTTAAAACGTGTTTCAAAATCTAAAAAGAAATCTTCTGTTTTTAGTTCTAAAATATTTTTGATAGCTATTTTTTTGTTGTCATTTTTATTTGGATGTTATCATTACAGAAATCCTTTGGCTTATTATTTTAGTTTTAAATCTAATAAATCCGATGGTTCAGAAAAATTTTCAGCATCCAGAACCGAACTTATTTTGAGTAAAAATCCTGATAAAGTTGCAGGAATTGACGTATCGCATTATCAAGGAAATATAAATTGGGATTTGGTAAAAAACATTCACGAAAAATATCCAATAGGCTTTGTTTTTATTCGAGCAACAACCGGAAATGATAAAGCAGATGCAAAATATAAATACAATTGGACGGAAGCCAAAAAGCACCATTTTATTCGTGGGGCTTATCATTATTATCGTCCAAACGAAAATTCGGTGCAGCAAGCTAATAATTTTATTAAAACTGTAAAATTATCAAAAGGAGATTTACCGCCAGTTTTAGACATCGAAAAATTACCCAAAGATCAGTCTATTGATAGTCTAAAAATAGGATTGCGCCGCTGGCTGGAAATTGTGGATAAGCATTACAAAGTTCGCCCAATAATTTATTCTGGTGAGAGTTATTACAACGATTTTCTAAAAGAGGAATTTAGCGATTATCCTTTTTGGATTGCTAATTATAACTTTTTAGAGGAAAAAATTGATGATAATTGGTTGTTTTGGCAATTTACAGAAAAAGCCAAAGTTTCAGGAATAAAAGGAAATGTAGATGTAAATATTTACAACGGAACCCCAAAAATGTTGGGTTATTTGAGGATAAATTAAAACTCCAATTTCTTTTTCCTTAATTCAAAATTTTGTCCTAAATATACTTTTCTAACCATTTCGTCTTGAACCAATTCTTCTGGAATTCCTGCTTTAAGAATTCCTCCTTCGAACATTAGATAGGTTTTATCGGTAATTGCTAGAGTTTCCTGAACGTTGTGATCGGTAATTAAAATCCCAATATTCTTATTTTTGAGTTGAGCAACAATTCTTTGGATATCCTCAACGGCAACTGGATCTACTCCTGCAAAAGGTTCATCTAGTAATATAAATTTTGGATCGGTTGCCAAACAACGTGCAATTTCTGTACGACGGCGTTCTCCTCCAGAAAGTAAATCGCCACGATTGGTACGAATGTGTTCTAATCCAAACTCGGCAATTAGGCTTTCCATTTTTACTTCTTGCTCTGCTTTTGACAACTTTGTGAGTTGCAAAACGCTTAAAATATTGTCCTCAATACTTAATTTCCTGAAAACTGATGCTTCTTGGGCCAAATATCCAATCCCATTTTGGGCTCTTTTGTACATTGGATAATCGGTTATATTTGTATCATCTAAATATATATTTCCCGAATTTGGTTTAACTAAACCTACAATCATGTAAAACGAAGTGGTTTTTCCAGCTCCATTTGGACCAAGCAAACCAACAATTTCTCCTTGATTTACCTCGACCGAAATGCCTTTTACAACGCTTCGTCCTTTGTATGTTTTTACTAAATTTTCAGCTCTTAGTTTCATTTTTTATTTAGAGTATATATAATGTTGCATTTGGTTATTTGACAAATTAACGAATTATCAAATAACCAGATCTACATTTTAACAATTATTTAGTTGCTGTTTCTTCTAGTGCTTCCCAAAATTCGTACGCACGACGTAAATGTGGAACTACAATTGTTCCTCCAACTAGTGTTGCAATTCCCATGGTTTCCATCATTTCTTCTTTGGTTACTCCAATTTTGTAGCTGGTTTCCAGGTGGTATTTTACACAATCGTCGCAACGCAAAACCGCGGATGCAACTAGTCCAAGAAGCTCTTTTGTTTTTACATCAAGTGCGCCATCTACATATGCATTGGTATCTAGATTAAAAATTCTTTTTACAATTTTGTTGTTATCGGCTAGTAATTTTTCGTTCATTTTAGAACGGTAATCATTGAAATCTTTAACTAATTCTGACATTTTTTTCTTTTTTATTTACAAAAACAGCTATTAATATGCTTGCTTCGTATAAAATTAATAATGGAATGGAAACTATAATTTGACTAAGAATATCTGGTGGAGTTATAATTGCGGCAACAATAAGGATAATAACTATAGAATATCTTCGGTATTGTCTGAGCGATTGTGCAGTTACAAGTCCCAGTTTTGTGAGGAAATAAATAATAATTGGCAATTCGAAAATCAATCCGCATGAAATTACAGAAGTTTTGACCATGCCAATATAATTATCTACATTAAATTCGTTTTTTATAACACTACTCACATTAAAACCTCCAAAAAAGTTTACTGATAAAGGAAGAATTAAATAATAACCAAATAAAACCCCAACAAAAAATAATATCGAAGCCGAAAGGATAAACCAAACAGCACTTTTCTTTTCTTTTTGGTACAAAGCTGGACTAATAAATTTCCAAATTTCCCATAATATATAAGGAAAACCAAGAATAAAACCAGCCGATATACAGGTCCAAATAAATATAGAAAATTGCCCACCCATTTCTGTACTTTGTATAATAAATGGCATTTCCTGAATGCACATTCCGCCGCTATCCGTATTTAGATAAGTGGTTAGCTCGCAAAATAATCGGTAGGTAATAAAATCTGGATGAATTGGCGCGAAAATAATGTTGTCAAAAATATAATCTATAATAAAATAGGATAAACACGAAACAACTAAAACTGCAACTGTAATCCTAATAAGTAACCATCGCAAATCCTCGAGATGATCTAAAAACGACATTTCTTTAAGTTCTTTTGTCATTATATTATTCCTTCTTTTAGGATGTCGTGCAAATGCAAAACACCTATATATTCCTGATTATCAACAACAACAAGTTGTGTAATTTTATAATCTTCTAATGTCTGAAAAGCATCAATAACCATATCGTTGGATTGAATAAGTTTTGGGTTTTTAGTCATAATATCTTTTGCGGTAAGATGCGAAAAATTATCGTTATCGTTAAGCATTCGTCTAATATCTCCATCGGTAATAATTCCAATTACTTTTTCGTTTTCTACAACAGCAGTAACTCCAAGACGTTTTTCGGAAATTTCGAAAATCACTTTTTTTATATTTGCCTCCGGCGAAACCATTGGTTTTAGCGAGTTTTCTAACATGTCTTTTACACGAAGTAATAATTTTTTCCCTAAAGCACCGCCAGGATGATATTTAGCAAAATCGTCTGCTTTGAAATTTCTCATTTCCATCAAACATACAGCAAGCGCATCGCCCATTACGAGTTGTGCAGTTGTGCTATTGGTTGGAGCCAAGTTGTTTGGACAACATTCTGAATCTACAGTTGTATTCAAAACAAAATCGGAACCTTTTGCTAAAAACGAAGTCATGTTTCCTGTAATGGCAATGAGTTTGTTTCCAAAACGTTTGAGTAACGGAACCAAAACTTTGATCTCAGGGCTGTTTCCGCTTTTCGAAATACAAATTACAACATCATGATTTTGAACCATTCCTAAATCCCCATGAATGGCTTCGGAAGCATGCAAAAACATCGATGGAGTTCCAGTAGAATTCATTGTTGCCACAATTTTTTGGGCAATTATGGCGCTTTTTCCAATCCCGGTAACAATCAATCGGCCTTTGCAGTCATGAATCAGTTGTACGGATGTTGCAAAGCTATCATCAATAAAATCAGCTAGTTTGGCAATCGAATTGCTTTCGGAAACAATAGTATTTTTTGCCGAAAGCAATATTTTATCTTTTGAAATCAAAATAGTATTAATTTTAAATTTGTATGTATAAAAGAATGTTGTATCTTTATGTTGTGCAAATTTATGTAAAATACCATTAATAAAGAATGAATTCAAACGAAATCGATATACATAAGGAGTTAAAAAAATATTTTGGCTTTAACCAATTCAAAGGTTTGCAGGAACAAGTCATAAAAAGTATTTTGGCAAAAAACAATACTTTTGTAATTATGCCCACTGGTGGCGGAAAATCACTTTGTTACCAACTCCCAGCATTAATGCAAGGCGGAACCGCAATTGTGGTTTCTCCTCTTATTGCTTTGATGAAAAATCAAGTCGATGCCATTCGTAGTTTATCATCGGAAAACGGTATTGCACACGTTTTGAACTCCTCCTTAACCAAAACCGAAATTGCGCAGGTAAAAAAAGACATTACCTCAGGACTTACCAAATTATTATATGTAGCTCCTGAATCCTTAACCAAAGAGGAATATGTAGATTTTCTTCAAAAAGTACCCATATCCTTTGTAGCTATCGATGAGGCGCATTGTATATCGGAATGGGGACACGATTTTAGACCAGAATACAGAAATCTTAGACACATAATTAAGCAATTAGGAGACGTTCCTGTAATTGGACTAACCGCTACGGCTACACCAAAAGTTCAGGAAGATATTCTAAAAAATTTAGATATGTCCGATGCAACAACTTTTAAAGCATCGTTCAACAGACCCAATTTGTATTACGAAGTTAGAACAAAAACCAAAAATATCGAATCAGATATTATTCGTTTTATAAAACAACACAAAGGCAAATCGGGAATTATATATTGTTTAAGTCGTAAAAAAGTAGAAGCCATTGCACAAGTTTTGCAAGTAAATGGAATCTCGGCAGTACCATATCATGCTGGGCTTGACGCGAAAACGAGAGCTAAACACCAAGACATGTTTCTTATGGAAGATGTAGATGTGGTTGTGGCAACAATAGCCTTTGGAATGGGAATAGATAAACCCGATGTTCGTTTTGTAATTCATCATGATATTCCAAAATCGCTCGAGAGTTATTATCAAGAAACAGGTCGTGGCGGTCGAGATGGAGGCGAAGGCCATTGTATGGCTTATTATTCCTATAAAGATGTAGAAAAACTCGAAAAATTCATGTCCGGAAAACCAGTTGCCGAACAAGAAATTGGTTTTGCACTTTTGCAGGAAGTTGTTGCTTACGCCGAAACATCAATTTCCCGAAGAAAGTTTTTATTGCATTACTTTGGAGAAGAATTTGATGGCGAAAACGGAGATGGTGCGGATATGGATGACAATGTTCGAAATCCAAAAACCAAAGTCGAAGCCAAAAATCAAGTCGTAAAATTATTAGAAGTAGTTAGAGATACAAAACATTTATACAAATCCAAAGAGGTTATTTATACCTTAATAGGACGCGTAAATGCTATGATAAAAGCGCATAGAACAGATACGCAAAAGTTTTTTGGCACAGGTGCAGATTTCGAGGAAAAATACTGGATGGCACTAATTCGTCAAGTTCTTGTAGAAGGACTATTGTCTAAAGATATTGAAACTTACGGAATTGTAAAAATAACTGATAAAGGGCTTAACTTCATAAAAAATCCAGTTTCATTTATGATGTCCGAGGATCACGAATACAACGAAACCGAGGACGAAGCCATTGTTACTGCTGCAAAATCTACAGGCACCGCCGATGAAGCTTTGATGGCTATGTTACGTGATCTTCGAAAAAAAGTAGCCAAAAAACTTGGCGTTCCACCATTTGTAGTTTTTCAAGACCCATCGCTAGAAGATATGGCGCTCAAATACCCAATTTCGTTAGATGAAATGAGTAACATCCACGGAGTGGGAGAAGGCAAAGCCAAAAAATACGGTAAGGATTTTATTGATCTAATCAATCGATACGTCGAGGAAAATGATATTATCCGCCCAGATGATTTAGTCGTAAAATCTACGGGAGCAAATTCTGTAAACAAATTGTATATCATACAAAATATTGATAGGAAACTTTCCCTAGACGATATTGCTAAAGCAAAAGGGTTAAATATAGATGCGCTCATCAAGGAAATGGAGCAAATTGTTTATTCCGGAACCAAACTAAATATAAAATATTGGATTGATGAAATGCTCGACGACGATCAGCAAGAGGAAATTCATGAATATTTTATGGAATCCGAATCCGATAATATCGAGGATGCACTAAAAGAGTTTGATGGAGATTACGACATTAATGAACTTCGGTTTATGCGAATAAAGTTTATAAGCGAAGTGGCAAACTAAGTTTTTAGATTTCTATAAAAAATCCAATTTATTTTTGAAATTGGATTTTTTTTTATTTAGCTAAAATAACAAATATTTAAATCCATTAATCATATATGACAAATACAAAACCCAACCAACTAAAAAAAGCACTCGGCTTTAGTTTCGGAATCGCTATTTTGGTAGGAAGCACTATTGGCGTTGGTATTCTGAGAACGCCTGGGGCTATTGCTGGAATGATTGATAATTATTGGCTTATAATTGCGTGTTGGATTGTAGGCGGAATTTATGTTTTAATAGGTGTAGGTTCCTATGCCGAGTTGGCTACAATGTTGCCCAAAGCAGGCGGTTCGTATAATTATGTAAAACGTGCTTTTGGGGATTATGGGGGTTTTGTAACGGGTTGGTTTGATTATATTACTAATGCTATTGCACCTGCTTTTTTTTGCATTGTAATTAGCGAATATATCGTTATATTATTACCAAACTTAAAAAATTTGAGTACCGTTATTGCGATTTCTTTTTTAATTGCTTTTACAATTCTTCACTCAAGTGGAGTAAAAAACGGAAGTAGAGTTCAGCAAATAACAAGTGTTGTAAAAGTAGTTTTATTTGTAACATTAATAGTTGCTTGTTTTATGTATTCGGGCGTAAAACTTACTCCGATTGTAAAAAGCACAACAACATTGCAAATTGGCGTAATTATTGGGTTTTTCAAATCGCTTCAATTGGTTTTAGGGACATATGATGGTTGGTATGCAGTAGCTTTTTTTGCCGAAGAGGACGAAAATCCAAGCAAAAACATTCCTAAATCGCTATATGCAGGAGCTATCATTGTAATTTTGATTTATGTACTTATAAATATGGCATTTTTTTATGTAATGCCAATTGCTTCCTTAGCCAATTCGCCTTTAGCCGCTTCGGATGTAGCCAAAGTTGTTTTTGGAGAAAAAGGTGCAATTATTTTAACTACAATTGCCTTATTTTCAATCATTAGTATTCTAAATGCCTATATGATGATTCCTGCAAGAGTGTTGTTTGGGATGAGTAGAGATGGATTTTTTATTAGCAAAGGAGCAACAGTAAACAAAGGAGGAACTCCAATTGTAGCACTTTTAATTTCTGCAACTTTCACTTTATTTTTAATTTGTATTGGTTCGTTTGAAGTCCTATTTTCACTAGGAACATTTATGGCAGTTATCGTTTGGGGATTGGCCTATTGTGCCTTAATAAAACTTCGAATCTCGGAACCCAATTTACCAAGACCATACAAATCATGGGGTTATCCCTATACATCTATAATTATGATATTGTTTTCAATCGTACTGTTTTGTGGTTTTGCTTATAGTGATCAAAAAAGTTTTATAACCATTAGCATTATCACAGCACTTTCGTATCCTTTGTTTTTATTGATAAAATCTAATAACAAAAAAGAATAATTATGATAACAATCACAAAAAAAATTAAACTCATCGGTTTAAAACCAATTATAAAACCTAATTTTTTAAAATTTATTAATTTAAAAATGCTTTTTTTAATGTAAATTACTCTACATAAATTTCTCCGCGATGCGGTTTCAATACATCACGAACTGCAATCATATTTTCGTCGGTAACAACCATATAGGCAATGGCGTGCATTTCGTTTTTTGCTTCAAAACCAGTAATATTTATTTCTAATTTTTCGATTGCAATAAATTCCTGAAGATGAATTTCATGATGTTCGGCCGTTTTTTGTGATGCTGGACCACGAAAATCCCAAATTAGTTTTATTTGTCTAGACATTTTTATTTAATAAGTTTCAAAGTTGTAAAGTTACAATGTTTGAATCCAAAACACTATTTTTGTAACCGATTATTGTTTTTCAAATAAACAAATCTATTAAAAAAAATGCCAAAAGAATTACTATTACAAGTTACTCCCGAAATTGCATCGAATGAAAATTTGCTAAAATCTTATTTATCCAAACAAATTAAAGTTTCGGAAAAAGATATCAAACACGTTTCGATCCTAAAACGATCTATTGATGCAAGGCAAAAAGCGATTAAATTTAATTTAAAAGTAAATATATATTTTCAGGAAGATAATTTTCAGGAAACCAAAATCCAACTTCCAGAGTATAAAAACATCGAAAATGCACAAGAAGTAATAGTTGTAGGCGCTGGTCCAGCAGGACTTTTTGCAGCATTACAATTAATAGAGCTAGGTCTAAAACCAATAGTTATTGAGCGCGGAAAAGACATTCGTGGTCGCCGTCGTGATCTAAAAGCCATAAATGTAGATCATGTTGTAAACGAGGATTCCAATTACTGTTTTGGCGAAGGCGGAGCAGGAACTTATTCCGACGGAAAATTATATACGCGTTCCAAAAAGCGTGGTGATATAGACAGAATTCTCGAATTATTAGTGGCATTTGGTGCAACTCCAGATATTTTAATAGAAGCGCATCCACATATCGGAACCAATAAATTGCCTCAAATTATTCAAGATATTCGCGAAAAAATCATCGAAATGGGAGGGAAGGTGCTTTTCGAAACCAGATTGACGGATATTTTAATAAAAAACAACGAAATTCAAGGCATAACAACTCAAAACGGAGATACAATACTTGCTAATAAATTAATTCTTGCAACAGGTCATTCTGCTCGTGATATTTTCGAATTATTAGACCGAAAAAAAATTTTTATCGAAGCAAAACCTTTTGCCTTGGGCGTGCGAGCCGAGCATCCACAAAGCTTGATAGATCAGATACAATATTCCTGCGATTATCGTAGCGAACATTTGCCACCAGCACCGTACAGTATTGTAAAACAGGTAAATGGTCGCGGAATGTATTCTTTTTGTATGTGTCCAGGTGGCGTAATTGCGCCTTGCGCGACAAGTCCCGGTGAGGTGGTAACTAATGGTTGGTCGCCGTCTAAAAGGGATCAAGCAACCGCAAATTCGGGAATTGTAATCGAATTAAAACTTGAAGATTTCAAGCCTTTCGAAAAATTTGGTGCTCTGGCAGGAATGGAATTTCAAAAATCGATAGAGCAAAAAGCTTGGCGCTTGGCGGGCGAATCTCAAAAAGTTCCAGCGCAAAGAATGGTCGATTTTACACAAAACAAAGTTTCATCATCCATACCCAAAACTTCCTACGTTCCCGGAACAACATCTGTAGAAATGGGACAAGTTTTTCCAGGATTTTTATCGCAAATCTTGCGCGAAGGTTTCTCGGAATTCGGAAAATCCATGAAAGGATATTTAACCAACGAAGCCATTTTGCATGCTCCAGAATCTAGAACTTCATCGCCAGTTCGTATTCCCAGAAACTCAGAAACTTTAGAACATTTGCAAATAAAAGGGCTTTATCCTTGTGGAGAAGGCGCGGGTTATGCTGGTGGGATTATTTCGGCTGCGATTGATGGCGAAAAATGTGCTCAGAAAATAGCTGAGGTTTTGAAGTATAAATAAAAAAAGTCCATAAAATAAACTAATACTTTATGGACTTTTTTAGTGAATTAAAAATTATTTCTTTTTTAATCTTTCTTTAAAAATTTTCTCGAATTTCTCGATTTTAGGCTGAATTACCATTTTGCAATACATCTGATCTTTATTGTTTGCGTAGTAATTTTGGTGGTAATCTTCGGCTTTGTAAAACTTAGAAAAAGGTTCTAAAGTGGTAACAATTGGATCGGAATATACTTTTTCCGAATTAAGTTGAGCAATTAGATCCGAAGCTTCTTTCCTCTGAGCTTCATTTTCATAAAAAATTACCGAACGGTATTGTGTTCCCACATCTGCGCCTTGTCGGTTAAGGGTTGTTGGGTCATGAACCGTGAAAAATACTTTAAAAATTTCATCTAAACTGGTTACCGTTTTGTCATAAGTAATTTGCACCACTTCCGCATGTCCAGTTCTACCAGTACAAACTTCCTCGTAAGTTGGATTAGCATTTTTTCCTCCCGAAAACCCCGAAACAACGGATTTTACTCCGTCAAGATTTTCATAAACTGCCTCAGTACACCAGTAACAACCGCCACCAAGGGTTATGGTTTGCAAATTGCCATTGTTATTTGTTGCTGCTGCAATTTGATCTGGAACAAACTCTAACGAAACCGAATTCATGCAATATCGTTTGTATGTTGGTGCTGGACCATCATCAAAAAGATGTCCCAAATGCGCATCGCAACGACCACAAAGTGCCTCGACACGTTTCATGCCATAGGAATTATCATCTTTATAAACTACGCTGTTTTTGTTTTCTTGTTCAAAAAAACTTGGCCAGCCGCAACTACTTGCAAATTTTTGGTCGGATTTGAATAATTTATTTCCGCAAGCGGCACAATAATAAGTTCCTTTTGCATCGGAATTCCAAAGTTTTCCTGTAAAGGCTCTTTCGGTATCGGCCTCGCGAGCTGTTGCATATAAATCTTCAGGTAATACTTTTTTCCATTCGGCATCGGAAACATTCAATTTTTTGGTGTCGGTTCTCGAATAATAAGGATTGTTTGGCTTGCTGTTTTCGTTTTCCATAACTTGAGTTTTCTCGGGATTTTTTTGTTTGTTTGTTGTTTGCGCACAAGCATTAAATAAGAATGCTGATAGCAATAAAAATAAGCTCAATAATTGGGTTTTTGTTTTCATATCATAAAAATTATTTACACAAATATAAATCGATTTGAACCAATAAAATGTCGGTTGGTTTACAAATTAACATCATTTTGTATAAGGTTTAACTTTATATATTTACGAAAAATGGATTGTTTTGGTTTTGGTTTTTAATTTCAAATCAAATTTTATCTAAACCAATTCGCATATTAACCAAATGTTTCTTAAAACCTGATTTTTCATAAGCTTTTATCGCCGATGGATTATCATTATAAACATCAAGTCGCAGTTCGAAAACGTTTCTGGAAACGCACCAATTTTTTAGATATTCGATAATTTTTGCATTAATTCCCATTCCACGAAAGTCCAAATCGGTGAACATAAATCCTAAATAAGCATAGTTTTCGTGAACCAAATAGGATTTTGCTTTTATAATTTTTGCATATCCAGAACCAATAATTTTGTTGCTTATTTGAGCAATTACAACCGCTGTATTTTCCTCCAAAAGCATTTTTTCAATATCATAATAGGATATTTTTTCGGGTTTTAAAGTTGGATCATAAGGACGCTCGGCATCAATAATTCCTTGTTCGAATTCTAAAAGAATTTCTAAATCTCTGAGTTCAGCGATTCTTATAATTATATCTTTCATACAATTGATTTTCTTTAACAAAAATAAGGATTACTAATATTTAAAACAAAATAAAACATAGTGTTAAACCAAGATAAATTTAAAAATCTTTTTGCGTATTTTTGCCTAGCTAAAATTATTTATGAAAGAAGAAGACGTAATCCTTGTTAATGAAAAAGATGAGCAAATAGGATTGATGCCCAAACTCGAGGCGCACGAAAAAGCAGTTTTGCATCGTGCATTTTCGGTTTTTGTTTTGAACAGTAAAAACGAAATTATGTTGCAACAACGGGCACATCACAAATATCATTCTCCATTGTTGTGGACAAATACTTGTTGCAGCCATCAACGCGATAAGGAAACCAACATTCAGGCTGGAAGCCGCAGATTATTTGAGGAAATGGGTTTTAAAACCGAACTCAAGGAATTGTTTCATTTTATTTACAAAGCGCCGTTTGATAACGGTCTGACCGAACATGAATTGGATCACGTTATGATTGGATATTTTAATGAAAATCCAATTATAAATCCAGAGGAAGTAGAGGATTGGAAATGGATGAAAATTGAAGATGTAAAAGAAGATATGCTCAAAAATCCAGGTATTTATACCATTTGGTTCAAGATAATTTTCGATCAATTTTACCATTATTTAGAAGATCACAGGATTTAAAATATACAACCTATAATTTTATGAAAGTAACCATATCCAGAAAAGCCCATTTTAATGCAGCGCATCGTTTGCACAGAAAAGATTGGACTTTTGAGCAAAATCAAGCCGTTTTTGGCAAATGCAATAATCCAAATTTTCATGGTCATAATTATGAATTAATAGTTGGTGTAACCGGAAATATCGATCCAGAAACGGGTTATGTTATGGACGTGAAGTTCCTTTCGGACATTATAAAGGAAGATGTAGAAAACCAGTTTGATCACAAAAACCTTAATTTAGATTGTCCAGAATTCGAAAATTTAAACCCAACTGCTGAAAATATTGTGGTTGTAATTTGGAACAAAATCCGAAAACGAATTAACCCAGATTTCGATTTAGAAGTTGTTTTATACGAAACTCCCAGAAATTTTGTAACCTATAAAGGAGAATAATCACAATGAAAATAGGCGATAAAATACCAGATTTTACAGCAAAAGACACCAACGGAAACGATTTTGAAAGTCAAACCATAATTGGTCAAAAACCCGTTGTTATTTATTTTTACCCAAAAGACGATACGCCAGGCTGCACAACCCAAGCATGCTCTTTTCGAGATCAATACGAAGATTTTAAGGACCTAGGTGCCGAAATCATTGGGATTAGCAGTGATAGTGTTGCCTCTCACGAAAAATTTGCCAAAAAATATAAACTTCCATTTATATTGCTTTCCGATCAGAACAAAAAATTGCGTAAACTTTTTGGAGTTCCCAGCGATTTGCTAGGATTAATTCCAGGAAGAGTAACTTATGTAGCGGATAAAAATGGAGTTATTCTAATGGTTTTTAACAGTATGTCGAGTAAAATTCATATTAAAAAAGCATTTGAAACATTGAGTAAATTGAAATAATTTTTAAAATTAAAAAATGAAATTATCTTTTTATCCTTTAATGTTTAATCCCATTTTAAAAGAAAGAATTTGGGGCGGAACTAAGCTAAAATCCGTTCTTAACAAACCTATCTTATCTGATATAACTGGAGAAAGCTGGGAAATATCGACTGTAGAAAATGATATTAGTGTTGTTGCCAACGGAAATTTTAAAGGAAAAAACCTTAACGAATTAATAAACCAATTTCCAGAAGCTATTTTGGGAACAAAAGTCTACGAAAGATTCGGTAATCAATTTCCTTTACTTTTTAAATATCTGGATGCAAAACAAGATTTATCCATACAAGTGCATCCAGATGATGAATTGGCAAAAAAAAGACACCATTCCTTTGGGAAAACCGAAATGTGGTATATCATGCAAGCAGATGAAAATGCTAGAATTATTGTAGGATTTAAAGAAAAATCTAATGTCGAGGAATATTCCCAAAATTTAGAAAATCATACTTTAATTTCTATTTTAGATGATGTAAAAGTAAAAACTGGCGATGTTTTTTTTCTGGAAACAGGAACCGTTCATGCTATTGGCGCTGGACTTTTGGTAGCTGAAATTCAGCAAACATCGGATATTACATACAGGATTTATGATTTTGACAGGAAAGATGCCAGCGGAAACAAACGCGAATTGCACACCAAATTAGCATTAGAAGCAATAAATTACAACAAAATTGAAACCAAAAAAAGATACAATAAAATAAATAATATTTCGAACGAAATAGTTGATTGTAAATACTTTACCACAAATTTTATTCCCTTAGATGGTACTATAAAAATACGAAAATCGGGAGAAACATTTACTGTATATATGTGCGTTGATGGCGATTTCGAAATAAATTACGATAATCAGAATTATCAATACAAAAAAGGTGATACTATACTTATTCCTGCACAAATGAGTGATTTTGAAATGTCTGGAAAAGCATCTCTTTTAGAAATTTATATTTCATAGTCTTTATTTCAAAGATTATATGTACTTTTGCACCCGAAATAAGAGAATACAAATTTTAGAATAAATAAAAATACCAAATAAATAAATAAAATGGCAAACATTAAAAATTTAAAGAAAGACATCAATTACGTTTTAGGTGATATTATTGAAGCAGTTTACCTTTGGGAAATGGCTACAACAGGAAAACCAACTGAAAAATCTAACGGATTAATCGATGAAGCAATTGCTACTTTCGATAGTTTGATTACAAGAGTAAACGAAAAAAATGTTGAAAACAAAAAGTCACATTTCAAACAAATCGGAACAGATTTAGAAACTGCTGCAAACCAGCTTGTTGCTAAAATCAACGAATTGTAGTCGAAAAAAACTATAAAAAAGTGCAAATTTATTTTGGATTATTCATTTTCAAGATTATATTTGCACTCAGAATAACGCCGGTGTAGCTCAGTTGGCTAGAGCAGCTGATTTGTAATCAGCAGGTCGTGGGTTCGAATCCCTCTACTGGCTCAAAAAAAACCATCACTTAATTGTGATGGTTTTTTTGTTTTTACTAAAACTTAAAATCTTATTTTTCGTTTTTACTTCTTTCTGCAAAAAGTTTTATAAGTTGTTTTCCGTACATTGATTTCGCAACTTTTGGCGTCATCGATTTTTGAATAGTATCCATATATTTTAGATTCACATCATAAATATCCGATAATGCAACAAAAGGAGCAACCTCGAAATCTCCGTGGTTTACAGCAAAATTTACGGTGTATAAATACCTTCTTTTTGTAATTACATCTTGTTTGGCATTAATAATTGCCAATTGATCCTGATGTTTAAATTTATATGCATTAAATTTTGCTGCGGTAAGATTCAGGCTTTCATCGCTGTAACGCGAAGTAACATCTCTATATTCCTTGTACAAATCATTGTTTTTGGATCCAGATATTTTGGCATTAAAAAGAAATTTTTCTAACGTTGTTTCAATTTTTATATTTCCAGGTTCTGCAAAAAATAATAAATTATTATCTTTAGAATTGGTTACACCACGATCCAAAAATAAGTAATACATTTCTGGAGATTTGATGTTTAGATCGCTTTCAAATTTCGAATCTCCATCTATTTTTATAGTATCAATAGCTACTAAAGTGGTATCGACTAATTTTTGAATGTATAATGTTCCTTTTTTTAATCCTTTTATATTTCCTGAAATATGCAGATTTGTTTCTGATTTTTTATCGCTACAAGCAATAATTGTTGCTAATGATAGAAAAGCAATAATGGTTTTTTTCATTTTTTTTAATTTTAATGCAAATGAATAAAAAAATCCTCAATCTGAACTACAAATCGAGGATTTTTAAATGTTTTTTTTTGAAGATTAACCTTTTAACCAAGCTTCTTTTAATTTGTTTTTGCTTGCATCGGTTGCGCTTAATCCTTCGGCATCTTGAAAACTTAGTTTTACTTTTCCTTTTAGGATTAATTCTTTTGCATTTCGTTTAATGTTTACCGTAATTGCGTCGCCATCTTTCCAAGCGCCACTTTCGGTAATCATTTCATAAATATTTTCGAGGCTGTATTTTTTTCCATTTATTGCAGTAATAATATCATCGCCTTTTAGACCCAAATTTTTCATGAAATCATTTAGTTCTATTCCTGATAAAACCTTTATTTCCTTAGTCTGACGATCAACAGTTATGTATGGCGATTGCCCGTTTAGGAAAACATTATCGGCAATTTTTGTTTTAGATTTTATTACTCCAACCTTTGCAAAATATTTTTCGTAAGGAATTGGAGTAGTTCCAGAAACATAAGTTTTTAGGAAATCTCCAACTTCTGGATATGTTAATTCGGTAATTTTTGCAAAAAGTTCATTGTCATTAAATGCTTTCGAAGCTCCGTATTCATTAGATAATTTTTTCATTAAATCCAGAATTCCTCTTTCGCCATTACTATTTTCTCTAATAATAATATCGATACACATTCCTATTAATGCTCCTTTTTCGTAAACATTCAAATATTGATCTTTGTAAGGCTCAATCAATACATTTGCGCTCATTGTTGTAAACGGCATAGTATCATTTAGCGTGGCAGCGTGCTCAATTTTTCCTGACATTCGTGTATAAAATTCATCTTCGGTAATTAGCCCTTGATTAATCTGAAAAAGATTGGCAAAATACTCGGTTACGCCTTCATACATCCATAAATGTTCCGACATTTTTGGGTTATTGTAATCAAAATTTTGTATCTCTTGCGAGTGAATTGTTAGCGGCGTTACAATATGAAAAAACTCATGCGAAACCACATCTTTTAGTTGTTTTCCCAAGGCTTCAACGCCCATCATTTCTGGCATTACAACGGTTGTTGCTGTTGGATGTTCTAAAGCTCCAAAACCTTTTGCATCTGCCTTTTTCATGTCCGACAAATACAACAAAACGGTATATTTTTTGGTTGAATTAAAATTACCCAAAAAAGTTTTTTGAGCCGTCATCATGGTTTTCATATCTGGCGAAATATCCTCAGCTTTTATGCTTCCGTTTGGCGAATAAACGGCAATTTGTATGTCCATTCCATTTACATTAAATGTTGTGTAGTTTGGAGCGGCATACATAATTGGAAACTCAGTTAATTCGGCATATCTAGCGGTTCTAAAAACGTCTTTTGTGTCGCTTGAGTCCATATCCGTCATGGATGTTGCACCCCAAAGTGTTGCTGGATGCGAAACTGTAACTTCATAAGGAATAGCATTTTTATCGGCAAAATAACCAACAAAACAATGCGTGTTTATCATGAAATTTTTGCCTTCCTCGATGTTAGAACCCGCTGGCGAAAAAACTTCGTCTTTACCAAAACCGCTTCCTTTTTCGGTATCGAAAGTATCATTTACCAAATAAGTTATTTTAGATAATGTTTTTGCATTGCTAATTTTCCATAAATTTTCGTCGGTTTTAGTAACTAATAGTTGCGCTCCTTTTGTATCATAAGCCTTCAAATCATCAACATATTTTCCGTAATTATCGGTTGAGTACGTTCCTGGAACGGTTTTCGGGATTTGGTAAATAACCTCGTCCGTTGTTATTGATGGCGGAGTAACGGTTACCATAACTTTGTCGTTTTGAATGGTAACCAAATCTATAGCAACTTGAACTTCGTTTTTTTGCGGAAGCGAATTAGTTACAATATTGGTAGTTTTACAACTCCATAAAACCGAAGTTAAGGCAAGCGAAAAGAATATTTTTTTCATATTTTTTGTTTTCTGTTTGGCATCAAATGTATAAAAACGGAATGTTTTGAGCGTTTTTTTATCAATTGATTAACATTTACAAATTACTTTGTTTGTGTTTTTATCCAAGACAATATTTCATTTAATGCAATTGGAGAAATGGTTTGTTCTATTTTCGAATACTCATCAACAGATCCCGTGGTGCATTCCTGGAATAAATGATTTAGGTTTGGAAAAATCTTAGTTGTAACTTTTTTGTTTCCGCCTTTTGCAAGCGATTTTGAAATGGCGTCGATATTTTCTTTTGCGGGAACTTGTAAATCTTTTTCACCATTTATTGCCAAAACTGGACATTTTACGTTTTCTAAAGCCATTGCTGGATTGTATTTTAGAAAATATTTCCACCAAGGACTTGTAATTTGATTGGTAAGCGGATTTATTAGATTATCAGTAAGTTGATTGTTAAATTTTTCTTTAAAATAAGATTGCACTTTGGGAACAAGAGTTTCATTATTATCGGATTTCATGACTATATCGTAGGCGCCACCAATAATTTCTTGACCTTTTGCAATATCCGTTTCGGGAATTCCCATTTGTCTTTCGATTAATTCTTTTTGTAATAAAATCAATTTTTTTCCTTCAAGTCCGGGCCCAGCCATTAAAACAATAAAAGCAATATCTTTGGATTTTGAAGCAACCATTGGAGCAATTACGCCGCCTTCGCTATGGCCAATTAATCCAATTTTGTTTTTATTGATTTCTTTTCTGGTTTTTAAATATGCAATTGCAGCATCGACATCGTTAGAGAAATCTTGTGTTGTTGCAGTCTTGAAATCGCCTTTGGATAAACCAATTCCGCGATCATCATATCGCAAAACAGCTATTCCATTTTTTGTTAAATAATCCGATAAGACAAGAAAAGGTTTGTGTCCCAATAATTCCTCATCACGATTTTGAGGTCCACTTCCGGTAATTAAAATCACGACAGGAAAACGACCATCTTTTTTTGGTAATGTTAATGTTCCTGCAAGATCTATTCCGGCATTTTTGTTAGGAAAAATAACGTCTTCGGAATAGTAAGCATAAGGTTTTATAGGTTCTTGCGGTCTATTTAATTTTACATTTGGCTCTGATTTTGCAGTTTTTCGTCTCGATAAATCCATCGGAACCGATTGTCCTGCTTGCTTGAAAAATCCTATAATACGGTTTTCTTTTAATGTCCCTTCGTATTCGATTTGCGCATTTGGAATTGCACATTTCAGTATTGAATTTTCGAATGTTGTTGTAGCTACTGGAATTTCAAAAGCTTTTTGATCTGGACTATCCATTGTGGAACGGTAACCTGTTTCGGATTTTGTAACATGAAAAACAATTCTTATTTGTTTTCCTGTGGGGATTTTTAGAATTCCGGTCCAATCTCCAGAAATTTCTTGTCCGAAAATAGTTGAAGTCAAAAAAACTAGGATTATAAAAGTTATATTTTTCATTTTATTTATTATTTAATTGGTTTATTATTTCTGATGGATTCTGCACTTCGATGTATAATTTATTAAAATAACTTTTCTCTAACTGAACAATAATCGTGTTTTCTTGGTTCATTACATCCCAAAAATTCCTTTTGCCGTCACAAAAATAGGAACCTGCAGTTATCAAAAACGGAATAGAAATCCCGAATCGAAATCCTTTCCAATTTTTTAGTTCCTCTTGGTTTTGATATGCAATAATTATCTTGTTTTTTGGAATTGTAATTTTGTTTCTAAAAGTCCAAATTTTATGAAATCCTTTTATTTCGAAAGTAAAATCGGTTTGTGTTTCTGTAATTAATATCATGATTTTTTAGTTTAAAGTTGAAATTATAAATCTTAAAAGTATTTCAGTAATTATTAAAGCAATAATGAAATAGACAATGTGTTTTGCTCCTTTTGCGTTTGTCGCAATTTTAAAACCATTATAAAGTAACGCAATTACCCAAACCGATATTAGTACAGAAAACAGACTTACAATCATTACAATTGGCATTTTTGTAATCGTAATTTCTGCTAATTTTCCGGAAGATATAAATGTTTTTAAATTTTCTGTTTCGCGAAACATTATTCCATTTATATTAAAAAACGGAATGATAAAAAAAGGAATTTTTGCAATTAAAACGCTGTTTAAAACATCAATAAATCTAGTTTTTGGATTGATTATTCTCCCTGTAAAAAAAAGAATTATCGTCAAAACAGAAATAATAATCAATGACTGACTAACAGCTTGAAAAATCGAAATTTTTTCCAGAAAATCGAATTTCAGAAATCCAATTGTTTTTATATTAAAAATAAAATTGAAGAAAACCCCAATTATATTTGCTATAATTCCAGTAATTAATAAATTTTTTTCTGAATATTTTTCGAAAGGATTAAAAAATAACTTTTTCATACTATTTCGATTTTAGATTATTTATTTTCTGAATAATATCATCGAGTTTGTTACGCACCGTTGGGTAACTATTTCCCATTTGGGCAGCCATTTCCTTTAGACTTCCGCTGGTTAAAAAAAATTGAAGGATAAAATTTTGCTCTTCTTCGGGAATTTGGAGCAATAGTGGCAAAATATAATTTCCAGAAACCGATGTATTACAATCGTTACAAGTAAGCTGTGTTACCGAAAGCGGATTTTGACAACTCGGACATTGGATAGGAAGTTTTGGTTGCATAATAGTAAGATTTATTATGCAAATATAAATAATATTAATATATAAATAAATAATATTAATATTTTTTTAAAATTTGTTTATTTATTAAAATAAAAAAACTCCCGAAATTGGGAGTTTATATCTAATCAAATTTATTTTTTATGTAATATTTCCCGTCTAAATCATCATCAAAATCATCAATTTTGATTTGTTTTGGTTTTGGTT
>JAYVZI010000031.1:0-11718 GCA_043783485.1 Bacteroidota bacterium
TTTTCTTGGTTTTTTTCCTCTGTATATCTATGAAAATCGAGCATTTTGGTTTCGGAAATATCAGGGTTTTGTTCTAAAAAAGTATAAAACCAATCGGAACGTTTTTCGCGAATTTCCTTTGGATATAAGGTCGATGACGACCAAATGTGCTTTTTATTTATGTCTAACGATAATTTTTGCTTTTCTATTCCGTTCCATCTCAACTGATAAAGTTCATTATTTTGAAATAAAACTAATGTAAAAGGCTCAATATTATCTAAATCCAATTCTGCCCAAAAATCCTTTGGAGAACCACTAGAAATGATATCTAAGACAATTAACCCTCTGCTTTTTCTGTAAGGAAGCTGTACTTTGTGCTTTTCGGAAGCGCCGTTTAGCAATACTAATATTGTTCCCAATTCATCAATTGCATACCAGGTTCCTCCAGCTTTTGGATCTTTTGGAAAAATGATTTTTTTGTTATTTACAAGATAACTTTTGGGTTCGATTGCACTTGGTCTAATGATTTTTTCATCGCGATTAGACGTAATTATTGTTTTGCCAAGTTGTGTTACAAAACTTACTGTGCACATTTATTTCGGTATTCGATAGTGGAACGAGCTACGCCAAAATTCTCATCAATTTTTATAGTATCGGAAATCAAAATTGCTACTTTTATGAGCGCTTGGTGATGAATGCAATGCTCTAAATTGTATAATAATTCTCTAAAATAGTTACTGTCTATTCGAATTTCTTCACCATCAATAATTTGTTGTAACTCGATTTTTTTATTCTCTTTTTCTAAATTACTTTTTATAATTTCGATTTGACGAATAGCAAAATTGGTGTCTGTTTGTATTTGTTTGTTACGATCCCGCTTGTCATAATTTACAACACCAGACTCAAATTGGTTTTCTAAACACTGAAACATTTCTATAATATGCCTTGTATGTTCGCCAATACTGGCGCTACTCAATTGTTCGCAAGGGTTAGAAAATTCCTTGTCAGACAATTGTTGTAGCAAATCGATTAGTTCGTCTAGACTACTGTTTATTGATGGTATTAGCATTTTTATATTTTGAACTTTAATAAATCAGGGATTTTGTTTCTATTTAAAAAAACTAAAATTGTACTACAAAGAAACGTAATTAATGCCAAAATAAAAAGTTCGCCACCATCGTTTTTTACTTCTATACCTAAAATTAGAATATGCGATAAAATTGCTCCAAGCATTGTGCCACAACTTGTAAGTGCGCCGAGCAAAGTTGTTCTTGGAATTAATATTAAAATCGCGGCAATTAGCTCTACAATTCCGGATCCAAATCGTCCGTAAGGCTCAATCCCAATAGTTTTGAATATATAAATGCTTTCCTCTGCTCCAGAGAATTTAAAATATAATGTTTGTAATAATATTGTTGCAACAACAATTCGTAAAATCCAAGTTGTAATTTTCATGATGATTATTTATTAATTTTTTTCCAATTATTTTCTGCTTTCAATTTTAAATTTTCTTGGTCTTTATTCCAAGTTTTGAGTGTATTATTGAAAAACGCATTATAGAATAGGTACAATTTTCCGTCAATTATTTTGAAAGTTTCGGGATTTATTTCTACTTTTTCTCCCGTTGAACCTAATGCAAAGGCACACCAACCGCCAAATTGTGGTTCGAAACTCGTAGGGTTTTTAAGAAAAACTTCTTTATTTGCAGCTGTAGAGAAATAATAAATAGCTCCTTCATAATTTGCTGCAAATTGTTTGTTTCCTTTTACCGCTTTGTTTTGTTTGAAATAGGAAACTGGATCATAGCCCTGAATAGCTACTTTTTTTTCTAAATTAAAATTAGAAACTCGTTTGGCATCTGTTTGTGCAAAAGTTGCAAAAGAGATAAAACCGATTAATAATAAAATGATTTGTTTTTTCATTGTAATTTTTGTTTTGAAATGTTTTTTAGAATTATTTCTTGTACAAAGATATTCCATGTTCAAAAAAACATTTGTCCGCTACTTTACAATACCTACGAAATTTTTGAAATTAAAGTTTAGAAATGTCCGAAATAATTATTTCTCTACGATTATATGTCATTAAACCATTGTTTTCCATATCATTAAGTAATTGCGTTGCAGTTTGTCTTGATGTACAAATTATTTGAGCAATATCATTTTGAGTTAAATAATTTTCAATGGTAAAGCTATTTCCAAGATTTTTTCCTTCGCTTTGTGCCCAATCTTTTAGGAATTGGTGCAATCTGGTTTTGGCATCTTTAGAAATTAAATTAGCATAATTGTTCTTGATGCGTTTCATCTTTAATCCTACAAATTTAGTGTATGACAAAGCTAAACTAGGATTTTTGAGCAATAAATTTTCGAAATCCGACATCAAAAAACTACAAATCGAAACTTCATCCGTCAAAACCTTTGCGTATTCATTTGTGTTTTCATCATTTTCCAGAGTCAATTCGCCAAACATATCGCCTTTTTGAATAATGTCCTTTATGGTTTCGTTTCCGTCCTCATCTATAGCAACAATTTTTATATTTCCTTTTTTTAGCAAAAAAATTCTAGGAACATCAGATGATGAAAAATAAATTATTTCATTTTTTTTGGCTGTTTTAAAACCTACTATAATGCACAATTGCCTGATTTGAGAAAAACTCAAGGCTCTAAATAATTTGTGATCCCGCAAATACCAATATTTTAATTCGTCATACATGTTTTTTGGAGTTCTATTTCAATGTAAATATTATTAATAAAACATTAGTATTCCAAATTAATTTCTCGAGATTTTGTATAAATAAATTTGTAATTTACTAATATTGCATAAAAAATGTTTAAAAAACCCATTAAAATCACATTCCTTATTTGGGCATTGTCTATATTAATTTGGCAAATACTCTTTACTTCAAACCTTATAATTGAGCCAATTCTTTGGGAAATACATACTATTTATTCAAGTTCGATTGCTTTTT
Organism: Bacteroidota bacterium; assembly: GCA_043783485.1. GTDB lineage: Bacteria > Bacteroidota > Bacteroidia > Flavobacteriales > Flavobacteriaceae > Flavobacterium. The sequence goes on from JAYVZI010000031.1 coordinate 2,945, forward strand.
TTATATTATTAAGTTACTCAAGCTCTGAAAAAATATTAGATGTAATTAAAATAGTTTTTAGAATTTTATTCAAAGTCTGGTTTGTTATTCTAATTGCTTTTACATTAAAAAAATCATTTGATCTTAAGGGATTTTTACTCACTGCAACATTTGCGTTTGGCTATCTCGAAGGGCAAATTGACATCTATTCTTGGGTTAATAACGGTAGTGGAATATTTATAATTAAGGAATTAAAATTAGACAATTTAAAGAAAAATAAACTTTTGATAACCGTTTCTTTAATTGGAATTATTCATATTTTTTCTGCTTTAATTGCTTTCGCATTTTTTTGCCTTAAATAAAGAAACCCATTCAAAGTTTAATTTTGAATGGGTTTTTTTTTTAAACTATTTGTTTTTTTTTAAGAGACTAATGTTCTAGAAATTACAATTCTTTGTATTTCCGATGTTCCTTCATAAATCTGTGTAATTTTGGCATCACGCATCATTCGTTCCACATGATATTCAGACACATAGCCGTTTCCTCCATGAATTTGCACGGCTTCGATAGTAGTATCCATAGCAACTTGTGAGGCAAAAAGTTTTGCCATTGCACCAGATTGTGAGATGTCTTTTCCTTCATCACGTTCGCAAGCGGCTTTTAGAACTAGCAATTTTGCCGCCATAATATTGGTTGCCATATCTGCTAATTTGAAAGCAATTGCTTGATGTTTAAAAATTTCTTTTCCAAATGCTTTGCGTTCCTGAGAATATTTTAATGCCAAATCATAAGCTCCAGTTGCTATTCCTAGGGCTTGCGATGCAATTCCAATTCGACCACCGTTTAAGACATTCATGGCAAATGCAAAACCAAATCCATCTTCGCCAATTCGGTTTTCCTTTGGAACTTTTACATCAGTAAACATTAATGAATGCGTGTCTGAACCACGAATTCCCATTTTCTTTTCTTTTAAACCAATATCAAAACCTGCCCAGCCTTTTTCGACCAAAAATGCATTGATTCCTTTGTGACCTTTTTCAATATCTGTTTGAGCAATAACAATATATGTAGATGCTGATGAACCATTTGTTATCCAGTTTTTTGTTCCGTTTAGCAAATAATGATCTCCTTTATCGATAGCTGTAGTTTTTTGAGAGGTTGCATCGGATCCTGCTTCTGGCTCAGAAAGACAAAAAGCACCAATTTTTTCGCCTTTTGCAAGCGGAACAAGATATTTCATTTTTTGTTCTTCGTTGCAATATTTTTCGATTCCTGCACAAACCAATGAATTGTTTACAGACATGATTACTGCCGCGGACGCATCTATTTTAGACAATTCTGTAAGTGCCAAAACATAGGAAACGCTGTCTAGACCCGAACCTCCGTACTTTGGATCGACCATCATTCCCATAAATCCAAGATCCGCCATCATTTTGACTTGCTCGGTAGGAAATTTAGAATGTTCGTCTCTTTCAATTACCCCAGGCAATAACTCTGCAATTGCAAAATCGCGAGCTGCTTGTTGTATCATTAAATGTTCTTCGGTTAGATTAAAATCCATATTTTTGTAAATTAATTATTCTTAAAATTGTGGTCAAAAGTAATTATTAATTATCAAAATTTCAAACGATTTCGTAAATTTAGATTATGTTCAAAGAAAACTATAATGTAATTGGCGTAATGTCCGGAACTTCGCTCGACGGGATAGATTTGGCGCATGTTGCTTTTACTATAAAAAATGGCAAATGGAGCTTTCAATTGCTTGAATGCGAAACCGTTCCTTATACAACTAATTGGTTAAACAAATTAAAAATTGCTGTTGATTTTTCTGACATTGAACTCGAAAAACTAAATTCGGATTACACCATATTAATAGGAACAATTATAAACGATTTTATATCCAAGAACAAAATCCAAAATCTAGACGCCGTTTGCTCTCATGGCCATACGATTTTGCATCAACCCCAAAACGGATTTACCTTACAAATAGGAAATTTACCCAAAATTGCAGAAATTACAAAACAAACTGTGGCTTGCGATTTTCGCGTTCAGGATGTAAAACTTGGAGGTCAAGGTGCGCCACTAGTGCCAATTGGGGATGAAATTTTATTTTCGGATTATGATTATTGCCTGAATCTTGGTGGGTTTTCTAATATTTCATTTAATGAAAATGGGCAAAGAATTGCTTTCGATATATCTCCGGTAAACACCGTTTTGAATTTTTATGCCAATAAATTAGGATTGGATTATGACAATAAAGGGAAAATTTCTAAATCTGGAAAATTAAATTACGAATTATTAAATGAGTTAAATGCTTTAGACTTTTATAAAAAAAAGCATCCAAAATCACTTGGATTTGAATTTGTAAAAGAAATAATTTTACCATTAATAGAAAAATATTCTATTACTACCGAAGATAAAATGTACACTTTTACAGAACATATTGCTATTCAAATTGCATTAATTTTGCCAAAAAAGCCAAGCAAACTACTGATAACTGGCGGCGGTGCTTATAACGATTTTCTTATCGAAAAAATACAATTTCAATCTCCAAAAATCGAAATTATAATTCCAGATTCTAAAACCTTAGAATTCAAAGAAGCCTTAATTTTTGCACTTCTTGGCGTACTAAAACTCCGAAACGAGATTAATGTTCTGAGCAGCGTAACTGGAGCAAAAAAAAATCATAGTTCGGGAGTTATTTATGATTAAAAATAATTCGGAAAAAATATTATATATCCTATTTCAAAATTACCTTTGCAAAAAACTAAACTATTCCTAACAAAATGAAAGACTTACTCCATAAATTCGAAAACAAAAAACCCGAAATAATTTTTAACTGGAAAGATTCCGAAACCGAAGCCGAAGGTTGGACCGTAATAAACTCACTTCGTGGCGGTGCAGCTGGTGGAGGAACTCGTATGAGAAAAGGGTTGGATATGAACGAAGTTTTGTCGTTAGCGAAAACCATGGAAGTAAAATTCTCGGTTTCTGGACCTGCAATTGGTGGCGCAAAATCAGGAATAAATTTCGATCCTAATGATCCACGCAAAAAAGGCGTTTTGCAACGTTGGTACAAAGCCGTTTCGCCATTACTAAAAAGTTATTACGGAACTGGCGGCGATCTAAACGTTGATGAAATTCACGAAGTTATCCCTATGACCGAGGAATGTGGCGTTTGGCATCCGCAAGAAGGCGTTTTTAACGGGCATTTCAAACCAACCGAAGCCGATAAAATCAATCGAATAGGACAATTGCGTCAAGGCGTTGTTAAGGTTATCGAAAACCCAAAATTCTCACCTGACGTTTCTAGAAAATATACCATTGCCGACATGATTACTGGTTATGGTGTTGCCGAAGCTGTTCGTCATTTTTATGATATTTATGGCGGAAATGTTGTTGGTAAAAAAGCAATCGTACAAGGTTTTGGAAATGTTGGTTCGGCAGCAGCTTTTTATTTAGCCGAAATGGGCGCAAAAGTAATCGGGATTATAGATCGTGATGGCGGAATAATTAACGAAAACGGTTTTACTTTTGATGAAATTAGAACTTTATTCCTAAACAAAGATGGAAACAAACTGGTTTCCGATAATATGATTCCGTTTGATGAAATTAATCAAAAAATCTGGACAATTGGAGCAGAAATTTTTACTCCTTGTGCTGCATCAAGATTAGTTGCTCAAAGCCAAATCGATAGTTTAATTGCCTCTGGATTAGAAGTTATTTCCTGCGGAGCAAATGTTCCGTTTGCAGATAAAGAAATTTTCTTTGGATCGATCATGGAACACGTGGATCACAAAGTAAGCTTGATTCCAGATTTTATTTCCAATTGCGGAATGGCACGAGTTTTTGCTTATTTCATGGAGAAAAAAGTACAAATGACGGACGAAGCTATTTTTGCAGATACTTCGGAAATTATCCAAAATGCTATTGCAAAAGCTCATTCGTTAAATAATTCTAAAACCAATATTAGCGCAACAGCTTTCGAAATTGCTCTAAAACAATTGTTGTAATAATTTTAGAAGTTAAACAAAAACAATTTTTGGTATATTTATACGTTTCAAATTATAATTAAATTACATTATGAACGGCAACTCATCTACTTCGGACAAACAAAAATCATTGATCTTATCGATACTTTTGTATGCAACCTTGTTGCTTATTTTGTTTTTTATTAGATTTTGGCCGCCCGCAAATATGGCAGAACTAGCTGGTGGCGGCGGTGGCGGTGGCGTAACTGTAAATTTTGGAGATACCGATGCTGGTATGGGAAACAATTTTCAGAGTGAAGAAAAAGTTGTAAAAACGCAAGCAAAACCAATTCCCGTAAAAGAAAATCCTCAAGAACAGGATGTAATTGCCGAGGAAAACTCTAAAGATGACGGAGTTGTAATTCCTAAAAAAGTAAATGTAAAAAAAGTAAAACAAGTTGTAATAAAAGAAACAAAACCAGTTGTTGTAAAACCAGTTGTTATAAAACCAAAAGTTTCTAGTAACACAAACGATGCACTTTCGAGTATTATAAAAGGATCTAAATCGGGCGACGGAAACACAAAATCACAAGGAAACCAAGGTTCCGCAAATGGCGGCTTGTCTAATTCTGGCTATGGAGCTGGTGGAACTGGCGGCGGAAAAGGTGGTGGAACTGGAACAGGTAATGGCACGGGAACTGGACCAGGATCGGGTTCTGGAAGTGGTGGAGGAAATGGGTCTGGTAACGGAAAAGGAACTGGATCCGGCTATTCGCTAGGGAATCGGAAAGCGCTTAATAAACCATCACCAAGCAGCGAATGTAGTAACGAAACTGGAACTGTTGTTGTAGAAGTTACCGTGGATAGAAACGGGCGAACAATTAGCGCCGTTGCTGGTATAAAAGGAACAACTATTACTGCAAAATGCCTAAAAGATCAAGCCAGACAAGCTGCTTTAAGCACCAAATGGCAGCCAAGTCCGGATGCTCAGGAAAGTCAAGTAGGGAAAATTATATATAATTTTGGGTTGAATTAAAATTATACCAAATTAACACTAAAATGTCCATTTGAGCTAGCTTGTGCTGACAAAGGAAGTAAAGACTTCCAAAAGAATGCATTTCGACAAGCTCAATGTGACAATTGTTATAAAATTAGCCTCAAAGAATAATTACACCCAACAAATTTCTAGTTTAATTTCAAAACTACTGCCCTAGCCCTGATAGAAGGGAAAATCCTTTACGAAAAAAATCCACATTTAGCGACCGCATAATGTGGATTTTTTTTGTGAAGATTTGGAATGATAGCAGGAAGTAGCTCCAAAAAAAAATTATTTTGGGCTAGTAGCAATTACAAATTTGAGGTTATTCTTCACTCCTATTTGCAACACATCGACTAAATCTTGTACTTGCAAATTGAACGGGATTCGGACAATTACGGTTTGGTCTTTTTGCCCATCGATTTTGGACATTAATGTTTTTTCTAAATCTTCGAAAGCTACATTTTGCTTGTCTAAATAAAATTTTTTGTCCTCGGTAACCGACAAACTAATGAATTGCTTGTTGGTTTTTTCGTTAGTTTTAGACTTAGGCAAAGTCATTTTTATAACGTTAGGATTTGCCAATGTTGAGATTATCAAGAAAAATAATAACAAGAAAAACATGATGTCGCTCAGGGATGATGTGGCGACTTCGGCGTGGAATCTTCTACTTCGTTTTATCATTTGGACGTTGGATTATGTTTACAAACTCTAAAACTTGTTTCTGGATATTGAGCGAAAAATCATCTATTTTTCCGTTGAATAAATGGTAAGCGCTATAGGCAATAATTCCTACAATTAGTCCCGATCCGGAGCTAATCATTTTTTCGTATAATCCGCCAGAAATATTTCCGATACTAATGTTTTCGGTTACTGAAATGCTGTAAAATATTTTTATTACTCCAGAAATAGTTCCGATAAAACCAAGTGTTGGCGCAATTCCTGCAATTAATCCTAGTTGTCCTAATTTTTTTTCCATTTGTCCAATTTCGATATTGGCGGCGCGTTCCATATTAGATTCGATTTCGGAAATTGGTCTTCCAATTGTCATAATTCCTTCGCGAATGATGTTTCCTGATGACGAATTGGCTCTTTCGGCATTGGATCTTGCCAAATCTAGATTTCCAGAATTGAGATTATCACGAACGTCACGCATTAAATTATTATCTATTTTTGATGTTTTATGAATGTATAAATACCTTTCGATGATTACATAAAAGGTGTAAAACAACAATATCGAGATTGGAATTAAGAAAAATCCACCTTTCAAAATAAACTCTAAAACAGAAATATGTGTGTCGGCTACTGTGTTTTCGACAGTTAATCCTGCTGCTTTTGCGATTGTATCGGCTTGTAATGAAATGAAAGTAAACATATATTATTCTGGTTTTTTGTACATTAATTCTAAAAAATATTTCAAATTTGTATTCGAAATACTTTCTATTACAATATTAAACTAAAAAAAACGAAAATTATTTTAATCAAGTAATTTTTTTATAAAAAATGAACTATCAAGAAACCGTAAATTGGATGTTTAATCAGTTGCCAATGTACCAGCACGTTGGAAAATCCGCCTATAAAGAAGATTTAACAAATACTGTTTTACTAGCAAATTATTTAGGAAATCCCGAGAAAAATCTAAAATGCATACATGTTGCAGGCACAAATGGCAAAGGATCTACATCGCACATGTTAGCATCGATTTTGCAAGAAGCTGGTTATAAAGTGGGCCTTTACACCTCGCCGCACCTTAGGGATTATCGCGAACGCATTAAAATAAATGGAGCTCAAATTTCTGAGGACTTTATAATTGATTTTATTGAAAAGTATAAAATATTTTTTGAAGCAAACGAACTTAGTTTTTTTGAAATGACGGTTGGTTTGGCTTTAGATTATTTTGCAAAATCGAACGTAGATATTGCAATTATAGAAGTTGGAATGGGCGGAAGGTTAGATTCTACAAACATCATTTCGCCATTAGTTTCCGTGATTACAAATATAGGATTAGATCACACCCAATTTCTTGGAAATACTTTAGAATTGATTGCTGGCGAAAAAGCAGGGATAATAAAACCAAACGTTCCGGTAGTAATTGGAGAATATATTCAGGAAACTAAGCCCGTTTTTGCTGCTAAAGCAAAAGATTGTAACTCGGAAATTTATTATGCTTCGGATTTAATAAATGAAACTTATTCCTGTGCATTAAAAGGGGATTATCAGCAACAAAATATAAAAACGGTAATACAAACTATTCGGGTTTTGCAATCTCAAAATAAATTTATTGTATCGGAACAAAACTTAATTCTTGGTTTAATAAATGTTATAAAATATACTGGACTCGAAGGGCGTTGGCAAGAATTACGACAAAATCCAAAAGTAATTTGCGACACAGCTCATAATAAACATGGTTTGGAAATCGTTTTGAAACAAATTCAAAAAGAAGATTTTGAAGAACTGCATTTTGTTTTTGGAGTTGTAAATGATAAAGATTTAGACAGTATTTTGCCTTTATTTCCAAAAAAAGCAATTTATTATTTCTGTAAACCAAATATTCCTCGTGGATTAGACGCAGATATTTTACTAAAAAAATCTGCAGAATTTGACTTACTCGGGCAAGTATATGTTTCTGTTACAAATGCTTACGAGGCAGCATTGCAAAATGCAAATAAAAAAGACATGATTTACATTGGCGGAAGCACATTTGTAGTTGCAGAAATTTTGTAATTTTTTTAAATAATACTTGCAGATGTAAAAAAGTAGTGTATCTTTGCACTCGCAATAAGGAAGTAATTACTTAAAGCAAACTAGGGCGATTAGCTCAGCTGGTTCAGAGCACCTCGTTTACACCGAGGGGGTCGGGGGTTCGAACCCCTCATCGCCCACAAAAAACTTCAACAGAAATGTTGGAGTTTTTTTTATAAATATCCACACGCTATGTAAAATTTTATTGTTTACATTCTTTTCAGCCTAACTAGAAATCGTTTTTACATTGGATTTACTTCTATTCTTGAAGAAATAGTTATTCGTCACAATCAAAAGGGCAAAGGTTTTACTGGTAGTGTAAATGATTGGGAGATTGCATATACTGAAAATTATTGCACAAAAGTAGAGGCTCATAACAGAGAATTACAAATCAAAGCTTGGAAAAGCAGAATTAAAATTCAAGAGCTAATTACTCAAAAAGTTTAGCTTATCTAGTTCAGAGCATCCCGATTTTTATCGGGAGGATCGGGGGTTCGAACCCATTTCCGATAAGTCGGAACTGGCTATCGCCCACAAAAAACTTCAACAGAAATGTTGGAGTTTTTTTATAATAAATCTATTTTTTTGGCTTCTTACAACCTAAGTATTTAAAACTTCAACAAAAATTTCAATAATTTTTGTTGATTTTGGATAGTATAACTTTTCAAACTTTAATATTTGATTTAAAAAAAGAGTTTGATTTTAGCTCAATGGAATTAAAAAATAAACCCCACTTGACGAACAAGCAGGGCTATAACCCAAAAAAATAAAATTACTCTTTTGTGACTTTCATAGTTTTAACTTCGTTATCAGCAGATATTTTTAGTACATAATTTCCAGAAACTAAATCGGACATATCTATTTTTGTATAATCAGTATTTGATTTTACAGAAACTTCTTGTCCAAGTAAATTGTAAACATTGATTTTTTCAATATTTTTATTGAATTCCAAGTTTAAAATATTTTTTACTGGATTTGGATAAAATTTTAAATTGGAAGTATTGAAAGTATTTGTAGCTAAAACACCAATGTTTAGCTTATAATCT
>JAYVZI010000032.1:0-79266 GCA_043783485.1 Bacteroidota bacterium
TGGAAAATCTTTTTTCTTTACATTTTTTAAAACTATATCCATAACTATTTAGTTTAAAATTTATTGTTACCCCACACTTCCTTCTAACGAAATTTCCAATAATTTCTGCGCTTCAACGGCAAATTCCATTGGTAATTTATTCAAAACATCTTTACTAAAACCATTTACGATAAGTGCAATGGCTTTTTCGGTTGGAATGCCTCGTTGGTTGCAATAAAAAACTTGGTCTTCGCCAATTTTACTCGTTGTTGCTTCGTGTTCTACTTTTGCAGATGCGTTTTTACTTTCGATATAAGGAAATGTATTGGCACTGCAATTATTCCCCATTAAAAGTGAATCGCATTGCGAAAAATTTCGTGCATTTTCGGCTCTTGGACTTACTTGAACTAATCCGCGATAACTATTGTGCGATTTTCCAGCAGAAATACCTTTGGAAATAATGGTCGATTTGGTATTTTTTCCCAAATGAATCATCTTGGTTCCAGTATCGGCTTGTTGATGGTTGTTGGTTACGGCAATGCTATAAAATTCGCCAATAGAATTGTCGCCTTTCAAAATAACTGATGGATATTTCCAAGTTACAGCCGAACCGGTTTCGACTTGTGTCCACGATATTTTAGCGTTTTTTTCGCAAATTCCACGTTTGGTAACAAAGTTAAAGACACCACCTTTTCCTTCTTTGTTTCCTGGATACCAGTTTTGTACGGTAGAATATTTTATTTCGGCATCGTCTAGAGCAATTAGTTCTACACAAGCTGCGTGCAATTGGTTTTCGTCACGACTTGGTGCGGTACAACCTTCGAGATATGATACATAACTTCCTGCATCTGCAATAAGCAAAGTTCTTTCGAATTGTCCTGTTCCTGCTTGATTAATTCGGAAATAGGTCGATAATTCCATTGGGCAACGAACGCCTTTTGGAATGTAACAAAAACTTCCGTCTGAGAAAACTGCAGAATTTAAAGCCGCATAAAAATTATCTTTTTGCGGGATTACTGTTCCTAAATATTTTCGAACCAATTCCGGATATTCTCGGATGGCTTCGGAAATACTCATAAAAATAATTCCTTTTTCGCCCAATGTTTTCTTGAAAGTTGTAGCAACAGAAACCGAATCGACAACAATATCCATAGCAACATTGTTCATCATTTTTTGTTCATCGACAGAAATTCCTAGTTTTTTATACATTTCCAATAATTCAGGATCTACATCGTCCAGAGTTTTGTTTGGATCGATTGCTTTTGGAGCAGAATAATACGATATGGCTTGAAAATCTGGTTTGTCGTAATGCACATTTGCCCATTCTGGCTCTACCATTTGCTCCCAAGCACGAAAGGCTTCGATGCGCCAATCGGTCATCCAAGTTGGTTCGTCTTTTTTCTTGGAAATGGCACGAACGATATCTTCGTTTAGTCCAATAGGGAAAGTTTCGGATTCTATGTCGGTATAAAATCCGTATTCGTATTCTTTGGTTTCAAGTTCGATTTTTAAATCGTCTTCTGTATATTTTGACATTTTTTTTAGTCTTAAAGTTTGAAAGTCTAAAGTCCTAAGGTCATTTTGAGTCTTTCGACTTTATGACATTTGACGTTTGACTATAGAGAGAAACTCTCGCCACAACCACAAGTTCTGCTTGCATTTGGGTTATTAAAAACAAATCCTTTTCCGTTTAATCCGCCCGAAAATTCTAAAATGGTTCCTGCGAGATACAAAAATGATTTTTTTTCTACAGCAATTTTCACATTATTATCTTCAAAAACTTTGTCGTTTTCTCCGATATTTTTATCGAATGTCAAATCATAAGATAATCCTGAGCAACCTCCAGATTTTACTCCTACTCGAACGTAATCTTGAGATGCGTCAAAACCATCGTCCTTCATCATATCGACAATTTTTTTACTGGCTGATTCAGATACTTTGATCATGTTATTTTGAATTTTTCTAAATAAGAGGCAAATATACTACATTTTAAGTTTTTTAAAATAGAATTTAACATTTTTATAGTTGATGTTTAGATAGAAAAAATTGATGTTTTGCACAAAAAGTCGTTTGATTTCCTAAATTTGTATAAAAACCAATAATGAAACTATATCCTATAGAAACTGGAAACTTCAAACTCGATGGTGGCGCAATGTTTGGCGTTGTGCCCAAAACCATTTGGAATAAAACCAATCCAGCCGACGAAAATAACCTCATCGACATTGCGGCTCGTTGCCTTTTGATCGAAGACAACAACCGATTAATCCTTATAGACACCGGAATGGGAAACAAACAATCCGATAAGTTTTTTGGATATTATTCGCTTTGGGGAACCCATTCTATGGATAAGTCTTTGGCGAAATTTGGTTTTTCTCGTGATGATGTTACCGATGTTTTTATGACGCATTTGCATTTTGACCATTGTGGCGGAAGCGTGCAATGGAATAAAGACAAAACAGGATATGAACCTGCATTTAGAAACGCGAAATTTTGGACCAATAAAAACCATTGGGAATGGGCAACAAAACCCAATGCAAGAGAAAAAGCCTCTTTTTTGTCAGAAAATATTTTACCAATGCAAGAATCTGGACAACTTCATTTTATTTCAAAACCAGAATCCGATTTTGGATTTTCATCGGAAATGAATTTCGGAATTTTTTATGTAGATGGTCATACCGAAAAAATGATGATTCCACACATTCAATATCAAGGTAAAACTATTGTTTTTTGTGCCGATTTAATTCCAACCGCAGGACATTTGCCCTTGCCATACGTTATGGGTTATGATACTCGTCCGTTGCTAACAATGCCAGAAAAAGCTAAGTTTCTGAACGCTGCTGCGGATAATAATTATTATTTATTTTTAGAGCACGACGCCCATAATGAAATAATTACTGTAGAACAAACCGAAAAAGGAATCCGATTAAAAGAGGCCTTTTCCTGCAACGACATACTAAAATAAAGTTAATTATTGTCTAATTTATAAAATTCTTAAAGTATTTTTGAATTTTAAAATCGAAATTAAAAACATAACAAAATGAAATTAAACTATTTACCACTAATCGGAGTTTTGACTTTGTCATTTTCATTAAATGCGCAAACCGCAAACACATTTACCGCAAAAAAAGCAAAACTAAGCGATACCGAACTAAAAAGATGGAGCCATTTGGATTTAGCCAAAGACAGTATTCCGGGAATGAGTATTGACAAGGCTTACGCTGAATTGCTAAAAGGCAAAAAAGGAGTAAAAGTAATTGTAGGAATTGTAGATTCTGGTGTTGATATTGATCATGAAGATCTAAAATCTGTGATTTGGACCAACAAAAAAGAAATTGCTGGAAACGGAATAGACGACGATAAAAACGGATATATAGATGATATTCATGGCTGGAATTTCCTTGGAGATATTGCAAAAGAAAACTTAGAATACGAAAGAATTCTTGCTAACAAAAATCTTGTGGACGACGCAACATATCAAGCTGCAAAAGCATTTAGCGATAGTAAACTTAGCGAAGCAACTCAAGGAAAAGCACAATTAGAACAAGTTTTAGCAGGAACTACAAAAGCAGACGAAGCCCTTGTGAAATTTTTAGGGAAACCTGTTTATACTTTAGAGGAAGTAAAATCTATAAACTCAACAGATCCACAAATACTTCAAAGCAAGGCAATTATCCAACAAATGTTTGGTTACGGACTTAGCATCGAAAATCTAAAAAAAGAAATCCAAAAAGAATATGACGGATACGCAGCCAAACTAAATGGTGCAACTATTACCGATTACCGAAAAGTTTTGGGCGATAATCCAGAAGATATTAATGATAAAAAATATGGTAACAACAACGTAATGGGTCCAGATAAAACCAAGGAAGAAATTCTTCACGGAACTCACGTAGCCGGAATTGTTGCTGGAGTTAGAAACAATAATCTTGGTGGAGACGGAATTGCAAATAATGTCGAAATCCTAACAGTTCGTGCCGTTCCAGACGGAGATGAATATGATAAAGATGTTGCATTAGGAATTCGTTATGCAGTAGATAATGGCGCAAAAGTAATCAACGGAAGTTTTGGGAAAGATTTTTCTCCTCACAAACAATGGGTTTATGAGGCTATAAAATATGCCGAAAAGAAAGATGTACTTATTGTTCATGCAGCAGGAAACGACTCTAAAGATATCGATACCGAAAACAATTTCCCTAACGATTCTGATGATAAAAAAACCGAATTTGCAGATAACTTAATCACAATTGGAGCATTAAATTATGAATATGGAGCAAAACTAGCGGCTAATTTTTCTAATTTTGGGAAACTAAATGTTGATGTTTTTGCACCTGGAGTAAAAATTTATGCAACCACTCCAAACAACAAATACCAATTCCTACAAGGAACCTCAATGGCATCGCCAAATGTAGCGGGAGTTGCAGCACTAATTCGTTCTTATTATCCAAAATTATCTGCAAAACAAGTAAAACACATTTTGATGGATTCTGGAACTGCAATCACATCCGATGTTGAGGTTGGGGGAAATCCTAATGACAAACGTTCGTTTTCGAGCTTATCACAATCTGGAAAAATTGTAAATGCCTACAACGCAATTGCAATGGCCGAAAAAATATCAAATACCAAAAAAGTGAAAATCAAAAAAGTAAAAGTTAGAGGTTAATTTTTATTGAAAATAAAACTTAAAAGCTTGTCAAATTTTAATTATTTTTGACAAGCTTTTTTTAATTTAAAACCATTTCTAAAAATGAAAAAACAACTTCTTTTAGTTCTCGTATTAATATCTTTTTCTAAAACATTTGCCCAAAGTTCCGATTATTGGCAACAACATGTAGATTATAAAATGAATGTTGTCATGGACACCAAAACCTATTTATATAAAGGGCAGCAGGAACTGGTTTACACGAATAATTCATCGGACACTTTACGAAAAGTTTTTTATCATTTGTACAACAATGCTTTTCAGCCCAATTCCGAAATGGATGCTAGACTTCAAGCCATTTCCGATCCAGATCGCAGAATGGTAAATACCACTAAGGTAAATGACAAGAACGTTTTCGAAAGCCGTATAAAACTGCTAAAACCGAATGAAATTGGTTTCTTAAAAATTTCAAATTTCAAGCAAGACGGCGTTGCATCAATCATAAAAGAGCTTGGAACAATCCTAGAAGTTACTTTGGCCAAACCAATATTGCCAAAATCTAAAACAACACTAACATTAGATTTTGATGGTCAAGTTCCAGTTCAAATTAGACGTTCAGGAAGAAATAATGCAGAAGGAGTCGAGCTATCTATGTCGCAATGGTATCCAAAAATAGCCGAATTCGATTTCGAAGGCTGGCACGCCGATCCATATATTGCAAGAGAATTTCATGGCGTTTGGGGAAATTTTGATGTAAATATCACCATCGATAAAAATTATGTTCTTGGAGGATCCGGCTATTTACAAAACGGAAATGAAATAGGTTACAACTATCAAGATGCTGGAATTACAGTCAAAATTCCTAAAAAAACCAAAACACTAACTTGGCATTTTGTTGCGCCAAACGTTCATGATTTTACTTGGGCTGCGGACAAAAATTACATTCACGATGTAGCGCAAGTTCCAAACGGAGCGACTATGCACTTTTTGTATAAAAACAATCCAAAAATCATCGAAAATTGGAAAAAAGCAGAACCCGAAACCGTAAAACTCATGCAGTTTTATAACAAAACCATTGGCGATTATCCGTACAAACAATACTCCGTTATTCAGGGTGGCGATGGCGGAATGGAATATGCCATGTGCACCTTAATTCTTGGCGAAGGAACTTATAATGGCTTAATCGGAGTAATTGCTCACGAAATGGCGCATTCTTGGTTTCAGCATGTTTTGGCATCAAACGAGAGCAAACACGGTTGGATGGATGAAGGTTTTACTTCCTATTTAGAAGATTTAGGAATGAACGAAATTGCCGATAAAAAGGACGAAAATCCGTTTGTAGGTTCTTATAAAAGTTATGGTTTTATGGTAAATTCAGGTAAAGAACTTCCACAAACTACCCATTCAGACCGCTATGATGACAACCGAACTTACAGCATAACATCGTATAGCAAAGGCGATATTTTTCTGGCTCAATTGGGTTACCTCATCGGGAAAGAAAATTTATCAAAAACATTGAAAAAATATTATTCGGATTTTAAATTCAAACATCCAACACCAAACGATATAAAAAGAACTGCCGAACGCGTTTCTGGAGCAAACCTAGACTGGTATTTGACGGATTGGACGCAAACCACAAACACTATCGATTATGGCATAAAAAACGTTGCCGAAAGCGCCGATAAAACCACTGTAACTCTAGAAAGAATTGGAAGAATGCCAATGCCAATAGATGTTTTGGTAGAATACATTGACGGCTCTAAAGAAAATTTTTACATTCCGCTACGAATGATGAATTTCGAGAAACAAAACCCAAATCCTGAGGTAAAAAGAACAACGCTAAATGATTGGGCTTGGGCTTACCCGACTTATGAATTTATAATTACAAAGCAAAAATCTACTATTAAGAAAATCACTCTTGATAAAAGTGAATTAATGGCCGATGTAAAACGCGAAAACAACATTTTTGAAGCAAAATAATTTTTGAAATACATTACAAAAGCCATCTGAAAATGATGGCTTTTTTTATTTTGATGAACTTCTAATTAACTTTGTAACTTTGGCTTCTAGAAGTATTCTGTAAAAAATGAAATTTACTTATCCAAAATCCGAAAAACTAAAATCCAAAAATACGATAGATTTGCTTTTCTCCGAAGGAAAATCTGTGTCAAAATATCCTTTGCGATTGGTTTTTACTCCAGTGGATTTAGAAAATAACGGAAAAATAAAAATGGGCGTTTCGGTTTCCAAAAAATATTTCAAACATGCTGTAGATAGAAATTACTACAAACGTGTTTTGCGAGAAACCTATAGATTAAACAAGCACTTGCTAATTGATAATCTGGAAAAACCTTATGCATTCATGTTTTTTTATCAAACCAAAGACCGATTATCCTATCAAGAAATTGAAACAAAAACCATTCAATTATTCGAAAAGTTTCTAATTCAAATACAAAAAGAAAAATAATAAATGGTTCGGATTTTGATTTATAATAAATGTTAAAGATTTTACGTTTTGCTAATCTAAACCCACCTATTTATGAAAACTATTTTTTCCTGTTTTGTTTTATTTTTACTAGTTATTAGTTGCAAAAATGATGCGAATAATGATAAAACCAGCAATATGAGTGTTTCGGCAATGGAGCTAACGCCAAAAGAAATGGAAGCCGAGGCCGTAGTAACCGATTCAGCAAACTCGACCGAAAGCATAATTGTTACCTCAGCAAGTCCCACATCAAGGGAAATAACAGAACCCAAAATAATCAAACAAGGAAATTTACGTTTCGAGACCAATGACCTAGAAACTACTTACACCTTGATACAAAATGCGGTAAAAAACCACAAAGCAATTATCCAAAATGACGAAGAAGGAAAAAATTACGAATCGCTATTTCGGAATATAACCGTTCGCGTTCCGAGTCAAGATTTTGATGTTTTTATAAAAGAAATTTCTAAAGGCGTTTCCTACTTCGAAAAAAAGGAAATTTCATCGCAAGACGTTACCGAGGAGTATATCGATATTGATGCTAGATTAAAAGCAAAAAAAATACTAGAAAGTCGATATTTAGAATTGCTTAAAAAAGCCACAAAAGTATCGGAAATGCTCGAAATCGAAACCCAACTTTCCACTATTCGCGAAGAAATCGAAGCCAAAGAAGGACAACTAAAATACATGTAAAATCGTGTTTCGATGAGTACTGTTTCCGTCGAATTTTATAAAACAATTGCTTCCGAAAGCGGAATTACAGTTTCCTACGGAACAAAAATCTGGAATGCTATAAAATCTGGTTTCAACGGAATTTCAAGTTTTTTTATAGGATTACTCCAAGTTTGGCCATTTATTCTTAGTTTAGTGGCGATTATTTATTTTGTTAGAAAACGCTTCAAGAAAAAAAACTCAGCATAATGTACAAATTTTTCAAAAAAAGATATATTTTTCCAGTAATTGCCTCAGGGTTTTTATTTATTGGAGCCAGTTTCAAAGACGATTTTTTTGAAATCGCCAAACAACTAGAAATTTTTACCGAACTCTTCAAAACCATAAACCGAAACTATGTAGATGAGGTAAATCCAGCCGAATTAATGGACAAATCGATCAAGAGTATGTTGGCGGATTTGGATCCTTATACCAATTATTTCAACGAGCAAGACGTAGTAAAATTCAAAATCAATAACACGGGCGAATATACAGGAATTGGTGCGCTAATTACTCGGAAAGAGGACAAAATTACGATCAAGGAAATCTACAAAAACTTTCCTGCAGATAAAGCCGGACTTAAACCCGGAGACGAAATTGTTCAAATTGGCGACGTAAAATTATCGGAATTCAAGGACGATGCTTCTCAGCTTATGAAAGGGGCAAAAAACACCAAAATTCAAGTTCAATTCTTGCGTCAAGGAAAACCAAATTCTGCCGAAATTATTCTGGATGAAGTAGAGATAAAAGCAGTTCCTTTTTTTGCGAAAATCGATGAAAAAACAGGATATATTGTGCTGTCGCAATTTAGCAAAAAAGCATCGCAGGAAACCAAAGAAGCATTAGAACAACTCAAAAAAGACGGTGCCGAAAAAATTATTTTAGACCTTAGAGGAAATCCCGGAGGGTTGGTTCAGGAAGCCGTAAACATTTGCAATCTTTTTGTGGCAAAAAACGAAATTATTGTTACCACAAAATCCAAAGTCGAAAAATACAATAACACATACAAAACCAGCCGAGAATCAATAGATACTGAAATTCCGTTGGTTATTCTTGTAGATGGAAAAAGCGCATCGGCATCGGAAATTGTTTCTGGAGCTTTGCAAGATTTAGATCGCGCCGTAATTGTAGGAAGTCGTAGTTTTGGAAAAGGTTTGGTACAACGGCCGCTAGAACTGGTTTATGGCACTCAAGTAAAAGTTACAATTGCACGCTATTTTACGCCTGCTGGACGATGCATACAAGCACTAGACTATTGGCACAAAGACAAAAACGGGAAAGCTGTAAGAACAGAAGCCGCAAATTACAATGCCTTTAAAACCCGAAAAGGAAGAACCGTTTACGACGGCGGAGGAATCCAGCCCGATATGGAAATGGCGGAAACCAAACTCAGCGATATTACAAATGCATTGGTCAAAAACGATGGTGTTTTTAATTTTGTAACCAATTATTATTACAAAAATCCAACGCTAGGAAACAAAATTCCTACTATTACAGATGCGGATTTTGCAGAATTTAAATCCTTCTTAAAAAAATCTAATTTTAGTTTTGATACAGAAAGTGAACTTTCGTTAAAAAATACTTTGGCGGCAGCCAAAAAAGAAAAAATAGACGACGGAATAGCTGTCGAATACGCACAATTACTAACCGCAATTCAAAAAAGCGAAGACAAATTATTAGATAAAAACCAAACCGAAATTCGTAAATTAATTCTCGACGAAATCATCAAAAGATATCAGTACAAAGACGGTTTGTATCAATATTACATCAAAAATAATTCAGAAATCAAAAAAGCGGTTTCCATACTCAACAATCCTACTGAATATAAACAAACACTCAAAATTTAATGAAATTTTTCTGGAAGTTCTTGCCCCTACTTTTTTTCGGATTAATGCACGCCCAAGAGGAATCCGTTCAATCCGTTTACTTCGAGTTCGACAAATTTGCTCTTGATGAAAAACAAGGAAATGCTGTTGTAGATTTTATTCAAAAAGCCGACACTACTCGTATAGAAAGTATTCAGATTTTTGGATACACTGATGATATTGGCAAAGATGCTTATAATTACAAACTTTCCACCAATCGAGCCAATACCATCAAGAAAAAATTGATAGAAAACGGTGTGAAAAACAAAATTATTGTAACTATAGAAGGCAAAGGACGCATACTTATAGATGATGATATTGTAGAAAACCTTCCCGAAGTACGATCCAAAAACCGCCGTGTAGATGTGGTCATGAACCTTAAACCATTGCCCAAAATAAAAATTCCTGGAATGTACAACGGCATCCAAAAGGAACATGTTGTGGGAGATAAAATTTACTTAGAAAATATTCTTTTCGAAAAAGGAAGTAGCGTATTAACGGCTAAATCCAAAAAGGAATTGGATCAAATTGCACTTTTATTACAAAGAAAAAAAACTCTAGAATTCGAAATTCAAGGGCATGTGTGTTGCACGCCGCCTTACCAAAAAGAAGCGATAGATAAAGATACCAAAAAACGCGCATTGTCTAAAAACAGAGCAGAAACGGTTTATAAATACTTTATTTTAAGACGAATTGCAAAAACCCGAATGACCTTTAAAGGATACGGAAATACGGTTCCGCTTGGCAAAGGTTCCGAAATAGACAGAAGAGTTGAGCTGATGATTACGAAGATTTAGGGTTTGAATAATATTGCTTAGAATAATAGAAAACAGAGAATTAACAAATGAACTTTTATAATTATGAAAACAAAACTTATCCTTTTTAGTTTAATACTTTTTTTTAAAGTTAGTTATGGTCAAAAAACAGTGAGAATGATTTCTGAATTTGGCTCAAAAAATAATGAAATTAATAGTTTATTGCTTTTTCAAAATATTGGAGTTGAAAAGTTATCTTTCGAAAGCTCAGAAATACTGGGAAAGTTTTACGAAATAAAATTGAAAGAGTACAAAAAAGGAAAACTTGTAAATATTAAAAAATTATTTGATTTAGAAGCTGTTGGCTTTCTTAAAATTGATACAGCATATACTTCCTTTAAGTTTTTCAACAAAATACAAGGCAATAAAATTGAAGTCTTTATTCAATCTCCTAAAATGTATGGCGAAAAATCAACTTTTAAAATAGAAAAAGGAAAATCGCAAGAATATATATTAAAAGATTTTCAAGGGATTGAAAGTTTTATAAACGTTCCAATAAATGAAGAATTTCCAATTTTAGCAATAATAACTCCCACAAAAAATAAAGATGGTTCAAGTTCATATTGTGAAGTCGCGCAATCAGACGTTTTGCCTGAAAATTTTTGGGAGACATTTGAAATCCCTCATTATTTTGTAATAACAATGAAATTTAAATAAAATAGATTGCCAACAAAGGTTTAATTACAACTCAACAAACATAAATTTCGACCTAAATTGAACAATCTAAAAAAATAAAATTATGGCAGTTATCAATCTTCATTTAAACTACAACGGAAATGCCGAAGAAGCGTTTACGTTTTACAAATCGGTATTTGGCGGAGCATTTTCGAAAATCATGCGTTTCAAAGACCTATCAAGCCCTGAATTTCCAATCGCTGAAAAGGAAGCAAATAAAATAATGCTTATAGCTTTACCTATTGGCAATAATGTTTTAATGGCCAATGATGTTCCTGAAATTATGGGGAAAACTAATGAAAACGAAAACAGGTCTAAAATATCAATTTGTGCCGAAAGTCGCGAGGAAGCTGATAAATTATTCTACGGTCTTTCCGAAGGTGGAAACATCGAAATGCCTATTACCGATAGTCCTTGGGGTTCCTATTTTGGAATGTTTAGAGACAAATTTGGTATTGAATGGATGGTGGAATTTGAATCAAAATAAAACACTATAAATCTAAGATGGTTAAGGCAAAACCCCATTTATAAATTCCAAAATCTATTCCTTTTTCATCTCAATATGCTCGATATCGTCCTCTAAATAAATTTCGGAAGTAGCCACAAAACCATGACTTTCGTAAAATTTCTTTAAATAAAATTGTGCCGATATTGTAATTTTGGTTTCCTTAAAATGATCCGTAATTGCAGTAATTGCTGTTTCCATCAGGTTATTTCCCCATTTTTTGTCGCGGTATTTTGCATTTATAATTACCCGCCCAATTGAAGCATTGTCAAAGTAATCGCCAGATTTGAAAAGTCGCGCGTAGGCAATAATTTTACCGTCGTAAGTACCAAACATGTGCAATGCTTTTTGATCCTTAAAATCCATGTCCTGATAAACGCAGTTTTGCTCCACCACAAAGACTTCGCTTCGCAATTGTAGGATTTCATATAGTTCTTGAACAGAAAGTGCGTCAAAACGCTTTATTTGCCAATTTGGTTTCATTTTTTTATTTTAAATGTAAAAATTTTATTTCGATTTAGGGAATTTTACGGATTTTATAACCGCTTCGAGCTCCATCATCAAATCTCGTTTTTCCTTAGATGGCGCGTAACAAAAGCCCTCAATAACCAAAACGCGGTTGTGGGATTTGTCCAAAATGCTGTAATTAATAAATGGGCCAGACATAAAATCGTTTTTCATTTCCCAAGTTCCTTTGGTTTCATAAGCTTCGTTTTCATTGAGAATTATTTTAGACGAATAAGGCGAATAGGAATTTTCGGTAAGCATTTTGGTGTTTGCCGCCGTTCCGTGTATGTATAATTGCCCAATGGAATCTCTAGTTTTTATAACTTTATTGGTAATGTTTTTTTGGTTTTTGAACCCGCGAATCGGAATTTGATATATCAAAATGCTGGTGCTTCCGCTGGTAATTTCTTTTTTTAGCCAAATAAAATTGTTTTTTCGCATTACATATTTGTACGTATTGGGAACGTCCAGTAAAATATTGAATTTTTGATTTATTTTATCGGTATTTTGTAATGCTTTTTTGGTTTGTTTCTGGATTTCTAGAATTTCGGTTTCTTTGATTTTCTGAATGATTTTTGGTGCATTTTTCTGAATTGTATCAATAATTTCTAATATTGATTTTCCCGAAATATGAATTACATTTTGTGGCTCAGAAAATTCATTTTCGATGATTTCGAATCGGCTTTTGGTTTCTTTTTTAATGACAATAATGTTACGACTATTGTTCATAAATCCTTCCAAAAGCTTTACTGGATATTGGTTTATGGTAAAAATAGGTTCTTCTTGTGGCAAACCAAAAACGGGCGCGGCAAACTTGTTTCTGAGCGTGTCGCCAATTTCGCCAATCCACAATTGATCGTCGATAATAACCGAAACGCTGTTGATTTTTCCTGAGGTTTCTCGAGCTGTTTTCTTTTTATTAAAATTACAAGAAATAAGTATAAACGAACTAAAAAGAGCTAAAAAAAATCTTTTTTTGTAGCTCTTTCTAATTGCAAATAAATCTGTTTTAGACCAAGTTTTATCCACTTATTTTGAGTTTCATTCCAGGTTTGATGTTTCCGTCCTGAATTCCGTTCCATTTTTTTAGATCAGAAACCGTTACGCCAGGATATTTTTGAGAAATGCTAAACAACGAATCCCCTTTTTTTACATAATAAAGTTGTTGTTGTTTTCTTGATTCGGCAATGTATTTATCTTCTTTTTTTGTAGTTTCTGGTTTGTCTGAAACATCGGAAATAGATACGATTAACTTTCTGCCAACCATTACATTTGTGTTTTCAAGATTGTTTAGTTCCTTAATTTGATCAATGGTTAGATTGAATTTTTTTGAAATTAATCCTAAATTATCGCCACTTGCAACAATGTAAGTTGTTGGTATTTTTGCTGTAGAATCTGCTTTTTTAGACTTGGTTTCCTTTGTGTCGTTTGTGGCAATTTCGTCTTGTTTGTTAGCTGTTTCGTTTTTTACTTTTTTCCTAACGATTGTAACTACTTTTTCGTTAGAAACAATTTTCAGACTTTTTCCTAGAGGAACATTATTGTTTTTTAGTTTGTTCCATTTTTTTATTTCCGCTGTCGAAACGTTGTATTTATCTGCAATTTCGCCTAGATTATCGCCTTTTTTTACTTTGTAGGTTTTGGTTACATCTTTATAGGAAACTACTTTTTCTTCTTTGTATGTTTCTGGCTCTTTTACGGGTTTTATTTTGGTTTCTTTTGCAGGTTTTATATCTGTTTCAGCAATATCTTCGGTTTTTTCGGTAATTGGTTTTTTCTCTTTTTTTCTAATGGTTGTTACAACTCTTTCGTTTGTTACAATTTTTAGGCTTTTCCCAAGCGGCACATTATTGCTTCTTAGTTTGTTCCATTTTTTGATTTCCGCCATCGAAACGTTGTATTTATCTGCAATTTCTGAAAGATTATCGCCTTTTTTTACTTTGTAAGTTTTGGTAACATCTTTATAGGAAACTACTTTTTCTTCTTTGTAAACAACTGTTTCTTTAATTAATGTTTTTTCTACGAAAGCAATTTTATCTTGAGTTTTTGCATTATTTATGGTTGTATCAATTTTTGCTTCGGCGATATCTTTCGATAAAATTCTTTCGGTTGAGAGAATTTTTAAATTTCGTCCCAAAGGCGCATTATTACTCCGTAATTTATTCCATTTTTTGATTTCGAAAGTTGTAACTCCATATTTACTGGCTATTTCACCCAAATTATCGCCACGACGCACTTTATGATATTTGTATCGCGTTACAAATCTTTTTTCGGGATTTGGGTTTAATGAATCTCTAACAAACAGCGGTCTTTCGTATGGTTTTTCTCTCTGATTGGCTTCGTATTGGGCGTAGTAATATATTTTATCTTCGTTAGATGTAAATACCGCCACTTTATCCATCGGCAGCCTTAAATAATTGTTTTTATCTAATGTATAAGGAACAACATCGAGCTTATACGACGGATTCAAAAACTGTAATTCGGCAACAGGAATATCTATTAATTTAGATATTTGATTGAACGATAATTGCTTTTTTACCATAATCGTATCGGTAGCAAAATAATTTACTGGCGTTTTTGCAGCATTTATTCCGTGCTCTTTATGATACTCGAAAATATACATTGTTGCCAAAAACATTGGTAAATATCCTGCTGTTTCCTTAGGTAAGTTTTTACGAATATTCCAATAATTTTTTTGTCCGCCAGATCTTCTTATTGCTTTGGTTACATTTCCTGGACCGCAATTGTATGAGGCTAAAACCAAATCCCAATCGCCAAAAATAGCGTACATTCCTGATAAATATTTACAAGCCGCTTCGGTTGCTTTTATTGGATCGCTGCGTTCGTCAATATAGGAATTTACATCTAAATTATATTGTAATCCCGTTCCGTACATAAACTGCCAAAGTCCCGTTGCGCCAACTCGTGATTTTGCTTTTGGGTTTAATGCAGATTCTACAATTGCAAGATATTTTACCTCGATAGGAATGTTGTATTTTGCCAGCGCATCCTCAAATAACGGGAAATAATACTGAGAAATTCCTAATAATCTTTCGTAGGATTTGCTTCGGTTTTTGAGTAAATTTTTTACAATGTTTTCAAGACCAGGATTGTATTCTATATTAAACGGAGATTTGTCATCTAATCTTTTTAATCTTTCCTTGAAAAGCGCTGTCGATAAATCGTAAGCAACTTCTTGATCTGGATTTAGATTTTTAACATCCTCAAATTGTAAATCGGATAATTCCTGATTAGACAATTCCTTCATCCAAAGATTGTCTATACTTGACAAATCGTTGTGTTTTACAAACGTTTTTTTGATAGAATCAAGAACCGATAATTTTGGTGTAACGTTTTGAGCAACAACAGTATTTGAATCTTCTTGGGCAAATATTGATGTTGATATAAATAATAGTAAAAAGGTCTTTTTTATTGTATTCATGTTTTTAATATTTCTTTATCAACCTAATAACTTCTATTTCATGATTTTGAAACATTTGTTATTTGACTTCTAAAATTGGCAACGTGTTATAATTCAATTAATTGCAAAACTAATCTGTAATAACTAAAAAATTGTTTATTTATTGTTAAAACTGCAATATTTAGTCCAAAATGGCTGCAATTCCTGGCAAAACTCTGCCTTCGAGCATCTCGAGCATTGCGCCACCGCCTGTGGAAACGTAACTCACTTTGTCCTCGAGACCAAATTGTTTTACAGCCGCAACCGAATCTCCTCCGCCAACTAGCGAAAAAGCGCCGTTTGTGGTAGATTCTGCAATAAAATTTCCTAATTGAATGGTTCCGTTTGCAAAACTTGGTAATTCGAAAACGCCTAATGGGCCGTTCCAAAGTATGGTTTTGGATTCCAGAATTACTTTTTTGAAGTTTTCTAACGATTTTGGACCCGCATCCAATCCTTGCCAACCATCGGGAATTTTCCGAACATCAACAATTTTTGTATCTGCATCGTTAGAGAAAGCGTTTGCAGCAACTACATCAACAGGAATGTGGATTTCTACATTTTTTTCTTTGGCTAAACGTAAAATTTCTAATGCTAATTCTTGTTTGTCGTCCTCGCAAATAGAGTTTCCTATTTTACCGCCCAACGCTTTTACGAAAGTAAATGTCATTCCGCCGCCAATAATCATGTGATCTACTTTGTCGAGAATGTTTTCGATAACCGTAATTTTTGAGGAAACTTTGCTTCCGCCAAGAACTGCTGTTACTGGTTTTTCGCTATTTTTTAGGACTTTATTTAGGCTTACAATTTCTTTTTCCATTAATAATCCGAAACATTTTGCGTTCGGGAAAAATTGTGCAATTATGGTTGTCGATGCGTGTGCTCTGTGTGCGGTTCCAAAAGCATCGTTTACATAAATATCGCCAAGAGATGCTAGTTTTTTTGCAAAAACAACATCACCAGCTTCTTCTTCTGGATAAAAACGAAGGTTTTCGAGCAACAAAACATCTCCAGGTTTTAAATCTGCGGCAGCTTTTTCTGGGATTTCTCCAATGCAATCCTCGGCAAATTTTACACTTACGCCAAGGATTTCTGTAACGGTTTTTAAGATATGTTTCAAGGAATATTGATCGTCTTTTCCTTTAGGTCTTCCTAGATGCGACATCAAGATTACGCTTCCGCCATTGGCAATAATTGCATCGATTGTTGGTTTTGCAGCATCGATTCGAGTAGTGTCTGTTACGTTGAAATTGTCGTCCAAGGGAACGTTGAAATCTACTCTAATAATTGCTTTTTTATCTTGAAAGTTAAAATCTTGAAGTGTTTTCATTATGTGTGTTTTGTCAATTTTATAGTATGCAAAGATAGGTTTTTTGTTTTTTATTTAAAATTATTCCTTTATAACTGGGAATAAGGAACTTGTATTATTAACGGATAATATCCAAATATCGTCTTGATAAGTATTGTTTATTTTTGAGTTATAAAGTTTTAGGATTTCGTCTCTATTTTTGCTTTTCTCGATGTAAACGTAATGGTAATTGTTCTCCGGATTCAGGAAAGTTTTAGCTTCGATTCCTTTATCCTTAAGGAATTTTATAAAATTTATGCAGTTATTATTATTAAAAAAAACATTGGCAACTATAAAATAATTGGACGAAAATCCTTTGATATTTACATATCTAATATCTGTTGGTTTGTTAGTAATTTCAGCGGTTTTGGAGGTTTCTGGAATTTCGACAACATTACTAGTTCCTATTGGTATTATTGGTTTTGTAGGTTCGACAACTTCGATATCCAAAGCGGCAAAAAACATAAAATACCTGTCGCCAGATGATTTAATCCTCAAAGTCGCCTCGGTTGTATTATTACCAATTACAGTGTTTTCTGGATTTGGAATCGAAATCAAGCAAGCATCATATCCCAACGTGTTTTTGCTGTTTGGATTTCTGTTGGTAAACAACTCGTTTTCGATGGTAATTGAGCTGTTAAAAAAATTACTTTTTTGTCGGAGATTATTGCTCAAAGCAACAAATTTATTGTCATTTGAAGTTCTGAATAAAAACTGATCGCCCGTAAGATTATAATCGCCCTCAAGCGCTGCAGTTGCCAATTTGGCTTTTACGTTCCCTTGTGGCAAGGTTTCAAAACCGTTGAAAGTGATATCGGTAGATTTATTGGTAACGCCTGCAAAACCATCAAAAGTTGTAATAAATTTTCCGGGCATTTCTTTATCTTCATATACAAAAAAAATGGTCCAACCGCCGGAAACTCCTCCGCTAATTTTGCCTTGAGTTGCCTTTATATTGGCAATCGTATAAGTCCCAAACGGATCCGAAAGTGATTTTATTTGCTTAGTAATATCTGCATAAACGGTATACGGAGCACTTTCCTGAAAGCCTTTTTGGTTCAAGCCGTCGTAAATAGTTTCTCCAGAAATTTCGATGTATTTTGTTTGGTTTGGGAGTTTTATTTTAATTGTATTAAAAGCTTCTCTTGTAGAATCTACAGCAACAAATTCGAGCTTTTTTTTGATTTTTCCACTATTGTAAATGTAAGTTGATGACCAATACAATCCAGCGTAAAGTATTTTTTTGTTCTTTAGATTTTCGATGTTTAATGTTGCGCTGCTCGAGGAAAACGTATTGTTGTCATTATCGATATCTATGTATTTCATGTCAAATTCGTCGTTGTGTTTTGCTAGGTCGGATTGCAAATCATAGGGCTCGTTGCTCGTGTTTTTGCCATCTTCTCTATTCACAATATTATTGGCAATAATGCTCATGTCGCCATGAATATAATTTTGATATCGGATTTTGAAAGGAATAGAAACTTGGGAAAACGAAAACAATATCGAAAAATTCGATACCATAAAAAACATTAATATTCTGATTGCGTTTTTTTTCATTTTATGATTTTAAAAGTTGAAAAAATTGCGTTGATTGTAAACCATAGTAAATCAAAAGTATAAATTATAACGATAACATTGGGTTTTTCTTGAAGATTTAGTTGAAAGAAATCAAAACCTATAATTAATTTCTGCTATATTTGCTTCATGCAGTTTTCGGAAATTTTAGGGCAAGATCACATCAAAAGTCATTTGACAAAAAGCGCTTTATTGGGCAGGATTCCTCATGCGCAATTGTTTATTGGCCCAGAAGGAAGTGGAACATTAGCCATGGCGATAGCCTATTCGCAATTTATTTTATGTAACAATATTAATGCAGAAAATGCTGGTGGAAACGAGTCTTGTAATCTAAAATTTTTATCGGTTTCCCATCCGGATTTGCATTTTGTTTACCCAACCGTTAGTACCGAAGATGTAAAATCCAAGCCTAAAAGTATAGATTTTATTAAAGATTGGCGCAGTTTCCTGGCCGAAAACCCATACGGTGGATTGTTCGATTGGTACAATTTACTTGGAGTTGCCAACAAACAAGGGGAAATTAGGGTTGATGATGCGCAGGAAATCCTAAAATCATTGGCATTAAAATCCTACGAAGGCGGATATAAAATTATGATTGTTTGGATGGCCGATAAAATGAATATTGCCGCTTCTAATAAATTACTAAAACTGCTGGAAGAACCGCCCGAAAAAACTGTTTTTATTCTGATTTCCGAAAACGAGGAAGACCTTATTCAAACCATTCGTTCGCGTTGTCAGGTACTACATTTTAATGGATTGAGCGAAACTGTTATTGCAAATGCATTGATAGCAAAAGAAAATATCGATCCAAGATTAGCTACTAAAATTACTCATCAATCGCAGGGAAATTTCAATAAAGCCCTGCATTTATTACATGAAGATAGCGAGGATTTGCCTTTCGAGGAATGGTTTGTGCGTTGGGTTCGAGCGGCTTTTAAGGCAAAAGGAAACGCAACAGCAATTCATGATCTTATTGCTTGGAGCGAACAAATAGCTGGTTTGGGAAGAGAAACCCAAAAGAAATTTTTGCAGTTTTGTATCGAAATGTTTCGTCAAGCGATGTTGCTCAACTACGAAACACCAAGTTTGGTTTATTTAGAGCCAAAAGTCGAAAAATTTAAGCTCGAAAATTTTGCTCCATTTGTAAACGGAAACAACATAAACGATATTTTCCGAGAACTTTCCGATGCGATGTATCACATAGAAAGAAACGGAAATGCTAAAATAATCCTAACCGATTTATCTATAAAATTAACACGTTTAATCCACAAAAAATAATCTTATGAATAATGTTGCTTCAATACTAATATTGGTTTTTTTAGCCGTAACTTTTATACAATCATCCTACGACAAACTTTTTGATTGGAAAGAAACAATCGAATGGCTAAAATCACATTTTGCTAATACTTTTATAAAAAATCATGTTACTATTGTGGTTGCAATGCTTATAATTTTAGAACTTATTGCTGGCGTTTTGAGCTCGGTAGGTTGTATTCAGCTTATTGTAAATGGCGAAAGAACTTTTGGTTTTTATGGCGCTTTTTTCTCTTGCGTAAGTATGATTTGTATGCTTTTTGGACAACGGTTGGCAAAGGATTATGATGGCGCAAGAACCATTGCGATATATTTTGTTCCAGCGGTTATGGCGGTTTATTGGTTAGGATAGGCTACTCTTTTTTTATACTTGCTTTAAAAATTCTAAGCTCATCCCAAGTAAATTTATCACCAACTTTTTCTTTCAAAGCATTTAAAGTTTCCTCGTTATAGCCATCGAAAGCCTTTGTTAGTTCTTGGATTTTATCTTCTGGTAAAACTTCCGAAATCGAGATGGTTTTTGCCTCGATAAGTTTGGCCAAATGTCCGTAAATGGTTTGTTTTGTTAAAACTCTTATTTTTGCAATTTCAGAAATTGTGTTTTTTTCGAGCCACAATTCGTAGGTTTCCTGAACCGTCGGTTTTTTAGGATCTTTCTTTTCTTTTTTGTTTTTCGAGTACCGTTCTACATCAAGTTCGTTTTCTATTAAAGATACATTTACCGATTTAAATTTTTCCTGAATAATTGCTAACTTTCTGGTTTTGTATTCTTTAATATCGCTTGACGTAAGATTTTCTTTAGAAATTGTTTCGCCGTTTACAACCGTTTCTATCAATAATTTGGCTTTCATTAATTGCATCACAGCTTTTATTTGCAGCTCTTCGAGAACCAACAATTCATCGTAAAATGCTTTTGCTTTTTTCATGCGCTGCACTTCTTCCATTTTCCAAAGGGTTTCATACACCAAATTATCCATTGGTTGCAAAAAATAATTGAAAGCCGCCTGAACTCTTTCGTAAATAAACTTTAGATCGACGTTTTCTTGAGCAAAAAGCTTATTTAATTGCGAAATAAATTTGCTGGATGGTTCCAAAAGCGCATCCATACTTTCGAATTGATTTTTCGCCCAAATAGCATGCGGGGATTTTGTAGCCAAATCCGAATTTTCGTTATAACTAAACTTATGATTGCGCCATTCCTGAGCCAAATCATACCAATTAAAACTGTTATTAAGATAGTTATGAATAAAATTTTTGGTTTCCTTTTGCAAAACATTTTCTAACGCATTTTCGTCCGCTTTATTTTCTGCGTAATCCATAACATCTTGATCGTTGGAAATACCGTTCATTCTTAGCGGAGAAAGCAAAACCAAGCCTTGTAAAGAGCGCAAACGCGAAAGTGCCACGTAGGCTTGTCCAGGCAAAAACACTTGCGAAACATCGAGCGCAGCTTTGTCAAAAGTTAAGCCTTGACTCTTATGGACCGTGATTGCCCACGCCAATTTTATGGGATAATGCACAAAAGTTCCAAGTATATCCTCGTCGATTTCCTTAGTCATTTCGTTTACTTTATATCGGATATTTTGCCATTCGTATTTTTCGACTTCAATGGTTTTATTTTCTTCAGGAAAATGTACAAAAATTTCGTTGCTGGAAAGCGATTTTATAATTCCCATTTTTCCGTTGAAAAACTTTTTATCGAAAGATAAATCGTTCTTAACAAACATTACTTGCGCCCCAACTTTGAGTTGCAAATTCGCCTCTACAGGGAAAATTTTATCAGGAAAATCTCCTGCGATTTCGGGTTTGTAAACCGATAATTTGCCTTCTAAATCCTCGAGAGCTTGAACATTCATAGCGTCTGCCTTGGCATTGTGAGTCGTAAGCGTTATGTAACCTTTATTGGCTTTTAGATCAAAATTAGGTTTTACATATTGGTTGAGAACCTGAATGTCGTCCTGCGAAATCTGATTGTTCCGAAGATTATTCAATACCGAAATAAATTTGTCATCCGTTTGACGAAAAATCTTGGAAAGCTCAATATACAATGGCGGATTTTGTTGCACAATATGCGAATGAAAAAAGAATTTTCCTTTATAATAATTTCGTAAAGTTCGCCATTCTTCGTCTCTAATTACAGGCGGCAATTGCAATAAATCTCCTATAAAAAGCACTTGAACTCCGCCAAAAGGTTCTTTTTTCTTGCGTACGGATTGCATCATAAAATCCATTGCGTCTAGCAAATCGGAGCGCAACATACTTACTTCGTCAATAATTAAAAGTTCCATGTTTTGGATTACAGATTTTTTTAATCCGCTCATTTTGAAGTGTCTGCGTAAAGTTGCGCGGCTTTCGAACTTAGAATTTTCGTTGAATTGTGGCGAAGAATTGTCTGGAATAAATCCGCCAAAAGGCAACTGAAACATGGAGTGAATGGTTACTCCACCAGCGTTCAAAGCTGCAATTCCAGTTGGTGCCACCACAACTGTGTTTTTATGCGTGGTTTGGATTATTTCGCGAAGTAAGGTCGTTTTTCCCGTTCCGGCTTTTCCTGTAAGGAAAACCGATTTTTGGGTCTGATTGATAAATCTTAAAGTGTATTGAGCAGCTTCGGAAATGGTTTGCATTTGGCTTGTATTTGGAATGCTAAAAATATTGAATTTAATTGATTTTATGGTAAAAAAAATGCTTCCAAAATTGAAAGCATTTGATTTTTATTGTAATAAAATTATTTTTTAGCTTCTGCTTTTTCGTCTTTTTTTGCAGGCGCTTTGTATTTGTCGTTTAAGAGTTTAATTAACTCATTAGTGATGTCTAATTTGTCTTCAGCATACAAAATTGTGGCTACTTCGCCAGTTCCATAAATGTATGTATATCCTTTTTCTTTACCGTAATCCTTAATGAATTTTTTTACACTTTTTACAACTGTATCCATTTCGGTAGCGCTATCTTGTTGTAATTGTTGTGCAATTCCTTGTTGAGCCGCTTGTAATTGTTGCTCTCTTTTTTGCAATTCTGCTCCTTTTTGTTGCGCCCAAGCTTGCCCGTTTGCTTGTGCATTTTTCTGAAAATTTGCAGCTTCGGATTTAAATCTTGCTATTTCGGCATCTAATTCTTTTCCTTTATTTTCGGAAATAGATTTATATTTAGCAGAAATGTCTTTTGCTTCGGTATACTCTTCCATTAATTTAGACGTGTCTACGTAAGCCGTTTTAATTTCTTTTGCAACAGCAGGTTCTTGTTTTTTGTCGCAAGAAATAATTGAAATTGCGATTGCGATAATTATTAAAGATTTTTTCATTTTTTGTTTTTACTTAAATTTGGTTTATTAGTGATTGTTGCAAAAGTATAAATTTTTGATGTAATATTTCAAAAAGATATAAAGTTGTGAATTTTTAATAATATAGTTTTTTACTATTGTAATTTATTTTTTTATAATTTATTGCTATTAAAACTGGATTCGACAGTTCGTTTTCCTTAAAAGATTTTTTTTTCGCGACATGAATACATGTTTTTGAGTACGAAAGCGCATTAAAACGCTTTAAAATGAATATTAGTTGTTTTTTATCACATAAATATGCGAGGAATGCTCTAAAGTTGTTCTTGCTTTCCAATTAGATTGTAATCCGATAAAAAAAGCTTTCGGGAAATTCATTTTTCCTGTTTTGTATTTTTCTGATAATAAGGCAACGTAAAAAGCATCAAATTTCATAGGAATTACTTTTATAAGTTTCATGTTTTGTTTTTCGAAAAGCAATTTGATAGCTGTTTTAGAAAAATGCCAAAAATGAATTGGAACATCATAAGCCGCCCAATATTTTCCGTAATAATTTGCATCGAAAGATTTAAAATTGGGAACAGCAACTAGCAATGTTCCGTTAGGTTTCAGCAATCTTTTTAATTCTAAAATTTGATTTTCTAAATTAGGCACATGCTCCAAAACGTGCCACATGGTAATAACATCATAGGATTGGTTTTGCAAATCCTTAGTGTTTTCCGCAAACAAAACTCCCTTTTGTATTGCAATTTGTTTGGCTTTCTCGCTAGGTTCTATTCCTGTAATTTCCCAACCGTTTTGTTTTGCAACTAATAAAAAATCTCCTGTTCCAGCACCAA
The DNA here is from genome assembly GCA_043783485.1 of Bacteroidota bacterium. Classification (GTDB taxonomy): domain Bacteria; phylum Bacteroidota; class Bacteroidia; order Flavobacteriales; family Flavobacteriaceae; genus Flavobacterium. Next base: position 23,995 of record JAYVZI010000032.1, read on the forward strand.
TATCTAAAATTTTTCCTTTGTTTTCAGATAAACTATTTATGAGTTGAAGTTTATTTTTGAGTGCAATACTTTTTATAAAATGATACAGCTTTTCGAATAACGAACGCTTGTTATCGGTGTGCGAAATATAATCTTCGGATTCGTAATATTTTCCTAGATTTTCTAAACTTGGTTGTGGATTTGTAACCAACATATCAAGGGTTTGATCGTGATACAAATCGAAAGTTTCTTGAGAAACGGAATGATCTTTTACCGAAAGGAAATGTTTTTTATTGTCTAAATTCATCTTGTTTCTAAAAAATTAAACCTAACGGGTTTTGAAAACCTGTTAGGAAGTTTGTAAAATCTTAATCAATATAACGCTTTACTGAAATAGTTTCACGTGGAACAAATAAAATTATCTCCCCATATAAATTAGTAAAACGGAAATATCACTTGGAGAAACCCCCGAAATTCGTGAGGCTTGAGAAATGGTTATTGGTCGAATTTTAGAAAGTTTTTGCTTTGCTTCTATTGACATGGATTTGATTTTTTCGTAATCAAAAAACTCTGGTATTTTTACATCTTCTAGTCTTGTTAGTTTGTCCGCATTGTTTCTTTCTTTTTCGATATATCCAGAATATTTTACTTGAATTTCGGCTTGCTCCAGAATTTCTTGATCCAAATCATTCTCGTTTATATAATCTTTTACTTTATCTAAAGTTAGCATATCAGCCAAATCTATTTGTGGACGCGATAGTATTTTGAAAATCTTATCCGTTTGATTTACAGTTGCGGTTTCTTTGGAGATTAATAACGGGTTTACTTCCTCTGGCGAAATACTAGTTTCTTTGTAAAAAGCAACCATTTTTTCGGATTCGTTGAGTTTATGTTCCATTCTGCGCAAGCGTTTTTCGGAAGCCAAACCAAGTTTATGAGACATTGGTGTAAGTCGGAAATCCGCATTGTCTTGTCGTAAAAGTGTTCTATATTCAGCTCTCGAAGTGAACATTCTGTATGGCTCTTCGGTTCCTTTTGTGATTAAATCATCTATAAGAACGCCGATGTATGCTTCGTCGCGTTTAAGAATTAATGGATCTTTTTCTTGAACTTTCAGAGCTGCATTTATTCCAGCCATTAATCCTTGCGATGCCGCTTCCTCGTAACCCGTTGTTCCGTTTATTTGTCCTGCAAAATACAATCCTTCTACTAGTTTGGTTTCTAAAGTATGTTTAAGTTGCGTTGGTGGAAAATAATCGTATTCGATGGCGTAACCTGGTCTAAAAAACTTTACTTTTTCAAATCCAACTACAGAACGCAATGCTTTGAACTGAACATCCTCAGGTAATGAAGTCGAAAAACCATTTACATAAACCTCACAAGTATTCCAACCTTCAGGTTCAATGAATAATTGATGGCGTTCCTTGTCTGCAAAACGATTTATTTTATCTTCTATTGACGGGCAATATCTTGGTCCGAGAGATTTAATTCGACCATTAAACATTGGCGAACGATCAAAACCTTCTCTGAGTATATCATGAACCTCAAGAGAAGTATAAGTCATATGACACAATTTTTGACGCGTTAGTGGTTTTGTAACATCTGAATAAGAAAATTTATCTGGTTTTTCATCTCCTTTTTCCTCGTTCATTTTAGAATAATCAAGCGATCGTCCATCAACTCTTGGTGGAGTTCCGGTTTTCATTCTTCCGGCTTCGAAACCTGCTTTGATTAAATCTTCGGTAATTCCGTAAGATGCACTCTCGCCTGCTCGTCCTCCTCCATGTTGTTTTTCGCCAATATGAATGAGTCCGTTTAGGAACGTTCCGTTGGTTAGCACTACCGATTTAGAACGGATTTCTAATCCTAAAGAGGTTTTAATTCCTTTTACTTTTCCGTTTTCGATAATAAGTCCAGCAACCATCTCTTGATAAAAATCTAGATTTGGCGTTCCTTCGAGAATTAATCTCCATTCTTCCGCAAATCGCATTCGGTCAGATTGTACTCTTGGAGACCACATAGCTGGGCCTTTAGATTTGTTAAGCATTTTGAATTGAATGGCAGTATTATCCGACACAATTCCTGAATAACCTCCAAGCGCATCGATCTCGCGAACTATTTGTCCTTTTGCGATTCCGCCCATTGCGGGATTGCAAGACATTTGAGCAATGTTTTGCAGGCTCATGGTAACCAATAAAGTAGTTGCACCCATGTTTGCGGCTGCGGCTGCGGCTTCGGATCCTGCGTGTCCTGCGCCAACTACTATTACATCGTATGTTTCTTGAAACAAATTATTTTGTTTTAAATGTTGAATTATATTTATGTTCCACGTGGAACTTTTTTTACTGACCTTTATAAACAATCGGAAAAGAAAATCGAATAGCCCCGACTGAAGGGAAAATCCTCCGCGCTTTTTGCGGAGATTGGAATGAAGGCGCGAATTGCTATTGAGAAAAATCCCGAAACATTGGCTCCAAATTATTATTGTTCCACGTGAAACATTTTCATTTTTTCTTCTTCTTTTGATCTCATTAATTTTTCGTCGGATTCTGATTTGTCTTTATAACCGCAATAATGCAAAACGCCGTGAACAAGAACGCGATGCAATTCCTCAGGGAATGTTACGTTGTAATCGAGTGTGTTTTCGCGAACCCTATCGATGGATATAAAAATATCGCCGTGTAATTCGTTTCCTACAGAGTAATCAAAGCTAATGATGTCCGTTAGCGTGTCGTGATCTAGGTATTGTTCGTTGATTTGAACCAAATATTCGTCGTCGCAAAATATGTAATTGATATCGCCTTCTTTCTTGTTTTCAGAAAGTATTACGGCAGATATCCAATTGGATATTTGTGTTTCGTTGTCTAATTCAAAATCGGTTTCGTAATTAAAGCTTATCATTTGTCTTGAAATATTCTTGAACTTTTTGATTAAAATTCGAGCGCAAAGGTAAGGATTGTCTGTTGAGAATCTCTATACTTTTTAGATAATCTTGCAATGCAGCCGGAAGTGCATTTGTGGGATAATTAAAACTCTTTTTGTTACTATCTGATTTGCGTTTGTCATCTTGACCTTGCTCTTGTATTGCGGTTTCGAGTTTAAGTAATTCTTGTTTTATATTAATGATTTTTTGTAAAACATCGTTCTTGAAACCTTTGTTGAGCAATTGCTTTTCGATGTCTTTCATTTGATTTATGGCATTTTGTCCAACTCCGCCTATACCTTTTTTTTCAAGTTCGTTTTGTAACACATCACGAAGTTGTTGTTGCTCTTTGTAGATTTGCATAACGGATTTTGCGTCCCCTTCGCCATCTTGACTGTTTTCTCCTTCTTTATTACTTTGTCCAGAACTGCCAGATTTACCATCTTTACCTTCGCCGGGCTTTTCTCCTTGACCAGGTTTTTTTCCTTCACCTGGTTTTTTACCCGCTTCCTTTTTTGCTTTATCACCAAGTGCTTCTTGTTTTTTTATGATGTCGGGAAGTTGCATTCCATCGCCTTGACCCGGTTTTGGTTTGCCGGATCCAGACTTATTTTTAGACATTTGTAAATTGGTTAAAACATCTGCAAGGAAATCAGCCAGTTTGTTTGCCGCAGATGTTGTGTATTGTTGGTGCGAAACTCCTTTTGAGATTTGTGCATTTGATAAATTTTCGAGAGATTTATCCAAATTGTAATGCACATTACCTACTTCCTTGATTATGTTTACGGAAATTTTTGGATTTCGTAATGACAAAGAAAACAAACTGTCATCGACATGTGTGAATTGTTGTTTGAGGTTTTGTTGGATTTTTAAGTTTTTGTTAAACAATGGTGAGCCAATTTTTAAACCTTTAAATTGCCCCATAACTTCCTCTTGAGAAAATGAAAAGGCTAGTAAATTATCTAAAATTTGACGTAACATTACAATGTCTTCTTCGAGTTTTTCTTGCTCATCACCGTCCATACTATCTTGCATTTTCTGAGAAAGTTCTTTCATTTTTTTAGCAGCATTTTTCTGTTCTGGTTTTGCTAAAACTTTATTTTGTTTCTGTAATTCGTCGGTTGCTTTTTTTAGATCGTCAGTTATAGATTTTTCTTTTTCTGGATCATTGTTTAAATCAATTGGCGATTTTAGTTCTTTGTTTTCTTTGTCTAGCGCTTTTAGTTCTTGTTGGATTTTTTCAAACTCGTTATTTATTTCTTGTTGATTATCTTGAGAGTTTTCTTTTTCTTTATTGGATAAATTATCTTGTTTATCGGAAAGTTTATCTAATTTTTCTTTGATTTGTTCTGCCTTTTTTTCGACATAATATTTCTTGGTAAGCTCTACCAGTTGCTCTAAACTTTTAGATTGATTTTTAGAGTTTTGTTTAAACTTATCCATTTTCTCAGTCAGTTCCTCTTGCTGAATTTTATCATTTAATTCTTTAAGTTCTTCTAAAAGTTTTTGATTTTTTTCGAAATCCTTATCTACATTTTCCAAACGCTTTTGGAGTTCTTCTTTAAGTTCGTCTTTCTTTTCAGACTTAAATTTATCAAGATTGTCTTTCATTTTATCAGCAAAATCTTTCATCATTTGTTCTTGCTGCGTTTGCTTTTTAATGAAATCATTTATTTTTTGTTGGTCTTTGAATTCAAGATTATCTTTCTCCTTATTGGTTTTTCGTAGTTTGTCTAATTCCGACATTTGTTTGTCTTGCGCTTTTAAAGTTTTAGATAAGCTATTGATATTATCACTTTGCTGTTGCAAAACTTGATCTTGTTTTTCTTGTTCAGTTGCCACTCGATTAGAGAAAACAGAAGATTTTGTACTTTTATAATTATGTAAAACATCATTGTCATAAACCTCGAAATAATACTCATAGGAAACACCTTCTTGAACAGGCAACGAACTCGGAAAAGAAAACACAAACTGATCGTAAACATCTTTTTTTACAGCTATTATTCCACGTTTGGCAGTTTGTGGTTTGTCCTTTATGTAATATACAATTTGAAGTATAGACAACCCGTAATCATCGGAAATTTTACCTAAAACATAGTTTTTTTCAATCTTTAAACTATCCGGAGCATTATCTACCGAAATTGTGGGATACTGATCCTTAATAACCGAAATTTGATAATTAAGTTTCTCGTAATTTTTTACTTTAGTATTAGATGTAAATATTTGATAATCTGTATTTTGTGTAATATTTTTACTTAAAGTAAAAGTGTTTTCGACTTTAGTAAACAGGAAATTATTAACCAAATTTGTCCATTCTACACGCTGCGTTGCCAAAGTATTCATTTTCCAAGTAACTCGTGTTCCTTCCGGGATTATTGCGTTTCCGTTTCCTTTGATGGTTTCCTGTTTTTTATTTAAATAAGAAGGAAAATCAAGTTTCATTTCGAAATTAGAAATCGATGGAACCGTAATAACTTTTAGCTCATAATCCATAGAAGAAACTGCATTTGCTTCGATATGAAAAGCAATATTCTCGGTTGGTTTTTGGATTTTGAATTGAAATTCTCCCACTTTTGTGGTTTCCATAAAGTAACTTTCGTTGCCCATGAAAATCATTGCGTTTTCGGGAATTATTTTTCCATCAGATTTTACTTTTATAATAAAATCTTTGTTTTGTTCGGTTTCTAAATATTCATTTAAAACAATTAATCTAAAAGGAGCTGGCGGTAAAAACTGATCCTTGAAATGTACTACTCTATTGAAACTTTGCGAAATTAAATTGCTGTTTCCTGATAAATAAAAGAAAACAAAAAACAAAATTGGAATAACGGCAAGCGGCAAAAACTTTTTATTTTTATTAAAATTAATAGCATTGCTAAAAGGAATGGGTTGCAACGAATTGGCTTTTTGCTCGATAGAAGCCAACAATAATTCCGACTGATTTTTATCGATTGACAATTGCAAAAAATTAGTAAGTTTATCGTTTACTTCCGTAAAATGGTTTCCAATAATTTTAGAAGCTTGATTGTAATCCAATCCTTTTTGGAGTTTGAAAAGCTTTGAAATTGGAAAAAAGATAAATCTAAATAACAAAAAAGTTTCTACAAGTATAAAACTCCAAAACAAAAAAGTCCTAGCCGTTGGTTTTAGCCAAAGAAAATATTCGAGAAAAAGCGTGAATAAAAAATAAATCAAACCCAATCCTACAAAAAATATTATGCCACGAATCAGCTCGTTGGTATAATATTTCTTGATAAATGCTTCAAGTTTTTGATATATGATATTTGTTTTTTCCAAAGTCTAAAAACAGTTTTTTATAACTTATAAAAGTACAATTTTATCTGAAACGTAAAACATTAAAAAAAGTTGAAATGTTTTTTGTATTTTTATAACCCGTTAGGTGTAATAATTTTTTAAAGTTGATTTTATAATAATCGTCACATTGAGCTTGTCGAAATGCATTATTTTAAAGGTCTTCGACAAGCTCAGACTGACATTTTTGCAATAATTTAGTTTATTTTTAGTTCAATAAGTCTGTTTTTAACTTCTTTTGATAATTACAACCAACGGTTTTTATAACTAAATTTTATTGATTATGAAATATTTAGGCGCGTACAGTATTCCTATTGTCGGGATTTTAGGAATTTATTTTGGTGGAATTTGGAGTTATGCCGCATTGCTTTTTGCGTTTGTTGCTATTCCTATAATGGAACTACTTTTGCCAATAAACAAAGACAATTACGACGAGGAAACTATTGTAGAAAGAACAGAAAATAAGTTATTTGATGTTTTATTATATCTAAACGTTCCTATTGTTTACGGATCTATTATTTATAGTTTGATAAAAATCACGCAAAACAATTTATCAACATTCGAGATTGTTGGTATAACCTTAAGTCTTGGAATAATTCTTGGTGCAAACGGAATAAATGTTGCACATGAATTAGGTCACAGAAAAAATTTAGCGGAGAAAATTCTTGGGAAACTGCTGTTGATTCCTAGTCATTACACACATTTTTTTATTGAGCACAACCACGGACATCATTTGCATGTTTCTACTCCGAGCGATCCATCGACGGCAAAATACAACCAAAATTTATACGCTTTCTGGTGGCAAACCGTTTCTGGAACTTACACTAAAGCTTGGGAAATTCAGAAAAAACTAAACGAAGTAAACAAAACCAGTTTCTTTTCCCTAAAAAATGATATGTTTTGGTTTACCATAATTCAAGTTTCCTATTTGGTTTTGATATTTGCTTTTTTTGGAATTAATGGATTTATACTGGCATTATTTGCAGGAATTATTGGCTTTTTGTTACTAGAAACCATTAATTACATAGAGCATTACGGACTAAAAAGAAACCAACTTGCTTCTGGAAGATTTGAGCGCGTATCGGAAAAACATTCCTGGAATTCCAATCATATTCTAGGTCGAATTGTACTTTATGAGCTAACACGCCACAGCGATCACCATTACAAATCCCAAAAACAATATCAGATTTTAGAATATCATGATGTATCGCCACAAATGCCTTTTGGATATCCAACAAGTATGGTTATGTCGTTTTTTCCGCCGCTTTGGTTTGCTGTTATGAATAAACGGGTTCCTGTTGATATGATTTCTTAACCACTAAACTTACTTAACCACAAAGTTCACTAAGGTTTACACGAAGCACACAGAGATAACAAACGAACCTTGTTATCTTTGCGCCTTCCTAGTGATCTTTGTGGTTAATAATTTATCTTTGCATTAAAATTTACAAAAATGTCTAAACAAGTTCGGGTGCGTTTTGCACCAAGTCCAACTGGAGCGTTACATATTGGTGGGGTTCGTACCGCACTATTCAATTATTTATTTGCCAAAAAAAACAATGGTGTTTTCTTTCTAAGGATCGAAGATACGGATCAAAACCGATTTGTTCCCGGAGCCGAAGAATATATCCTAGAAGCCCTAGAATGGTTAGGAATTGCGCCAAGCGAAACCATCGGGAAAAACGAAAAATTTGGACCTTACCGTCAATCCGAACGTAAGGATTTGTACAAACAATATGCCGATATTTTAATAAATTCGGGTCATGCTTATTATGCTTTTGATACTGCCGAAGCACTAGATTTGCAACGCAAACAACACGAATCCGAAGGAAAAACATTTATTTACAACCATCACAATCGCGAAAAACTAGATACTTCTTTAGTAATTTCTAAAGATGAAACTGATAAAAGAATTGCTTCTGGCGAAGATTTTGTAATCCGTTTTAAAACTCCCGTAAACGAAACTTTGCATTTGCACGACATTATTCGTGGCGATATAAAATTTGAAACGAACCTACTCGACGATAAAGTTTTGTTCAAATCCGACGGAATGCCAACTTATCATTTAGCAAATATTGTCGATGATCATTTAATGGAAACTTCTCACGTAATTCGTGGCGAGGAATGGTTACCGTCTATGCCGTTGCATGTTTTGTTGTACCGATCCTTTGGTTGGGAAACGCCAGAATTTGCTCATTTACCTCTTATAATGAAACCCGTAGGAAACGGAAAATTATCCAAGCGTGATGGCGATAAACTGGGTTTTCCTGTATTTCCTTTAGAATGGAAAACAGAATCTGGAATGACACCAGGATATAAAGAAGTTGGTTTTTTTCCAGAAGCAGTCATTAACTTTTTAGCCCTTTTGGGTTGGAACGACGGAACCGAAAAAGAAATATTTTCATTAGCAGAATTAGCCGAAAGTTTCGATTTAAGTCGCGTGCACAAAGCGGGTGCGAAATTTGATCCCGAAAAAAATAAATGGTTCAATCATCAATATTTGCAAAAACAAAGTGATGAAAGTTTGGCAAAAAGCTTTGCTCCTATTCTTACCGAAAAAGGAATTGTTATTGATAATGATACATTAATAAAGATTGTGTGGTTGATAAAAGAACGCGCTAATTTTGTGTCTGAGTTTTGGGAATTATCGGATTACTTTTTTGATGCTCCAACAACTTATGACGAAAAAGCAAGTAAAAACTGGAAAGAAGAAACTCCAGATTTAATGAAAAAATTAATCGAAGTTCTAAAAAACATTACCGATTTTACATCCCAAAACATAGAAACCATTGTAAAAGACTGGATGACCAAAAACGAAATTGGAATGGGAAAAGTAATGCAACCTTTCCGACTGAGCTTGGTTGGCGCGCTAAAAGGACCACATTTGTTTGATATTGCGGAACTCATAGGAAAAGAAGAAACCATTGCTAGGATAGAAAAAGCAATTGTAAGTTTATAAAAAAAGCCTCGAATAGTTCGAGGCTTTTTTGCGATTGGTTGTTATTGATTTAAAAAACCAAATAACTAACTGAAAACGAAAATGTATTTAATTTGGCATTAAGTTTTGGGCCTGTATAAGTATTGCTTTCATCATAATTATTTGTCTCTACATTAGATAACAAATTAGTCAAACCTTTGCTGTATCTTAAATCAAATCTAAAGTTTTTATAACCTCCTGTTAAACCAAGTCCTGAGCTAAGATTAATTACTGAGGAATCCGTAAGAGCTGTATCGTCTAATAAATATGGTAAATAAAGGTTGCCGTTATCAGACTCTTTAGATGGGTTTGGATTCCCAATTTTAGAAAAAGCAATTCCTATTTGTGGACCAAAAAAGAATTTATCCTCATCTGGTTTTAAAATATAATAATTAAAATAAAAACCTGCTTCAAGACCTCCAATATTAAGTTTAGTATCTCTCAAGTTTTCTAAATTATTATCTACTGTTTTTGCTTTAAACGAAGTTTGATTTACAAAAAAATCTATTTGATAGTTATAACTTTCGTGGTAGCCAAAATTAAAAACAAAGCCAACTTTATATCCCGTTCCGTAATTAGAAATTAAATCGCTAGATGATAGGGTAGATTGATTGATTCCGGCTGCTGCATAAAAACCTCTTGGTGCTTGTGCGAATGTATTACTTGAGAAAAAGAAGGTAAGCAACACCAATATTATAAATTTTTTTTTCATGATTTTTTTATTTGTTATTTGCATTTTACGTAATCTTGAGAATTAAAAAACCCTAAAATCATTGTGTTATCCTCCTTGTCGGTTGATTCAAATTCATCAAGATTGTCTAATAATCTTGTGCAATTAGGGAAATGTTTTTTTATTAAAGGAGCTATTTTTAATCTTAATTCCACTTGGTCTTTACTGTTTTTATCAGTAAACGATAATCCTTCGATTATTTTATTTTTACTATCAATTACGTTTATTTCATAATAGGTCCTAGAACTAGAATAATGTCCTGAAGTAGACGTTACAGTGACCACACTACTTATTAACGTTTTATCATCTTGTTCGGTAAGTACAAAATAAATTTCTGGTTTGTTCTTGTAAAGCCTGTATGATTTTAGATAGTGAGAGCCTATAATTGCATAATCTAGATCTTTGTATCTAATATATTTTTCCCATGTTTTCCCTACTTCGGTGTAAGAAATCCTTTTATCAATAAGTATAATTTCAGCTTTGTCGTCTCTTATAATTGTTTTTTTACCATCTGTGCTTACAATAAACGAATTTTACGAAAATGAATTAATACAACTAAAAAGAAGTAATAAAAAAAATGCTTTTTTCATAAACATTATTGTTGGGTAAATTTACCAGAGCCAGTAAAATCGGTACTTGTTGATGTCGTTAAAGAAAAAGGAACGCTACAAAATTTCATTACAAAAAAACCGTCAATATAAGTTATAGATAAATCTCCTGATTTGGCTACGTAATTTATTGATCCTCCAAAAACACTTTTGTATTTAGATTTTAAATGAATTGTGTTTGCTGTTAATGTTGTGCCAGCACTAACAATAGTATAGATTCCTGTAACTGGTTTAGTGTCTCCTATAAAATTAGCAAAAACATCCCATTCATAATTAGCTGCAATAAACTGATGCTCATTGTTTGCAACGTTTACAGATTCGAAATAATAAAAATTTGCTCCCGAAAAATCGGCAGTATTGTTGGATTGAACACAATTAACCGTGTTATTAATTATTACTACAGGTGTTTAAATTTCTAATGTTTCGCAAATTCCTTTTTTTACAACTAGCTTATAATCTCCCGACATTGAAGCAGTTGCGTTATTAATAATTGGATTTTGAATATTAGAAACGAATCCGTTTGGACCAGTCCATTGGTAAATTACATCAGTAGCTTTAGTATATGCTGGTGTTGTAAGTAAGATTTGATCTCCAGAAAAAACAGGAGAATTACTTTTTGTTGATGTTGCTAATAACTCACAACGAATGGGTTCCTTGTTCTCGCAATTGGTCAAAAAAACAGAGCAAAATGCTAGCGTTAAAAAAGGTATAATTTTTTTCATAATTTATGCTTTAATAAGATGTAAAAAACGGTTTGTAATTCAAACCGTTTTTAGATATGTTTTTTATAAATCATTTACGCATTTTAAATATCCATTAAGTTTGCTTTGAGCTCCATAACGTTCTTTTCCTTGCTTAATGCACTCTATAAAATCCACAAGTTTGGGGTTGTCTTTTTCATTTTTAATAATTTTGGTGATTTCGAAAACTTTACTATTCAAGTCATCAGAATAAAAAACACCGTCACTTTTTATAAAAGTAGATCCGTTATCATTATTAAAAACTATCTTACTTATATATAAATAACCATCGCCATAAAAAATTTTTTCGTTATTTTTTAATACTAGCATTGGTATTAGAACGCTATTTTTATTCATTCTGAAAATAAAATTATTAACGCTAAATCCCCAATATTGATTAATGTTAATTTTAATCTCTTTGTTGTTTTCATCCTTTACAAATATTTTATTTCCACCCATATCGCTATTTCTAAGGGCTGAAATTATTCCTAAATTTATTCCTGAATTACTAGTGTAATCTTCGTAAGTCTTATAAACTATCAAATTTTTTGGAGTAGCTTTTTGACTATAAATCTTTGACAAAGACGATATTGAAAAAAGGACGATTATAAACAATTGTATTGTTTTCATAAATATTGTTGTTATTTAATTGAAGATCTCTTAATTTCTAAATTTGCAAAATAAACTCTCATAGCTTTTGCAAAATATGTGAATTCTGCCCCACTTTCATATTTTTTATCTTCTAATCTATCATAAATAAAAAATCTCTTATAAGTCGTTGTTACTGATTGTCCATTACTATATATGGTAGTTAAAGAAGATCCTGAACCATAATCAAATACATATCTGTATTTTGCTTTATTGCTATATTCAATTGAAGTTAAATCAGCAGATTTAATCAAAAGGTATTCACCTTTATAATTTTCTTCAACTGCAATTTTTAAGTATTTATCATAACTATTTCTTCCGTGAAGAATACAAACAATAACACTGTTATCTTTACCAAATGATGGAGGTATTGCTTGATTTTGTTCTGTAAATTCTTTTTTTGCATGATCCACCTCAATAGCTTTTTTAATAAAACATGAATTAAGACTTAATGTGATAATTGTTAATAATAAATAATTAATAACGGTTTTAAATAAATTAGGTTTTTTCATAATCGTAGGTTTTTGTAAATAAAATTAGTTTTTAAATTAAAATAAGAAATCCCGCAAATGTTTACATTTGCGGGATTTCTTATTCGATTTTTGAGAATTTTTTTTAAATAGTAATTGTCCTACAAATTAAATAAAATCTGAGCACTAATAATTCCCAAATGCCCTTTAAAATCTTTATTACCGTTTACAAGCTTAAGTGCAGCATCTTGGTTTAGTTTATTCAAGAAATTATTTACACCATATTGGTAAAAAACAATTGCGCGAACACGCTTGTTTCCTGCTGCTACTCCAGCATAAAGATTTCCGTTTATATTGGTTACATCAGCAATTTGGCTCGCTTTTAGTAAAGTTCCAGAAATTACATTGTTCTCGTCGGCTTTGTCATAAAGCACTTTTCCGTTTACTTGTAATACAGGTCCAAAGTCCAGCGATACTTTATTTTTTACGATATTGTAACTAAACAACAATCGGATTTGTGCGCCCATTATTTTGTAATCTACATCTTGTTGTTGCAACAATATTGGCGAAACGGTCTCTACAGCATAATGATTTTCGAAAAACTGCATCCCAAAAATCATGCTCCAATTGTTATAGTAATTCCCTCGAACAGACATACCTGCATTCCAGCCCAGTAAGGGTTTTGTGTTAAAATTAGACGTTGTTAATGTGGTTTGGTTCAACCCAGCAGTAAGCCCAATTCGGTTTCCGTCGCGGTAACCATATTGCGCAAATGTAGTTAGCGATGTAAGTAGCAATAGTAATAAACAAAGTAAAGTTTTCATTATGATGTAATTTTGTAACAAAAGTAATGCTTTAAACGTATAACCAAATATTATTAACAACTAAAAATTAAAAAATGGACATTATTCTTTACGTGATTTTAATCTTCGGATTATTTATTTTATTTTCAAGTTTTTTTACCGTCAAACAACAAACCGCAGTTGTTGTAGAACGTTTCGGGAAATTTACAGGAATCAGACAATCGGGTTTGCAATTCAAATTACCAATTATCGACAAAATTGCTGGTCGCGTTAATCTAAAAATTCAGCAATTAGATGTAATGATCGAAACCCAAACCAAAGACAACGTTTTTATTAAAATGAAAGTTTCTGTTCAGTTTAAAGTGCTTCCGGAACATGTTTACGAAGCTTTTTATAAACTAGAATATCCTCACGATCAGATTACTGCCTATGTTTTTGATGTGGTTCGTGCCGAGGTTCCGAAACTAATTCTTGATGATGTTTTTGTTCGTAAAGATGATGTAGCAATTGCTGTAAAAAGAGAATTGAACGAAGCCATGACCACTTATGGTTATGATATTATAAATACTTTGGTAACGGATATTGACCCTGATATTCAGGTAAAAAATGCCATGAACCGTATTAATGCTGCCGAACGTGAAAAAACAGCAGCAATGTTTGAGTCTGAAGCACAACGAATTAGAATTGTTGCTAAAGCCAAAGCCGAAGCCGAAAGTAAAAAATTACAAGGTCAAGGTATTGCCGATCAACGTCGCGAAATTGCTCGTGGATTGGTAGAAAGTGTAGAGGTTTTGAACGAAGTTGGAATCAACTCACAAGAAGCGTCGGCATTAATCGTAATTACTCAACATTATGATACTTTGCAAGCCATTGGCGCCGATACGAATAGTAATTTGATTTTATTACCAAATTCGCCACAAGCCGCAAGCGATATGTTGAATACAATGGTAACGAGTTTTACGGCATCGAACATGATTGGCGAACAAATGAAAACGCAACGCAAACGAGTAAAATCTAAAAACCATACTTCGACGGATTATAATCCGAGCGATACTTCTGAAGCAAAAGAAATTAAAGATGTTAAAGAATAATTTATTTCTAAGTTATATAAAAAGAGTTCAAGAAATTGAGCTCTTTTTTTATACATCAGTAATAACATCAAAACCTTTGTAGCTTCCAACAATTGCTAGTCCGATTATGTTTTTTGCTAATTCTTTTCGTTTAATTTTTCCTGAAATCTGATTCAAAGTTGAGCCAGAACCAACCGCATCATCTATCAATAAAACGTTATTGTATGAAACATTTCCTTTGATGACAAATGTATTTTCAGCATTATTGATCCGCTCTTCTATTTTATTTAATGATTTTTGTGGCACAGGAATTATCCCTCCAATTTTCATAATTTCGATAACTGGTAAGTTGATTTTTAAACCACTAGCCAAAAATTTCATTAGTTGTGTTTCGCGTTTTATGGTTGGAGGCACAAATGCAACAGCATCAATATCATATTCTGAAATAATATGATCAATTTTTTGTTTGATTTCTTGAATCAAAATCCGCATCAACATTTTGTTTTGACCTTGTTTGGCATAATGCAAAATTGTTCCTAATCTTGTTTTCCCGAAACGTTCAATTGCATAAAAATCAAGATATAACAATTCGTCAAGAAAAATTTTATCGTAACCTTTGGTGTTTTTCAATTTATCTAAACCAGATATTAATCCGTTGTTGTCTAAGTAGTTATTATATTTGTCTTTGGTTAAAATAAACTCATCGATAGTTTTTTCTAAAGGTAATTTTCGTTTTTGACACCAATTTTCGAATGCTGGTAAACCTTCGAGCAATTGACCAATTTCTGTAATTAGAATAAAATTTTCGTTTAGGAAAGTTTGTTTTTCTTTAGAGATTATATTCTTTAGAGTATTATTAGATTCAGTGATTTTTTTTAATTTATAAATAGTTTTTGGTGTACTACCTATTTTTTCTACCAAATCATTTTCTACTAATTGGTTTAGAATTCTATGAGCATATTGTTTAGATATGTTCAAATAGGAAACAATTTCTAAAACACTTAATTCTTTTTTTTCTTCAAAAAGATTTTCAATTTTATTTTTAAAATTCATAACTCATAGTTTATTGTTTACTATTGATAGTAAATAGTAAACAAAAATACAAAATTATAGTTTACTATTTACTATAAACAATAAATAGTATACAAAAAGATCAAAATTGATAATGTATTCATCAAAAAATCAATACAAAGCGATTTATCAAAAGCTTTTTTAAAAGTTAAGATTTGGGATAAATAAATTCCAAAAAGGCATTAAAATCAATTTATGAAAGCTGTTTTTGATAACTTAAAACTATATTTTTTTGATTTATAATTATAAAAATCAATAATAGAAAAATCCGCTAATAAGCGGATTTTTTATTTATAAAAAACTATGAAAATTAAATCTTATAATAATTCCAAAACTTTTTCGTTTTTCTCTAAATTTTTTAATTCTGTTAATTGTGTTTGAAAATTATTTAAATTCTCTGAATCAGATTTTAAATTTTGAATTGCCAAAATTCGAACTGATACCAATTGACTTTTTAATGACATGGAATATAATTTTTGTAAAGGTTCGATCTCGATATCTTTTGAGGAAACTTTATCAGAAAATTTCAAAATTAAATTAGAGAATAAAAGCGCATTATTATCATTCTTGATGTTTTTGATAATAGTATTGACAATCAAACTGTAATTATCAATAGATTTTATGTTTTCAATAATTGGAACGAGTAAATTTTCAGCAACCGATTCGTCTTTTTCTTTCACATATTTATTGATTTCTTTTAGCATATTCATCAACAAATTTTCTTCTTTTTTGCCTTTTTCTTCCCAAGCATCTTTGAGTCCAACGGTTTTGTTAAACACTAATTTTGAAGCAGTTGCATCTTTATCAACAACAAAATAACCCAAACGCTGAAACTGAAATTGCTCGCCAGATTTTACATCTGCAAGACTTGGTTCTACAAATCCTTTTACGATTTCTAGTGAAGATTTGTTCATGAAATCTAAGAAATTTTTCTCTTTGTGAGAGTCTGGAGCTTCGTCAATAAACAATCTATCATACAAACGAACTTCGGCTTCCAAAGCGTGTTTTACAGAAACCCAATGTAAAGTTCCTGCAACTTTTCGTTGGCTGGCTTCGCTCCCACTTCCTGATTTAGAATCTGGATCATAACTGGCTTGAATTTCGGTAATATTTCCGTCAGCATCTTTTGTAACCGATTCTCCTTTAATGATATATCCATTTTTAAGACGCACTTCATTTCCGATACTCAATCTAAAAAATTTGGCTGGAGCAACTTCAAGAAAATCTTCTCTTTCGATGTATAATTCTCTCGAAAATGGTACTTTTCTGAAACCTGCAGCTTCGTCTTCTTGATTGTTTTCAGCATCCAGAAGTTCCTCTTTATCCGTTGGATAATTGGTTATTACTAATTTTATTGGATCTAAAACCGCCATAACTCTTGGAGCGGTTTTGTTTAAATCTTCACGTAAACAAAAATCTAAAAGCGAAACATCTATAATATTTTCGCGTTTAGCAACTCCAATAGTTTCACAAAAATTTCTGATAGATTTAGCAGTATAACCACGACGACGTAAACCAGAAATAGTTGGCATTCTAGGATCATCCCAACCATTAACAACTTTATCTTGAACCAATTGCAATAATTTTCGTTTGCTCATTACGGTATAATTCAAATTCAAACGAGCAAATTCATATTGGTTTGGTCTAACCTTTGCATCATCATAAATTTGATCTAAAAACCAATTGTACAATTCGCGATGCATTACAAATTCTAAAGTACAAATAGAGTGCGAAATTTGTTCGATATAATCACTTTCGCCGTGCGCAAAATCATACATAGGGTACACTTTCCAATCATTCCCTGTACGATGATGATGGCGGTGCAAAACTCTATAAATTAATGGATCACGCATTAACATATTTTTGGAACTCATATCAATTTTAGCTCTCAAAACGTGTTTTCCTTCCTCAAAATCACAGTTTTTCATGCCTTCAAATAAGGTCAAGTTTTCTTCAACAGTTCGATTCCGAAAAGGGCCGTCAATTCCTGGTTGCGTTGGCGTTCCTTTTTGGGTTGCCATATCTTCAGACGATTGACTATCAACATACGCTTTACCGTTTTTTATCATCAAAACTGCCCAATCGTACAACTGCTGAAAATAGTCAGACGCATAACGTTCCTCTGCCCAATTGAAGCCTAACCAAGTTAAATCTTCTTTGATTGCATCTACATATTCTTGCTCTTCTTTGGCTGGATTAGTATCGTCAAAACGCAAATTTACTGGCGCATTGTACTTTAATCCCAACCCAAAATTCAAGCAAATAGATTTGGCATGACCAATATGTAAATATCCATTTGGCTCAGGCGGAAACCTAAAACGTAGTTTATTTTGAGGAAAACCGCTAGCTAAACTGTCTTCGATTATTTGTTCTAAAAAATTTGCAGCTTTATCTTCTGATGCCATTATTTTGTTTAATTTTAGCAAAGATAAAAAAATGGTTTAAAGTTTAAGGTTTAAAGTTGCTCTAGATAACTTTAAACCTTAAACTTTAAATAAAAACTTAAAAATGGGAATAATAAAACTAACAAACATTCGTACATTTTCCTTTCATGGTTGCTTGGTTGAGGAGGCAAAAATAGGTTCCGATTACCGAGTAGATCTGGAAGTAAAAACCGATTTACGAAAATCATCCTCATCTGATGATTTGAAAGATACTGTAGATTATGTGCTTCTTAATCAAATAATTGTAGATGAAATGGCAATAAGATCAAACTTACTAGAACATGTTGCACACCGAATTAACACAAGAATTTTCAAGGAAATTCCAGAAATTTCTAGAATTATATTAGCGGTATCTAAACTAAATCCTCCTATTGGTGGCGATGTAGAAGCGGTTACAATTGAAATGGAAGAATATAGAAATTAAATAAATTATAAGTTTAAATTTTATATTCGGAATATTTTGCTATTTTTGCAGTCCGCTAAGCAAATGGCGTCGTGGCCGAGCGGCTAGGCTGGGCTCTGCAAAAGCTCCTACTCCGGTTCGAATCCGGACGATGCCTCTAAAGAGATACAGAAATGTGTCTCTTTTTTTATGTTTATTTTTTTGGCTCTATTTTCTCTAAAGCTTGTTTTACCAATTTTTGATCTGCTGGAAACCAGCCTTGTAGCATAATTGATATTCCAAAAACAATTAATAAAACACTGGTAAGTTTCTTGATTTTTAGAATATTTACTGGTGTCATCTTGCTTTTTAGTTTTTTTGCAAGCATCATTTTAGCAATATCCACAAGTAAATAGGTTATAATTACCGATGAAAAAAAAATTAATAATCTAGGCGTTTTTAGCTGTAATACTGGTCCGAAGGTCAAGAATATCAAAAACCAAAAACCAAGAACCCCAACGTTTATAAAATTTAAGAAAAACCCTTTTAGGTAAAGACTTCGATAATCTTTTTTTACCAATTCTAGTTGAATGTTTTCTTCACTTTCGTCCAGATTTTCAGCATGTTTTTTTAGTTTTAAAAACGAAATTATTCCATAAGTAATCATTATTAATCCTCCAAAAATATAAAGTGCAGGTTGGTCTTTGATCGCATTTATTAATCTGTAACTAGAAAAAACAGCTATTGCAATAAATACAAAATCGGCAGTAACAACACCTAAATCAAAAACAATAGCAGCTCTAAATCCTTTGGTAGCTGCCGTTTCGAGTACAATAAAAAAAACAGGTCCGATTAGAAAGCATAATAAAACGCCCAACGGAATTGCCATAAATATATCTTGAATCATGTATTGATTGTTTATCTAAAAAGTTCAAAAATAAGGAATTATTCTTTATTTTCGGTGATTTTTCCACCAGCTATTACTTTCTGATTGATTTGTTTAGGTTTACCAAAAATAGTAATATTTCCTCCGGCTCGTACTTTTGCATCTACAAAATCGGTGGCATAAACATCGGCTTCGCCACCTGCATTTGCTGTAATTATGGTTTGATTTGTTTCTAAATTTTTGGCATCATAAACTGAACCAGCATTTACCACTACATCTTGATTTTTCGCAGTTCCCCTCAAATCAATATTAGACCCTCCAGATGCTTTTACATTTAATCTATCAACTTCTAAAAATAATTTTACTTCCGAACCTTCTTTTGCAATAATATCAAAACCAATACTTTCTAATTTTTCTTGACTTGCAATTCTAGATCCTTCATTCGCCTCGACTGCATCAATTTTTTGGAAATAAACAATTGCCGAAACATCATCGCCAGACATGATTTTTGTCAGTGGCATTCTTATTTTTAACTCTCCATTTTTATTGATAATTTCAACATCATCGGATCCATTTCCTGAAAGAATAATTTTGTTTTCGTTAGATTGGATAAGGGTTACATCAATTTTATCGAAAGAAGTAACTTTGTTAAACTCGCCTAAATCTTTAGTAATTTGGCTAAAAATAAATGGAGAAATTAAGATTGTTAATGTTGCAAATAACTTTTTCATTTTTTAAAAATTTAGGTTTTTTAATTCTTCCTTAAATAATAAAAATCCAATTGTTTTTTTACTAAATCGGCGGTTTTTACTTTAACGTAAATTTCGTCGCCTAATTGTAATACACTTTTGGTTGTTTGTCCAACTAATGCATATTGTTTTTCGTCGAATACAAAATAATCGTCTTTTATTTCTCGAATTCTGACCATTCCTTCGCATTTGTTTTCGATAATTTCTACGAATATTCCAAATTCGGTAACGCCAGAAATAACCCCAAGAAACTCTTGATCCATGTGGTCTTTCATGTATTTTATCTGCATATATTTCACCGAATCGCGTTCTGCTTTTGTCGCCAAACCTTCCATTTGGGAACAATGCAAACATTTGGTTTCGTAAATTTCTTGACTTGCAGATTTTCCTCCATCTAAATAGAATTGTAATAATCTGTGCACCATAACATCGGGATAACGACGAATTGGCGAGGTAAAATGGCTGTAATAATCGAATGCTAAGCCGTAATGTCCAATATTTTCGGTAGAATAAGTGGCTTTACTCATACTTCGAATCGCTAAAGTATCAATCAAATTTTGTTCCTTTTGACCATGAACATCTTTCATTAATTGATTTAAGGCTTGAGCCACCGAACCTGAATTAAAATCGACAGAATATCCAAATTTCTTAATCAATTCTGACATTGCCAGTAATTTATCTTCGTTTGGTTCGTCGTGAATTCTATATATGAATGTCTTTTTCTGTTTACCAATATATTCGGCAACTTTTTTATTTGCCAAGAGCATAAATTCTTCAATTAAATGATTAGAATCTTTACTTTCTTTAAAATAAACGCCTTCGGGATTTCCGGTTTCAGATAAATTAAATTTTACTTCTACTTTGTCAAACGAAATTGCGCCATCATTCATGCGTTTTTCACGCATAATTTTGGCTAATTCATCGAGTTTTAAAGTTGCAAAAACAATATCATCAGCAACTTTATAAGAACTTCCTGTTATTGATGTTTCGATTGGAATTATATTTTCTTTAGTTTCTATAATAAATTGCGCTTCTTCATAAGAAAAACGTTGGTTCGAATCTATTACTGTTCTTCCAAACCATTGGTTTTTTATAGATGCTTTTTTATCTAATTCAAAAATTGCCGAAAACGTATATTTTTCTTCATTTGGTCGCAGCGAACAAGCAAAATTAGACAAAACTTCGGGTAACATAGGAACAACACGATCGACTAAATAGACCGAAGTTGCTCGATTATAAGCTTCATCATCTAAAATTGTTCCTTCTTGAAGATAATGCGAAACATCGGCAATGTGAATTCCAATTTCGAAATTTCCATTATCTAAAACCTTAAACGAAAGTGCATCATCAAAATCTTTAGCATCTTTTGGATCGATAGTAAAAGTTAAGGTTTGTCTCATATCACGACGTTTTGCAATTTCAGATTCTTGAATTGTCGTATCAATTTTTTGTGCAAAAGTTTCGACTTCTATCGGAAATTCTGATGGTAAACCATATTCGGCTAAAATTGCATGAATTTCGGTATTGTGTTCGCCAGGTTTTCCTAAAACTTTTATTACAGATCCGAAAGGAGAATCGGCTTTTTTAGGCCAATCTTCGATATGAACCAAAACAACATCGCCGTTTTCGGCTGTACCAATTTTATCTTTTGGAATAAAGATATCCGTATACATTTTTGGATTTGCTGTACTTACAAAAGCAAAATTAGGTTGTATTGCAATAACGCCAACAAAATCAGTTTTTGCACGCTCTACAACTTCAATTACTTCGCCTTCAGGACGTTTTCCTTTACGTCGATTGTAAACATAAACTTTTACTTTGTCTTTATCTAAAGCACGATTCAGGTTATTAGTCGGAATAAAAACATCTTCGCCAAATTCTGGACAAATAAAATATGCCGTTTTTCGACCTGTCATATCAATTGTTCCTTCGTAATAATCTTCGGAAATGGCTTTTACCAAATATTTTCCGGGTTCGGTTTCGATGATCATTTTCGAAGCTGCTAGAATCTTGAGATCATGAATAATTTCGTTTCTTGATTTGGTATCGTCCACTTCAAGAATTGCTGCAATTTGTTTATAATTAAAGGCTTTATTACTATTGGTTGTTAGTATTTTTATAATTTTGTTCGAGAAATCTTTCGTGTTATTGCTCGGTTTTTTTGGTTTTTTACTCATAATTCTTTTCTAATATTGGCTAAATTACAAAATAGTTATTGAGTTGTAAGTTGTAACTTGTAAGTTTTAATCAAATAATAACTTTTGTATCTTTATAAAAAATAAAAAATGGACGATTTTCAAACTATTGCAACTTTTAATTTTCCTTACGAAATTGTGGTTCTAAAATCTATTCTTCAAAATGAAGGAATTGCTTTTTTTTTCCAGAATGAAAATTTAGTTTCTGCCAATCCATTTGCAAGTTTTGCTTATGGCGGAATAATTTTAAAAATTCATAAAAACGATTTTGAGATTGTTCAAGCCATTTTAGATAATTTGAATAATAATTCGAATCTAAAAATTGTTTAAACTTTAAAAGTTTTCAACACATATTAAAAACAACAGAAAGAAAAGGAAATTTAAATTTAATTTTTGGTTGTTATTATAGCTTGTTAATAGTTGCAATAAATTTTCAAGAATTTACATTTAATATTAGTTTTACATTTTTATAACGATTTATCAACATGGTTTTAAGAAGTTAAATATTTCATTTTTAAGTATTTTTAAAACTTTATTAACAGTTGTTCACAACCAAAAAAGCATTGAAAATGTAAATAAGATTTTATAAAAAATTTGTTGATAAAACAGAATTTTATAATGATAAGTTTTCTAAAAATAATGCAAACTAAATTAGGATTTTCGATCTGGGTTTTGGATTACAATTTATTTTGAAATAATCTAAAAATAGTTCTAAAAATCTATCTAAAGTTATGAACAGTTTGTGTTAATTTAAGGTTATCTGAATATCAAGTAATTACAAATAACTATTAACAATGTAAAATTTTAACAATTGCGTTATAAAATCTTCATTGATTATCAAAGGTTTATGAAAGATTATAAGTGATAATTAATTGAATTTCAAAGGTGTAAATAATTTTGATTTTTTTATTTAAAACGATCGCTGATTGCTCTAAATTTCATTTTTAAAATGATTAATTTTGTAAAGATAAACAACAAACTACAATAAATGAAAATCGCAATAGGAAACGACCACGCAGGACCAGAATACAAATTTGCAATCGTAAAAATGCTCGAAGCAAACGGTCACGAAGTTACAAATTACGGAACCGACTCATCCGACTCTGTGGATTATCCAGATTTTGGACATGCTGTTGCAAAAGATGTAAATGATGCAAAAGCAGATTTTGGAATCATCATTTGCGGAAGCGGTAACGGCATTGCAATGAGCGCCAACAAACATCAAAATGTGCGCGCAGCTTTGTGTTGGACTAAAGAAATTGCCAGTTTGGCACGACAACATAACGATGCAAATATTATTAGTATTCCTGCAAGATTTACCTCAATTCCTCAAGTTTTAGAAATGGTTGAAACTTTCTTGAAAACCGATTTCGAAGGTGGAAGACACGCTACTCGAGTTTCAAAAATTAATTGTTAATTAAAAAACTTAAATTTATGATTGAGAAAAATGACTACACAAATTTATCAATAGATGAATTATTAGTTAAGCAAAAATCGTTATCCAATTGGCAAAAAATTGCAGTTGTCGTTTCTTGTGTTTTAGTCGGAATGACATTGTATTCTGTTTATAAAAAAAGTCATGATATGCATCCTTTCTTGCTTTTAGGATCTTTGTTTTTTATGTTTTATAATTCAAGAAAATTAAAAAAAGTGGAAGCTGAAATAGAGAAAAGAAAAAATTAATTTTGACACATAACCACACCCATCCCGTAGTAAAAGGTAAAAATCTTTTATTTTCAATTTTTTTAAACATTGTAATTACCATTGCACAAGTCATAGGCGGGATTTTATCAGGAAGTTTGGCATTAATTTCTGATGCATTACACAATTTTTCCGATGTTTTAACCTTAATTTTTAGTTATATTGCTAATGTTTTATCTAAGAAAAAAGCATCATTAGACCAAACTTTTGGCTATAAACGTGCCGAATTAATTGCCGCTTTTGTAAACTCGATAACCTTGATTATTGTTGCAGTTTACTTGATTTTTGAAGCTTCGCAACGCTTTTCAAATCCGCAACCCATCAAATCGAATTTGGTTATTTGGATGTCAATTCTAGGAATTGCCGTAAATGGAATTTCGGCTTTAATGCTCAAAAAAGATGCTGATCATAATATTAATATGAAATCGGCTTATGTTCATTTATTCACAGATATGATGGCATCGGTAGCGGTTTTGGTTGGCGGAATTTTAATGAAATTGTATCAAATTTATTGGATAGACAGTTTTTTGACTTTTGCAATTGCACTGTATTTAATTTATGTTGGATATGATTTACTAAAGGAATCGACCAAAATGTTAATGCTTTTTACGCCATCCAATATTGATATAAAAGAGTTGGTTCGTGAGGTTCACAAAATTTCGGGCGTTAACAAATTGCATCACATTCATGTTTGGCATCTTAACGACCTTGAGTTGCATTTGGAAGCCCATTTGGATTGTTCTGAAGATTTAAAAATGAGCGAATTTAATATTTTATTAGATGAAATAGAAGCTGTTTTGCTCGAAAAATTCAACATTAACCACATCAATATTCAACCTGAATATCAGAAAATAGATTCAAAAGATTTTATTGTTCAGGATTAGTTATTGACTAAATTAATGTAAATTCAGTCAATCAACTGACCGAATTAATGTAAATTTAGTCAATGTACTGACCGAATTAATGTTTTTTGCTTACATTTGTGCTTTAATTCTAATGAAATTGAAATGTCACATCATTATAAAAGAGCTATTTTAGAAGAGTTTCGTAAAAAGGTATTGCCAAACAAAGTATTGGTTTTGTTGGGCGCAAGACGTGTAGGTAAAACAGACTTGATTAAAAAGTACCTCAAAAACATTCCTTCAGAAACTTATTTACAGTTGAATGGTGAAGATAAAAACAATGCTAATTTACTCAAAGAACGATCGGTAAGTAACTATAAACGTCTTTTGTCAAATGTAAATTTATTAGTAATCGACGAAGCCCAAAACATTCCAGATATTGGAATGATTCTCAAATTGATTGTCGATTCGATTGAAGGGATAAAAATTATTGCAACAGGATCATCAGTTTTTGATTTGTCAAATAATCTGGGTGAGCCATTAGTTGGGCGAAAAAACACTTTGTATCTTTTTCCGCTTTCGCAAATTGAGTTTTCTGAGAAAGAAAACTACAAACAAACCACCGAAAATTTAGAACAAAGATTAATTTTTGGCAGTTATCCAGAACTCGAGCAATATGATAATTGGCAGGATAAAGAGGATTATATTGGCGAGATTATAAACTCTTATTTGTTAAAAGATATTTTAAATTTTGAAGGTATAAAACATTCTGATAAAATTTATGATTTATTGAGATTAATTGCTTTTCAAATTGGCCAAGAGGTTTCGTTATTAGAATTAGCAACACAATTGCAAATGTCTAAAAACACAGTTGCAAATTATTTGGATTTACTTTCTAAAGTTTTTGTTTTATTTAAAATAGAAGGATTTAGTCGCAACCTTCGTAAAGAAATCGTAAAATCGTCACGATGGTATTTTTATGACAACGGCATTAGAAACGGAATCATAAATAATTTTAATAAAATAGAAAACCGAAACGACATTGGCGGACTTTGGGAAAACTATTTGGCGTCAGAAAGAATAAAACAACAAAATTATAAAAAGATAAGAACCAACAATTATTTTTGGCGCACTTATGACCAACAAGAATTGGATTGGTTGGAAGAAAAAAACGGAAATTTAGCAGGTTTCGAATTCAAATGGAACGAAAACCGCAAAGCAAAAATCCCAACAGCTTTTGCAAAAGCCTATCCCGAAGCGACTTTTGAAGTGATTAACAAACAAAATTATTTAGATTTTATAATGTAAAACCTTTGCGAAATTTGCGAAAACCTTTGCATATTTGCGGTTAAATAAAAGACATGAACCAAATTCAATTCATAAAATCAGTAGTAAATACAGCTGATAAAAACATAGAAGCAACTTTAAAATTACTTTCAGAAGATTGCACAATTCCATTTATTTCTCGATATAGAAAAGACCAAACAGGGAATCTCGATGAGGTTGTTATTGAGCAAATTGCCAAATTTTCGAAACAATTCGACGAAATTGTAAAACGCAAAGAATCAATCCTAAAAACCATTGATGAACAAGGACAATTATCGCCTGAATTGAAATTAAAAATCTCTAATAGTTTCGATTTACAAGAACTCGAAGATTTGTATTTGCCCTACAAAAAAAAGAAAAAAACCCGTGCAGATGTGGCGCGCGAAAACGGATTAGAACCTTTAGCAAAAATTATTTTAGCACAAGGCAAAGACGATGTTGAGTTTTTATCATCGAAATATTTGAATGAAAATGTAATTAATGAAGATGCTGCATTACAAGGAGCAAGAGACATTGTTGCCGAATGGATTAACGAAAATATTGCCGTTCGTCAAAGCTTGCGAAGACTTTTTCAGCGCAAAGCAACTATAGAAACCAAAGTTGTAAAAAAGAAAGCCGAAGAAGAAACGGCACAAAAATTTGTTCAATATTTTGATTGGTCTGAAAATTTATCAAAAACACCATCACACCGATTATTGGCCATGTTACGAGCAGAAAATGAAGGATTTGTAAAACTAAAAACCGAAGTAGATATTGATGAAGCCTATGATTTGATTGACGAAATTGTAATTAAAAACAGCAATTCACCATCTATTTCGCAAGTACAATTGGCGATTGAAGATTCGTATAAACGATTATTAAATCCAGCAATTTTTAACGAAGTTCTACAAGAAACCAAATCCAAAGCAGACAAAACCGCGATCGATGTTTTTGCTAGCAATCTAGGACAATTGTTGTTGGCGCCACCATTAGGCGAAAAACGAATTTTAGCTATCGATCCAGGTTTTCGAAGTGGTTGCAAGATAGTTTGCCTAGACGAAAAAGGCGATTTGTTGTACAACGAAACCATTTATCCGCACGCGCCACAACACGAAGATGCAATGGCGATGAAAAAGATAAAATCGATGGTAAATGCTTATAACATTGATGCCATTTCTATCGGAAACGGAACGGCAAGTCGCGAAACCGAATTTTTTATCAAGAAAATTGCTTTTGATAAGCCCGTTCAGGTTTTTATAGTTTCAGAAGCTGGAGCATCAGTATATTCGGCAAGTAAAATTGCTCGAGAAGAATTTCCCAATTATGATGTAACGGTTCGTGGATCGGTTTCTATAGGAAGACGTCTTTCTGATCCGTTGGCCGAACTCGTAAAAATCGACCCAAAAGCAATAGGAGTAGGGCAATACCAGCACGATGTTGATCAAAATAAATTAAAAGAAGAGTTGGACGCAACGGTTATTCGCTGCGTAAATTCCGTGGGAATAAACATCAATACCGCTAGCAAACATTTACTGAGTTATGTGAGCGGAATAGGCGAGAAGTTGGCAGAAAATATAGTACAATACAGAACAGAAAACGGGGCTTTTGACGACCGAAAACAACTCAAAAAAGTGCCGCGTTTGGGCGAAAAAGCCTATCAGCAAGGCGTTGCATTTATAAGAATTAAAGATGGAAAAAACCCATTAGATAATTCGGCGGTTCATCCAGAAGCTTATACAATTGTTGAAAAAATGGCAAAAGATTTGAAACTTTCTGTACATGATTTGATTGCCAATAAAGAAAAAACAGCATTAATAAAACCTGAAAATTATATTACACCAGAAATAGGTTTATTGACTTTAAAAGACATCATCAAAGAACTCGAAAAACCAGGATTAGACCCAAGAAAATCAGCTAAAGTTTTTGAATTTGATCCAAATGTAAAAACCATAAAAGATGTTCGTGCTGGAATGATTTTACCAGGAATTGTCAATAATATTACCGCTTTTGGTTGTTTTGTAGATATTGGAACTAAGGAAAGCGGTTTGGTTCACATTTCGCAACTCAAAGCTGGTTTTGTTTCTGATGTAAACGAAGTTGTGAAATTGCACCAACACGTTACCGTAAAAGTCGTTGAGGTTGATGAAGACAGAAAACGAATACAATTAACAATGGTGATTTAAACATAAAAAAAAGCCCAAATTTCTAATCTAGAAATTTGGGCTTTTAAATTTAAAAAAAAAAAATTACTCTTTGGCATCTTCTTTTTTATCAGCAGGCTCGTCACCTTTTGCAGCATTTTTAAATTCCTTTACGCCGCTTCCCAACCCTTTCATGAGTTCTGGAATTTTTTTACCACCAAAAAGTAATAAAACTATTGCCAAAACAAGGATAATTTGCATTGGGCCAACTTCTCCTAAAAATATTGTTAATCTGTTCATGATATTTCAATTTTAATAAAGCAAAGATAACAACAAAAAAATATATCAATCATAAAACTGTTATAAATTTATATATTTGTACTATAAATAAAAAAAATGACCGAAAAACGGCTCAAACGACAAAAAATCAAGAAACATCTTTTCACAAAAAGACGTTTGATAATCCTTAACGAAGACACTTTTGAGGAAACATTTTCATTAAAATTAAACTTGATGAATGTTTTTGTGGTAGCCACTCTCGGAGCCATTGTAATTATTTCATTAACTACATTTTTTATTGCATTTACGCCACTTCGCGAATATATTCCGGGTTACGCATCTACAAAACTCAGGAAAGATGCCACGGATTTAGCACTAAAATCCGATTCGCTTGCCTTTGCATTAAAGAAAAATGAAGCCTATTTGCAATCCGTTGTCAAGGTATTAAACGGCGATTTAGAATATCAAAAAGTCAATAAAGATTCCATTCTTGCCTCGAAAGTGGAATTACCAAAAATAGAAAACGAAAAACCATCCCAAGCCGAATTAGATCTCAGAAAACAAGTTGCCGAGGAGGAAAAAGCCAACCAAAAACTTTCCAAAAGCAAAGCTCAAAAGAAAAAATAAATTACTAAGAACCTAAACACGTAATTTTTAATTCGCAATTTCATAATGTCATTAAAAACTCTTTTATCCAAAATTTACGCCAAACGGGTTTATAATCAAACTCAGGCTTGGGCAAATAATCCTATTGAAACACAACAAAAAGTCTTTAATGAGTTAATCCGTCAGGCCAAAGAAACTGCATTTGGAAAAGCCCATAATTTTTCAAAAATTTCTACTTTCGATGAGTTTCAAAACCAAGTTCCAGTTCGTGATTACGAAGCCTTAAAACCTTATATCGAAAAAGTTATTAATGGCCAAAAAGACATTCTCTGGAAAGGAAAACCCATTTATTTTGCCAAAACTTCTGGCACAACATCGGGCGCAAAATACATTCCATTAACCAAGGAATCTATGCCAACTCATATCGAGGCGGCACGATCGGCAATTTTACTTTATATCCATGAAACTAAAAAATCGAAATTCGTTGATGGAAAAATGATTTTTTTGCAAGGAAGTCCGGTTTTAGATGAAAAAAACGGAATAAAAATTGGAAGATTATCAGGAATTGTAGCGCATTTTATTCCAAAGTATTTACAAAAAAACCGAATGCCATCCTGGGAAACCAATTGTATAGAAGATTGGGAAACTAAAGTAAACGCGGTTGTCGAAGAAACGTTTGACCAAAACATGACCGTAATTTCGGGTATTCCGAGTTGGGTGCAAATGTATTTTGAGAAACTACAAACAAAAACTCAAAAACCAGTTGGCGAATTGTTCAAAAATTTCAATTTGTTTATTTACGGCGGTGTAAACTTCGAACCTTATCGCGCCAAATTCGAAAGTATTATTGGCAGAAAAGTAGATTCGATTGAACTTTTTCCAGCATCCGAAGGGTTTTTTGCTTACCAAGATTCTCAGAAAGAAAAAGGAATGTTGCTGTTATTAAATTCAGGAATTTTTTACGAATTCATTAAAACAGACGAGTTTTTCTCTGAAAATCCAAAACGTTACACCATTGGCGAAGTCGAACTTAATGTAAATTATGTTTTAATAATATCAACAAATGCAGGACTTTGGGCTTATAATATTGGAGATACAGTTCAATTTACATCATTAAAACCATATCGAATTATAGTTTCTGGACGTATTAAACATTATATTTCGGCATTTGGCGAGCATGTTATTGGGAAAGAAGTAGAATGCGCCATGAAAGAAGCAATGATTAACACTAATATTTCAATAAACGAATTCACGGTTGCTCCACAAATCACGCCAATTTCTGGATTACCGTATCACGAATGGTTTATCGAATTTGAGAACGAACCAACTGATATTCAAATATTTGCTTTGGCAATAAATACTGAAATGCGCAAACAAAACATTTATTACGACGATTTAATTGTTGGCAAAGTGTTGCAAAATTTGGTGATTACGAAAGTGTCAAAAAACGGTTTTCAGGATTATATGAAATCTATTGGAAAATTAGGCGGACAAAACAAAGTTCCAAGACTTTCTAACGATAGAAAAATAGTTGATTTATTAAAAACAGAATAGAATTAAGAAAAAAATCAAGATGTTAAAAAAAAGACTTTTAGTTATTATGTTGTTTTTTGGGCTTACCGTTTTTGCACAATTAAAAGGCAAGGTTACCGACCAAAACAATAACCCAATTCCGTATGTAAACATTGCTGTCGAAAACGAAAATAACGGAACTACATCCGAAGAAAATGGCGAATTTTCGATTAATTTATCCAATGAAAATAAGAATTTGATTTTCTCGGCATTAGGATTCGAAAAAAAAACCATCAAAGCATCGGAAGCATCAAAAGTGGTTTTAAAATCTACCGAGTACCAATTGAGCGAAGTTATAATTGCCAAAAAATTTGGTTCTAAACAAGAAGAAATTGGCGAAACCGATAACAAAATTTGCCAATCATTTGACAACGGACCAAGAATAGACATTAAATTTTTCCCGTATTTGCAATCCTATAAAAGAACAAAGTATATCAAACAAGTAAAAATATATACCGATAGTAGAATCGAAAAAGCGACCATCAAAATTCATTTCTATAAAGTAGATCAAAACGGTTTTCCTGGCGATGAATTCATGAAAAAAGATTTTATAGTTACCGTAAAAAAAGGAACAACAAACAATATTTATGACTTAGCGGAATTGAGTATGAAAATGCCCAAAAATGGAATATTTGTTGGGTTTGAAAAACTAATTATCGAAAAAAACAAAGTCGAAAAAACAACTATAGATCTAATTACAAACAAGCCAAAAACCCAAAAAACCTATTATCCTTTTTGCATGTACAATCACGTAGAAAGAGAATCGTTATTTACCTTTTCGGGCGGAAAATGGAACAAACAAACCAAGGAAAACAATAACGGTTCATCTAATAAAATAATGGTTTTTGAGCCAGCAATAAACCTAATTCTCTCTAATTAACATACAAAAATAGAACTATGAAATTTCTTTTTTTAATTTTATTTACAAGCATAGGCGTTTTTACACAAACAAAAGTAACGGTTAAGGATAGTATAACGGGAAAGCCGATATCATATGTTGGTGTTTGGGCTAATCAAGATGGAAATGCCTATTCAACCAATCAAAAAGGAAAGTTTACATTAAACAATACATATGATAATTCCGTGTTATATTTTTTCACCTCTGGCTATAAAAAAAAGACAATACAATTCAAGGATTTAAAAAAAGTAGTTTATCTGGTTCCGGAAAAATCTAACAATTTAAAATGCATATCAGAAAATTCTAAAATAAAGTTGATTCTTAACGATAGTTTAAGTCCTTCTCCTCCAAAGATGAAGACTTTAGGTTTTTCGACAACAGCTTTAATAGCTTCATATATCCCTTATTCTGAGGATTTTAATACAACAAAATTTCTAAATAAATTTAGATTAGGAACAATGGTTTTCTCAAAAAAGTGTATTTATAAACTAAGGTTTTTTGAAGTTGGAGACAAAGGAGAGCCTAAACAAGAGATAACAAAACAAGATATTATTTGCACATCAACAAGTAATAAAACAAATCAAATAGAAAATGATAAAAATGTTTTTAATCTTTCTGAAAATAAATCTGTAAAAAACCTTGTAGACTTATCTAAATATAAAATGGAGTTTCCAAAAACAGGTCTTTTTCTAGCAATAGAAATTATGAATTTAGAAGAGAATCTAACTCAAATTGGAAATTATTCAGTGTTAAGTCCAAACTTAATAATATCTAAAAATAAAAAAAATGTTTGGAAATACGAATCGGGTATTTGGGTTAAAGTTGAAAAATACAATGGTTTTACTATAGAATTATCTTTATCTAACTAAAAAATAAAAATCCTATATTTGCAGGTTATAATTAAAAAATTAATGAAAGAAACAAAAAACATATCTCGTTCGCGAGCACAAGAATCATCGGCAGCAATTGAGAAATTATACATCACAATGCGCCATTTATTTAACCGCGGATTTTACAAACCAATGGGGATTTCTGGCGAAACTTTGCGCGAAGCATTATTATCCTTACGACCAGAAATTTACGGAAGCATTGCCGAGGAAAAAGTAGAATTATCAGGATTATTATACGTTATAGAAAGGCTTCCGGTAGGAATCGAAGAATGTCGATTTATCAATCTTACTTCGGACGAAGGCTATTCCAGATCTCATTTTCAGGCAATTGTGCCGCCAAAACGTCGCAGAAATTGTTATAGAATTGACGACGAACAAATGAATATCGAAATTACGCGTGGACGATCAGACATTTATGATATTTTAACGCACTTGACCTTTATTTTCATCGAATCGCACAAAATAAAAAATCGAGTTCTTATTGATGATGAAGGAAAAGTATCTCGCGATTGGGAAAAATTAGAGCAATTCGCACTTTTGACCAAAAAACTAACATTGGTCGAAAAAGAAAAAGCCATTTCGCACACAGCAAATATTTTAGGTAGAACATTTTCGGAAGTTTTAGATATATATGATGCCTTTGGAAACTCCAGTCAGCCAGATCGATTTTTGCACATTATCTATTGGTTAGGAAAATTGGCTTTAGAGGAAGTTTTAGATAATAATAAACGAACCATTACGTTTTCTCCAATTCTTAGAGAGCGGTTGGGACACCATATTCACGGAGAAATTTGGGCGAATAACATCAAAAAAGTGTTGGAAGAAAACAATCTTTTCGACAGACCTATCCACGTTATTTCGGCAAATATGCACTCGGTTATGAATTCGATTTTTGCAACACATGTGCTAAAAACTAAGTTTAAAGACAAGTCGGATTTCTTTATTTACGAAGAACTTTCAAAACAAGGAGCGCATGATGTTCGAGATAAAGTCGAGGATTTTGCAAAACTACACGGAATGATTTCTTTGCCAGATACTTCGGGAACAAATATTGATGTTCAGATTTTTGATACCGCCAAAATCGATTGGGCAAAATCATCATTTCCAAAAGCTAAAGTTGGAGATAAACCACCAGTTATAATCGTTATGGATTATGCGTTTGGCGAGCAAGCCTACGAAACAATCGACGAATTATTGAAACCATACAAAAAAGAAGTTTTGATAAACGTAGAATCCGTTTCGATCATGGGGAAAGCGGGAATTCTGGAAGGCGGAAAAGGTGATATTATGATTCCTAGCGCACACATTAATGAAGGAACGGCTGATAATTATACGTTTCACAACGAATTAACTGCCGAAATGTTCCAAGGAAACGATATTCCCGTTATTGCTGGAACAATGGTTACAGTTTTTGGAACCTCATTACAAAATCGCGATTTATTGAAGTTTTTCCACGAATCGACTTGGGGCGCAATTGGTTTGGAAATGGAAGGAAGTTATTACCAAAAAGCAATTCAATCGGCATCGAAAATCCGAAAAAGTATTAATCCAAATGTAAAAGTTCGTTATGCTTATTATGCTTCGGACAATCCTCTGGAAACTGGGAGCACATTGGCTTCGGGCGGATTGGGAACTACAGGAGTAAAACCAACGTATTTGATAACTATAAAAATATTAGAGCAAATTTTTAATATAGATTTAAAAAAATAAAAACCAAAAATGAGCACAAAAGCCCCACAAAATATCGAAGATCAAGAAATTGATTTGTCACAAATTTCAAGCAGAATAAGCGGTTTTGTAAAAAGCATAAACAGGTCAATTTTTAGAGTAATACAATTCATACTCAGAAAAAAGTGGATCGTTGGAGCTTTGTTTTTAATTGGTTTCTCAGCTGGTTTTTATCTTGATGCTTTTCAAAAAACCTATAATCACGAAGTAATTGTTGCACCAAATTTTGGAAGCACGGATTATATGTATTCCAAAATTTCGTTAATAAGTTCCAAAATTCAAGAAAACGACACCGTTTACTTAAAATCAATAGGAATAAATAAATCTAATAAAATACAAAACATTGAAATTCAGCCAATTGTAGATGTTTATAAATTTATAAGCGGTAGCGAACAAAACTTCGAATTTTTGAAATTATTGTCAGAAGATGCCGTTTTATCTAAAGTTATTACTGAAAGTCTTACTAGTAAAAATTATCCATACCATTTATTGACGATAACTTCGGGCACAAAATCGGTAAATAATAGTATGATTGAGCCAATTCTTAAATACCTGAATAAAAACGAGTTTTTTCAAAAAACACAAGTTATAAACTACGAAAATGTTCAGAATAAAATAAAAGGAAACGAAGGTCAAATTGCTCAAATTGATACACTTTTGTACCAATATTCAACATCAGCCAACAAAACCAAAGGAGCAAACCTTGTTTATTATAACGAAAATACTCAAGTAAATGAATTGCTGAAAACCAAAGATGCATTAATTAAAGAAAAAGGAACACTAAGAAATGACCTTATTAATGTTGATAAAACAATAAAAGATATTAGCATTATTACAAACATTAAGAACACCAACTCGATAAACGGAAAAATGAAACTCATTATTCCATTTTTGTTTATTTCTTTATATTTGTTAGTTCACTTTTTTATGGCATTTTATAAAAAACAAAGTCTGTTAGCCCAACAAAAATAATAGTTATGAAAGGAATAATTCTAGCAGGAGGATCAGGCACAAGATTGCATCCACTAACCATTGCGGTGAGCAAACAATTAATGCCAATTTATGATAAACCGATGATTTATTATCCGTTATCAACATTAATTTGGTCTGGAATTAGCGAAATTTTAATAATATCTACGCCTCACGACTTACCGCTTTTTAGAACCTTGCTTGGAGACGGAAAAAAATACGGTTGCCGATTCGAATACGAAGTTCAAGAACATCCAAACGGACTTGCCGAAGCATTTATTATAGGAAAAGAATTTATTGGAAATGACAAAGTTGCCTTAGTTCTTGGAGATAATATTTTTTATGGAACAGGTTTGGCAGATTTATTACAAGCCAATAACGATCCAGATGGCGGAATAATTTATGCATATCATGTTCACGATCCAGAACGTTATGGCGTTGTTGATTTTGATAAAGAAGGAAAGGTTTTGTCTATCGAAGAAAAACCAGCCGTTCCAAAATCCAATTATGCCGTTCCTGGAATTTATTTTTATGATAATGATGTGGTCGAAATTGCAGCAAATATAAAACCAAGTCATCGTGGCGAAATAGAAATTACCGATGTAAACAAAGAATATTTGCGTCGCGGAAAACTAAAAGTAAGCATTCTCGATCGAGGAACCGCTTGGTTCGATACAGGAACATTCAACTCATTAATGCAAGCCTCGCAATTCGTACAAGTTATCGAAGAACGTCAAGGATTAAAAATAGGATCCATCGAAGAAGCCGCTTTCCGAATGGGATTTATTGATAAAAAACAATTAAAAGCATTGGCCGAACCATTACTAAAAAGTGGTTATGGAACGCAACTACTTGAAGTTGCAAATGAATAATAAAAACAAAACTCTTTGCCAAAAAACATGAATTTTATACCTACAAAACTAAAAGGCTGTTTCGTAATCGAACCCAAAATCATCAAAGATGAACGGGGATATTTCATGGAAAGTTACAACGAAAAAACGTTTCAAAACGGAGTAGGTCAAGAAGTTCATTTTGTGCAAGACAACCAATCTTTTTCGACCAAAGGTGTTTTGCGTGGTTTGCACTATCAAACAGGAATTCATGCGCAAGCCAAATTAGTTCGAGTCTTACAAGGCGAAGTTTTAGATGTTGCGGTCGATATTCGTCCAGATTCCGAAACATTTGGTCAGTATGAATCCGTTTTATTATCTGGTGAAAATCAAACCCAATTTTTTGTACCACGAGGATTTGCACATGGATTTTTGGTTTTATCAGAAACAGCAACTTTTTTTTATAAATGCGATAATTTTTACAATAAAGATTCCGAAGGTGGACTAATTTATAACGACGAAACTATAAATATCGATTGGCAATTTCCAACAAATGATTTATTGATTTCCGAAAAAGATTTATTACAACCAAAACTCGAAAATGCACGAAAAGCATGGTAGTCTTAGTGGCAGGATCCAACGGTCAATTGGGACAAAGTTTGCAGTATATTGCAGGAAATTATCCTAACATTGATTTTAAATTTTGCAATTCGACAAACTTAGACATTACCAATTTAGAAAACGTAAAACACATTTTCCAAGAATATAAACCAGATTTTTGCATCAATACTGCGGCTTATACCGCAGTTGATAAAGCAGAAACCGAAGCCGAAAAAGCATTTGCAATAAATGTAACGGGAGCCAAAAATCTAGCAGAGGTTTGCAAAGAATTTGACACTATTTTAATTCACGTTTCAACAGATTTTGTGTTTGATGGAACAGCTGTAAAACCGTATACGGAAACAGATGTTACCAACCCAAAATCAGTTTACGGACAAACCAAACGCGATGGCGAAAAAGCAATTCAAGCCATTTTAAAAAATCATATAATTATTAGAACCTCTTGGGTTTACTCGCAATTTGGAAATAATTTCTTAAAAACCATGTTGAGGTTAGGTTCAGAAAAAGATACTTTATCGGTTGTAAATGACCAAATTGGAACTCCAACAAACGCGGTAGATTTGGCGGACGTGATTTTACAAATTATTCAAACCAACACCCAACACCCAACACCTACTAACTTTGGAATTTATAACTTTTCAAATCTCGGTCAATGTTCTTGGTTTGATTTTGCAAAAAAAATATTCGAAATTCATGATATCAATATAGATTTAAAACCTATTCCAACAGCAAGTTATCCAACTCCAGCCGAAAGACCAAAATACAGTGTTTTAGATAAATCTAAAATTATTGATACTTTTGGGATTGAAATCAAAAATTGGGAAGAGAGTTTAAAAACGGTAATTTTTCCTTTATAACAGAAAAATTACAGGTTATTTTTCTGTTACAAGTAAAATTCAAATATTTTTTTTGAATGATATCTTTAATTTTGCTAATGCAATAAAACTTAAAAAAAATTGTTTTTTAACGCGAATTGCATAGATTTGCTATATATTGATTTTATACTAATGCCAAGCAAACTTCCAATTATATCAATAGTTAGCCCAGTTTATCGAGCAGAAAAAATT
The DNA here is from genome assembly GCA_043783485.1 of Bacteroidota bacterium. GTDB lineage: Bacteria > Bacteroidota > Bacteroidia > Flavobacteriales > Flavobacteriaceae > Flavobacterium. The sequence continues at coordinate 61,431 of JAYVZI010000032.1, forward strand.
GTAGCTAAACTTGTTTCTGAAATTCAGAAAACAATGTTTTCCATAAATATTTCTTATGAAATTATTTTGGTTGATGACCGTAGTCCTGACAATTCTTGGGAAGCAATGAAAATTTTATCAGCGAAATTTCCAGAAGTAAAAAGCATTAGATTGAGCCGAAATTTCGGGCAGCATCCAGCAATAATTGCAGGTTTAAGCCAAGCCAAAGGAGAATGGGTAATTGTTATGGATTGCGATTTGCAAGATCAACCCAAAGAAATCGAAAAGCTATTTAATAAAACTAAAGAAGGTTTTGATATTGTTTTGGCAAAACGAGCAAATAGAAAAGATGGTTTTTTAAAGAAATTATCATCAACAATATTTCATAAAATTTATAACTATTTGACAGACACAAAATTTGATAGTACAATTGCAAATTTTGGAATTTATAACAAAAAAGTTATAGACGAGGTTTTAGAAATGAATGATTACATAAAATCTTTTCCATTATTTGTCAATTGGGTTGGATTTAAAACAACATCAATCGAGGTGGAACATGCCGAGAGAGATTCTGGAGATTCAACTTATACGTTCTCTAAACTTTTAAGTCTGGCGTTTAACGCTATTATTTCATTTTCAAATAAACCGCTTAAATTGTTTGTAAAATTTGGAATGATTATATCACTTTTATCACTTTTAGTCGGAACTTACTATATTATAGAATCAATTAATCATAGAATTCAAGTTTTAGGTTACGCCTCAATAATTGTTTCTATATGGTTTTTGTCAGGTGTAATTATTACAACAATCTGATTCACAGGTATTTACATAGGTAAAATATTCGATCAAACCAAAAACAGACCGGTTTTTATAATTGATGAAATAAAATGATTAAAAAAATCGAATGGGATTCTAACTTTTTTGAATTACAAATTGGCGAAAAAATCATAGAAAATCACAATATTATTGACTTAGAAATAGATGGTTTTGATTTGTTATATATAAAAAGTCAAAATGAAATTGATTTAGAATTCACAAATTATAAAAACACTTTTTCAGACCAAATCATTATTTTCCAAAGAGATTGTTCAGAAATAAAACAAACAGTTCAATCTCAAAATATAGTTCCTTTTTCAAAAACAAATTTTGCAATTTCAGAGTTGTACAACTTGGGATATGAAAGCGGAAAATTTAGCAGATTTAAAATGGATAAAAATTTTGATAATCAAAAGTTTCAAAAACTTTATCGTTTATGGATAGACAATTCTTTAAATGGTTTAATGGCCGACGAGCTTATGGTATATTGTCAAAACGACAAATTAACAGGGTTTTTGAGCTATAAGACCAATCAAAATATCGCAACATATTGTCTTTTTGCTGTTCTGCCAGAATACCGAGGAAAGGGTATTGGAAAATTACTATTAGAAAATGTTGCACAAAAATTATCAAAACAAGGTGTAAAAAAAATATTGATTCCTACTCAAAAATCCAATGAAATTGCTTGTAATTTATACAAAAATCTAGGATTTGAAGTTTCGGAGATTAAATTCATCAAACATTATTGGAAAAAGTGATCCCATTCAACAAACCTTACCTATCAGGAAACGAAACCAAATATATTGAAGATGCTGTAAAATCGGGCAAAATATCCGGCAACGGAATTTATACCAAAAAATGCCAGACTTTCTTCGAGGAAAACTATGGTTTCAAGAAATGTTTACTAACAACATCTTGCACCGATGCTTTAGAAATGGCTGCAATTTTAATCAATATTCAGCCTGGCGATGAGGTTATTATGCCAAGTTACACATTTGTTTCTACATCAAATGCGTTTGTGCTTCGTGGAGCAAAAATTGTTTTTGCAGATTCTAGAAAAGACCACCCCAACATCGATGAAAATTTAATTGAAGCACTAATTACTTCAAAAACCAAAGCAATTGTCCCCGTGCATTATGCAGGAGTTGCCTGCAATATGGATGTGATTATGGACATCGCCAAACGCCACAATTTATTTGTTGTCGAAGATGCCGCTCAAGCCATAGATAGTTTTTATACCGGTAAAGATGGCTTAAAAAAAGCATTAGGTTCGATAGGGCATTTGGCAGCATTTTCCTTTCACGAAACCAAAAACATCATTTCTGGCGAAGGTGGAATGCTAGCCATAAACGACGAACAATTTTGCGATAGAGCCGAAGTAATTTGGGAAAAAGGAACCAATCGTTCTGCGTTTTTTCGCGGAGAAGTAGATAAGTATGGCTGGGTCGATATCGGAAGCTCGTTCTTGCCTTCAGAAATTATAGCCGCTTTTTTGTGGGCGCAACTCGAGAATCTTGAAAAAATTCAAGAAAAAAGAAAAGAAATTTGGAACAATTACAACTCAAAACTCCGTGATTGGGCAACATCAAATAATGTAAAATTGCCAACAATTCCTGATTATGCCACTAATAACGGCCACTTGTTTTACCTGACTTGCGAATCGATAGAACAACGAACAGCAATAATCCAAAAATTACGAGATGCTAATATTCTTGCCGTTTTTCATTATATCAGTTTGCATTCAAGCTTTTATTATTCTCATAATCACAACGGTAGAAATTTACCTGAAACAGACAGATTTTCTGATTGTTTATTACGTTTACCTTTATTTTTTGAATTAAATCCAAAAATTATAATCGATTGTTTGTTAATCGATAATAATCTAAAATAATGAATCAAATCTCATTTGGAAACTAAAATATTGTAACAATTTTTATAGATTTGTAAATACCTTTATAAAAATATTTTAATATTGAAAATAAACAATTAAAATCTAAAGTGATAAAAAAAATCTATGTCAAAAATATTAATAACCGGTGGAGCAGGATTTGTAGGATCAACACTTTGTATTAAACTAAAGGAAAAATATCCAAGCTATACAATTGTTGCCTTTGATAATCTAAAACGCCGAGGTTCCGAACTTAATTTAATCGATTTTCAGAAACTTGGAATCGAATTTATTCACGGAGACATTCGCAATAACGAAGATATTTTAGCCGTTGGAACCTTTGATGTGCTTATAGAAGCATCGGCAGAGCCATCTGTTACCGCGGGCTTAGATTCCGATCCAACATATGTAATTAACAATAATCTTTACGGATCAATAAATTGTTTTAATGCTTGTTTAAAACACAATGCAAAGCTCATTTTCCTTTCTACTAGCCGCGTTTATCCTATTGATCCTATCGAAAAAGCTAATTTTACGGAACAAGAAACCCGCTTTATTTTCGATGAAAAGCAAAACCAAAATGGAATTTCCGAAAAAGGAATTTCCGAAAGACTTTCCTTAGACGGAGCAAGATCTTTTTACGGAACTACAAAACTTTCCTCGGAAATGTTTATTCAGGAATATGCAGCATTTTATGGACTAAAAGCCGCTGTTACAAGATTTGGAGTAATTGCCGGACCTAGACAAATGGGAAAGACAGACCAAGGAGTTGTAACGCTATGGATGGCAAAACATTACTGGAATCAATCCTTAAAATATATTGGTTATGGCGGAACCGGAAAACAGGTTCGCGACATTCTACATGTAGATGATTTAGTGGATTTGATAGATTTACAAATTCACGAAATCGAAAAATTTTCAGGAAAAATATATAATGTTGGTGGCGGATTGCAAAACAGTGCTTCCTTGCAAGAAATGACGGCAATTTGCGAAAAAATTACAGGGAACAAAATCACAATTGGATCCGAAACACAAACCCGTCCTGCCGATTTACGCATGTTTGTAACCGATAATAGTTTGATAGAAAAAGAAATAGGTTGGAAACCAAAAAAATCGGTTGAAACTGTTTTTACAGATATTTTTCATTGGATTAAAGAAAACGAAAAACAATTAGAAACGATATTAAAATAAAAAAGTAAAATGAATATTTGTATCATAACAGGATCTTCAGGACTGATTGGGAGTGAGTCGGTCACTTTTTTTGCAGAAAAATTCGATAAAATTTTAGGAATCGATAACAACATGCGCCAAGTTTTTTTTGGTGCAGATGCTTCTACGGAGTGGAATACAAAACTGCTAAAAGAAACGGTTCCTAATTTCGAACATCATAATGCGGACATTCGAAATTTACAAGATCTCGAAAAAATATTTGCCCAATACGGCTCCGACATCAAATTAGTCATTCATACTGCTGCGCAACCCAGTCACGATTGGGCTGCTAATGAGCCAATTACCGACTTTACAGTAAATGCGAACGGCACAATGAACATGCTCGAGGCTACACGATTGCATTGTCCAGAAGCTACTTTTATATTTACATCAACCAATAAAGTTTATGGTGATACGCCAAACCGATTGCCGCTTCTAGAATTAGAAAACCGTTGGGAAATAGATCAAAACCATCCTTATTATAAAGATGGAATTGACGAAAATATGAGCATTGACCAAACCAAACATTCACTTTTTGGGGCATCAAAAGTAGCTGCAGACGTCATGGTTCAGGAATACGGAAAATATTTTGGAATGAAAACTGGTGTTTTTCGCGGCGGCTGTCTTACGGGACCAAACCACTCGGGTACAAAACTGCATGGATTTTTGTCCTATTTAATGAAATGTGCCATAACCGGAGATAAATATACGGTTTTTGGATATCAAGGAAAACAAGTTCGAGACAACATTCACAGTTGGGATTTGGTAAATATGTTTTGGCATTTTTATCAAAACCCTAGAGCTGGCGAAGTTTATAATGCTGGCGGAGGAAGACATTCCAACTGCTCAATGGCCGAAGCAATTGCTATGTGTGAACAAATAACAGGCAAACCAATGAATTATGAGTACACGGAAGCCAACCGAATTGGAGATCATATTTGGTGGATTTCAGACGTGTCTAAATTTAAATCGCATTATCCAAATTGGACTTGGAAATACAACATCAACGATATTTTGACTCAGATTTACGAAAACACTTCAAAAAGATAATATGAAGTTAAGTATAGTAATGCCTGCCTACAACGAGGAAGAATCTATTACAGAAACAATTGATCAAATTGAGGATGCGTTTTCGAAAGTGAATATTGATCATGAAATTTTTATTGTTAATGACAATTCCAAAGACGGAACTCTAAAAGTTCTTGAAGCTTTGGCACAAAAATATCCAGCAGTAAAGTACGAAACCAATTTAGGACCTAACGGTTTTGGATACGCAGTTCGTTATGGGCTAGAACGTTTTTCTGGCGATTGCGTTGCTGTAATGATGGCTGATTTATCCGACTCGCCATTCGATCTGATTAGGTATTACACCACAATGATTGAAGGAAATTATGATTGTGTTTTTGGTAGCCGTTTTATAAAAGGAGGAAAAGTAATAGACTATCCTTTTGTAAAAAAAGTGATCAATCGCATTGCTAATTTTATCATTAAAACCACCATGCGAATAAAGTATAACGATACAACAAACGCCTTTAAACTATACAAACGCGAAGTTATAGACGGCGTAAAACCTATACTTTCTCCGCATTTTAATCTTACAATCGAGTTGCCATTAAAAGCAATTATTAGGGGATATTCCTATACAATTGTGCCTAATTCTTGGACAAATAGAAAATACGGAGAGTCTAAACTAAAAATTAAAGAAATGGGAAGTCGTTACTTTTTTATATTAGTGTATTGCTTTGTAGAAAAATATTTTTCGCGTGGAGATTTCAAAAAAACCAATTAATTTTTGACTTATGAAAGAAAACATTATTGAAAAATTAAAAGACAATTATATCCTCTTAATAATCTTATTTTTTGGAGCATTTTTAAGATTTTACCACATTAATTTTCAAAGTCCTTGGCTTGATGAACTGATTACAATGATAGAATGTAATCCAAAATTATCGTTCAAAGACTCATATGAAATTATGAGCATAAGAGAAAATAATCCGCTTTTATACTATTATTCAGTTAAAATTTTAGGTTCCGTTTTTGGTTATTCAACCTTTGTAGTAAGAATGATTTCGGCAATTATAGGGATTGTAGGAATATATGTAATTTACTTACTTGGAAAAGAAATTCAGAATAAAAAAACAGGGCTAATTGCAGCGGTTTTACTAACGTTTAATTACTTCCATATTTATTTTTCTCAAGAAGCCAGACCCTATGGTTTGCTAACCGTTTTTACAATAATATCGTTTTACAGACTGATTATTTTTCTAAAAAGCAACAACTTAAAAAATTGTATTTATTATAGTTTGGCGGCAATGCTAATGATAAATACTCACTTTTTCGGCTTGTTTGTACTCGTTTCTCAAGCGGTAATAATTGCTATTTTCTTTTTGGATGTTGATAAAAACAAACGAAAAATTTATGCGCTATTAGCTGTTTTATCAGGAATAATAACAGTTTTTTTGTGGTACATTCCGTCGTGGGATATTTTTGTAATTGCAACCCAATTAAAAGTATTTTGGATTCCTGCGCCAACTCCGGATATGATTTCTGGAATATTTAGAGAATTTTTTGGAAATTCAGAATCAGTATTGTTTATTGTTTTTTTGCTTGGAACCTATTATTTCATAAAACTTTTTGATAGTAAAGAAAACACTAACGAAAAAATAAAAAACAGACAAAAAACGTTTAGTTTCATAATCATACTTATTTGGATTTTTATTACAATTTTCATTCCATTTGTTAGATCATATCTTCAAATCCCAATGATTACAAGTCGGTATGTAATTGTTGTTTTGCCAGCTATAATTTTATTAATTTCCATATCGATTAATAACATTGAAAACAAATTACTTCAAAAAACCGTTTTAGGAATGTTTGTTATTGCATCGCTAACAGATATATTTATTGTAAAACAATATTATTCCAAAATAAGCAAAACTCAATACAAGGAAATTTCCGAAAAAATCATAGAAAAGAACATTTCAAAATCAAAAATCGTATCCATGTGGGGATGGCATTTTGGATATTATCTTAACAACGAAACTCAAAAAAACGAAATCATACAAAAACCACTTCAGGATTACGTAAATGAGTTAATGGCAAAACCCGACGGAAAACCATTTTGGTATGTCGATGCACATTTTCGTCCTTACTTATTGTCTCCAGAAGGAGAAAAGTTTTTGACAGACAATTATAACGTTATCGAAAACTTAGAGTTTTACGATACTTGGGCGAAATATTATGTGCCAAAAACAGCCGCAGTAGATACAATAGTTTTAGACATAAATCAGTTTGAGCCAATTAAATCTGATAATGCTGTGAATTTATTATTGTTTTCAAACTCAACAACAAAATCAAAACCAACAACTTTAGAGCCGGGTCTTTATCGTCTTGCAATAAGAGGAAAAAGCCTTCCAGATCCACCAATTGATGGGCAAAATGCGAACATTGCAGTTGCTGTAGATGGAAAAGAAATAGGTTCTTATTTTTTGAATGAAAAAGAAGAAAAAACCAACTATTTCAATTTTACAATCTCACAAAAAAAGGATATTACCGTTGATCTTACTTTTGGAAACGATTTGGTAGTTGGCGATAAAGACCGAAACGCCCTAATATTTTCAGTATCTATCGAAAAAGTAAAAAAATAAACTATTTGTTTATGTCAATAAATTCAATAAATTTGCAACTTAAAACAACATTAAAATGAAATTAAAACAAATCTTAGCAAGCACTTTATTTATCTTAGCCTTAGTATCTTGTAAAAATGATACAAAAGAAGTAGCAAAACCAGACGCTGCAAAATTGCCAGAAACGTTTAACATAGCTTTTAACTTGACAGTGCTAAAAGATGATACTTTTCAATTGTTTTATACAGAAGACGGGTCTTTGAACTTTGGAGAACAAAAATCTGTAAAATCTGTAATAAAAGGAAGTCCAACTGCGCAAGAAATCCTTTTCAAATTACCAGCAGATGTTTTGCCAACCAACATAAGATTGGATTTTGGAGACAATAAGGCTCAAGATGAGATTACGGTAAACTCAATGAGATTAAAATATTTTGCAAAAACATTTAACGCAAGTGAAAATGTAGTGAAAAAATATTTTTATACAAACGATTTTCAATTGAAGTATGACGACAAAACATCTAAAGTAAAAGCAGTAATTACAAATGGAGTATACGATCCGTTAATGTGGTCGAACGATGCTCTTGGTGGTGAATTGACAAAAATTATAAAATAATAAAACAATAAACTCCAAAAAAAGTTACTTCAATAGAGGTAACTTTTTTCATTTAATGTAATTTGAAAAAAATAAGCCAAATACTCAATCATTCGATCTCGTTTCAGCAATTATTATCGTCTGGAAGCTTGACATTTTTGTATAGAATAATGGGTTTGTTTCTTAATTTTTTTATTACCTTTTTCATCACAAAAAGCTACGGAGAAACCATTTACGGGAGTTATTCCTTAGTTTTTACAATACTTCAGGCAAGCACAATGATTTTTGCGCTAGGGTTACCAAATGCGCTAATAAGTTACTTGGGATTGCACCAAATTAACGATCATTTTTCTCAGTTTTTATTAAAAAAAGGTTTAAAAATAATCCTATTTGTTGCAATTATTCCTAGTATTTTGTTTTTCGTTCTCAAAGAGTGTATTGCCGTTACTATTTTTGACGATAAAAACTTAATCGAATACCTAAAAATTATTGCGTTTACCTTACCATTTGCAATCATTCATGAGTTTATTTTGAATTTTTTTATAGCCACAAAAAAATTCTTAAAGTTCAATTTGTTCATGTTTGTTGTGCCAAATATTGTTTTCTTGGCTCTGCTGCTCATTTTTTCAATATCGCAGGAAAACCAAGCATTAACGATACTTTTTTATACCATTGCAATTGCCGTAACCCTAATTATCGAATGCTTTTTTGCTTTCAAAAAACACGATATTCAGGAATTTGAGCAGTTATCCTCCAAGCAAATTATTAAGTTTTCCTCGCCAATGATGCTTAGTAGTTTAATGCTTTTTTTGTTGAATTGGACGGCTATATTCATGCTCGGTTTTATGACTACTACGCGCGAAGTTGGGATTTATAATTTAGCCTACAAATTGGCATCGTTGGCCATGTTGGTAATCATTTCTATGAATGTAGTTTTGGCTCCCAAAATCGCAGAATTGTATAAATTAAATCAGCTTTCGGAACTTCATAAAACTATAAAAAACGCTACAAGAATTGTTTTTTTATTGACTATTCCAATCGTTTTGTTTCTGGTTGTTTTTAGTGAATTTGTTTTGCATCTATTTGGAGCAAATTTTGTTGAGGGAAAAACCGCCTTAATCATCATTAGTATTGGGGTTTTACTCAATGTAATGACCGGAAATGTGGACCAGATACTCAATATGACAAACAACCAAAAAATATTGCAAAGTATTACTGTTTTTGGCTTTTTTCTGAATGTTGTTTTAAACGTTTTTTTGATTCCAAAATACGGCATAAACGGCGCGGCAATTTCCAGTTTGTTTACCAATGTGGTTTTTAATCTCATTTGTCTTTTTTACATCAAAAAGAAACTAGGTTTTTATACTTTTATATAATTTTTTTCAATGTCAAAACAACTAACCTCGATATTATTAGTGAATTACAACGGAGCAATTTTCCTAAAAGATTGCATCGAGTCTATCCATAAATCATTTCAAGGTCTTTTGTACGAAATTGTTTTGCTCGATAACGCATCGCACGACAATAGTTTGAAAATAATTGAAGATAATTTTCCAGAAGTAATCCTGATAAAAAGTCCAGATAATCTAGGATTTTCCAAAGGGAATAATGTGGCATTTCGTAACGCAAAAGGAAATAACATTTTGTTGCTCAATACAGATACAATTCTGCTATCGCCAATGCAGGAAGTGGTCGATTTTTTAGAAAACAATCCTCAAACGGGAGTTATTGGCATAAAAATGGTCGATAAAAACGGAAATTACCGAAAATCTGCGGGACATTTTCCTTCGCCATTACGATTATTACAACTCAAAAGACTTTATTTAAGCCAAAACGGATTTTCCGATGGAATTTTCGACAAACAAACAAAATCATTAACAGCAGATTGGATCGAAGGCTCGTTTTTACTAACAAATAGATCCAATTGGGAGCAAGTTGGCGGCCTGGACGAAGATTATTTCATGTACATCGAAGACATGGATTTTTGTAAAAAAGTAAGTTTGCTTAATAAAAACAATGTTTATTTGCCCAATTTTCAATACATTCATTACGGTGGTTTTAACCATTCTAAGGAGCATTTGCTCAGAGCGGGATTGATTAGGTATTCCAACAAGTTTTTTTCTGGAATAACAAAAAAATTCGCTATAATTGCTGTAAAATTAAATCACGCCCTAAAAAAGAAGTATGCTAAAAAAACTACTTCATAAATTACTTCAAAACGCTGGAAAAACCTACATTCCAGACGAAAACCTTTCCGATAAGCTTATTTTTAGTTTTCTTTATCAAAGATTAAAAATGCTGGTTCGAGGATTAGTATTTTATAGAAAGAAAATTTTTATTGGATCAAATGTCAAAATTTATAATTTCCAAAATATAAATTCGGGATCAAATGTCACCATCGAAAAAAATTGTACAATTGATGGTTTTGCATCCAAAAAATTAAACATTGGAAACGCTGTAAAAATAGGTGCATTTTCCACGATTAGCACAACAAGTCATTTGTCTAAAGTTGGCATTGGTGTTTCGATTGGAAACAATTCGGCCATTGGAGAATATTCCTATTTTGGAGCATCTGGCGGAATTTCTATCGGGAATGATGTAATTATGGGACAATATATTAGTTTTCATTCCGAAAATCATAATTTTCAGGATCCATCAAAACTCATACGTGAACAAGGCGTTTCCTCTAAGGGAATAGTTATTGGAAACAATGTTTGGGTTGGAGCAAAAGTTACCTTTTTAGACGGTTGTGTAGTAGGAAATAATTCTGTGGTTGCTGCGGGAGCGGTTGTAAACACTATATTCCCAGACAATTGCGTTATTGGTGGAGTACCTGCAAAAATTTTAAAAAATTTAGAGTAAGCAACATGAAAAACATACTTTTTGTTCATCAATCTGCTGAAATGTACGGATCCGACAAAACGCTGTTGTATTTGGTTTCGGAGCTAAAAATAAACGGTTATTTCCCAATTGTAGTTTTGCCATCAATAGGACCATTATACGATGAGTTGCAGGCTGCACAAATACAAATAATTATTGCCCCGGTTATAAAAATGTCGAGAAAAATGTTTGCTATTGGCAATCTTATTTCATTGCCATTTCAGGTCATTAAATCATTATCAATTTTGAAAAAGGAACTTGGAAAAACTAAAATAGACTTGGTGCATTCCAATACTTTGGCGGTGCTTACTGGAGCTTTTTTTGCCAGAATGTATGGTATTAAACATCTTTGGCACGTTCATGAAATTATTACAAACCCTAAAATTATTAGCAATTTATATCCACGAATTGTTTATTGGCTTTCGGATATTGTGGTTTTTAATTCCTCTGCATCTAAAGATTTTATGGTTCATAAATTTCCTAAAATCGATAAAAAATCAACTGTAATATTAAATGGTTTTGATAGAAAAACCAATATAAATTCCAGTGAAGAAATCTTTGTTTTTAGAAAAGATATTCTAAAATCCAATGCAGATGATATACTTATTGCATTAATAGGAAGAATAAACAGGTGGAAAGGACATCATCTTTTGGTAGATGCTTTTTGCGACATCAACAAAAAACATCCCAAAACAAAGCTGGTTTTTGTAGGATCTGCTCCGCCCAATCAAGAAAATTTTTCGGATTCATTAACTCAAAAAATTAGCGAACTTAATCTTGATGACAAAGTTGTAATTTTACCATTTCAAAATAACATTTGGCAAGTTTGGGACTCTATAGACATTGCAGTTGTGCCATCAACCGAGCCAGAACCCTTTGGGTTAGTTGCTATCGAGGCCATGTTGGCATCTAAACCAGTTGTGGGCTCAAATCATGGCGGATTGTTAGAAATTATCGAGCAAGATCAAACAGGTTTATTTTTTGAGAACAATAATAAACAACAATTATCGGACGCGATTTGTCAATTAATAGATAATCCTGAAAAGAGAATTAATTTAGGAAAAAACGGAAAAACAAGAGCAGAGAAACACTTTTCGCTGAAAACATATCTTGAAAATTTTCAAAAAATATATAATCAATAAATGATTCTTAACGCCAAAAAAACATTCACGTTACTGTTTGGGATAGTATTACTGTCGCAAATTTATGTGCATTCTTTCAAAATAAATATTATATTACAATTAATTGTGCTTTCGTTTGTGCTTTTTTTTACAAAAAGTACCGTTTCTAAGCCGTTTATTGGAATAACATTACCGTTGTTTTTGATGCTGTTTTTAGGTTTTTTAGCCACAACCATAAACGGATCTGGATTGGTGACTATTGTTAAGGATTTTATGCATTTTATCAAACCACTTGTTGGGGTTTTGCTAGGATATTTTATTTTCAAACAGGTAAACGATTTTAGAATTTTTATAAAAACTATAATTTTAGCCGCATTTGTCTGTTCGATGGTTCATATTTTGAAAATAATAATTTTTGCAAGCCCAGATGAATCTGTAAATGAATTGAGAACAAATGGTTTGGATAACTTCTTGGAATTATTCGCGCTATTTTTTATTTTTTATACCCCAAAACTTTTTCAAGAACCACTTTTTAAAAAGAAAACCCATCTAAAAGCAATAAAATTTTTATTAATACTGTCCTGTGTTTTATATTTTTCTAGAACAATGATGGTAGTTTATGGCATAATTTCGCTCTCTATTTACGGATATACAAAACTAACTGCAAAAGGATTAAGAGCTATTGGGATTGCTATTTTAGCCATGGGTTTATTTTACGGTTATTTGTATTCTATAAAAATTGATAGAAGCGGTCACGGACTAGAAGCTTTTCTTTATAAAATAAAAAACGCTCCCGCAGAATTATTCAAAACTAGGATTGACAGAGAAAATCACGCAGATTTATGGGACCATTGGCGTGGTTATGAAGCAAAAAGAGCTTATGCGCTTATGGTAGGAAAACCCTACAGTTATGTTATAGGAACAGGTTTTGGATCCTTAGTAAATTTGAAATTTAAAGCGCCTCTTGGCGACTCAAAAGACGGCATGCGTTACATTTCCGAACTCCATAATGGGTATGCTTATTTAATATATAAAACAGGGTTTTTAGGACTCCTTTTAGTATTGTATTTCATAAAAAAACTTTACCAATTTGTTTACAAAATTCCGCAAAATGAGCAGCACGCTTTTCAACTAAAAATAATTTCGGGAATAGCATTGGTATATGTTTTTACGACTTTAACAATTACCGGAATTTACAATTTTGGCGATACAATAATATTTATTCTCGGCGGATTTATTGCTTTTTCGGAACACAACAAACCACAAATATCCCAAATCTAAAACCTGTACATGAATCCATTAAATCCAATATTCTCGATAATTATTTTTGTTATTGCTTTTTTGACTGCATATGTAATTAGCCTGAAATATAAAATAATTACAACCACTGGACGATACGGAAACATTGATAGTTTGAGGGGTTTTCTGGCTCTTGGGGTTTTTATTCATCATGCAAGTATTTGGTATCAATACATTCATACAGGAATTTGGGAAGCGCCAAAATCTAATTTATACAATCAGTTTGGGCAAACAAGTGTTTCGTTTTTCTTTATGATTACAAGCTTTTTGTTTATCACAAAACTTTTGAATTCCAAGGAAAAAGAATTCAATTGGAGACAGTTTTTTGTATCTAGAATTTTCAGGTTGGCACCAATGTATTATGTATCGGTATTTATAATTTTATTGTTTGTAATGATTACCAATAATTGGACATTACAAGTAGGAATTACGGAGTTTTTAGTATCAATATTTCATTGGGCAGTATTTACAATTACTACTACAAAAATCATAAATGGAAATCCTTTAACCTTTATTATCGATGCAAATGTAAATTGGTCATTGCCTTTTGAGTGGGCGTTTTATTTCGCTTTGCCGATTATTTCTCTTTTAATTTTAAAAGTAAAACCACCAAAATTTTTCATTATTATTAGTGTAATTTTCATATTGTTATTTTCAATAGTACATGGGCTCGAAGTTCACCATATTTGCTCATTTATTGGTGGAGCAATTGCGCCATTTATTATAAAATATACCGATTTTAATAAAAAAGCAAATACCGTTTTTTATAGTTTATTAATCCTAGTTTGTGGTTTTTGTATTTTGCAATTTGATGGTTCCAATTACATTTTATGCAAAATCGCAATTGCAATAATATTTACGCTAATTGCTTTAGGAAACGACCTTTTTGGATTGCTAAAAAGCAACACGCTAAAGTTTTTGGGCGAAATTTGTTATTCCACTTATTTGCTTCACGGAATTGTTCTTTTTACTACAATGTATTTCGGATTTGGAATAGATAAAGTAAAACTTTTTTCACCATTAGAATATTGCGAAATTATTTTTATGATCACGCCAATAGTTGTAATTGTTAGCTTTCTTGGTTTTAAATTTATCGAAAAACCGTTTATGGATATGTCTAAAAAAATCAAATTCTAAATTGCTTTCCTCTTTTTTATTAGATTACAACTTTTTAAAGTAAAAAAATTAACAAAATTTTTAGAAAAACCGATGTAAATCTGATACGTTTTCCTATTTTTGCAATCCCAAATTGAATAAATAACGATGAAAATAGCAATACTAGGAACCCGAGGTGTGCCAAATTACTACGGTGGATTTGAGCAGTTTGCCGAATTTTTTTCGGTTTACCTTGTGCAAAAAGGGCATGAGGTTCATGTTTACAATTCTCATAATCATCCTTTTCAGGAAAAAAAATTTCAAGGTGTAAATATTATTCACAAGTATGATCCAGAATACAAATATGGTACTTTTGGGCAGTTTATTTATGATTACAATTGCATTATGGATTCTCGCAAACGAGAATTCGACATTATTTTGCAATTGGGTTATACCAGCAATTCGGTTTGGTTTTTCTTGTTGCCCAAAAAACCAATTATTATTACTAATATGGACGGTTTGGAATGGAAACGAACCAAATACTCCAAACCTGTACAGCAATTCTTAAAATTTGCCGAAAGATTAGCAGCCGTAAGTAGTGATTTCCTAGTTTCGGACTCTTTAGGGATTAAGAAATTTATTTTAGAAAAATACAACAAACAATCTAAGTATATTGCCTACGGAGCGCATCCTTTCGAAAATCCTAATGAAGCAATTTTAAAGGAGTACAACGTTAATAAAGATAATTATAACATGATTATGGCGCGTTTTGAGCCAGAAAACAATTTAGATATGGTTTTGCAAGGCGTTGCTCTAAACGAGGATAAAACGCCAATTCTTGTCATAGGAAAACACGAAACTAAATATGGCGAATACCTAAAAAACAAGTTCAAAAATCACGAGAATATTCGTTTTTTGGGCGGAATTTACAATTTAGAACATTTAGATAATTTGAGGTATTTTTCTAATTTGTATTTTCACGGTCATTCGGTTGGCGGAACAAACCCATCTTTGCTGGAAGCTATGGCGTCTAGAGCGCTAATTGCTGCACATAATAACGATTTTAACAAAGGAATTTTGAAGGAAAACGCCTATTATTTTTCGAACGCTCTTGAAGTAAAAAATATTCTTAATAAAAACAAAAAAAATGATAACTTGCAGTTCATTCAAAACAACTTTGATGCAATTGTAAATGATTTCAATTGGAATAAAATAAATGGTGAATATCTACAACTTTTTGAGCAATGTTTTTCAGGAAATAAAACAGGAAAATAACAAAAATCATTCGTTAGTTTTCATTGTTTTAGTCTTGCTTTCCATTCCATTATCCCATTCTATCAACAATATTTGTTTAGGGTTATTGATTGTTGTTTTGGCTTTTTATTTCAAAAAACAAAACATTGTAATTCATAAATTTTTGTTGCTTCCTATTTTTCTATATGCAATTATGCTATCGTCTTATTTTTGGACGATCGACAAGGGTTTGACCATTTCGGCATTATCCAAAGAGGTTTTTTTATTGCTAATTCCTGTTTGTTTTTTCTTTATGGGAAATTTATCTAAGGACCAAAAAGAAAAAATTATAAAATATTATAGTTTCGGAATAGTTATGTTTTCGGTGTTTTATTTAGCAAAAGCCTTTGTTTTATTTGTTAAAACTCAAAACTCGGAAGTTTTTTTCTATCACGAATTGGTTACTAAGGATGTAAATGCCATTCATGTATCTGTGTATGTTGCCATTGCATTTTTCTATTTTTTCACGAAATCAATTAAAAAAACATTAGATTTTGCAGCATTGACTTTGCTTTTATTAATGGTTTTTTTGCTTTCGTCCAAAAACATAATAGTTGTTTTTTTGTGTTTATTAGCTTGTTATCATTTGTTTTACACAAAAACGTCTCACAAATTAAGGCTAAAAAACCTGATTATTTTTTGCGTTTTGATAGCTTCATTATTATTTGTAGGAAAAATAAAAGACCGATTTAAGGAAGAATACGAAACCATCATGACCGACAGTAGCGTGAATGATGTCGTGCAAAAAAGCAACGGGATAGTTTACAATGTGAGCATAAAACAAGCATGGAATAAAGATAAATTTGCCCCCAACGATTATTTTCCTGGAACCGCATTTAGAGTTTACCAATTAAGAATTTTTAAGGAAATGCTTCAGGAAGATGCGATTTTTTGGAAAGGTTACGGACTAAATGCCTCTTTTCCAAAAATCGAAGCCAAGGGAATTGAGCACAATCTTTTTCTTGGAAACGGAGAACAACAAGGGTATCAAACCAAAAATTTTCATAATCAATATGTACAAAATTTTGCAGAACTCGGCATTTTTGGGTTCTTAATTTTGATTGTAATGCTGGTTGTAAATTTAAAAAACGCATTGCTTAATAAAGATTTTACACATATTTCTTTCGCAATTCTAATGATAAGTTTATTTTTGACAGAATCTTTTCTTTGGAGACAACGTGGCGTCGTGTTTTTTACGGTCATGTTTTGCCTTTTTAACTCAGGATTTACATCAAAAGCCCCAAACAAAAACCAAATATGAAAAGAATATTAATTACAGGTGCAGCAGGATTTTTAGGATCACATCTTTGTGATAGATTTATTGCCGAAGGTTATTTTGTCATAGGAATGGACAATCTAATTACGGGAGATCTAAAAAATATCGAACATTTATTTAAGCTCAAAAACTTTGAATTTTATAATCACGACATTACTAAATTTGTTCATATTCCGGGACAATTGGATTATATTTTGCATTTTGCATCGCCAGCAAGCCCAATTGATTATCTTAAAATTCCGATCCAAACCCTCAAGGTTGGATCACTTGGCACGCATAATTTGCTTGGTTTGGCACGTGTCAAAAAAGCTAGAATTTTGATTGCGTCAACCTCAGAAATATATGGCGATCCGCTTGTGCACCCACAAACCGAGGAATATTATGGCAACGTAAACACCATTGGACCGCGCGGTGTTTATGACGAGGCAAAACGTTTTCAGGAATCAATCACGATGGCCTATCATACGTTTCATGGTTTAGAAACCCGTATTGTTCGTATTTTTAATACTTATGGACCACGAATGCGCCTGAACGATGGTCGAGTGATTCCAGCTTTTATTGGTCAAGCACTTCGTGGCGAAGACCTTACTATTTTTGGTGACGGCATGCAAACCCGCTCTTTTTGTTATGTTGACGACCAAGTCGAAGGTATTTTCAGATTGTTGCATTCTGACTATCATTTGCCTGTAAACATTGGTAATCCTGACGAAATCACCATCAAAGATTTTGCTGACGAAATCATTAAACTCACAGGAACCACTC
>JAYVZI010000033.1:0-32095 GCA_043783485.1 Bacteroidota bacterium
GTTTCGGTCAAATATATTTTTCTCAAACGAATCGATTTTGGTGTAACCTCAACATATTCGTCTTTTTGAATAAATTCTAATGCCTCTTCCAATGAGAAAATAATCGGAGGAATAATTCGTGCTTTTTCATCATTTCCAGATGAACGAACATTAGATTGTTTTTTCTCTTTAGTTACGTTTACACACATATCATCTGCACGAGAGTTTTCTCCAATAACCTGACCTTCGTAAATTTCGGCATTTGGTTCTACAAAAAACTTACCACGATCTTGTAGTTTATCTATAGAATAAGGAATTGCTTTACCTTTCTCCATAGAAATTAATGACCCTTTGTTACGTCCAGAAATTTCTCCTTTGTAAGGCTCATATCCTATAAAACGGTGTGCCATAATAGCTTCTCCAGCCGTAGCTGTAAGCAATTGGTTACGTAATCCAATAATTCCACGAGATGGAATATTAAATTTTATAATCATACGATCACCTTTGGTTTCCATAGAAAGCATTTCTCCTTTACGAACGGTAACAAATTCAACCGCTCTTCCAGAAAGTGTTTCTGGTAAATCGATGGTTAATTCCTCAATTGGTTCACATTTTTTACCATCAATTTCTTTGATGATAACTTGTGGTTGTCCAATTTGCATTTCGTATCCTTCACGTCTCATTGTTTCAATAAGAACAGACAAGTGCAATACACCTCGACCAAAAACCATAAACTTATCAGCAGAATCGGTTTCGCCCAATTTCATTGCTAAGTTTTTTTCTAATTCTTTTGTCAAACGATCACGAATATGTCTTGATGTTACAAATTTTCCTTCTTTACCAAAGAAAGGAGAATCGTTTATTGTAAACAACATACTCATTGTTGGCTCATCGATAGCAATGGTTTGCAAGGCTTCTGGATTTTCGAAATCAGCGATTGTATCTCCAATTTCAAAACCTTCTACTCCTACAATTGCGCAAATATCTCCAGCAATTACTTCCTGAACTTTTTTACGACCCAATCCTTCAAAAGTGTGTAATTCCTTAATTCTTGATTTCATTATTACACCATCTCTTTTGCAAAGAGAAATTGGCATTCCTTCTTTTAGAACTCCTCTTTCAAGACGACCAATTGCGATACGACCTGTAAATGCTGAGAAATCTAAAGATGTAATTAGCATTTGTGGTGTTCCTTCAGAAACTTTTGGAGCTGGAACATTTTCGATAACCATATCTAACAATGCTTCAACATTATCAGTTACGTTTTCCCAATGATCGGACATCCAGTTATTTTTTGCAGAACCGTAAACTGTTGGGAAATCCAACTGCCACTCTTCGGCACCTAATTCAAACATTAAATCGAAAACTTTTTCGTGAACTTCTTCTGGAGTACAGTTTTCTTTATCAACTTTATTAATAACAACGCAAGGTTTTAGACCCAAATCGATTGCTTTTTGCAAAACAAAACGAGTTTGTGGCATTGGTCCTTCGAAAGCATCTACTAATAGACAAACGCCATCCGCCATGTTCAATACACGCTCTACTTCTCCTCCAAAATCGGCGTGACCAGGAGTATCGATAATGTTGATTTTTGTACCTTTATACTGAACCGAAACGTTCTTAGAAGTAATTGTGATTCCTCGCTCACGTTCTAAATCGTTGTTGTCTAATATTAAATCTCCTGTGTTTTCGTTATCACGAAATAACTGACAGTGATACATGATTTTATCAACCAAAGTAGTTTTACCGTGATCGACGTGGGCAATAATTGCAATGTTTCTTATAGATTCCATCTGTGTTTTTTTGAAGTTGCAAAGGTACACTTTATTTTGATTAAAAAAACCTTTTTGTAAATGACTTAACTTATTGATAATGAAATAAAAGAATATTTATAGAAATATGATTTTGATTTATTACAACAAACTCTTATTAAAAGCTTAAAAAAAAGGCATAAAAAAAGTCCTCGATTGAGGACTTAAATATTTTAAGATTGTAATTAATTACAATTTAGTAACGTGCTTTGTTAATTTTGATTTTAAATTAGAAGCTTTGTTATCATGAATGATATTTTTCTTAGCTAATTTATCAATCATAGAAATTACAGAAGATAATTTTGCAGATGCATCAGACTTATCAATAGACAATCTTAATGCTTTTATAGCATTACGAGTAGTTTTATGTTGGTACTTGTTTAAAACTCTTCTTTTTTCGTTGCTTCTAATTCTTTTTAAAGCTGACTTGTGATTTGCCATTGTAATTTTTATTATAATTATTTAATTGTAGTCCGTAGGGGAATCGAACCCCTCTTACTAGGATGAAAACCTAGCGTCCTAACCGATAGACGAACGGACCTTGTTTTTGATTGCGGTGGCAAAAATACAACTATTTTTTATTTACGCAATAGCTAAAGCAATTTTTTTTTATTTATTTTTAATATGCTTTTGCAAACAACACTCTTCCAGTAGATTTAGCTCCAGAAAAAAAGCAAATTCCTTCCTCAGTTTTCCTGTCAAGGGCAATACATCTAATAGTTGCCTTGGTTAAATCCTTAATTTTTTCTTCGGTTTCTGCTGTTCCGTCCCAATGTGCGGATAAAAACCCTCCTTTATTTTCCAAAACCTCATTAAATTCCTCCAGAGAATTTACTTCGGTGATATGAGTGTCTCTATAATCCAAAGCTTTATTGAACAAATCCGTCTGAATTTGAGCCAACAAATCTTTTGTATAAGTAACGATTCCTTCTTTATTAATAACTTCCTTAGTCAATGTATCTCGTCTTGCTACTTCAAAAGTACCGTTTTCGAGATCTTTTGGCCCAACCGCGATTCGAACTGGAACTCCTTTTAGCTCCCATTCTGCGAATTTGAAACCTGGTTTTTGAGTGGTTCTGTTATCGTATTTGACAGCGATATTTAATTTTTTGAACTCCGCAACCAAATCATTTACAACTTTAGAAATAGTATCAAACTCTTCATCAGTTTTGAAAATAGGAACAATTACTACTTGTATTGGTGCTAAATTTGGAGGTAAAACCAATCCTTTATCGTCGGAATGTGTCATGACTAATGCTCCCATAAGTCTGGTAGAAACACCCCAAGAGGTTCCCCAAACGTGTTCTTGCTTTCCTTCTGCATTGGCAAATTTTACATCAAAAGCTTTAGCAAAATTTTGACCTAAAAAGTGTGATGTTCCTGCTTGCAATGCTTTTCCGTCTTGCATTAATGCTTCGATACAATAGGTTTCGTCTGCGCCAGCAAATCGCTCGGTTTCGGTTTTGATTCCTTTTATTACAGGAATTGCCATAAAATTTTGGGCAAAATCAGCATAAACATTCATCATTTTTACAGATTCTTCAATTGCTTCATCTTTTGTAGCGTGAGCAGTATGCCCTTCTTGCCACAAAAACTCAGCAGTTCGGAGAAACAATCTGGTTCTCATTTCCCAACGAACTACATTTGCCCATTGGTTTATTAGTAACGGTAAATCTCTGTAAGATTGAACCCAACCTTTATATGTGGACCAAATAATTGCTTCGCTGGTTGGTCGTACAATAAGTTCTTCCTCTAGTTTTGCATTTGGATCCACCATTAGCTTTCCTGGTTTGTCTGGATCGTTTTTTAATCTGTAATGAGTAACAATAGCACATTCTTTAGCAAAGCCTTCGGCATTTTTTTCTTCGGCTTCGAACATACTTTTTGGAACAAAAAGTGGAAAATAAGCATTTTGATGTCCTGTTTCTTTAAACATTCTATCTAATTCGGCTTGCATTTTTTCCCAAATTGCATATCCATACGGTTTTATTACCATGCAACCTCTAACACCCGAATTTTCGGCTAGGTCAGCTTTTACTACTAGTTCGTTATACCATTTCGAATAATCTTCGGTTCTTGTTGTAAGGTTCTTGCTCATGATGAATAGTTTGGCACAAAAATTGTTTAACTTATTTTAACTAAATATTTACGCAAAACTAACTATTTTTGTATAACCCAACAATAAAAATACTATAGATATGAAAACTTATTATTTTTCGACAAAAAAATTATCCATTTATTCTATATTTGGATTGCTAGCTATTATAATCACATCATGTGGTTCCTATAAAAATAGCTCATATTACGACAACGACGGAATTTACGGAAATTCCGAGAAAAAGAAATCAGAAAACACTCCAGAAAACAATCAATACAAAAATTATTTTAGCGATTTGCAAAAAAACAATGAGCAAGCAGAGGTTTTTACAGATGTAGATAACTACAATTCCTTGAATGATTCTATTTCCGATAACAAAAACAACCAAGAATACAGTTCCGGCTATTCAGGTTGGGGAAATAATCCAGATCATGTTACCGTAAATGTATATGGCAACAATTGGGGTTATAACGATTTTTGGTACGGAAATAATTGGGGATGGAACAGTCCTTACAGTTATAGTTCTTGGTATGGCCCAAGCTACGGATATTATGGTTGGGGATACAACAATTACTGGTACGGAAACAATTGGGGATGGAATAATCCTTATTATGGCTATGGTTGGTACGGTAATGGTTACAATGGCTATTACGGTAATGATTATTACGGAAATAACTACGGAAACAATTACAGTTACAACCATGGGGGTCGCCGAGGTTCCTCTTACGGAAACCGTTCTGCTGCTAATAATTTTGATAACAATGGTAATGCTGCGGGCAGAAGATTTTCTAACGCAAACGGAACAAGATATAACTCTAGCGCGCCAAGAAGTAATAGTGTAAGAACACCGCAATCTAACACAAATCCTAGAAGTTCTAGTCCAAGAAACGAGAACACTAATCCAAGATCGCAACAAACTCCTACAAGAAATTATACTCCAACAAGATCTGAGTCGGCACCAACAAGAAGCTACTCACCTACTCGTTCGGAATCATCACCTACAAGATCCTACACACCTAGTTCATCTGGATCTAGCAGCGGAAGTAGCTCTGGTGGAGGGAGATCATCAGGAGGAGGAAGACGCTAATAATTCATAAAAAAACCTATGCTATTACAGGAATGTTTTGCATGGGTTTTTGTTTGCAAAAAAAAAGTATTTTTGCAAATATTTAAAAATAAATTTAAAATTAAATATCAAAACATATGAAAAAGTATTTACTATTAATAATTACAGGATTATCATTTTCGGTAGCACAATCGCAAGAAATTTCTGATGCGCTTCGTTACGGACAAGACAATACCGTTGGAACAGCTCGATACAGAGCAATGAGTGGAGCATTTGGTGCTCTTGGAGGCGATTTATCATCTATAAACTCTAATCCAGCGGGTTCGGTAATTTTTTCGAACAATCAGTTTACTGCTACTTTAAACAATTATAGTACAAGAAATAACAATAATTATTTTGGTACAAAAACTACTAAAGATATTAACTCATTTGACCTTAATCAAGCTGGAGCCGTTTTTATTTTTGATGATAATCATGCCAATAGCGATTGGAAAAAATTTGCAGTATCACTAAACTATGAAAATGCTAACAATTTCGATAATAATCTTTTATCAACTGGTGTAAATCAGAACTCTATAGCAAACTATTTTGGTAGCTACGCGAATGCAAACGCCACTCAAGGTGGAATTTTTCTTGGAACATTACAAAACTCTTATTACGATGAATTAAATTTCGCAGATCAACAAGCATTCCTAGGATATCAGGCCTATATTATCAATCCAGTTGATGATACAAATATTAATAACAGCGCTTACTATAATAATATTACTGGTGGAAATTACAAACAACAAGAAATTTTTTCGTCTAAAGGATACAACGGCAAGCTCTCTTTTAACGGTGCTGCACAATACCAAGATTGGTTGAGTATTGGTTTAAATTTGAATTCGCATTTTACGGATTACAAACAAAGCAGTGTTTTTTCCGAAAACAACAATAATACAACTGGCGTAAAAAGTGTTCAGTTTAGTAACGATATTTATACTTACGGAACAGGATTTTCGTTTCAGGTTGGAGCAATTGTAAAAGCTACTAAAGAAGTTCGTTTTGGTTTAGCATACGAATCGCCAACTTGGTATAAACTAAATGACGAAACTACTCAAAGCATATCAAGCAGCGGTTACAATTACGGAAATCCAGCAAATCCAGCACTTTCTAGCGTTACGGTAAATCCAAATATTACAAATGTTTACGATCCTTACACTTTGCAAACTCCAGGGAAATGGACAGGTAGTTTGGCTTATATTTTTGGGAAACATGGTTTATTAAGCGTTGATTATTTACTGAAAGATTACAGCAATACTAAATTTGGACCTAAGGATCAGTTTACGGGTATTAACAACGAGATGTCTAATACTCTTGAATTGGTTAGCGAAGTTAGAGTTGGTGGAGAATACAAGATCAAACAATGGAGCTTGCGCGCTGGTTACAAATACGAGCAAAGCCCTTACTTAAAAAAATATAAAATGAGTGATCTAAACGGATATTCAGGTGGATTGGGTTACAATTTTGGTAATACAAAACTGGATTTGGCATATTCGTACTCAAAAAGAAATAATGCACACCAGTTTTTTTCGCAAGGATTAACGGATTACAGTAGTAATATTGCTATAAAAAATAATGTAACGATGACATTGGCTTTTGAATTGTAATTAAGTTTATTATTTTAAAATTTATATAAATCCCGATTTCTGAATTGAAACGGGATTTTTTTAGCCCTGATAGGAACGGCATCCTTTTTTTGGTTTTATAATTGTGAGGCACGAAACAATTATAAAACCAAAAAAAGATACAGTGGATAGCAGGATTGGCTCCAGAAAAAACAAAAACTATGGGGTTTCGAGAAATAAATATTGTAATTTTGCACTCCAATTTATAAATGTATGAGAACTAAGTCGTTAAAGAAAAACAAAATTAATGTGATCACTCTTGGATGTTCCAAAAACACTTACGACAGTGAGGTTTTGATGGGGCAACTCAAAGCAAGCGGCAAAGACGTTGTGCATGAGCAAGAAGGTAATATTGTGGTGATTAATACTTGTGGTTTTATAAATAATGCTAAGGCGGAATCGATTAATACGATTTTGGAATATGTAGAAAAAAAGGAACAAGGAATTGTAGATAAAGTTTTTGTAACAGGTTGTTTGTCTGAAAGATATCGCCCAGATTTAGAAAAAGAAATTCCTAACGTAGACCAGTATTTTGGGACTACCGAGTTACCAGGTTTGCTAAAAGCGCTTGGTGCGGATTACAAACACGAATTACTTGGCGAAAGACTAACGACTACACCAAAAAACTACGCGTACCTAAAAATTGCCGAAGGTTGTGATCGTCCATGTAGCTTTTGTGCTATTCCGATTATGCGCGGGAAACACGTATCTCAATCTATTGAAAAATTAGTAAAAGAGACCGAAAATTTAGCCCGTGATGGCGTGAAAGAATTGATTCTTATTGCCCAAGATTTGACTTATTACGGTTTGGATTTATACAAAAAACGAAATCTTGGCGAATTACTAGAAGCTTTAGTAAAAGTTGAAGGAATAGAATGGATTCGTTTGCATTACGCATTCCCAACTGGTTTCCCAATGGATGTTTTGGAAATCATGAAACGTGAACCGAAAATTTGTAATTATATTGATATTCCGTTGCAACACATTTCGGATAATATCCTAAAATCCATGCGACGTGGAACTACAAAGGAAAAAACAACCAAATTGCTTAAGGAATTCCGCGAGGCTGTTCCGGGAATAACAATTAGAACTACTCTAATTGTGGGTTATCCTGGCGAAACTCAGGAAGATTTTGAAATTATGAGAGACTGGGTTCAGGAAATGAAATTCGAACGTTTGGGCTGTTTTACTTACTCTCACGAGGAAAATACACATGCTTATTTGCTAGAAGATGATGTTCCTGCCGATGTAAAACAAGCACGTGCCAACGAAATAATGGAAA
Organism: Bacteroidota bacterium; assembly: GCA_043783485.1. Taxonomy (GTDB): domain Bacteria; phylum Bacteroidota; class Bacteroidia; order Flavobacteriales; family Flavobacteriaceae; genus Flavobacterium. The sequence continues at coordinate 7,904 of JAYVZI010000033.1, forward strand.
TCCAATCGCAGGTTTCATGGGATTTGAATCAAGAAAAAGTAGGACAAACTTACAAATGTATTATCGACAGAAAAGAAGGCCAATATTTTGTAGGAAGAACTGAATTTGATAGCCCTGATGTTGATAACGAAGTCCTTATTGATGCCAGCAAACAATACGTAAAAACAGGCGATTTTGTAATGGTAAAAATTACTGAAGCGACTGAATTTGATTTGTACGCAGATGTAATTGTGTAATTTTTAGAATATAAATTTATAGATTATGAAAACCATAAAAACAGTAATATTTTCGATTTTTATATTGTTGAGTGCTAATTCTATTTTTGCACAATATGGCAATCAAAATGGGTATGGAAACCAAAATGGCTATGGAAGCAACACCAATAGCGGTTTTGGAAATGGAAATTCTGGACTAAACAGAAGTGAACAACCAAGTCAAGCTCCATCTACAGAAGATTTAGAAAAACAAAGATCCAAAAACTTAGAAATTGTAATCGAAAAACTAAAAAAAGAATTGCAATTAGACGAACTACAAATAATTGCAATTACGGATATCATTAATAAAAGTTCTAGATCTCAGAGCATATTGATGAAAAAAGAAACCGATGATGCCCAGAAAACATTAGACATGCAAGCCATTTCGGAAACTACCGATAGAAAAATCATGGAAATGCTAAACAAACCTCAAAAAGAAAAGTTTTTGTATATGAAAAACAATCCTGAGGAATTTTCGACGGTTGATAAGAAAAAAAAGAAATCTAAAAAGTAGTTTTTTAATAATCGAAAGAAATTCCTACTACCAAAAAGTTTTTTCCAAAAGTTTCTGTGTTTTTTGTTGCTGCATTATGAACAAAATTCAAGGAAATTGGCATTGAGATTTGTTTACTCAATTCAAATGATCTTGAGGCTTTTACAGACATGTTTACAACCGAAACTTTATTGTAATCCCCAGCCGAATAATATTGTGCTTGATTATTGAAAACCGCTCCAATTATTGTTTTTAAGTCTATTTTTTTGTAAATATCCTCGAAAGTATAACCCGCTTCTAGATAAGTTGTGAAATTTTGTTTTGGATTTTCGCCATTGCTATCGTATCTAAAATCATTTCCCGCAACAAATGTACTTAATGATAATGTTAGTGGAAATTTTAGCTCCGAAAAATCAAAAAGCAAATTGGCATCGACTGTTTTGACTCCATTTTTTCCATAATCAAAGAAATTATTATTAATTCCATTTATTTTCTGAACAGTTGGCCAGTAGTAATCCCAGAGTTGAAAAGTCAAAAATTTATTAATTTTATAACTAATATTTATATCAATTTCCTGATAACCTTTGGTTAGCGTAATTCCGTCGGGATAAAAATAATCTTTCTTAAAATTTGTTGTTGCCCAAATTCCAGCTGTAATTTTATCCGTCAAATCGTAATTTACAGTTGGCTGAAATACTGCGTAATTTCCTCCCCAAGATTGTCCTCGCCAAATATATCGGCTTGCGAGATCGAGAATGATTTCTAGTTTTTTCTTCTTTTCTGGAAGGATTGCCAAAGTATCTTTTGTTATTTCGCTTGTAGTTTCTTTTTTAATTTCTTGCGAAAATATAGAGGAAACTGAGAAAAAAAATAATACTAAAAATATTTTCAAGTTTTTCATTTATTTATTCAAAAATTACAATACTTGATTGATCAAATCAAACAGTTTTTCTTTCACAATTGGTTTTGTGATGTAACCAATAAACCCTGCAAGTTTAATTTTTTCTTGATCGTCGCTCGATGCGTAGGCCGTTTGTGCAATTATTGGCAAATCAGGTTTGGTTTTTTTTATGATTTCGAGTGCCTGAAAACCGTTTAGAATTGGCATTTTTATATCCATTAATACCAAATCTATTTCGGGATTATTTAATGATAAATCTACTGCTTCTTGCCCATTTTTAGCTCTTATGATTTTGTAGTTTTTGAGTTGCATGATTTTTTCGATCAATAAAAAGTTTATATTGTCGTCCTCGGCAACTAATATTGTGGTTTCGTTATCCTTTTTTGCTGCGATTTTTTTAATCAAAGGTTCTTCGGTAAATTTGGTTTCTTTACTAATTTTTAAAGGAATTGTAAACGAAAAAATGGAGCCAATTCCTACATTAGATTCCAGTGTGATTGTTCCTCCAAGCATTTCTACATAGGCTTTAGATATGGCTAACCCAAGTCCTAGTCCGCCCAGTTTTATAGACAAATCGTTATCTACACTACGAAATCTATCAAAAATAAATTTGTGATTTTTTTCGTCGATTCCGAGTCCGCTGTCTTTTATTACAAACTTTATGAGCTCGTTTTTTTTGTCGATTTCATAACCAAAAGCCACAAAACCTTCATCGGTAAACTTGATGGCATTTGTAACTAAATTGATAATAATTTGCTTTAGCTTTATTTCGTCTGTAACAATATTTTTTATTACAGTTTTTGAGTTTTCAATTATATGAAAATCGAATTTTTTAGATTTATGAATTGTTATCTTTATAGTATTGTATAATTCATTCATACACGATTCTAGATTTACATCGGAAAAGTTTGGACTGATTTGATTGGCATCAATTTTAGACATTTCGATAAGATCTTCTATAATAGAAACTAGGTTTTTACCACTTTTAGCAATTACTTTTAGATATTCTGATTTTTCTAGTTCCGTCAAATTAGTATTGGAAAGCAAATCTGTAAACCCAACAATTGCGTTCATCGGAGTTCTAATTTCATGAGATAAATTTGCTAAAAATGAAGATTTTAGTTGATCACTTTCTTCGGCTTTAAGTTTAGATTTTTCTAGCTGTTTTCGTTGATTATTATTTACTTTGAAAAGGTTTCCGATGTGTCCAAACTCATCTTCTAGTCTTTCTAATTTTTTTATGGATTTCCGATTTCCAGTTTCTAAAACACTTATTATTAAGTTTAACGGCTGGTAAATCCATCGTCTTGAGTAATACAGATTTACGAATAAATATATTAAAAACCCTAGAAAAATTAAGAATAACATTTTTTTAATATCCGAAAAATGAATATCACAATTTCTTGTAAAAGTAAGATTTGCAATGTTATTTCCTTGCCAATCCTTTAGTGGTTTAGTTATTTGAACCTGATTGTTTGTTATACTACTTTTTAGTTCTTGAGCAGTAAATTTAATCTTAGATTCGGATATTTTTTCTAATTTTTTAAGATAATTTGCATCTACTAATCTTACCAAAAAGAAACATCCTGCTGGCTTGGAGTTGTATTTAGATGAATCGTTAGATGGATTTACAGTTGCTCCAAAAACCTCTATAATTCCGTCGGGAGTTTCAAGAAAAAAATTTAAATGTTTAGATCTTTTAAGTTCGTAAATAACGTTTCGTGGAATAAAATCGAAGGACTTAATTTTGGAATTAGAAAATTTTGTGATAAAATTACCTTCATTGTCATAAGCACCTTCGTAATCAGACCTATAAGTATCGAGTGCAGAAGATAATACTTCATCAAACCATTTTTTATCTTTTGTTGTAAAAAAAACTACAAATTCGTCCCAAGTTGTAATATCATTTATTAACAATCCATGAGAATCGGAATTTAATAACAATATCTTTTTTATCTCATTATCATATTGCGAAATGGTGTTTTTATTAACCTCTTTTTCCTGAGTAACAATATAATAATATAAAGAAAAATAAAGTGCTGTAAAGAATACACAGGACAAAATAATCAACATCAATACTTTTGAATACGTACTCCTAATAGTAATATTATCCATCTATTTAAGTTAATTTTTTTTCTAGTCGTTTCAAATTTAATATAAAAAACAACAAAACAATAATCTATAGGAATTATTTTTAATTAAAAATCAATTTATTAACTTTTGCTATGTGTTTTTTTTTTATTTATGAGAATTTTAAAAAATTACTTTAAAAATCACAAAACCAATAATCCAAATTCGCGTAAAGTGTTTACTGGTTTAGAGAACCAAAAAAGCTCAAAATCATCAAAATTATTCTCAAAATCGGTTTTTATTTCTAAAAAAGTATATATTTTATTATTCGAAACTTGGATTTTTTCTAAAATCGAAACCAACCATTCACCTTCGTTTTTATTGGTTTGAATGGTGAAAGTTTCTTTTTTGTCATGAAAAGTAAGGGTAATCATTTCCCAAGAATTTCCTTTTTTGGATTTCGAAAAAATTTCTGTAATGGGTTTTCCACCAATCCAAACTATTTTGGCAGTTGGTTTTATATTAAAATTTTCTTCATCATTTAATGCATTTTCTATAAAATCATCAGGAATTTTAGTTTTGGGGATTTTGAAATCGAACCAATCTTGCAATTCGTAATCAAAACAAATTCCGTGCATGAAATTGAACAATGATTTTTTGAGTCCAAAACTAAATTTATCGTGGTCTATTCCTGTTTTGTCTGTATAATTTATGTCGTTATTTGCAAAAGTTCCAATAATTTCAGTTTCCTTAACAACTCCAAATTTTTCGGGATACATTCCAACTGGACTATGCGCTGTCATTGCAAATTGATGCCAAAATCCGGATTGCAAAACACCAACTTGAAACAATTGTCGCACCATTTCCAAGCTATCAATGGTTTCCTGAACGGTTTGCGTAGGATATCCGTACATTAAGTAGGCATGAACCATTACTCCTGCTTCGGTAAAATTTCGGGTTACTTTTGCGACTTGCTCAACAGTAACTCCTTTATCTATCAGCTTTAGCAATCTGTCCGATGCCACTTCCAATCCTCCAGAAACGGCAATACAACCCGATGCTTTTAGCAAAATACATAAATCTTGTGTAAAACTTTTCTCAAATCGAATATTGGTCCACCAAGTTACGGCAATTTTTCGTCGTAATATTTCTAGAGCTACCTCGCGCATTAATGCTGGTGGAGCAGCTTCATCGACAAAATGGAATCCGTTTTGACCTGTTTTTTCGGATAATTCTACAATCCGATCCACGATTAATTTTGCAGCAACTGGTTCGTAAATTTTTATATAATCTAAGGAAATATCACAAAAAGTACATTTTCCCCAATAGCAACCGTGAGCCATTGTAAGTTTATTCCAACGACCGTCGCTCCACATTCTGTGCATTGGATTTACGATTTCGATTACCGAAATGTATTTATCCAACAACAAATCCGAATAATCAGGAGTTCCGACTTCGGATTGTTTGTAATCTTTTTTTAAGGAATTATTTTTGTAAACTACTTGGTTATTTTCTAGCAAAAAAGTGCGTTTGTATTCCTTCTCGGAAGAAATATTTAGTTTTCCAAATAATAATTCAATTGGCAATTCGCCATCATCTAAAGTAATAAAATCGAAAAACTCAAAAACTCTCTTATCAGAAAGCGATCGCAATTCGGTATTAGGAAAACCGCCTCCCATAGAAATTTTTATATTAGGAAAATGTTTTTTTACAAATTGTGCACATCGAAAAGCAGCATATAAATTCCCCGGAAACGGAACCGAAATCAGGAAAAATTTAGGTTGTATTATCTCTATTTTCTCTTTAAGAATAGAAAGTAAAACTTCGTCGATATAAGTATTTTTTTTATTTAAAGCCAAATACAACTCATCGAAGGAATTTGCGCTTCGACCTAAACGTTCGGCATAACGGCTAAAACCAAAGTTTTCATCGATACATTCCACTATCAAATCCGAAATATCTTCGAGATACAAAGTCGCAAAATGCTTGGCTTTATCTTGGGTTCCCATGCTACCAAAAGCCCAATCGAGTTCCTCTAATTGCGAAAATCTTGATGCTTCTGGCAAAAAATCTTCTTGACAAATTTGCAATGCCAAAGTTGGATTTTTACCTTGAAGAAATGCAATAACCGAATCGATAGTTTTTATATAATCACTCTGCAAAGCAATAATTCGTTGGATGTTCTGAGATTTTTCCTTTGGATTATTAATCGCAAAATCAAAAATGTTTTCAAAACCATTTTTGGAGAATATTTTCAAAATTACTTCGATTCCCAAATCAGCTTGAGTGGCACTAATATTTTTGGTGTTCAGAAAACCCTTTATGTACGCAGTTGCAGGATACGGCGTATTGAGCTGCGTAAATGGTGGCGTTATGAGGAAAATATCAGTTTTCAAGAAGTAATTATTTCTGCAAAAATAAGTGTTATTTGTGGAATTTCGGTCAATAATAAATTACAATTGCCAAGCATTTGTTAAACCAAAAAAACTTAACTTTACTTTTTATTATTTTTACCAAAATTTAAGCAATTCTAAACATGCCAACCGACTGTATAAGCTACCAAAATTCTGGATATTTTTCTGCGTTAATGAATGATTACTTAGATCAAAAACAGGATTTAAAATCTTTATACAACCGATTTCCCAGTCTCGAAAATTTCGAAGAGCAAATTAAGGAAAAACATACTAATTTTGATACAAACAACCGCAAAACACTCGTTTCGGTTTTAGAAAATCAATACCAAAATATTGAAATTTCGGAATTAACAAAACAAAATATTCAGACTCTAAACTACCCAAATACCTTTACAATAACCACTGGCCATCAGCTTAATTTATTTACTGGACCTTTGTATTTTTTGTATAAAATTATTTCTACCATTAATTTATGTAAGGAATTAAAAGCAAAATATCCAACCAAAAATTTTGTTCCTATTTATTGGATGGCAACGGAAGATCATGATTTTGAGGAAATTAATTATTTTAATTTTAAAGGCAAAAAATTCAAATGGAACAAAGGAACTTCAGGACCAGTTGGGCGATTTTCTACTCAAGGTTTACAAGAAGTTTTTGATGTATTCGAGAAAGAATTGGGAAACAGCAACAATGCTTTAGAGATAAAAAAACTATTCGAAACCGCTTATTTACAAAACGATAATCTTGCCAATGCAACCCGATTTCTGGCCAACAAATTATTTGGAAAATATGGATTAGTCATTTTAGATGCGGATAAAAAAGATCTGAAACGAGAATTTATACCTTATATAAAGGATGAATTATTGTATCAAAAATCATTCGAAAAAGTTTCGGAAACAACAGAAAAACTAAAAAATTATACGATTCAGGTTAATCCTCGCGAAATAAATTTGTTTTATATCGAAAATAATCTGCGAGAAAGAATCATTCTGGAAAACGAAATTTATAAAATAAATAATACAAATATTCAGTTTTCGGAAGCTCAAATTTTAGAAGAATTAGAAAAAAATCCCGAAAAATTTAGTCCAAATGTAATTCTGAGACCATTGTATCAGGAAATTATTTTACCCAATTTGTGTTACATTGGCGGAGGTGGAGAAATTGCTTATTGGTTAGAACTAAAATCGATGTTTGAATACCATAAAATTACTTTTCCGATACTATTACTCAGGAATTCGGTACTTTTGGCAACCCAAAAACAATTCCAAAAAGCAGATAAATTGGGTTTGAATTGGGGAAATTTATTTTCTAAACAAACGGATTTAATCAACAATCAAACTCAAAAATTATCGGATTTTCCAATCGATTTTTCCGAACAAAAAAAGTATTTAGAACTTCAGTTCAAAAAACTTTATACTATTGCAAATCTGACAGATAAATCATTTTTAGGAGCTGTAAAAGCACAAGAAATAAAACAAAAAAAAGGTTTAGAAAACCTAGAAAAAAGATTGCTAAAAGCTCAAAAACGAAAATTTGATGAGGAATTACAACGCATCAAAGAATTGCAAAACGAGTTGTTTCCGAATCAAAGTTTGCAGGAACGTCAAGTTAATTTTTCGGAATTTTACTTAGAATTCGGAAATGATTTTATCGATAAGTTATCCCGAACCTTAAAACCTTTAGAACAAGAGTTTAATGTTTTGGAACTTTAATGCTTTTTTATTGAAAAATAGATAAAGAAACACTACTTTTGCACGAAATTTAATAAAAATAAAAAAACAAAAAATGGCTACTAATAGAACATTTACAATGATTAAGCCTGATGGCGTTGAAAACGGACACATCGGAAATATCTTAGCAATGATTACAAATGCAGGTTTTAGAATTGTTTCTCTAAAACTAACTCAAATGACAATTGCAGATGCAAAAGCATTTTACGCAGTTCACGCTGCTAGACCTTTTTACGGAGAATTAGTAGAATTTATGTCTCGTGGACCAATTGTTGCTGCAATTCTTGAAAAAGAAAACGCAATCGAAGATTTCAGAACGTTAATTGGAGCTACAAATCCAGCAGATGCAGCCGAAGGAACAATTCGTAAAGCTTACGCAACTTCTATCGGAGAAAATGCAGTTCACGGATCTGATAGCGACGAAAATGCTGCTATCGAAAGTGCATTTCATTTTGCAGGAAGAGATCAATTCTAGATTTCTAATCTTATAAAATATAAAAATCCATTTCATTAATTTGAAATGGATTTTTTTTGGAGTAAAAAAAATCCTGAACTCACATTCAGGATTTTTTATTATACTAATTTTTGTAATGTATTATTTAGACAAGGCTGCTTTTACTTGGTCTGCTGCTTCTTGAAACTCAACAGCCGATAAAATTGGCATTCCAGAATTGTCAATCAATTCCTTAGCAATTCCAGCATTAGTTCCTTGCAAACGAACAATAATTGGCACTTTAATAGCATCGCCCATATTTTTATAAGCATCTACAACTCCTTGTGCAACACGGTCGCATCGAACAATTCCTCCAAAAATATTAATCAAAATTGCTTTTACGTTTGGATCTTTCAGGATAATTCTAAAAGCCAATTCCACACGTTTTGCATCTGCAGTTCCACCAACGTCCAAGAAATTTGCTGGTTCAAAACCTGCATATTTTATCAAATCCATTGTTGCCATTGCCAATCCAGCACCGTTTACCATACAACCAACAGTTCCATCAAGATCTACGTAATTCAAACCTGCGGCTTTTGCTTCAACCTCTATTTCGCGTTCTTCACGAACATCTCTGTATTCTGCTAAAGCAGGATGACGGTACAAAGCATTGTCATCAAGATTTACTTTTGCATCAACAGCAATAATTTTGTTATCGGATGTTTTCAAAACTGGATTAATTTCGAACATCGATGCATCAGAACCAACAAAAGCGTTGTATAAAGAAGCTACAAAAGCAACCATTTCCTTAAATGCATTTCCAGAAAGACCTAAATTAAAAGCTATTCTACGCGCTTGAAAAGCTTGTAAACCAACATTTGGATCGATTTCCTCAGTAAAAATTAAGTGTGGCGTGTGTTCCGCAACTTCCTCAATATCCATTCCACCTTCTGTAGAATACATAATCATGTTACGAGCACGACCTCTGTTTAATAAAACTGACATATAAAATTCCGAGGTTTCAGATTCACCAGGATAATAAACATCCTCAGCAACCAAAACCTTGTGTACTTTTTTTCCTTCTGGCGGCGTTTGCGGCGTAACCAATTGCATACCAATAATTTGCTCTGCAATTTCCTCAACTTGTTGTAAGTTTTTAGCAAGCTTTACTCCACCACCTTTTCCACGTCCACCTGCATGAACTTGTGCTTTTATAACGTGCCATCCTGTTCCTGTTTCGGCAGTAAGTTGCTTTGCAGCAGCAACGGCTTCTTGGGGATTATTGGCAACATAACCACGTTGCACTTTTACACCATAACTGGCTAATATTTCTTTTCCTTGGTATTCGTGTATGTCCATAGTAAGGTTTATTTACTTTTTATAAAGTGGCACAAAAATAACAAATTTCATCAAACTAATAACTAATTTTAATTTTTATTTATTCGGTATATTCTCTTTTATTATCAGGAGCTTTTTCCAGCTATGCGTTACAATCTCTCCATTTTATTACGAGGATTTTCACTACTATCTGGGCTAGGGGAATATTTTAGACCAAAATTTATTGATAATTCCATTAATTTCTTCGGAAATCAAGAATTTATAATTCAAGTAAACATATACTATTGTTATCAAAATCGATTTTAGAATAATATTTAAAATAGGATGAAAAGGAAAATCCCAGAAATAAAATCCAACAAAAACCAACCCAATAATTCCAAACGATTTCCAAGTATTTATGGTAAATGGATACAAATTCATTTTCTTGACCACAAAAAGTAATTTTATGGTATTGTAAACCATCACCGAAATTAATGTTGCCCATGCCGAACCAATGATTCCGAAGGGTGGAATTAAAATCATGTTCAAAACAACCATCATAAAAACCAATAAAAATCCAAAAAACAAAACCGATTTATAGTATTTTGTATTCAATATTATGGCATTATTGTTTCCTAAAATTACATCGTAAAACTTAGTCAAGCCAATAATAAAAACAACTATAATTCCGCCCGAATAATCTCCGGGAATTAGTTTGTACAATTCGCTAATGTTCAAGAAAATTCCAAGCATGATTAATCCCCCAAAAACCTGAAGATTAATGGCCGATTTTTTATATAAATCATTCAATTCCTCATACTTATTTTCATTCATGAGTTTTGCAGTAATTGGATAAATAATTTGCAACATGGCGCGACTCGGAACGGCAATAACGGTTGCTATAAAAATCGCAACAGAATATAAAGCGTTATTTTCTATTTTTATGTAATTGGGAATCATTACTTTATCGAAATCCATAAGCAAAACCGCGACGCTTCCCGATAAAATTATAAAAAACGAATATCCAAAAAGTTCTTTTACATTTTCGGGAATAGACAATTTTAAAGTTGGCATTTTTACTCGAATCGCATAAATTATCATGACCAAAAACTGCAATAAATACGCAATTAGTAAACCATAAATAAATTTGTCTTTGGTAATCCATTCAAAATGAACACAAAATAACAAAAATAGGATGATAATCCGAACCAAAACTTCAGAAATAAAATTACCAACCACCGATTTCATGTGTACTTTTACCCAGGCATAAAAAACCTCAAAATAACCCATACAAATTCCAATTACTGGAATTAACCACAAAAAAGGTTTTATTTCGGGATTTTTTTTTAATAAATAAAAAGCAATTTGATCATAGAAAAAAAACGTTATGGCAGTAATTGGAACAATCAAAATCAAAGGCATTACGAGCATAAAACTCATAAATTTTTCGCGCTCCTGCTCTGTTTTATATCTCGAAAAAAAACGGATCATGGTGCTGTGAACCCCAAAGGCCATGAGCGGCATCATAATATTTGCCGCCGAAAGCAAAAAAGCAACCATTCCGTAATGGGTTTTTCCAAGAAAATTGGTGTACAAAAAAAGCGCGTTTATAGCTCCTATTCCAAAACCAAAATAGGTAATCACGGTGTTTTTTATAGACTGATTTAGAACTATTCCCAATGTTACGTTATGAATTATGAGTTATAAGTTGAGCCAATTTTTGGGTTAAATTTTTTCTAGAATATTGTTGCAAACCAACCGCATTCGATTTTAGATTTCCGTTTAAAAATTGATTATAAAAATCCAAAATTACGGATTTCAGTTTTTCTTTCTCGGAATAATCAAAGAAAACCCCCGAATTTGTTGTGGTTATAATTTCCTGAAAATCAGAATCTTTTGGACCAATGCCAATAATTGGTCTTTCGGAAACCATATATTCGAATAATTTTCCAGGAATAATGCTTTTGGTTTCTAGAGAATTTATTTCTATAAGCAACAAAACTTGCGATTTACGTTGTTGTGCAATGGCTTCGGAATGTGAAATATAACCCAAATTATTCAAAAAATTATTCAATTTGAAACTATAAATCATGTCCAAAACTTCTTGACTTATTTTTCCAATTAGTTTTATTTCTAGATTTTCTTTAAAATCAGGAATTTCGTTTATTAATTCTGATAAACTTTCCCAAAGAATTTTCGGATTCCGATCCGACAAAAAAGAACCAATATGCGCTAATGAAAATTTAGAATCCAAGGTTTGTTTTTCTACTTTTTCAACATCAAAACCATTTGTAATAACTTCGATTGGCTTGCTGGTCAAAACTTCGAATTCCTGCTTTGTAGTTTTGCTAGTTACTATAATTGTATCGGCAGAATTCAAAACTTTGTGTTCTAATTTTTTGTGCTTTTTTTCTGCAAAAGTAGATAATTTTAATGCTTTGTGATAACCAATTGTCGTCCATGGATCCCGAAAATCTGCAATCCAGTTCAGGTTTAGTTTTTGTTTTAATTCTAGACCAATTAAATGCAAACTATGCGGCGGGCCAGAAGTGATTATGGTTTCAATATTGTGTTCTAAAATGTATTTTTCAAGAAAACTAACCGATGGTTTTACCCAAAAAACTCTCGCATCTGGAATAAATAAATTCCCACGAATCCAAAGTAATGATTGCTCTAAAAAAGATTGTTTTTTTTGGTTTGGAATAATTCCAGAACTAATTTTTTTTGTTTTAGAGGAAGAAAAAAACGAGGCAATTTGGTAAGGTTCAAAAATTTTGTGTTTCAGAATTATTGCTTTTTCGGATATTTCCGAAACCAAATTTTCGTCAATAATTGGGTAAGTCGGATTTTCGGGAATATAAACTATGGGTTGAATACCAAAATCGGGCAAATATTTTACAAATTTCAGCCAACGCTGCACGCCTGGACCGCCTGCTGGTGGAAAATAATAGGTAATTATTAGAACTTTGTTATTCAAGTTTGGAAGTTTAAGGTTTAATAAAACCGTTTACTGTTTAGAAAAATTAATCTTTTTTATTTATTTTTTCGAGTTCTTCAATATCAAGAATATCTTTAGGTCGATTTGCTGCTTTTTTACTCAGAATTAGATTTTCATAATCAATAAAATAAACTGGAACATTATCAATTTCGATGATATTTGCTTTATCTAAAAGTTCTCTAAATGATTTATTTTCTAAACCTAAAACAGAAGTCATAACATCTAATCTAAATTTGAAGTTTAAAGTAAAATCTGTCCAACCAGGAATAAATTGCATGGTAATGATACTTTCAAAATCTCCTAATCCGATTTGTTTTATAGCATTTCTTAGGTTTTCACGATTGGCAATTGTATCTTCTATGTATATATCAATATCGCTAGTATTTCTTCCATATCCATAGATATTAACTGCAAAACCTCCAATTGTTAAGTAGTTTACATTATTTTCTGAAAGGTATTTCCAAACATCAATTATTTCCTTATTCATTTCAAATTATTTTGATTTTGAATATTTTTTTGCGTTTTTCAGCATATAAGAAATCTCAATTAGCGCAATAAGTTTATCAAATCTTTGTTGATAGGTCAATTGTCTGGCCTCTTCGATATGTCGGGCTTCCATTACTTTAGGATGAGCATGATTTAGTTTAGAAACTTCCATATGAATTTAATTTAAAAGATTAATGCTAATCAAATATACAAATTAAATTTTCATTTTTTTTCTTTCAAAATAAATCCCTATGCCCAACAAAATAAGCATTCCTACAAAACTTATTAAAGCAATCATGCTTCCGGTTTTTACAACTTGAGGTTCAAATTTGAATTCTATTTTGTGTTTTCCAGCAGGAATTTGCAAAGCTCTTAAAACATAATTTGCTCTAAAATGTGGTGTTAATTTTCCATCTATATAGGCGTTCCAACCATTTTTATAATAATTTTCGGAGAAAAGTGCTAAGCCATTATTCGAATTATTAGAAGCATAAACCAAATCATCCGACTTGTATTTAACAAGATTGATAACAGCCAAAGTGTCTTTTGTAAAACTGGTGTTTTTTACAAATTCTGGAAATTCGACTTGATTTACAACAGCTACATTTTTTGTATTAATTTTATCCAAAGCACTCATTTCTTTATCTGCGGAAACCACTGATCTAATATTGCTCACAAACCAAGCGTTTCCATTTGCATCTGGGTTTTGAGTAGGAATTTCTTCGCCTTTTTCGTTGGTTTGAATGATGTATTTTACATTCAACATATTAAGAATTTCGAGATTGCTGTTCACAATTTGATAATCAAAAAGCTGTTGCATTCGTCTTGGTTTTACCGCGCTATACCCCCCGATAGAATGATGAAAATAAGAGTTTTTACCACTCGACATTTGCCCTGCAATATCAAAAACACGATAATTAGAGGAGTCTTGCAAAATTTGTAAATCTGCTTGACTTGCCTGAAAAGGTTCATCGACTTGTTGTGCGCTCACGAAACTTTTGCTGTCTAAATAATTTTTATCAATAAAAAATAAATCGCCAACCATAAACAATCCAATGATAATTATAGCGGTATTTTGAGCTAATTTCTCTTTGATAGAAAGCCATAAAACCCCAGCAACTACAAGCATAAAAAAACCAGAACGCAATAAATCTGCGGAATACATCGTTCGTCGATCTTCACGAAGCGCATCGATAAATGCTTGTCCGGATTCGCCATATTGTCTGATGTAAGTTCCATCGTTTACACCTGCAAAATCAAACAAACTTTTGCTTAAAAACAATACAATTAATATTCCAAAACCAACTGCAGATGATTGCCAAAGTGTTTTCCATTTATCAGTTTTATCTAACTTGAAATACGATTGTAATCCCATAATTGCGAGTAAAGGAAAACACAATTCTAAAATAACTTGAATAGAGGAAACCGCTCTAAACTTGTCATACATTGGAACAAAATCTATGAAAAAATTGGTCAGAAAAGCAAAGTTTTTCCCCCATGAAAGCATTAATGTTATTATGACTCCGGAAAGAAATGCATATTTTATTTTTCGTTTATCTGCAAACAAACAAATTATGGCTAAAAAGAAAACCACCGAACCTGTGTATGCTGGTGCGGCAACGCTGGTTTGATCGCCCCAATAAGTTGGCAAATTGGCGGTAAATTGTTTGGCTTCCTCATCGGTTGCGCCTTGTTTTATTACAAAATCGTATGAGCTAGAATTTTCTGCTAATTTTTCGTTGGAACCTCCACCAAATAATCGTGGAGCAATTAAGTTGAAACTTTCAGCAATTCCGTAACTGTATTCGGTAATGTAATCGAAGCTTAAAGCGCTCTTGCTTTCTAATTTTTTTCCTTTTTCGTCTATTGTAAGCTCACTTTTACCACGCGTGCTGGTTTTTGCATATTCAGCAGTTGCTAATAAGTTTGTAGCGTTTGCGCCAAATGCTAATATTCCTGCAATTGCAAAAATTCCGAAGGCGCGAAAAAGTCCTTTTAAATCTTTTTCTTTATAGAATTTAATGATATAAAAAATAACAATCGGCAAAATCAAAAACAACAAATAATAAGTCATTTGTATGTGGTTTGCATTTATTTCCAGAGCCACTGCAAACATGGTCAGTAAACCACCAAAAACATATCTTTTCTTGAAAACCAATAAAATTCCTGCAATAATTAACGGCATGTAAGCAATTGCATGCGCTTTTGCATTATGTCCAACTCCCAAAATAATAATTAAATAAGTGGAAAATCCAAAAGCCAAAGCTCCAAAAAAGGCTTTTAGCGGATCGGTTTTTAGAACCAAAAGCAAAATATAAAAACTAAAGAAATACAAAAATAAATAATCCGCAGGACGAGGCAAAAACCGAATGACTTCATCAATATTTTTAATATAATTATAAGGATATTTTGCCCCTAATTGATAAGTTGGCATTCCGCCAAAAGCAGAATTGGTCCAATAAGTTTCCTGATTATCATTGGCTTTTCGAAAATCGATTTGCTCTTTTGCCATTCCGGTATATTGAGCAATATCGGACTGAAATATTTTTTTTCCTTGCAAAACAGGATAAAAATAAACTAAAGAAATAAGTATAAAACTAACAATTGCTAAGGCGTGTGGATAAAATTTATTGATGTTTTTCATTAAAAACGTTTAAAGTTTATAGAATTTTTTGAATATCGGAACAGAAATTATTTGTTGTGCAAACTTAATCTATTTCTTCAAAATCTACATAATCACCAACTTTTTTAGTTTCGCGAGGATTTTTAGCTTTTGATGCATCAAAAATTACTTCGTCTTTTTGTTGCGGATTTTGTGAATTTTGATATTGGTCTTGAAAACTTTGTTCCGCTTTTTTGACTACTTTTTTGATTACAATTGGCAAAAAAAGTTTTGCCAAAAACTTTATTACATAATAAAAAAGTATGATTTCGAGAATCATTTTTATAAATCCATTGAAAGAAGCAGTTTGCATGATTTTATATTTTTGTCAAAATTAATAAATCCATTTATCAAAACTAAAATATCATTCTTAAATAAATAATAAAAAATAGTACATTTGAAATGTGATTTAAATTAAAATTAAAAAAATGATCAAGATAAAATACCTTTTTGCAATTTTTATGCTCTTTGCAAGTACAATAAGTTTTGCACAATATACAGACGTTGTCAATTCCAACAGACCTGGCGAGTCTATGGGCGCTTTTTCGGTAGGGAAAACCATTTTGCAAACCGAAGTTGGTCTTTACGGAATTAAAGAAAAATATGATCCAATATATCATGCAAATGGTTTTGGAACTGATTTTTCTTTGCGATATGGCTTTTTTAGAGAACAATTGGAAGTAGTTACCAACATTCAATATCAGACCGACAAATACAGCTCTACCTTTATAAATGATGGGCGAAGCGGTTTCAAAAAACTAATAATTGGAGCCAAATATCTTATTTATGATCCTTTCAAAAACTATAAGGAAAAAATTAGTTTAACCAGTTGGAAAGCCAATCACAGGTTTAAATGGAGACAATTTGTTCCCGCAGTTTCGTTTTATGCAGGCGCAAATCTGAAATTGGGAAACAATCCGTTTAGTCCAGCTCCTGAGGAAAATTTTTCGCCAAAAGCCATGTTAATTACTCAAAATCAGTTTCCAGGAAGTAACGTATTTATTTTTAATCTTTATTATGACAAAATCACTACAATAAACCCAACATTAGGATATATTTTTACTTACACCAAAGGGTTTGGCGAGCATTGGTCATCATTATTAGAATATAAAGGTGTAAACAGCAAATTATATTCCGATGGTATTTTTACTGGTGGAGCAGCGTATTTATTTGATAAAAACATGCAAGTGGACTTGTCAATAAGCTCAAATTACAAAAGTACACCCGCTTATTTATATGGCGGAGTTGGTTTTTCTTGGAGATTTGAACAAAACTATAAAGAAGTAAAAATTAGCAATATCAAAAAAAATAAAGCTCAAAAGGGAAGTAAAGCCGAAAAACAAAAAAAACGTAAAGACCAAGTCGAAACACCAAATCCGTAATGATTACCATAAAAGAAGCCATAACCAAAAGTGAACTTACCGATTACATAAAGTTTCCGTTTTCGTTATATAAAAACAATAAATATTGGGTTCCGCCAATAATTGCCGATGAACTCGAAACTTTTGATAAAACCAAAAATCCAGCTTTCGAAAATGCCGAAGCTTACTTTTATTTGGCTTATCGCGATAATAAAATTGTGGGTCGCATTGCAGCAATCATCAATTGGAGCGAAGTAAAAAACCAACAAAAAAGCAAAGTACGTTTTGGCTGGTTTGATGTTATTGATGATGTGCAAGTTACCAAAGCATTACTCGAAAAAGTGTATGAATTAGGCAATAAAAACAACCTAGATCATGTCGAAGGGCCAATGGGATTTTCTAATCTTGATAAAGTTGGCGTTCTGACCCAAGGTTTCGAGGAAATAGGAACTATGATTACTTGGTACAATTTCCCTTATTATGCCACACATTTTGAACAATTGGGTTTTGTAGTCGAAAAAGAATATCTCGAAAATAAGTTTCCTTTTAAAAACGTAAAATTAGAGTTTTTTGATAAAGCGCAGGAACTCATAAAAAGACGTTACAATCTAAAACCATTAAATTTTACAAAAACCAAAGACGTTTTGCCTCATGTGGACAAAATGTTCGATTTATTTAATGCTTCGTACGCAAGTTTATCTTCATTTGTAGCAATTTCGGATCGAGAAAAAGAGTATTTCAAGAAAAAATATATTTCGTTTATCAATCCCGAATACATCAAATTTGTAGAAGATAAAGATGAAAATTTAGTGGCTTTTGCTATTGTAATGCCCAGTTTTTCACAAGCTTTGCAAAAAGCCAAAGGCAAACTTTTTCCTTTTGGATTGTTGCATTTATTAAACGCAAGAAAAAACAGCAAAGACGTTACTTTTTACCTTATTGGTGTTCAGCCAGAATACCAAAACAAAGGTGTTCACGCCATACTTTTCAAGGAAATGCATACGACTTTTACCAAAAAAGGAATACAAAATTGTATCCGAACGCCAGAGTTGGCGGACAATCATGCCATACATTTACTCTGGAAAAATTTTGAACCCGTAACGCATTGCAGACGAAAAACTTTTAGAAAAGATTTATAACCAAAAAATCCATTCACTTTCATGAATGGATTTTTTTATATATCTAAAATTAATTAAGAAACATCAACCGTAGTTGCATCTGCAATTTGTTTGTAAGTTCCGTTTTCTAATTTTTCGCGAATGGCTTCAAAAGCAGTCAAAGTTTCATCAATATCTGCAATTGTATGGCTTGCAGTAGGAATCATTCGTAGCAAAATCATTCCTTTTGGAATAACTGGATAAACCACAATCGACAAGAAAATACCGTAGTTTTCTCTCAAATCGTTTACCATAATCATTGCCTCCGGGATAGAACCTTCCAAGTAAACTGGTGTAACACAAGTATTTGTATCGCCTATGTTAAATCCTTTTTCTTTCAATCCGTTTTGCAAGGCATTCACATTTACCCAAAGTTTATCTTTAAGTTCCGATGAATTACGCAATAATTCCAAACGTTTTAGCGAACCAACAGTTTGTATCATTGGCAATGCTTTGGCAAACATTTGCGAACGTAAATTATATTTTAAGTAATCTATAATATCTTTATCGGCAGCTACAAATGCTCCAATATTTGCCATCGATTTTGCAAAAGTAGAAAAATAAACATCTATATCATCCTGAACTCCTTGCTCCTCGCCTGCTCCAGCACCTGTTTTTCCTAGTGTCCCAAAACCGTGCGCATCATCAACTAGCAATCGGAAATTGTATCTTTTTTTCATTTCTACAATTTCTTTCAACTTTCCTTGTTGTCCGCGCATTCCAAAAACACCTTCGGTAATAAACAAGATTCCTCCACCAGTAGTTTCGGCTAATTTTGTAGCACGTTGCAGGTTTTTCTCCATGCTCTCAATATCGTTATGACGGTAGGTAAAACGTTTTCCCATGTGCAAACGAACACCATCAATAATACAAGCATGCGCATCTACATCATATACAATAACGTCATTTTTAGTAACCAAAGCATCGATCGTAGATAAAATTCCTTGATAACCAAAATTCAATAAATACGCCGATTCCTTCATTACAAACTCAGCCAATTCGTTCTCCAATTGCTCATGAGCAGCCGTATGACCTGACATCATTCTTGCACCCATTGGGTATGCCGCACCGTATTGAATCGCCGCATCGGTATCTGCTTTACGCACCTCGGGATGATTGGCAAGTCCCAAATAATCGTTCAAACTCCAGTTCAAAATATTTTTTCCCTGAAATTGCATTCTTGGACCCAATTCGCCTTCCAATTTTGGAAAAACAAAATACCCTTCTGCCTGCGAAGCCCATTTTCCTAGTGGTCCTTTATTGTTCTGAATTCTTTCGAATAAATCTTTTACCATAATATATTTGGAGTAATGTTTTTAATTTTAAGAAGTTGCAAAAATAAATATTTATACCTTAATATATATACAATTTTCAAAATATTTTTTTGGAGCTATTTCCAGCTCTCATTCCAATCTTTATAATTTTTCAATTGCCACGGGTTTAAACCCTTGGCAATTGAAAAATTATAAAGGATTATCCCTTCTATCTGGGCTAGGAAAATCCAAATCTAACCAATAATTTTCTTATCTTTGAAATTCTTGAAATTTAAATAAACATGTCACAACCCACCAAAGAACTAAAACTCGCTGTACTAATTGATGCCGACAATGTTCCATACAGTAATGTAAAAGGAATGATGGAAGAAATTGCCAAGTTCGGGACGCCAACCACCAAACGTATTTACGCGGATTGGACTAAACCAAATGCTAATGGTTGGAAATCGGTTTTGTTGGAGCATGCCATAACTCCAATCCAGCAATACAGCTATACGGTAGGCAAAAACTCATCGGATTCTGCCATGATTATCGACGCCATGGATTTATTATATTCCGATAAAGTCGATGGATTTTGTATTGTTTCCTCGGATTCGGATTTTACAAGATTAGCCATTCGATTGCGCGAATCCGGAATGAAAGTTATTGGAATTGGAGAAAAGAAAACGCCAAATTCGTTTATTGTTGCCTGCGACCGATTTATTTATATCGAAGTTCTTGATGGAGCAATTAAAAAAACCCGAGCCATTGGACGAAACAAATCGGCAAAACCTACTGCAATTTCCGAAAACAAAAAACCTTTAGAAAAAGAAACGCCTATCAAAATCGATAATCAAACCATAGAACTTATTGAGGATACGCTCGAGGCAATTGGCGATGAAGATGGTTGGGCTTTTCTGGGCGATGTAGGAAATCTTATTGTAAAGAAAAAACCCGAATTTGATCCACGAAATTACGGTTTTTCTAAACTTACACCAATGCTAAAATCCATGACCGATATTCTGGAAATAGACGAGCGCGAATCCGATAAAAAAGGTATAAAACACGTTTTTGTGAGAATGCGATTTAGCTAAACTCTTAGCAAGGTGTAGAGATAAGAATACACATTTGCACCAATGTTTTCGGTATGTTTTATAACAAGTGTTGTTTCAGAAACGCTAACAACTTCGTAGGAATCCGTTGTCATATCGGAGTAAATTATCGATATAATATTTCCTGATTTTGTCCAATTTCCGTTATAAGCCATGTAAGTACAATTGGAATTATAATCTATTTCCTTGAAGGTATTACTGGACGTTAGCTCAATATAATTCTTATTGCAACCCGTTTCGTTTGGATAATTTTCCTCTGGATAAATGGTTGTGTTTTCGGTATAAATTTGCTTCTCGAAATTCCATTTTCCTACTATTGAAGGCGCAACAACCGTTTCGTCTTTGTTACAAGAAAACGAAAAAATAATTATTGCAATAAAAAGGAATATTTTTTTCAATGGTTAGAATTTTAAAATTATAAAGTAACAAAATTGCGATTTTAATTTCAAGAAAAAAAATTAAACCCAAAAAAAAGAGGCCTTTTTACAGACCTCTAATTTTGATTTTGATTTATTATTATCAATCTGCATTTACTAAATACAAACGACTTGTGAATTATTTTTATTTTCGGTAACTAATACATTCAAATAATGAATCAAAATCATATTCAAATTTAAAAATATTTAATTTTAATATTCTTAAAATCAGTATTTTAACTTTATTTTAACATCAAAAAAAGGAAAAGTTGAATTCCCGTAAAATAATTCTTAATAATCTATTCTATTATTTCCTTTGCATAAAATTCATTAATATTGTAATCAATAAATTTTCAATTTTTAATCATTTCATAATGAGAAAACAACTTTTAACAATCGCATTGGCATTACTAATAATTTCATTAGGATTCAATTACTTCTTGCATGTTGCCTATTTTGTATCAGCAATAATTGTTATTTTAATATTAATTGGTTTTTATAACGCCAATCAAAATAAACATGCCATTTTAAGAAATTTCCCAGTTCTAGGATATTTTAGATATGCTTTCGAAACCATTTCGCCAGAAATTCAACAATATTTCATTGAACGAAATACGGACGGAAAACCATTTTCCAGAAACCAACGTTCGCTTGCCTATCAAAGAGCCAAAAACATTGATGCCACAACACCATTTGGAACCCAACTCGATATTAATAATTCCGATTACGAAGGCATAAAACATTCTATGTTTCCTACGAAAGTTAATGAGGAATTGCCACGAGTTTTGGTTGGCGGTCAAGATTGCAAACAACCCTATTCTGCATCGATATTGAATATTTCGGCAATGAGCTTTGGATCTTTGTCCGAAAATGCCATTCGAGCCTTGAATAACGGAGCCAAAAAAGGAAATTTTTATCACAATACTGGCGAAGGCGGATTAACCGAATTTCATTTGCAAGGTGGCGATGTAACTTGGCAAATTGGAACAGGATATTTTGGTTGCAGAAGCGATGATGGAACTTTTAATGCAGAAAATTTTAAAGAAAAAGCCAATCTATCATCCGTAAAAATGATCGAAATAAAACTCTCTCAAGGAGCAAAACCTGGTCACGGAGGCGTTTTACCAGCGACAAAAAATACTGAACAAATTGCCAAAATTCGTGGTGTAAAACCATTTACAACCATATTGTCGCCACCAAGCCATTCGGCATTTTCGGATGCTAAAGGTTTGGTACATTTTATTGCAAAATTACGTGAATTAAGCAACGGAAAACCAATCGGTTTCAAACTTTGTATTGGCGATACTCGAGATTTCGAAAAGGTTTGCCAAGAAATGATTGCCGAAAATATTTATCCCGATTTTATAACCGTCGATGGTGCCGAAGGTGGAACTGGCGCTGCTCCGCTAGAATTTGCCGATGGTGTCGGAATGCCTTTTGAACCAGCATTAATATTTGTGAATAAAACTTTAATTAACTTTAAAATCCGTAATAAAATCCGAGTAATTTGTAGCGGAAAAATTATTTCTGGTCATTCCATCCTTAGAGCCATAGCAATGGGCGCGGATATGTGTAATTCGGCACGTGGATTCATGTTTTCATTAGGTTGCATTCAGGCATTAAAATGTAATAATAATGAGTGTCCAACTGGAGTTGCAACCCAAAATAAAATGCTCATGAAAGGTTTAGTCGTTACCGATAAATCCGAAAGAGTATATAATTTTCATAAAAATACTTTGCATTCTGCTAACGAATTATTAGCCGCAGCAGGAAAAAATAGTTTTTCGGAAGTTGATATTAATATTTTTATGCGTGGCGACGAATTTGTAAATTTATCCAACTTATATTTTGCGGATAATTTGACAAATGTGACTAATCTTTAATATTTTGAAACAAGAAAGACTAAAGTATTTTTTGGCAGTAATATTTGTGATTTTTCTTGGAATTTTTTCCCGAAAAATAGCCAAAATACCCTTATTTGTAGGCGATTTACTTTATGCTGTAATGATTTATTTTATCATTAAAACAATATTCCCAAGTATTAAAAAAGTCAAAACCGCTATTTTTGCAGTAATAATTTGCTACAGCATAGAGTTTTTTCAGCTTTATCAAGCAGATTGGATTGTTGCAATCAGAAAAACCCTTTTAGGAAGATATGTACTTGGACAAGGATTTTTATGGAGCGATATTCTAGCCTATACTTTTGGCATTGCTATTGCTCGTACAATTGATTTTATACCTTTCAAAAAAAAACAAATATGAAAATAGTATTCGCAACCAATAACCCAAATAAAATTCTGGAAATACAAAGTATGTTACCCAATAATATCGAGATTATTAGTCTTGAAAATATTGGCTGTCATGAAGATATTCCCGAAACTGCCGATACTATTGAAGGCAATGCGATTCAAAAAGCGAATTACATTTTAGACAAATACGGATACGATTGTTTTGCAGATGATACTGGACTTGAAGTGGAAGCATTAAATAACGAACCCGGAGTTTTTTCAGCTCGTTATGCAGGTGAACAAAGGAATGCCGATGATAATATGAATAAATTATTATCCAATCTCGAAAATAAACCCAATCGAAAAGCCCAATTCAAAACTGTAATTTGTTTAAATTTAAACGGAAACCAGCATTTATTTATAGGAATTGCTGAGGGCGAAATTACTTTACAGAAAACAGGAAATGGCGGTTTTGGTTATGATCCAATTTTTAGACCCGACGGATTTGATAAAACTTTTGCAGAAATTTCATTAGAAATAAAAAATCAAATCAGCCATCGTGGAAAAGCAACTGCGGAGTTGATTGATTTTTTGAATAATCAAGAATAAAATTTGATTTTTTATTTATTTCTAAATTCAAAAATTGCTTTTTCGGCATTAATCAAACCAGCTTAACCCTACAACTCAAAACCTAAAATTCATAAATTACTGATTATCAATTATTAATAAAACATCAAATCTTAAAATTGAATTAGTTTATCTGGTTTATTCGACGTACTTTTGCAAAATATTTAAAATACTATATGAATAAATTTGAACAATTAGGATTGAGTGAATCGTTACTGAAGGCGATTTTAGATCTAGGATTTGAAAATCCGACCGAAGTACAGGAGAAAGCGATTCCCCT
>JAYVZI010000034.1:0-30491 GCA_043783485.1 Bacteroidota bacterium
AAATGTAAATGTTAGTTTGTGGAGTTTTAGGAGTGTTTTTGCGGTTTTATACCTCGCAACTTTCGGATCGGTTTTGGCGTTTTTTTGCTATCATTATGCTCTAAAAAGAGTTTCGGCAATTCAGGTTTCGATCTTAAATTATATAAATACAATCATAGCGGTTTTCTTGGGTTGGCTATTTTTAGATGAAATTATTACAAGTGATTTCATTATTGCTACAATGCTAATTATATCCGGAGTTTTTATTATTAATTACAAGAAAAAAGAGAAAACAGTTTCCTAAAACTATTTTTTAAAAATTATTAGTGTTAAAATTGATAATTATCAAAACCAAAACAATTTTACTCCCGTATATCATAATATATAATCAAAAAAAAGATTTGTTATTATGAAAAAGACATTATTATTAATTGCTGCATTACTTGTATTTAAAACGGCTTATTCACAAGTTGGAATTGGAACCGCAAATATCGAAAACGGTGTTGCTTTACAAATAGAGAGTAACTCAAAAGGGCTATTAATCCCAAGAGTTTCTCTAACATCAACAGCTTTAGAATCGCCCGTTGGACCATCGCCAATTGCTACAGGAATTTTAATTTATAATACGGCAACTGCAGGATCTGGAGGCACAGCTGTTTTACCTGGATTTTATTATTGGACAGGATCAAGTTGGACGGTATTAAAAGGAAATGCAGGTCAAAATTGGTCATTAACAGGAAATGCTACGACAACACCAGGTACAAATTATTTGGGGACGTCGGACAATACAAATCTTCAAATCAAGACCAATAATACATTGCGAATGACTGTAGAAAACGATGGGCAAGTTATTGTAGGTACAGCCGCTACTCCATCAACTAATACATTAATGACCGTAAACGCAGGTTCGGGACAAGTTGGTTTGTTTGTAAATACTACAAATTCTGCCAGAACAATAAGAGCATTGTCCGTGGCAAATACCCAATTTGTTATTGATGGTGGAAATCTAGATCCAAATGGAGGAAATGGAGTTATTGGTATTAGCGCCAACTTGGCTGCAAACGCAACCTCTACCGTTGTAGGTGTTCTTGGAGTAGCAGGGAGAACTGTTTTTACTGAGCTAGCTGGCGAGTCTGTAGGAGTTTCTGCACACGGAACAACAGGCGCTCATATTCGAGGTGTGGGAAAAGGAAATGGAGTAGATTATAACGCTGCATATTTTGAATACGATCAGGATGATGATATAAATACAGCCACTGGGCCATTTGCTAAAATAGCAGGAAAAGATGTTAATTATTTTTCTGGCTCAACAGCAGCAAGGCGTGATGTTACATATGGCGGATATTTCGATGCAAATACATCGACTACTGATTATGTTTTTGTGGGCGCAAAAAACAATGGAACTTCATATAAAGTTTTGGGTGGCGGATCAGTATCTACTATGGTCGAAGACAAAGACGGTAATAATAGAATTCTTCATTCTACAGAAACTCCAGAAATTCTTTTCGAAGATTTTGGGACTGGAAAATTAGCAAATGGATCGGCAAAAATTGTATTAGATCCATTACTTTCGGATCATATTTATGTTAGCGAAAAACATCCTTTAAAAGTTTTTATTCAATTAGAGGGAGACTGTAACGGTGTTTTTGTAACTCTAAAATCTAAAGAGGGTTTTACTGTAAAAGAGCTTAAAGACGGAAAATCAAACGTTTCTTTTTCTTGGAATATTGTTGCAAATCGAGCCGATACAATTGACAAAAAAGGTGGAGTTGCCTCAAAGCATGTAGATATTCGTTTTCCAATAGGACCTAAAAGATTGGAGCAAGCAAAACAAAGTGAAGCAAATTACGAGAATGTAAAAACAGATCATTTAGAATAAACATAATAAAAAACCCAAAATTACAAAGTTGTAATTTTGGGTTTTTATAACTAATAAACGGATAACTTTTGATTATATTTTTAATAATAAATTCGGATCTGGACAATTGTCTAAATAAAAATCTAAATCTTTTTTAGAGCAAACTCCGGGATAATCCCCTTTGTAATTCCCAATATTTTTAATGATTTGAAAATGCAAATGTGGAGCATAATCTCCATTTATTGGGAAATTACCTAAAGTTGCTATTTTTTCACCTTTTTTAAATTGTTTTCCTACAAATAATTCTACCAAGCTTTGTTCGGATAAATGTCCGTATAAAGTATAAAATTTTATAGCTTTTATTTCGTGTTCTAAAATTATTGTTGGTCCATAATCGCCTAAACTCGTATTGTTCTGAAAACTATGAACCTTTCCATCAAGCGCTGCCAAAACAGTTGTTCCAGCTTTTATCCAAAGGTCTAAACCGATGTGAATGTTCCGTTCATCAGAAATATCGTTCCTAAAAACAGTGCTTCGTTTGTATAAATTCCGAATCTCGTTATAACCACCAAAAGCTACTTTTGATTTATTTTTCAATAAAAAACCGTCAATATATTTTTCGAATTCAGAGGAACTAGTCAAATCAAAATTATCTAAATCCGTATTTTTTACAGATAAATCCAACGGAAAATATTCAGAATTCCCAATCGAGGAATCGATAACTTTTACATTTTGAATATTTTGAAGCAAAGAAATAAAATCCGACATAATAAATATTATTTTTTAACGGATTCTTTCAGTTTTTTTGCGCCTTGTTCTACTTTTTCGGCACCTTTTTCGATGGCGTTTTTGAATTTTGATTTTACTTTTGCGGTGTCAATTACTTTTAGTGCTTTTACTTTTGCCGAGTCCGCAGCTTGCTTAAAATCAGCACTTACGGCTTTGCTAGCTTCTTTTACTTTTTCTTTGGTTTCCTCTTTGCATGAAGCAAAAAAGGATAAAAATGCGACTAATAATATTGCTTTTTTCATAAGAAATTATTTAAAAAAATTATAAAATATTTTATGCGTTTGCAACGGCAACTTCTTTATCTATTTTTCCGACCAATCCAACCAAAACTTTTCCTGGCCCGACTTCTGTAAATAAAGTTGCGCCATCTTTTATCATTTGTTGAACGGATTGCGTCCATTTAACAGGAGCTGTCAGCTGTGTAATTAGATTTTTTTTGATTTGATCTGCATCAAAAACCGCGCTTGCAGTTACGTTTTGGTAAACAGGGCAAATTGGTGTCGAAAATGTTGTTGCCTCAATGGCTGCGGCTAATTCCTCACGGGCAGGCTCCATCATTGGCGAATGAAAAGCACCCCCAACTGGTAATAATAAAGCGCGTTTTGCACCTGCTTCCTTCATGGCTTCGCAGGCTTTTTCTACTGCTGTAAATTCGCCCGAGATAACAAGCTGTCCAGGACAATTGTAATTGGCAGCAACAACAATTCCGTCTATCGATGCGCACACTTCCTCGACAATATTATCCGCTAATCCTAAAACTGCGGCCATTGTAGATGGTTTTATTTCGCAAGCTTTTTGCATGGCAATGGCTCTTTTGGAAACTAATTTTAATCCATCTTCAAAACTCAAAGTTCCGTTTGCAACAAGAGCCGAAAATTCGCCTAACGAGTGTCCAGCAACCATTTCTGGTTTAAAATCTGCCAATGTTTTGGCTAATATAACCGAATGTAAAAAAACGGCTGGTTGTGTAACTTTGGTTTCTTTCAACTCCTCTGCCGTTCCCTCGAACATTATATCGGTGATTCTAAAACCTAAAATTTCATTTGCTTTTTCGAATAAATCTTTGGCTAATGCCGATGTTTCGTACAATTCTTTCCCCATTCCTGAAAATTGAGCGCCTTGTCCCGGAAATATATATGCTTTCATAAATTGATTTTTATAATATAAATGTAAACAAAAATAACATTTTTTTAAGTCATTCTAACTTTTTTAAAATAGCTATATTTGAAATATTATAAAGTTTGATTTATGAAATCCGAAAAAGAGAAAATGCTTGCAGGCGAAAATTATTTTAGCAACGACAAGGAATTAACTTCCGAAAGGCAAAAAGCTAAAAAATTACTTCATAAACTCAATGTTACCGAATATTTGATGAACGGAAATGCGCGCCAAATACTTCGGGAATTGCTTCCAAATTCCGACAAACGCATTTACATTGAGCCACCATTTCATTGTGATTATGGATACAATATTGTTTCTGGCGAAAACGTATATTTTAATGTAAATTGTGTGATTTTAGATACTATGAAAATCACAATAGGGAATAATGTTTTTTTTGGTCCGAACACGCATATTTATACTGCGACTCATCCAATTGATGCTGTTTCTCGCAGGAAAATAGAGTTTTCGAAACCTGTTTCTATTGGAAATGATTGCTGGATTGGAGGAAATTCGGTTATTTTACCGGGTGTTTCAATAGGAAATGGTTGCACAATTGGTGCTGGATCAGTAGTTACAAAAGATATTCCGGACAATTGTTTAGCAGTTGAAAATCCTGCAAAAGTGATTAGGGAATTAATTTAATAAAAAAAGCAGAAAATAAATTTTGCTTTAATATTTTTTGTTAAACCATATTAGGCATTTAAGGAAATTTGAGTTTTGCTTTTTATATTAAATAGCTATCTGGTTTTAAGGAATTAATTTTAAAACACTTTTTATCTATTTTATTATTGGTAGCAGTACAAATGTTGTTGCTAAAAATCTATTATTTACTATTTTACCAGTAACTTTAGCTTTTCTAATTGCGGAACAAAAACCATCTTTAGCATGAGCATTTCCATGATCGTCGATTTTAGTTCCATCTACAAAATAAGATTTTCCATCAATTCTTACTGCTAAATCGCAGCCTTTTTGGCTTTCCATTCCAAATTGGCATTGACCACAAGAAACTTCAACAATTTGTGATTTTTCTTTTTGTTGTGCATTTAAGGTTATTGAAATGAAAACTGATAATATTAAAAGTAGTTTTTTCATTTTTAATCTGTTTAAGCCAAAACTTCTTTTATTCTTCTCAAGGCTTCGGTTAGCAGATCTTCGCTGGTTGCGTAAGAAAAGCGAATACAATTTGGGTTGCCAAATGCATCGCCAGTTACGGTTGCAACATTGGCCTCTGAAAGTAAATACATAGAAAAATCATCGGCATTATTGATTTTCGTTCCGCGTAATGTTTTCCCAAAAAATGAGGAAACATCAGGAAAAACGTAAAATGCTCCGTCGGGATTATTGATTTTTATTCCGGGAATATTTTTTAGTAATCCGACTACCAAATCTCTACGTTTATGGAATTCGGTTACCATAAATTTTATTTCTTTTGGATCAGCATCTACAGCTGCAATTGTTGCGCGTTGCGCTATACTGTTGGCTCCGCTGGTAATTTGACCTTGCATTTTGGTACATGCTTTTGCAATAAATTCTGGTCCGCCAATATATCCAATTCTCCAACCCGTCATGGCAAATGCCTTGGAAACTCCGTTTACGGTTATGGTTCGGTCGTACATTCCTGGGATTGATGCAATGCTGCAAAAATTTCCTGTAAAGTTTATGTGTTCGTAGATTTCGTCGGAAACCACAAATATTTTTGGATGTTTTTCTAATACTTTTGCTAACGCTGTAAGTTCTTCACGATCGTAAACTGATCCACTCGGATTACAAGGCGAACTGTACCAAATCATTTTGGTTTTTGGGGTTATTGCTGCTTCGAGTTGTGCTGGTGTGATTTTGAAATTACTTTCGATAGTTGTAGGAACCTCAACAGGAATTCCATCTGCCATTTTTACAATTTCGGAATAGGAAACCCAATATGGTGCTGGCAAAATACATTCGTCGCCAGGATTTAGTAAAACTTGTGCTAGGTTAAATAATGCTTGTTTTGCACCTGTTGAAACTACAATTTGCGATGGTTTATAATCTAAATTATTATCTCTTTTAAATTTTCTGGAAATGGCTTCTTTCAATTCCATGTAACCATCTACGGGGGTGTATTGAGAATAGTTTTCGTCGATTGCTTTCTTAGCGGCTTCTTTTACAAAATCGGGAGTATTAAAGTCCGGTTCTCCTAAACTTAAACTAATAATGTCTTTTCCTTGTAGTTTTAATTCTCTTGCCAATGCTGCCATTGCTAGAGTTTGCGAAGTCGATAAATTGTTTATTCTGTCCGAAAGAAAATTTTCCATGAAATTGTTGTTGATTGTGTATTTACAAATATATATCAAAAAAGAAAGACGTACAATTTTGTACGTCTTTCTTTTTATGCTACTAGTTGAGGTTGTTTCCCTAAATCTTTCAAATGTCTGAAATGTGCAACAACTGCACTTGTCATAGTTTTGTATTCATGATATGGCAAGTTGCATTCTGCAGCCGTTTCTTTGACGATTTTCGCAATTTTTCCGTAATGAACATGACTAATGTTTGGGAACAAATGATGTTCTACTTGATGATTTAATCCTCCTGTGTACCAATTGATAATCCAGTTTTTTGGAGCAAAATTCACGGTTGTAAATAATTGATGAATGGCCCAAGTGTTTTCGACCTCGCCAGCTTCGTTAGGATGAGGATTTGTTGTGTCATCTATAATATGAGCCAACTGAAAAACTATACTCAATATTAAACCTGCTGTGTAATGCATTGCAAAAAAACCTACAAGAACTTTCCACCAAGTTACTCCAACAACCATTGGTATTACTAACCAAACCGAAAAATATATAATTTTTGTTATCCATAAAGTTGTCCAAAGTGTTTTTGGGCTTTTAGCTTCTCCGTAAGATAATTTTCTTTTTAGGTAACCTTTCATTTGTTTAAAATCCGTTGTTAAACACCAGTTAAAGGTCAATAAACCATAAAGAAAAACAGAATAATAATGTTGAAATTTATGAAACTTTTCCCATTTTGCTTCTTTTGTAAAACGAATTACACGACCAGCATCAAGATCTTCGTCATGACCAGGAATATTGGTGTAAGTATGATGCAAAACATTGTGCTGAACTTGCCAGTTGTAAACATTTCCTGCAAGTATATAAATGCTTCCGCCCATGAATTTATTAATCCAATTTTTGTTGGAGTATGAACCGTGATTTCCGTCATGCATTACATTCATCCCGATTCCAGCCATTCCTATTCCTATTACAATTGATAGTAAAAAGAAAACCCAAAAATTAATTTCTGGCGATGCAATGATTATAAAATAAGGAGCTGTAAACATCGTAAACAATATAATTGTCTTTAAATGCAATTTCCAGTTTCCGGTTTTTTGTATATTATTTTCCTTGAAGTAGTTGTTTACTCTAGAGTTTAGAGTTCTAAAAAACTTCATATTGTCTTGCTTAGCAAAAGTAGGTTGTGCAGTATTCATAGGTTATATTATAAAGTGCAAATGTAATTAAGAAATATATTTTCTTTGCCAAAATTGAGATAAATATTTCAATCGTAAAGTATTACATTTGTTAAAAAATTAAAACATGCACGAAATAATTAAGTATTTCCCTGATTTGACTGACATTCAGAAAGAACAATTCCAAAAACTGGAATTTTTATATAACGATTGGAACTCAAAAATAAACGTAATTTCTCGAAAAGATATCGATGAATTGTACACAAAACATGTTTTACATTCGTTGGCTATTGCCAAAATTCAAAAATTTGAGCCAGGAACTTTTGTTTTAGATGTTGGAACTGGCGGTGGTTTTCCGGGAATTCCATTAGCCATATTATTTCCAGAAACCCGTTTTTATTTGATAGATGTAATCCTGAAAAAAATAAATGTTGTCAAAGCCGTTGCCGAAGCTTTAGATCTTAGAAATGTAAAAGCCGAACAACTTCGTGCCGAAAATGTAAAAGGCGATTTCGATTTTATTGTTAGCCGAGCAGTTACAAATATGCCAGATTTTGTTTCTTGGATAAAAGATAAAATCAAAAAAACCAACAAACATCAACTTAAAAATGGGATTTTGTATTTAAAAGGAGGGGATTTATCAGAAGAATTAAAGGATTTTCCAAAAGCTACAGAATACAATATTGCAGAATTTTTTGACAACGAATTTTTCGAAACCAAAAAAGTAGTGCATTTACCACTAAAATTCAAAGCATAAAAAAAGTCCCAAATTGGGACTTTTTTATTTTTATTTTTTAATGATTTGACTGACCGACTTGGTTTTATCGTTTTCTAAAACTAAGAAATAAGATCCTTGCGATAATTCCGAAATATCAATTTGTATGGTATTCGAATTTAATATTGTTGGTTTTTTATTCAGAATTACTCTTCCTCTTAGATCTACAATTTTAGAATTTACATCTGATAAATCCATGCTACTAGATACGTTTACTATAGACGAACTCGGATTTGGATAAATAGATAAATTACTAAACTCATTACTATTTGTAGCAAGTGGCGGTTGTACAATTACCTGAAAAGAAATATTCGCAGGCGCTAATTTTGCACAATCATTTGTAAAAGTTACTTTGGCTGTCCAAGTTCCTTCATTTGTACTGTTGTCTACAATTGCTGTAATTGTTGGGTTTGCACTACCTTTTGATACTCCAGTAGGATCAAACCATTCGATAGTTCCAGCATAAAGATTTGATGGGATTTTGAATTCTAAATTACTTCCAGTCGTTACCGTTACGTTTGTAGCTTGCGTAAAAGTTGTTCCGTTTGTGCTAAATTGCACCGTTCCTGTCAAAACGGGGTTACTTGGGTAAATGGTTACCGTTACAGGAATTGCTTTCAAAGCATTGTTATCTGGAGTTACAGTAATTGTGTAAGTTCCGGGAGTTGCTCCGCTAAGATTCATGCTTACCGTTCCGTCTGCCGAAATAGAGTTTGGTGTAAATGTAACGGTAGATCCAATTGGGTTTCCACTTGCTGTAAAAGTTGTTGCGGGCGGACAACCATGAATGTTGTTATAATTAAAACCAAACGATGCATTTGTTCCGTTACAAGTTGCAACAGTATTCATTCCATTTAATGCAAAAGAATAATCTGGTTTTACGATTTCGCACCAAGCAAAATCAACATTTCCGCTAGTTAATTTTACATGTGCTTCATTAGTTGGAGGCATATACCAATTTACAAATGGTGTAGTGTTTGATGTTGGAGTTGTAATCCCGTCCCACGGTGTATCCTTGGCGCCAAGGGTAATTGTGGTGTAATAATTAGGTTGGTTATTAGCAATTACTCCGCCAACATTAAGCCCCATGGAGCTAACTGTTGGAATAAAACTAAAATAATTGGATTTCATAGCGGCAAGAAAATTTGTTAAAACAGCATTCCCAGTCCCTAACGATGCAGCTAATCCTCCCATGTCAAACAATCCCCCTGGAGCAGAATCTACCCCGCCAGTTGCAGCACTTTGAGTTGCTCTAGCTATAAAAGTGTCTTGCGTTATCCAAAAGAAAATCTGAGCCTGAATTTTTACATTCACAATTTCTTCATTTACATTTGCATTTGGCATGAATTCGCAAAAGGATAATGCTCTGGTATTTATAATTGCAATAACATTTCCAGTATCAATATTTGCTGGCGAAGCAGCCGTTCCGATCAAATCGAAACCTGGATTAATATCTGCATTACTTTTGTCTTTAAATTTTGCTCCAAAGCCACTTCCATTTGTCATGGCAATATTTCTTGTGGTTTGAGGAAAACCTAAAGTATTCATTCTGTTTTGAAAATTATTTCTAAATCCCGGTGCTCCAGTTGGGAGTAATGGCAATCCTGTTGTAGGAACTCTTGGATCGCTAACTCCAATAATACTAGTTGTATGCGCATCGAAATGATCTACAAGCATTTGTCTGGCAGCTGGCGATCGTAAAAAACCACTTACTAATGGTTTTACAGCATCGGAATTTCCGTAACCATAAGCAAAATAATTAAACAAATGTTGTAATCCAATGGGAACATTTGCACCATAGTGCGGCGAATCCACAGAAATCCAAAGTCTTGTTTTTGGATCTAAGCTATTGGTTTCCATAAAACGCAAGGCATATCTAGAAATTAATCCGCCCATACTTGGTCCAATTATTACATTTTTTTCGGTTCCGACTTTCTGAGCATTTATCAACTCAATAACGGTAACTAAGGAAAGCGCATTTCGTTCAATATAATCGGCTCCGCCGTCAATTACTTTTGCGGCAGCATCTGTATAGGTTGGAAAATTGATTACAACAACATCAAAACCTTCTTGATTTCGAACTTTATCGCCAAGATTTTGTGTAACTCCACCAGCATCGGTATAAGTTAGCAGATTGTAAACTGCAGCTACATTTCGGGTGTCTGATGGGTCAAAACCGTCGATTAAATACAAGGGTTTGTCAAGAATTCCGTCTGGACTCAAAAAAACTTCGTATTCGCATTTTCCTGGAGACAAATCGGTTTCGCCATAAATTGCTAAATCTGGAGATCTTGTCGATGTTATTAATGATGGTGCTTTTTTGTAAATACGCATCAAATCTTGGTTTGAATAACTTACTATTAAGCTGGATTTTCTTGTTTTTTTAGTTCCGTTTTCAAAACTAATTTCAAAAACTATTTGTTTGGTTCCTTCGGATGGATAATTTACGGTTGTGTTTTTATCGAAAGTAATTTCAACCAAACCTTTCCCGTCGTCGAAGTTGGCTTTTACGGAAGTGATTTTGTTTTGAGTTGTGTTTACAAACATTTTACTGTCTAGAAAAAATGTGGTTTGAGCGCCTTTTTTTCTTAAACTAAGTGGTGTAATTATGGTATTGGAATATTGATCGAAAATATTTTGGGTAGAATTACGAAGCATTTTGTTGTTCGTGATTTTTACTAAACCTTTATCAAAAGCGGTTTTGCTGACCACTTCGTAATCGGAATGAATTAATCCAATTTTGACAATTTCCGATGTGGTTTCCATTCTCATTTGAGATTTTATAGAAGCCAAATTCGAAAATCTTTTTTGAGAATCCGACAAACCCAATTCGTTGTATGTCTGACTAAAACTGTACATATTATACAAATCATTGTCTTGACCTAAAACCGAAAACGGTTTTACATCCGTAACCAACAACGATGTTTTCATTCCGGTTTTGTCTAAATCGGAAAAATCAACCTTTTTTTTGTCTTGCGCTTGAAGAACTGTAACCGAAAACAATAAAATTAATAAGTAGTTTAGTTTCATATTTGGGTTTTATAGTTTGACTAAAAATAATGTTAAAATGTTATGCATGCATAATATAATTCTTGCACAATATAAAAAATATTTAATAATTAACAAATTTTTGTGTTTTTTTTAGTTTGTTCCAATAAAAAAGCCCGAATAAATCGGGCTTTCACGAATAAAAATAATGTAATATTATTCTCCTAAAAACGGATATCTGTAATCTTCGGGTGTAACAAAAGTTTCCTTTATGGTTCTTGGCGAAGCCCAACGTAATAAGTTTAATGCCGATCCAGCCTTGTCGTTTGTTCCTGAGGCTCTTGCGCCACCAAAAGGTTGCATTCCAACAACTGCGCCTGTTGGCTTATCATTTATGTAAAAATTTCCTGCGGCATTTTGCAAAGCAATTGTAGCTTCCTCGATTGCGTAACGATCATTACTAAAAATGGCTCCTGTAAGTGCATATTCCGAGGTTTTATCCACCAATTTTAAGGTTTCAGACCATTTTGCATCTTCATAAACATAGATGGTAATTACTGGTCCAAAAAGTTCGGTTTCCATGGTTGAGTAATGCGGATTTGTTGTAACAATTACGGTTGGCTCTATGAAATATCCAACGGATTTGTCGTAATTTCCTCCAACAATAATTTCGGCATCAGCATCTTTTTTAGCTTGGTCTATAAAGCTTGCCAATTTATCGAAAGATCCTTCGTGAATAACGGCTGTAATAAAATTTCCGAAATCTTCTGGAGATCCCATTTTCATAGATTTTACATCGGTAATTAATTGAGCTTTTATATCTTTCCAAAGGCTTTGCGGAACATAAGCTCTTGATGCTGCGGAACATTTTTGACCTTGATACTCGAATGAGCCACGAACAATTCCGGTTACAACTTGTTTTACATTAGCACTTGGATGCGCCACAATAAAATCTTTTCCGCCAGTTTCTCCAACAATTCTTGGATAAGTTTTATAATGATGAATATTTGTTCCTATGTTTTTCCAAATGTCTTTGAAAATATGTGTTGATCCTGTAAAATGTATTCCTGCAAAATCACGACTTGCCAAAACGGTTTCGGTTATCATTTGTGCATCTCCAAAAACCACATTGATAACTCCGTCTGGAATTCCAGCTTCTTTGAAAATATCGATAATTATTTTTGCTGAAAAAACTTGACTGTCGCTTGGTTTCCAAATCACAACATTTCCCATCATGGCAGCACTTGCAGGCAGATTTGCGGCAATTGCAGTAAAGTTAAATGGGGTTATTGCGTAAACAAAACCTTCGAGCGGACGGTACTCTAAACGATTCCAAACCGAGCTGTCGGATTTTGGTTGGTCGTTGTATATTTGTGTCATGAACTCTACATTGTATCTCAAAAAATCGATTAATTCGCAAGAGGCATCGATTTCTGCTTGAAAAACGTTTTTGGATTGTGCAATCATAGTTGCTGCATTTATTCTTGCTCGGTATGGACCAGCAATAAGTTCGGCGGCTTTTAAGAAAATTGCTGCGCGTTGTTCCCAAGCTAGATTTGCCCATTTGGTTTTTGCTTCGAGTGCATTTGCAATGGCTTTTTCTACGTGAAATTTTTCGGCAAGATGGTATTTTCCTACAACGTGTTTGTGGTCGTGGGGCGCAGTCATGTTGCGTGTGTTTCCTGTGCGTATTTCCTCGCTACCTATATATAAAGGCACATCGATAGTTTCGGACCACATTTTTTTGTAAGCAGCAAGTACAGCAGCTTTTTCTGGGGAGTTTGGTGCGTATGATTTTACGGGTTCGTTTACCGCTTTTGGTGCATGAAAAAATCCTTTTAGCATTATTTTTACGATTAGATTGTTAGCTATTTTTAGTTTTTTAGATGAAAATATGTTTCTAAAAAATGATTACAAAAGTACAAAGGTTTATTTGAATTTTTATAAATTTTTCGTGTTACTTATTTCCTAGCCCAGATTGCAGCGGTATCCTTTTTTTTGCCTTTTTAGGCAAGAAAAAGATACAAGCGGAAAGCTGGAAATAGCTCCTAATTAAAAATTTTATAAATAATTATTGCTAATTTAATGCAAATGGCGCGCTCAATCTGAAGGTTGGTACAACTACACGAAAGTTTCGGGTTGAGGTAAAATTGATCATATTGAAGTGTCCGTTCATGGCTCCAAAAGGCGATGTTAGTAGGCATCCTGAGGTGTAGGTGTGAGATTCGCCAGGTTTTAGAACGGGTTTTTTGCCAATTATTCCCTCGCCATCTACGGTTTCGAGATCGTTTAGGGAATCGAAAATTTCCCAGTGACGGGTGATGAGTTGTACGGAATCCTTACTGTGATTTTCGATGGTTATTTCGTAGGAAAAGGCAAAATGTAGTTTGTAGTTTTTGAAGTAAGTGCCCTCAAAACTAGTAAGTACCGAAATTTTTATGCCTTGTGTGATTTGTGTAACCATGAAAAAACTGCTTTGTTCTTCAAAATTACAAAAATTTGGGGTTTGAAATGTTTAATAATCGTTAAAATTTTATTTCTAATTGATTATGTCTAAAGAGCTGGCGACATTTTTACCAATTATTCGGTCGTAGCGTTGATTAATTTCGCGATAATATACCAAAATGGTGTAATTATTTTCGGTTTGATAAAAATTGCCGTCGATGGCTTTTTCGTTATCTATTTTGCCGTTTTTTGCAAGCACATATTGATAATTTGTGAAACCTTGCTTGACCATTATGGCTTTTTCGTAAATGCCTTTTGTAGCGTTGTAATCCATTTTGTTTTCTGAAGAAAAGGAATAATTATCGAACATTCCGTTTATGTAAATATCGCTATCGCCAAAGTAGGAAGGTGCGGATAATGTAAAATAAACCCATGAATAATCGGCCTCGACGTTTTGGTTTTCGGCATATAAATTCCGAACAGTGAAATTTCCGTTTAGGTCTGGATAGTTTGTGTAAGGATTGTTTCCTCGAGCTAGATTTGGATATAAATGGGATTGATAAACGCCACCGTTTGAATCTACAAATGAGATGTTGTTTCCTGGAACTCGAACATCCTTTGTGTCGAAATAATGAAATTCGTTTCCTGCCCAAAATTGGGTTTCGGAATCGTATTTGTAAATTAAATCGTTACCAATTGTGTATTGCGGTTTGATGTTCTTTATAGCGTTTGCCAACTGACCGTTTTGGAATATTAGAACCTGAATATTTTTTAGCGGATTTATAAAAGTAATTGTATTAGATTTTATAGCAAAATCTAAGTTGTGCTTTCTGCTCAGATCCAAACTTTTTCGGGCTCGACGGACTTGCGTTGGAATATTTACAATGTTTTCGTAAAGCATGAATTTTCTGGAAAAAACAACTTCTTTATCTTCGTTTAGGATTTTTAGCATGTAATTTCCGCTTACTTTACAACTCGTAAATTTGTTTGGAAACCCTAATTTGTAGTGCGAATAAAGTTGTAATGTATTTAGAGAATTGGTATAATCCTGAATCCGCTGATCATCGAAACCTTGTAAATATTCGTTTTTGGATAATTCCGATGGTTTCCAATCGTAATCGCAAAGTGTTAAGGTATAATAATAGTTGGCTTCGTTACCAAATAAATCATCGAATTCCACCTGAAAATTGGTTCCTAATTGAAAAACGGGAACCACATTTTCGTTGTTTTGAGAAAAGGTTATGGTTTTTATATTAAATGGCGGCGCAACTTCGGATTCGGTTTGCGAAAACGAGTTTGCGAAGAATAAAAGTGTAATTATTTTTATGAAAAAATCTTTCGACATTTATGTAAATTTTATTAACTGTAAATATAACAAAATAGTATAGGCAATATTGTGCCAAAAATATTGAAAGTTTTGGTTTCTGAAATTATTTATAACAAACAGGAATGATTTCGCCTTTTGCCAGACAATATTTTTCGACCAATTCTGGAGAAATTTTGTTTGTGTAATCTTCCTCAATTACTTTAAAACCAATGCTTCGTAGTTTTTCGAAATAATCGCGACCATAAATACGAACGTGATCGTATTGCCCAAAAATTTTGGCCCGTTCTTTTTGATCTACAATTGTATCGTCGGTAAAAGTTGTGGCTCGAGATAAATCTTGTGGAATTTGTAAAATTGCCATTCCGCCGGGTTTCAAAACGCGATATAATTCTTGCATGGCCTTTGTATCATTGGGAATGTGTTCGAGAACGTGATTGCAAAGTATTATGTCATATTGATTGTCCTGAAAAGGTAAATTGCAAATATCGGCTTTTACATCGGCCAATGGCGAAAGTAAATCGGTTGTGGTGTAATCGAGGTTTTTTTGGTTACGGAACAATTTATAAAATGCTTGTTCGGGAGCAAAATGAAGGACTTTCTTTTTTTTTGATGATGAAAAAAAGTCGGTTTCGTTTTGTAAATAAAGCCATAATAAACGGTGTCTTTCGAGTGAAAGTGTGCTTGGCGAAAGTACGTTGTTTCGTTGTGTTCCGTATCCGTATGGCAAAAACATTCGGAAACTTTTCCCATCGATTGGATCGGTGAATTGAGCTCCTTTTAATGCAAATGCAAGAATTGGACGCGCTACATAACTCAGTCGAATTAGGATTGGGCGCGGAATTGTATTTAGGATTAGTTTGAAAAGTTTTTTCATAGTATATTTTAACACTAATTTCACGAATTTACACAAATTGAAAATTTATATTTTTAATTTCACAAATGTAATTTTAGAGAATTATTCGACGATATTTTAAGCTATCTTCTCCAAAATTCACTAACAATCCCAGTTTGTTTTTAGATGCAGCTAGATAATTTAATGTTTGTTTTATTTCACTATTAGTGAGTTCTGAAATTGCTTTTATCTCCAATATAATTTCATCAAAAACGACAAAATCAGAATAATAAAAATGAGGTAAGATGATTTCTTTGTAACTTATGTTGAATTTCATTTCTCAGTTATACGGAATTTTATTTTTATTAAATTCATATTCTAGTGCATCTCCATAAATAATTTCACTGTGACTTTTTCCAAGAATTTTATGAACTTCCATACAAATTCCAATAATTTTTATGTTTCTTCTTTCAAATAAAGCTCTACCATTTTTAAAATATTTTCGGGGAATTATTCATTTATTTTTAATTAGTGGAAATTAGTGGAAATTAGTGTTTTAAACTAACTAAATAATAAATGGCACTTTTCTAAACTCATCTTCCTCGTTGCTCACAATTCCTAATGCTTGATAAACGTATGCAAAAGTTGATAAAATTTCTGGTTTTCCGTCTATTAACGCTACGTCGTGCTCAAAATGGGCACTTGGTTTTCCGTCGGCTGTAAGGATTGTCCAGCCGTCCTTGAGGTGTTTGGTGTTTTTGGTTCCCATGTTTATCATTGGCTCGATGGCGACAACCATTCCTTCAACAAACATTTTTCCGCGACCGCGTTTTCCGTAGTTTGGCATTTCGGGATCTTCGTGCATTTTGGTTCCTAAACCATGACCAACTAGCTCACGAACAACTCCGTAACCATTATTTTCACAGTGTTTTTGGATCGCATTTCCTACATCTTCTACACGGTTTCCGGCTTTGAATTCGCGAATTCCTATATATAAAGATTCTTTGGTAACGCGTAATAATTTTTTAACATCATCGGCAACATCGCCAATCTCAAAAGAATACGCATGATCACCATAATATCCGTTCATGAGAACGCCACAATCTACAGAGATTACATCGCCACTTTCTAGAGGAATATTATTCGGAATTCCGTGAACTACTTGCGCATTTGGGCTTACACATAATGTATTAGGAAAACCGTAAAGCCCTTTGAAACCGGGAATCCCGCCATTATCTCGAATAAATTCTTCGGCTAGTTTGTCTATTTTTAAAGTTGTAACGCCAGGAACCATTTCTTTGGCAATAATTCCTAGAGTTTTAGAAACCAAAAGCGCACTTTGGCGCATTAACTCGATTTGTTCTCTTGTTTTTGGGATAATCATTTTGTAAAAAATCTAATTTTGAAGCGCAAAGATACAACTTCAACTTCAAAAATCAATTTCAAAAATCAATTTCAAAAATCAATTTCAAAAAACAATTTCAAAAGGCAATTTCAAAAAACAATTTCAAAAAACAATTTCAAAAAACAATTTCAAAAATCAACTTCAAAAATCAACTTCAAAAATCAACTTCAAAAAACAATTTCAAAAAACAATTTCAATTTTTAACTTCAAAAGACGATTTAAAAAATTTAATTGCAAAAATCAATTTTAACTCAATGACACTTTGCTTTTTGCTTTTTGAAGTTGCCTTTTGCTTTTTGAAATTTTTTAATCAGGATTTGCCATTATCTTGAATAATTCTGAGTTTGATATGTAAAATCTGTTCTCCAAACCAATTTGAGAAAGTTGAGCAGAAACCAAATTATTCTCTCGATTATTAATTAAAAACAGGGAACTTTCTCCAAACGAAAACAGTCTTTCCTCCGAAGTTAGCATTGTTTGATTGTCTTTTACCAAATCATCTATTAACTTTTTTTGTTTTAGCAAAGATGTGATTTCTAGTTTTTGTGCAGTAATTTTATTGGATAATTGTATTTTTTCTAAATCAAGAGCAAATTCTGTTTCTTGAACTTTAAATTTTGAAAGTTTTAAATTGCCGCGTTCTTTACGAAGAAAAATAGGGAAACTAGCATTTAAAACTATTTTGTAATTTTCGAATTTATAATTGTTGATGTAACTTGGTTCGGATAAATAGGAATAACCAACATCTATTTTTGGCAATAATAAATTGGCTTTTAGTTTTCGTTCTACATTCAAAATATCAATTTTATTTTGTAAAGCATTAATTTTCGGATGGTTTTCTATTGTAAGTTTTTGGTTTAATAAATCGTTAGTTCGCAATGTTTCTTGAATTGTGTTGTCTAATTTTTCTTCAGGAATTAAAGTTTCTGAAAGTTCTAACGGAATATTGTTTTCTAACCATAAAAAATTAGATAATTCTAATTTCGATTTCATTAATTTCAAATTAGAGTCTTCTAAACTCAACAATCTGTTTTTTACAATAATTCCTGATTCGGTGCTATCAATTGCTGGTTTGTCGCCTTGTTCAATGAGTTTTTTTATTCCGTTAAAACGAACTTGCGCATTGGTTGTATAATTTTCATACAATTTTACTTCGTTAAAATTTTTCTTCCAATTAAAATAGGCTAAAGACGCATCATATAAAACCAAAATGGCTTGTAATTTTCGCTCCTCATTACTCAGTTTTATTTGAAGTTTTGCTTTTCTCAAATCTGTCATACGTTGGTTAATGAGCAATCCTTGACCTAACGGAATGTTTATTCCAAAAGAAGTTAAACCGGGATTTGGAACCGTGTTTTCTGGATTTAAAAACAAACCTTCGTTTTGATCAAAACCTGCTTTGAGTTCGATTCCGTACCAAGTTGGAATTTTAAAACTAGAATTTAAAACCGAATAATATTCCGAGTTTTTGAATTGTTTTTTATCAAAATCGACTTCTACTTTTGGATCAAATCCACCACGAGCCATCATCAAATTGGCTTGCGCTTTCGATATTTCTAAATTGGCAGTTTTGACTAATGGATGAAATTTTTTTACAAAACCTAAATATTCGTTATACGTTAATTCGTTCGGGTTTCCTTGCCCGAAAGATTTAAGACTAATAATAAAGATTATAAAAAAAAGTTTTTTCATATTGGTTTTTTTCTAACTAAATGACTTTAGCCACAGATTTAAAGGATTAAAAAGATTAGAAAAATCTCTGTTAATCCTTTAAATCTGTGACTATTTTTTTGAGCATTATTGAATTTTATTCGCTAAAATTTGTGTAATTCGTGTTTGATTTTTTTAAATAATTCGTGTTTACACTTATTTATTCTCTTTTTTCTCTTTTGTTTTATAATAATTAGGCGGAAAACCACTCAGTGATCGCCAAATTTCGAACCAAACCGGAACTGTATTTAGCAATGCAATGGTTTGCGCTCCAGAGCCAATACTCAGTTGTTTGGGCCATTTTGCTTCGCTGGCATCTGGCGCAACTAGAATTCTATATTTTCCGTTATCGCTAATAAAAGTTTCTATGGCTACAATTTCTCCGCCAAAAGTTCCATATGACATGTCTGGCCAGCCCGAAAAAACGATTGTTGGCCAACCATCAAACCAAATTCTAACTTTTTCGCCTTTGTTGATTAATGGCAAATCTATTGGATCTACAAAAGTTTCTACAGCAATATCATAATTCGATGGCATAATGCTCACAATGGCAGTTCCTTCCTTGATAGTTTCGCCCAAACCCGATTTCAAAGCGCGGTTTACATAACCGTTTTGTGGCGCTTTGATGTAATATAAACCATTTCGAATGTTGTAATTAGCATACTGATTTTCTAATTTATTGACTTGTGCTTCGGTATCATATTGGTTGCTCATTGCCGTGAATTGATCACTTTGCGCTTTGGATGATTTTTCCGCATATTCTGCCGAAATTCTATTTATTTCGACTTTTGCATTAATAAATTCGTTTTTGCTTGTTAAAAATTTATTGTCTTGAGTGATGATTTTAGCATCGACTTCTTGCAATTTTAATCTTTTTTCTTCAACATCAGTCATTGGTTTCAAGCCTTCTTTGTGCAATTGAACGGCTCTGTTGTATTGTGTATTGGCAATTTTGAGTTGTGTGCGAACGGCAATTAAATCTGTACTATCACTTTTTACTTTCAGTGTGGCTTGTTTAATTTTATTTTTGGCTTGTTCAAGTTTCAGTAATTTTTCGTTTTCAATAGCGCGAATTTGATTAGAAAGTGTGCCTACTTTTGACTCATAAGATTTTCCCGAAAGTTTTTTGGCATCGACTTGATTTTTGGTGTTTTTTACTAAATTAGGATCTAAGTATTCTTCTTTAATTTCGGAAATAAACAAAATTGTATCACCTTTTTTAACATAATCGCCTTCTTGAACATACCATTTTTCTATTCGTCCAGAAATAATTGTTTGTATGGTTTGTGGTCTTTGGTTTGGTTTTAAAGTAGTTACAGATCCTGATCCTGATATATTTTGTGTCCATGGCAAAAACAAAGCTATGACTCCAAAAACAGAAATTCCAGCAATAATTCTGTTCAAAATTTTGTAATGCGGTCTATTACTCAAATTTTTTACATTAGAATATTTATCTAGTGCTTTTTGCGATAATATATTATTTTTAGAAAGATTTAGCATTACTTTTATTTTTTAATATCAAGAATAATTTGTCCGTTTTGCATCGTAATTTCGCGGCTGCATTTTGTTTTCCAATACGGATTTTTAGACGATACAATTACGGTCCAATTATTTTTATCAGAAGTTATAAAATCTATAATCTCGTTGGCTACTTTTTCATCCATTGTATCGGTTGGATCTTCGTAAAAAAGTATTTTTG
Source organism: Bacteroidota bacterium (assembly GCA_043783485.1). Lineage (GTDB taxonomy): Bacteria > Bacteroidota > Bacteroidia > Flavobacteriales > Flavobacteriaceae > Flavobacterium. The sequence goes on from JAYVZI010000034.1 coordinate 20,414, forward strand.
GTTTATGAATAATACTTCTTGCCAAAAGAATTTTTTGTGCATTAGACGAAGAAAGCTGTCTTGCTTCGGGAAAAATTTTAGTTTCTAAACCATTTGGAAGTGTTTTTATTAACGACGAAAGCTGCACCGATTGTATTGCCCATTTCAAATCTTCGTCAGAAATAGTAGCATCATTAAAGGTAATGTTTTCTAAAATTGTTCCTTCAAAAGGAGTTTCGTTATGAACAATTGAACCAATTTGAGATCGATATTGGTTTAGATTTATTTTTTTGAAACTGTCATCATTAATGAAAAGATTTCCGGAAGTCTGATGCAATAATCCTGATAAAACTCTAATAAATGTTGTTTTTCCCGAACCATTTTCGCCATTAATTATAATTTTTTCTCCTTGGTTGATTTTTATGGAAATATTTTCTAAAATATTATTTTTCGAATCAGGAAATCTGAATTCTAGATTTTCGGTTTCTAAAATAATATTGGTGTAGCAACTTTTCAAATCAGAGATCGTTTCTTCTTCGAGATTCATATCGGTTACTTGACCAATTTTTTCGATAGAAGTCAAAACGTCATAAAAAGATTCTAATCCCAAAATTATTTTCTCTACAGAATTGATTACCAATAAAATAATAATTTCGGCAGCCACAAATTGTCCAATATTCATTTGCTGATTGATGACTAAAAACCCTCCAATTGACAATAAACTTGCCGTAATTATCATTTTGAAAACAATCAGTTGGGTAAATTGTCTTTTGATAATATTAAAATGTTTTTCGCGATAATTTAAATAATCCGAAACCAGATTATCGTTTTTTTGCAAGGCATAATCATAGTTTAATTCGTTTCTAAAACTATAATTATTTCGTGCCATTTCCTGCAACCAACCTGCCACTTTATATTTGAATTTGGATTCTTTTAAACTTGTTTCTAAACTAGAATTATATGAAAACTTAAAAATAAAGTACAATAGCAAGAACAATAAAATTCCAAAAACAATAAAAAACGGATGATATAACGACAATAAAATCAAACCAAAAGTGATTTGCAACAACGCAGCCGAAAAATCGATTAATAATTTTGAAGTTCCTTTTTGAATGGTCATGGTATCGAAAAACCGATTGGCTAATTCTGGAGGATAAGTGTTGTACAACTCATCGAATTTTATTCGAGGTAATCGAGCAGCAAAATCGAAAGACGAACGCACGAATATTTTTTGTTGCAAATTTTCGGTAATTCGCAGTTGCATTAATGATAGAATTCCAACCAATGCTACACCAAAAACAACCAAAACTACAAGGACAATCCAAGAAACACTCACTTTTCCTGCTTGAATAAAGTTGATTATTGCTTGAATTCCTAATGGAAGAGACAAACTAATTAAACCTGCAAAAATGGCATAGAAAAATATTTGCGAAACATCTTTTTTGTCTAATTGAAGCAGATTATAAAATCGTTTTAGAGGAGTCATTGTTTTGGATTAAAATTAAATTATTTTCTCAATATTCTTGTTATCGTATCGATATAAAAGTCACTTGTGCTAATTGTCTCATTGCAATTTGTGATTGTTTTGAGATGTTCTTTCAAAAAACTTTGATGTAAATTTCCTTCGACAATCGATGAAACTAAACTTTTTGCAAATTTATATTCTGGATTGACCTCATTTACCATTGCAACTAAACGATTGATTACGTTTTTGTATATCAAGAAAAAACCCTCTTTGTTTTCATCATCAACTTCTTTTGTATGTAATGTTTTAGTAAATTCGGCTATGATTATTTTGTTTAAAACGGCTTCGTCAATGTGATTTGTGTTTATATCATCTTCAATTTTTTCGGTAACTATTACAATTGCTTTTTTGAGTTTATCAATCGGATTTTCAATATTTGAAGTTGCAAAAACCAATTTATATTCTGTCCAAGCCCAATACCACGATGACAAATAAATCATTAGTTTGTGTTTGTTTTCGAAATACCTGTAAATAGAACTTTCGTTAGAACCAATTTTTTCCCCAAGTTTTTTGAAAGTAAAATTATCAAAACCAATTTCATCTATTAATAGAATACTAAATTGTATGATTTTTTTACCCAAAGCAGAGGTTTCTGGATCTTTTACATAGATTTTTTCGTTTACTTGAATTTTGATATTTGAAAGTAAGTTTTGCATTTTTTAGAGAATTAAAACACAAAAATAGTTATTTTATTTTCTAAAACAATAGTAATACTATTAATAACGAAAATTTAACTTTTAAATGCATAAAAATAAATAAGAATTCCACAAACAGGCATGAATTCTAAATTAATAGTTTTAAAATTTGTGCCAATTTGTGGAATTCGTGTTTGAAAAACAGCAAATTTATAACAACGAATGTCTTGTCATAACTTCTGGTTTTTCTATTCCCATTAAATCCAAAATAGTAGGAGCAATGTCGCCAAGAACGCCATCGTGAATTGATTTTAATTCTTCATCGACCAAAATAATAGGAACTGGATTTGTGGTATGCGCTGTGTTTGGCGAACCGTCTGGATTAATCATAGTTTCGCAATTACCATGATCGGCAATAACAATTGTAGTATAATTGTTGGCTAAAGCGGCTGTAATTACTTTTTCGACACATTTATCTACGGCTTCGCAGGCTTGGATTGCGGCTTGCATAATTCCGGTGTGACCCACCATATCGCCATTGGCAAAATTGAGGCATACAAAATCTACTTCGCCTTTTTCGAGTTCAGGAACTAAAGCATCTGCGAGTTCGAAAGCGGACATTTCGGGTTGCAAATCGTAGGTGGCAACTTTTGGTGAGTTTTTTAGGATTCGGCTTTCGCCAATAAAAGGTTGTTCTCGACCGCCAGAAAAAAAGAAAGTTACGTGCGGATATTTTTCGGTTTCGGCAATGCGGATTTGTTTTTTGCCTGCTTTTTCGAGAATTTCTCCAAGAGTTTCGGTAATATTGTCTTTGTTGTAAATTACTTTTACGTTTTGATAGGTTTCGTCGTAATTAGTTAAAGTAACATAATACAAATTGAGTTTTTGCATGTTTTGCTCTGGGAAATCTTTTTGAGATAATGCTTCGGTCAATTCGCGGCCACGATCGGTTCTGAAATTAAAAAAAATGACCACATCGTTTTCCTGAATGGTTGCCAATGGTTGGTTGTTTTTATCAACCATTATTAAAGGTTCGATAAACTCATCGGTAATATTGTGTTTGTAGGAATCGAGTAAACTCAAAACGGCATCTTTAGATTTTTTCCCTGTTGCGTGAACCAATAAATCGTAAGCCAATTTCACTCGTTCCCAACGTTTGTCACGATCCATGGCGTAATAACGACCAATTACGGATGCAAGTTTTACATTTTTATTATAAATGTAATCCCAAAGTATTTCGAGATATAAGGTTCCCGATTTTGGATCTACATCGCGACCATCTGTAAAGGCATGAACAAAAACTTTTTTGAGTCCAAATTCCTCCGATGCATCTATTAAACTTCGTAAATGGCTGGTATGAGAATGTACGCCACCATCGGAAAGTAAGCCCAGAAAATGAACATTTACGTCCTTGTCTTTGGCGTATTGAAAGGCATCGATTAATACTTTTTCGTTTTTTAAGGTGTTGTTTTGAACGGCAAGATTTATTTTTGCAAGATCCTGATATACAATTCGTCCTGCGCCAAGATTCATGTGTCCTACTTCGGAATTTCCCATTTGACCGTCGGGTAATCCTACATTAAGTCCGTCCGTGCGAAGCTGTGCGCTTGGATAATTTTTGTATAACGAATTGATGAATGGAATATAGGCGTTGTCTATTGCTGAAACTTTTGGATCGGGCGATTTTCCCCAACCGTCGAGAATCATTAGGATTACTTTTTTCATTTTTAAGATTTTTTCTTAAACGCAAAGTTGCAAAGTTTTTCGCAAAGTTCGCAAAGATTGATGATAAAAAACAGATTCCTCTTTATTGTAAGCTTTTAGCCCTGACAGTAGTGGAAAGCATTTTGAGAAAACAACTATTTTTTCTTGAATGGCAAAAACGACCAAAGGAAGTTCTTTGCGATTTATAGAAAAAAAGGCGTTTCGAAAAAATCTTGTAACAAATGGCGGGATTGGCTCCCAAAAATTAGAACCAGTGTTTGGCTTGATTGTAGTCGATAAAATATTTTACGCTAACAGAAAAAACATGACTCAGGGAATCGTTATTGAGTAAATTGGTAATATTTTTGCCTAAATCCTTGTTTATGCTTCTGTCAAAACTCCCTGCATTATTTCGGTATAAAACAGAAACTTGACTTCCTGGTGCAAACCAATAGGAATAGGATAAATCGAAGTTCCAGGAATTGAAACTCGAGTTTTTGTTGGTTGTATAGCCTGCATAATCCTTAAGATGTCCGTCTTGCTCTAGGGAAAGGAAATTTTTGTTCTCGGCAAATGACCAATATTGGCGTGCAGAAAAGTTTAAATTCATTCGGCTATTTATGGAATATTTTCCGTTTAGGTTATTGGAATAAGTTACTACGGTTCTATTTGCAAAAATAATATCGTTTGGAGTTAAGGTGTTACTATCGGAATCTACGGAATCTACAAATCCTTTATTATTGTTTTGTCTAAAAAAATTAAATCCATAACTCATAGAAAACTTATCGTTAAAACGGTATCGTGGACCACCTGAAATTCCGTAAGAGTTTCGTCCCGACTCGCCAAGTTTTGCAAATGATGGATTGATATCGAAAGCAAATTTGTTATTATAATTAGACGAAAAATAGGCCCAGCCACCAATTCTTGTCGGAAAAATAAAATATCTGCCTTCGGTACGAGATTCGTAAAAATCGAAAGTTTCTAGTGGGTTAATATTAAATCCCATCCCGAACGAATGATTTTTTTTTGTATCGGCATTAATATTTATATTGATATTATCGGATTTGAGTTTTCCGGTTTGTTTTTCAAATTCTGTGTAAAGATTTAGATTGGTTCTAAAACTATTAAGATGTTTTGTAGGACTTAGGATTCGGTAATTGGCATTTCCATAAAAGTCGTAAAAATTAGTTTCGTTGAGAATTCCTAAATCATTAATGTCGAAATTTTTTGTAATTAAATCTCCACCAATTCCAAATCTGTATTTTCCAGAAGTTTCATTAAGTTCTAAACCCGTTTTTATTCCGTCTTTTTTTACAAAATCGCTTACATGACTGTACTCGAAATTTCCTTGAGCTTGATAGGTGTTTTTTTTGGTATTTAGATCCCAAACTAATCCCGAAACGTTTGCGTCACGAAAACTTCCGTTGCGGGTAACGTTTGTATTTACAAATGAAACAGATGAATTTTGGTTAAAGCGCTGATCGAAAACAAGTACATTGTAATTAGACAAAGGTTCGATTATTTGTCTTCGGGTTTCATTTGTTGATGTATTAAGCACAGAAGCAACGGTGGTTTCTGTAACGGCATTCAATACGCCAATTCCAAGTCCTTTTTTGGTTCTTCCAGAAACTTTTAGAGCGTTTATTAAACTTACGTTTGAGGATACATTTTCAACGTAAGTTTCGTCATTTGCCAACTCGTATGATGGACTTCCGCCAATACGTCTGGAATATACTAAATCTCCTTTGCTAAATAAATCGGTTCCTTCGGTAAAAAAAGGTCTGTTTTCGTTAAACTGCTGCTCAAAAGGGCCAAGGTTTAGGATTTTGTCATCGTATTTGGTTTGTCCGAAATCCGGAATCAAAACGGCATCGAGCGTAAAGGCATCGTTTATTCCGTATTTTATATCCAATCCGCCTTTTAGGGTTCCTTTGGTTTTGTTTTGCGCATCGGCATTTGCATAATAGGAGGCATACGGTAAAAGGAAAAGTCTTGTTGGGGTTTTTATGTTTTTTATTCCTTCAAGAGTTCCTGCTTGTGTAATAAATTTCCCGATTTTATTATCTACAAAGTTCCAAGTATATTTTTGGCGATCGCGCTGTATTAATCTAAAAAAATTAAGCCCCCATGTTTGTTTGTCTCCGGGCGAAAATCGCAATGCAGAGTAAGGAATCTTCATTTCTACTACCCAGCCATAATTGGTAATAACAGCTTTGCTAGACCAAACGGCGTCCCAAGAGTTGTCTTCGCCATTATTGTCGGATGCTTGCGAATCTCCCTGACCGTCCGATGCAGAAACCAGGAACCTAAAATCTTGTTGCCCATCATTAAATCCGTTTACAAAAACGCCAAACAAATCCGAAGATCCAAAATCATCTCGTTGAGAAATTTCTTTCATGATCTTATTAGGCTGATCATCGTACATAATTGCTCCTATATATATACCGTCATTATCGTAAAGGACTTTTACTTCGGTGCGCCTATTCTCGGCAATTGGTTTTCCGTTATCTGGCTCAAGGGTTACAAAATCTTTTGCAATAGGCGCATCTTTCCAGATTTCCTCGCTAAGTTTCCCGTCAATAGTTATTTTGGCGGTTGTAAATTTGGTTTCCAAAGTCTTTTTTTGACTGTTCCCAATAAATGAAATAAGGATTGCAGATAATAAAAGGATTTTTCGCATTTGATTGTTTTTGATTGATGATGTAAAAATATCTATAATATCAAAATGAATAACTTCATAAATACTAAAGAAATGTTAATATAATAGACTCGATAAATCGATTTTTGTTACAGTTTTGTAAAAATATTTTATTTAATTTTTGAAAGAATTTTATAGCATAATTGCTTGATAACGAAAATTTAACACTTTTTATTTAAAAAAAAATCAATTATTTTTTTTAAGAAAAACTACTTCAGGTTTTATAATGATAAATCACTGCTGATAAACAGCAATATAAGGCTTTTTTAATGTTTTTAAAACTCGAAATTAAACGTTAAAAGGGTACAAATTTTGTAAATTGAAATTAAAAAACATCGACGAAGTGTAATTTTTTACCGACAAACTACACAAAAAGTTTGTTTGGTATGTTTTTTTTTATATTTTTGGCATCAGATATGAATAACACAATGCAAAGATTTACAATGATTTACAAAATTCTTCCAGTTTTAGTTTTCTTTTTAGCTTCCTTTACACCAAGTAAAAATATCGCAGCAAAACCAGCAACTCATCCAGTTGAAATGGCAAGTAATGTCGTTGTAACTTTCGAAATGAAAGCCGAAATTATTTACAATAGTTTACATTCTAATAATTTGGCGCTACCAAAATTAGAGAGTTTTACTAGCGCGCTAGAAGGTTTCGAAAAACTAAAAGAAAAAGGATTGATTCAAAAAGATATTCTTACTTTGATTGATTTTAGTTTGTCATCAAACACAAAAAGACTTTGGGTTATAGATATGAGTACAAATACAGTTTTGTACAACTCGCTTGTAGCGCATGGTCGCAATACCGGTGAGGAATTTGCAAACAGTTTCTCTAACGCTGCAGAATCTTTCAAAAGCAGTTTAGGATTTTATGCAACTGGCGAAATTTACTCAGGAAAACACGGAAAATCGTTAAAACTAGACGGTCTTGAAAAAGGCGTAAACGATAATGCAAGAGCAAGAGGCGTAGTAATGCACTCCGCAGATTATGTTTCTAATTCATTTATAAAAAACAACAAAAGATTGGGTAGAAGCGAAGGTTGTCCTGCAATTCCGGCCGAATTTACAGCCGAGATCATCAATCTTATAAAAAATAAATCTTGTCTTTACATTTATCATCCATCTAGAAATTTGAAACTTTCTTCGAAATTAGTTTCCTAGTTTAGTATATAAATCTGCGTCTAGCGTATAGATATCATCGCGGAAAATTAATTTGTTTTTTTTGCTCCAAGCCGTCCAATAAAATTGATGAATATTTATTTTTTCTTTTAAAGCGATACTTGTTAGTTTTTTAGTTTTTACCACTTCATTTACTTTTTCCAACGACCATTTTTTGTCATCGTTAAGCATATAAACGGCTAATGGCAAAGGGTTTTCTACGCGAACACATCCAGAACTAAGCGAGCGATAATTTTTTACAAAAAAATCGCGGTGATTGGTATCGTGTAAATAAACAGAATGTCGATTCGGGAAATTAAATTTTACGGTTCCCAGAGAATTATTATAACCAGAATTTTGTACATATTTATATTTTGCAGCTTTCTCGGGATCCCAGTTTAACGGATTTATGATATTTTGATTAAAATCATAAATAACAATTTGTCTTGAAGCAAAATAATTCCTGTTTTTGCTAGCCGATGGAACCAAATCCTCTTTCAAAATCGTTGGCGGAACAGTCCAAGTTGGATTCAAGACTATATTGCTAAAAGTGGAAGTTAATATGGGTGTTTTTCTTTTTGCAGTTCCTACAACAATGCGTTTTTCCAGAATTGTATCATTATTTTTTACCACATTTAGATGATAATCAGGAATATTTACAATTATATAATGATTGCCCAATTCCCTCGGAAACCATTTCCAGCGTTCCAGATTTGCAATAATTTGTTGTTTACGTTGTGTTTTAGAAAAATTAAGTGCTGTAATCGTACTAATCCCAATAACGCCATCGGATGCCAAGCCATGTCGGGTTTGAAATAGTTTTACAGCCTCGACCGTTTCTTTGTCATAAATCTTAGTTAGGCTGTCTTTTGGACTCAAATCATTCCAGTAGATCAATCTTTTTTTGACGGGAATCAAAACTGCATTACTGTCTTTTGGAATGAATTTCTTTTTGGTCGTCTCAATTATTTTAAACTCATCTTTTGGTAAATCATCAATAATTTCGAGTGCTTTTTTTAGCTCTTTGTAAACTATATTATTAGGTTTTAGTAATTCCGTTTTTTCGATTAACGAATCACTTTTTTGGATGCTATTAATGGTTTCGTTTATGTCTATTTGGTTTTCTTTTAGATCCCAATCGGTATAAATTTCTCGTGGATTTAGTTTTCCGTTGCTCAAATGTGCAATGTATTTCTGGAAACTATTCGTTAAAGTCAAGTCGTAAGTAATCCATTCTAATTCGGAAAGTTCCTTTTCTTTTTCCTGAAATTCACTTAGTTTTTTAACCTCATAATCGTTAGGATTTAATCCTTCTTTATCAGATTTTTTTAGAATAGAAATTAATGTTTTTCTTTGCTCAGCGGATAACCAAAAGGTTTTATTGTCCTTTGCCGCGTAAAAGGAATTTAGTAATTCGCTCTTGTATTTGTGTATTTGAGCAGTATCTATTGCAATCGAGTTCCTGTTTTTTGCAGTATCTAAAACTACAATAACTGGTTTAGAGATTGCAATTTGTTTAGGTAAATCGTTTTTACAACTTACAAAAAATGACATTAAAATAAAAAGGTAGTGTTGCGCCATAATTCCGGTTTTATATTTTTTTTAATATTATTTTTTTAAAATTTTACACATAACAAAATGTTTTCCAATTTCATCAATTTCAAACGAATTTCCAATAATTTGATAGCCTAATTTTTCATAAAAATCAACAGCAATAATTCGTGCATTAAACCAAATTAAGGTTTCGGTTTCCAGATGATTTTCAATGTATTTAACCAATTTATTTCCGATTCCCTTTTTTTGAAAGTTTTCCAAAACTGCCATTCCACGAATTTGAAATTGTTTTTCCAAATCAAACAACTTGTTTTTTTCTTGGAATAATGAACTTACTCCAACCATTTTTTCATCAATAAAAAAACCAAAATGAGATGTTGTTTTTAAATCATCACCCAAAAAAATGCAACTTTGTATTGGTTTTCCTGCTCTCAAAACTGGATTTCTAACCAAAAAGGTTTCTATTGCAGTGATTTTTCGAATATTTTGCATTAATAATTTTAGTTATTTTTCCGAGTTTAAATGTATAACAAATTCATATTAAATAGATTATATTAAAAATATTTTTTCTCATAAAATAAATTAAAATTTTTTCAAAAAAAACTTGCAAAAAAACAAAGTTATTCTTTATATTTGCACCGTTGTAATGCGAAAGTAGCTCAGTTGGTAGAGCTCCAGCCTTCCAAGCTGGTTGTCGCGAGTTCGAGCCTCGTCTTTCGCTCTTAAAAAAAAACCTCAAATGAAAGTTTGAGGTTTTTTGTTTTTTATAGAATTCAAAAACTATATAAAAATTATATTTTCAATTCAATTATATAGCGACAAT
>JAYVZI010000035.1:0-30199 GCA_043783485.1 Bacteroidota bacterium
TAACTTTGCAAACTATACAAAAATTTTAAATGACAAAGAAAGTAGTAAATAATGATGAATTGCTAGCAAACATCATCAAGGGAATTGAAGAAGTAAAAGGAAATGACATTACAATATTGGATCTTAGAGAAATCTCGACTTCATCTTGTGATTATTTCATTATAAGCAATGGTAACTCAAACACTCAGGTTAGCGCCATTGTAAACTCTATCCAAAAAACGGTTTCGAAAGCAATTCAGGACAAACCTTGGCATGTTGAGGGAATGGACAATGCCGAATGGGTACTTATGGACTATGTAAATATTGTGGTGCACGTTTTCCAGAAACACATCAGAGAATATTACGACATAGAAAGTCTTTGGGGCGATGCCAAAATTACAACAATCGAAAACAAATATTAAAGAAACCTATATATGGCAACCGAAAATAAACCAAATCCCAAAACTCCAAAACAAATCAAAATAAGTCCTTGGTGGATTTATGGCGGATTAATTGCAATTTTTGTAATTTATCAAATGTTTAATTCTGGGATTAATAATTACAATGAACCACTAAAAATATCTTCTGCGGAGTTTAATACTTACCTTGAAAAAGGCGAAATCCAGAAAGTTATTGTTTTCGACAAACTTCAGGCAGAAATATATTTGTCGGATTTGGCTAAAACCGATAAAGTTCATGATAAAGTAAAACTAGACGTTTTTGGAAGACCTAATAAAGGTCCACAATATGTTGTTCAGATTGGAAATGATGAAGTTTTTCAGAACAAAATCGAAAAAGCACAAGTGGATGGAAAACTAAAAGATTACAGTTTTCAGCCCAAAAACGAATTATTAGAATTATTACTAAGCGCTTTGCCTTTTTTAATACTTATAGGAGTTTGGATTTACATCATGCGCAGAATGTCAGGTTCTGGTGGCGGTCCAGGCGGACAAATTTTTAGCATCGGGAAATCTAAAGCTAAACTTTTTGACGAAAAAACCGACACAAAAATCACTTTTAAAGATGTTGCAGGACTTGAAGGTGCTAAGGAAGAAGTACAAGAAATTGTAGAATTTCTTAAAAACCCTCAAAAATACACCAATCTGGGAGGGAAAATTCCAAAGGGAGCGTTACTAGTTGGCCCCCCGGGAACTGGGAAAACTTTATTAGCAAAAGCTGTAGCAGGCGAAGCTAAAGTGCCTTTTTTCTCACTTTCGGGATCGGATTTTGTAGAAATGTTTGTTGGTGTTGGAGCCTCAAGAGTTCGTGATTTGTTTAAACAAGCCAAAGAAAAATCTCCAGCCATAATTTTTATCGATGAAATTGATGCCGTTGGTCGTGCACGTGGAAAAAACGCCATGTCGGGAGGAAATGATGAAAGAGAAAACACACTAAATCAATTGCTTACCGAAATGGATGGTTTTGGAACCAATACAAATGTAATTGTAATTGCTGCTACAAACAGAGCCGATGTTCTTGACAAAGCTTTGATGCGTGCAGGACGTTTTGATCGTCAAATTTATGTAGATCTTCCAGATATTAAAGAAAGAAAAGAAATTTTTGATGTGCATTTAGCTCCATTAAAAAAAGTTGAAGGTTTAGATACCGATTTTTTAGCCAAACAAACTCCAGGATTTTCGGGTGCAGATATTGCAAATGTTTGTAATGAAGCCGCATTAATAGCTGCAAGAAAAGACAAAACTGCTGTCGAAAAGCAAGATTTTCTTGACGCTGTGGATAGAATAGTTGGCGGATTAGAAAAGAAAAATAAAATAGTAACTCCAGACGAAAAGAAAGCAATTGCAATTCACGAAGCTGGACATGCAACCGTAAGCTGGATGCTCGAACACGCAGCACCACTTATCAAAGTAACCATTGTTCCTCGTGGACAAAGCCTAGGAGCAGCTTGGTATTTGCCAGAAGAAAGATTGATTGTTCGCCCTGACCAAATGCTCGACGAAATGTGTGCAACAATGGGAGGAAGAGCCGCAGAAAAGGTTGTTTTCGATAAAATATCCACAGGTGCATTAAGCGATTTAGAAAAAGTAACCAAACAGGCACGCGCCATGGTTACCGTTTACGGATTGAACGAAAAAGTAGGAAATGTAACTTATTACGATTCATCTGGGCAAAATGAATACAATTTTTCTAAACCATACTCGGAAGATACAGCAATGATTATTGATAAAGAAATTTCGATATTAATAGAAAGTCAATATCAAAGAGCCATTCAAATATTAGAGGAAAACAAAGATAAATTAAATGAACTTGCAAATATTCTAATCGAAAAAGAAGTGATTTTTAAAGATGATCTCGAAGCCATTTTTGGAAAAAGAACTTTTGACAAAAATTTACAAGAGGAAACTTCGTTATAAAGTGTTTTGTTTTAACTTTTGTTGAAGTAATTACACTTATTTACGCTTTTTATATAAAAATCTTAATTCAAAAACGCTTTTGAATTAAGATTTTTTTATCTTTGAAAGTTTTCAAATATTATCAAAAGCATTATTAAATAATATGAGTCTTTTTAGAAAAATTTTCGGTGCGTCCAACGATACTTCAAACGAGGAAAATCAATCGCCATACAATGATCTGTCTTTTGAAAATTCAGCAACTGTCGAGGAACGATTTACTACAGTTTTTATGAAAAATGGTGGTAAATTTATTTATTGCGAAAATCTAAACGAAGTAAAAGAACAATTCCTAAACATTCTCGAGGAAAACGATTGGTTTGAGTGCGAAGTTTTGTGCCACGAAAACAAATTATTTGCAATGCTAGACGATAATAAATTGAGTTATGACAAGCCGCAAGATCCAAAATTCCTTTTTGCAACCTGCGAAAGTCTGATTGCCGAGGAAGGTTCAGTTTTGTTTTCTTCAAACCAAATCAAGCAAAATAAACCTAATGAATTGCCTAAAAACATCGTGATTTTTGCCACCACAAACCAAATTATGGAAAGCAAAAGCGATGGTTTACGAGACATAAAAAAGAAATACCAAACCGCATATCCTACAAATATTACTACCATAAAATATTTTGAAGAAGCAAAGGAAGAAGACTTTTTGCATTACGGAAGCTCAGCAAAAAACCTGTATTTATTGCTTTTAGAAGACCAATAAAATGCGCGAAAGTATCACAAGATTAATATCAGGAGCCGTATATGTAACTTTACTAATTACAGCTACCTTATTTTCTCACAACAGTTTTTTGGCATTATTTGGCGTTTTCCTATTCATAGCTATAATAGAATTTTGCGATTTAGTTGGTTTAAAAAAAATGAATTCCATTGCAATTGGAGCTGTTTTATTTTTCCTTTTTTCTTTTTTTAAAATCAGTTTCAGCACCAAATTATTTGTTATTGGAGCAACCTTATTTGTATCTATAAAATTGATTTATGCATTGTTCAAAAAAAAGAATATCAAACTTGACAAAACATCAAAATATGTTTATCTAATTGGATATGTGATACTTCCATTTATTATATTAACACAAATCCCAATAAACGAAGTTTTAGTTTTCCAACCAAAGATAATTATTAGTATATTTATATTAATTTGGGTAAACGATTCATTTGCTTATATTGTTGGGAAATCCATCGGGAAAAACAAGTTGTTCGAAAGCATTTCTCCAAAAAAAACCATCGAAGGTTTTGTGGGAGGCGCAATATTTGCAATTATTACAGGAATAATTATAGCAAAATATTATGTAGTAATGCCAGAAGTATTTTGGATAATTATTGCAATTATTGTAGGAGTTTTAGGTACAATTGGGGATTTAGTAGAATCTAAATTCAAACGTATTGCAGCGGTTAAGGACAGCGGAAAAATAATGCCAGGCCATGGCGGCATTCTAGATCGATTAGATAGTGTTATATTTGTAGCACCTTTCATATATTTATTTATTCAAATTATTCAATATTACGTTTATGGTTCAGTTTCATAAAGAAGGCGCAAAAATTATTTTAATTTCAACATTTTTATCTACAGTAATTATTTTACTTGCAGATAAATTTATTGCAAATTTTTGGGTTTTAAAAACAATTCAAATTCTAGTTATTTTCTTTTTGATCATGATTTTGCAATTTTTCAGAAATCCAAAAAGAGATTTAATAGCAAATGACAATCAAATTATTGCGCCAGTAGACGGAAAAGTTGTAGTAATTGAGGAGGTTTACGAAGGGGAATATTTCAAAGAAAAAAGATTACAAGTCTCCATATTCATGTCGCCAATAAATGTTCACGTTACAAGATATGCAGTTAGCGGAAAAATAAAATTTAGTAAATATCATCCAGGCAAATTCCTAGTGGCTTGGCATCCAAAAGCTAGCGAGGAAAATGAAAGAACAACTGTTGTGATCGAAAATCCTATTTTTGGAGAAATACTTTACAGACAAATTGCTGGAGCATTAGCCCGCAGAATAATAAATTATGCCGAGGAAGGAATGCAAGTTATTCAGGGTGAAGATGCTGGATTTATAAAATTTGGATCTCGGGTTGATTTGTTTTTACCAATAGGAACAAAAATAAACGTAAAACTAAACCAAAAGACAATCGGAAACAAAACCATTATTGCTACAAAATCATAAATGACAGAAAAAGATTTAGATACTAGATTTCAAGAAGCTGTTGATATAGCTGCAGAAATGACACAATTTTCGTTGCCACAAGACGTGCAATTACGATTGTATGCATACTACAAGCAAGCTACAAGTGGAATGGTAGAAAAGGATCAAAAATCTATAAATTATGATCTAAGAAATGCATTCAAAACCAATGCTTTAATGCAAATAAGTCATTTAACGACTGACGAAGCCAAGGAATTATATGTCGAAGCCATTTTATCATTAGTAAAAAAATAATTGTCTTTTTGAAATGAAAAAAAATATATTTTTTAGTTTATTTGTATTAATAGTTTTACAATCCTGTCATGAAAAAAAATTGACCGAAGTTGTTGAAGTTCCTTTGCCAACCGCTCAAGAAAAAATGACAATTGGAAACCCAGATGATGTAAAAGCTGCTCCTGGAACTTTCCAAATGATCAAACTTCCTTACTCCTACGATGCTTTGCAGCCTAATATAGATGCACTAACCTTAGAAAATCATTACTCAAAACATTATCTTACTTACACCAATAATCTCAACAAAGCTCTAGTTGGAACGGAGCAAGAAACGCTTTCTATCGAGGAAATTCTGACTAATTTAGACACTAGTGACGAAGCTCTTAGAAACAATGCTGGTGGATATTACAATCATAATTTGTATTGGGAAAGTATGGGCGCAAAAAAAGTGGAACAACCAAAAGACACTTTAGCAGGTGCTATAAAAAAAGATTTTGGGTCTTACGAAAATTTTATTGCAACCTTCAAAGATGCTTCCGAAAAACAATTTGGATCTGGTTGGACTTGGTTAATAGTAGATAAAGCGGGAAAGTTACAAGTTACAAATTCGCAAAATCAAGACAATCCATTAATGAAAAATGCAGTTATAAAGGGAACACCAATTTTAGCTTTAGATTTGTGGGAACATGCCTATTACTTGGATTATCAATATAAAAGAAGAAATTATATCGATGCTTTTATTAATGTAATTAATTGGAAGACAGTTGGTAAAAAATACGAAGCAACTTTCAAATCGTAATTTTATCTTGTAAAAACCAAATGATTCCCAATAGATAAATTGGCATCAAATCGGTATCCTTCATAATCAAATCCTTTCAAATCATCGATCGTTTCTGCGTTTGTATCTATAATGTAACGAACCATCATTCCGCGCGCTTTTTTGGCAAAAAAACTAATAATTTTTAGTTTTCCATCTTTGTAATCCTTAAATTCTGGAGTAATTACAGGAACTTTTAGTTTTTTTACATCAACAGCAGAAAAATATTCATTGCTTGCTAAATTAATGAAAAGCTCCTTTTTTTGAAGTTCTTTATTAAGTAAATTTGTGATTTTAGATTTCCAAAATTCATATAAATTTTTGTTTTCACCAATTGCAATTTTGGTTCCCATTTCCAATCTGTAAGCTTGCATCAAATCCAAAGGTTTCAATAAACCATATAAACCTGACAAAATTCGTAGCTTATTTTGTAAAATATCCAATTTTTCTAAAGGTAAAGTATTGATATCCAAACCAGAATAAACATCACCATCGAAAGCAAAAATAGCTGGACGAGCATTATTTTCCGAAAAAGGCAAATGCCAATCTTTATTTCGTTGCCAATTTAGGTTTGCTAATTTATCAGAAATATCCATAAGCTCCGTTAATTCAGCTGGTTTTTTTTTCTTTAAAACAGACTGTATTTTCTTACTTTCTTTCAAAAAAATACTTTCTGTATGCAAATTTGTTGGCAAAGCTTGCTCAAAGTTTAGCGATTTTGCAGGCGAAATAACAATTTTCATTTACTTGAGTTTGATGATTTTAAAAAATAAAATTAAAGGAATTTTATCTAAAAAAAATATTTATACATTTTTAAGAACTTCGATTAAATAATCAATATCTTCTTTTGTATTGAAATGGCTAAACGAAATTCGTAAACTCGGTTTTTTTAAATCGGCCTCGTTTAGCATTTCTGCCAAAACGTGGGACGGCTTACTACTTCCTGATTGACAGGCACTTCCGCGCGAAACTGCAATGCCTTTCATATCTAAATTGAATAAAAGCAACGGAGTTTTTTCTTCGGAAATTGGCAAAACTACATTCAGAATATTATAAAAGGTGTTTTCGCCATTGGTTTTTATTTCAGGAAATGTAGCAATCATTTGCTCCAAACAATATTTTTTTAGATCTTGTATATATTCGATTTCAGCGTCTAAATGTGCATAGGAAAGTTCCAATGCTTTTGCCATTCCAACAATATTATGCAAACTTTCGGTTCCGGCACGCAATCCTTTTTCTTGTTCACCACCAACAATTATTGGGTATAATGGGATTCCTTTACGAACAAAAGCAAAACCAATTCCTTTTGGTCCATGAAATTTATGTGCGCTTGAAACCAAAAAATCAACAGGAATTTGTTGCAAATCGAAAGTAGTTTTTCCTATTGATTGAACAGTATCCGAATGAAAATAAGCATGATGTTCCTTACAAATTACGCCAACTCGTTGCAGATCTAAAATAGTTCCTATTTCGTTATTAACATGCATCAATGATACTAAAGTAGTAACATTTGATGATAATAACTCCACAAGATTTGTCAAATCTACTGATCCATTAGGGAGAATTTTTACATAATCGACCTGAATATTATATACTTTTTGAATAATTTCGATAGTATGCAAAACCGCGTGATGCTCTATTTTACTGGTAATAATTCTCTGGATTTTCAAATCACGAATACAACTTTTCAAAATCCAATTATTAGCTTCAGTTCCGCAAGATGTAAAAATTATTTCTTGTGCAGAGGCATTCAATTGTTTTGCAATTGTTTTACGCGAGAGCTCTAATATATTTTTGGCATTTCGACCAAAACTATGACTTGATGACGGATTTCCGAAATCTTCGAGCAATACTTTTGTCATTTCCTGAACAACTTCTGGTCGGATTTGTGTTGTTGCAGCATTATCTAGGTAAACTTTTTTCATTGTGGCAAAGATATCATTTGTTGTGTTAATGGAAAACAAATTCATTGGCTAATGTAAATTAAAATCTTATTTTTGTTGAAATTATTTTAAATATGAAAAAAATTCTCGGATTACTTGCATTAATATTGATGATAAACAGTTGCGATGATGGTGATGTAACCATTCAAAATATTACGTTTGAAGATGTTGCTAGTTCCAGTAGTTGCAATGATTTAGTATATAAAATAAAAGGAAATGAGGCATTAATCATCAAAATAGTAAATGGTGCGAGCGTTGCTTACCCAAACGTAGTTACTCCGGTTGGAGTTCCAACATCGATTCCTATATCTGGTACAACTCAGGTAATTTACAGAAATTATAATGGCGCGCCAACTGCAAATAATTTTTGTAACTCGCCACCACCTGCAAATCCTAGCGTTACCGAGGAATGGAATGCAACTGGCGGTACAATTGAGATTACTACTACTGCTGTAAAATCTACTAATTCGACTACAAACGCTACTACAATTACGGGTTATAACCATTATATTGTCCTAAAAAATGTTACTTTCCAGAAACCAACTGCCACTCAGGTTTATGACACATTTGTTTTTGGAAACTATGTTACAACAAATACATTGACTTTTCCAAATTCATCAACAGGTTTGGATTTAATAAGATGTATCTCGGGAAAAACCAATACCGTTTACTATTTAGCATTGACACAAGGGATCATTTTAGATAATATTGATCCAACATTAATAGCAAATACAATATCTACAGCAACAAGATCAGCGGCTTTAGGAACTAGCACAAACAAACTTTCTTGGAAAATTTACACAGCAACAATTCCAACAGATTTCTTTTGCGCAACAGTTACTCCAACTACACCTATAATATCCGATGAGTGGAATGGAGATAATACGCTAACAAGCGGAACAATCGAAGTTACAACATCTACAGTTGGAACTGGACCAAGTACGGTTTATACACACAAAATTCATCTAAAAAATGCAACTCTTACTAAAGGAACTTTGAGTTTTTATTTAGGAGATGATTACTATTTTGGAAATTTGATACAATAAATAATCTTGATTTTGCATAAAAAAAAGACCAAATAAGATTAATTATTTGGTCTTTTTTTTATAATTTATTTTCTTATTTTACATTTTGTTTGATGTAAATTTCGGTGGCACCTAAACCATATTTTTGATAATTGGCATCTTGAAAAGAGATATTTTCGTAACGTCCAAAAAGAAAATCGAGTTCGGATTTCAGGATTCCTTCGCCAACTCCATGTATAAAAACAATCTTAGGAATACGATTTTTTATAGCAAATTCCACATGCCTTTTTGCGGTTTCGGTTTGTAAAGTTAGGATATCATAATTACTCATTCCGCGTTTATTTGGAACCAATTTTTCGATGTGTAAATCGAATTCTGGAACACCAACTTCGTGCTTACTTTTCTTTTCTTTAACGAAACTTCGTGGTTTTGGAATTTCTTTTTCTTTTTTTACTTGATTTAAATTAAAACTTCCACTGTTATAATCTAACTCACTGGATTTGTTTGTTTTAATCAATTCATTGACAAAAAATGTCATCACAAATCCATCGGTAGTTTCTATCGTAATTTCCTTGTTTTTGATGCTTAGTACCACTCCATCAAAATCATCGTCGAGTACCGAAACCTTGTCTCCTATTTCAAACATTATCGTTGGTTTTATCTTTATCTTTACTTGGCGTTTTTGCACTTAATCGCATCATTCCGTACATGAAAATTACAATGCAAATACAAATGATATAAATGTTTTTTTGGTCTTTACTTTGTTGCCAAAGTGCAATTGCTATTGCAACGATCATCATGGGAATTAATAATTTTTTCATGTAATTTTATTTGATACCAAATGTAATACCTTTTTAAAAATTCTGACTTTTATTTATAGAAATGTTTCGTTTTTTATTTGTAAAATTGTAATCTGAAAAAAATAAAATATTTTGGATTTAGAAAAATACATGCTGCCTTGTGTGAACAAAAAAATGTTTGGAGTTGAATGTTTGGGTTGCGGAACACAACGCGCTTTTATGTTAATCCTAAAAGGAGAATTTGCAGAAGCCTTTAGAATGTTTCCTGCAATATATACCACGATACTTTTGTTCTTTTTTATTGGATTATTGCTCATTGATAAAAAACGAAATTACCACAAAATAGTTATTGGTTTAGCAATAATAAATGCGGTGATAATGATAATTTCATATATTTACAAAATAACTAACTATTAACTAAACAAATTTTAAACATGGAAAAAAGAAGTTTACCCAACGCAACGGCAGTTTTGGTCTTAGGAATTTTATCAATAATAACTTGTTGCTGTTATGGAATAATTGGACTAATACTTGGAATAATTGCTTTGGTTCTTGCCAAGAAAGATCTTGCTTTGTATCAAGAAAATCCTGAATTGTATTCTAATTTTTCTAATTTGAATACTGGAAAAATTTTGGCAATTATAGGAATTGTTTTGAGCGCGATTTACATTATTTACATGGTTGTTATTTTCTCTACTGTTGGAATGGAAGGAATTCAGCACATGCAACAAGAAATGCTTAAAAAATACACTACGAAATAATTTAACGAATTATTATCCAAAAAAAATCCTTTCACTTACATGAAAGGATTTTTTGATTACGTAAATATTTACTAACGTCCCATCATTCCGCTCATTCCAAAAATAATAGCTCCAATAAAAATTAAAATATACAAGGAAATGATAACAATCATGGAAACTCCCAAAAATTTGTGATGTGATTTTAGATAACCTAGTGCACCCGTTAGCATATCGTTGTTACGGCTATTCAAAGCGTTTTTCATATCCGTAGCATATTTATACAAATAGTAAATCGGAAAAAAATACAATAAAGCCATAACTATATAAACTCCAGAAAAGATTCCGCCCATTCCTGCCATAGCTCCCATTCCTGGAGATGATCCTAATCCAGATGACATTAGCGTTCCCATTGATATGGCTGCTATAATCATGAACCCTATTCCAATAAATCCCATTATTGCCAAAAATAAAGACCATTTAGCGCTTTCTTTTAGATACTGAACTGCGGTTTGATTGAGTTGTAACTCAAATGTTTCGAATTGTGATTTTTCTTCCATGGTTTTTAGTTTTTGTTTTTAGTTAAGTTCAAACTTAATGAAAATTATATTATCTGAAGAAAGTTTTAATCAAAAAAAAATCCTGATTGCTCAGGATTTCTATTTTTACTTTTCGAATTGTTTTAATGTTTTAATGATTATCGAAACGCAATCCAGCAATTGTTCTTCGTTCATGACCAATGGTGGCGCAAACCGGATAATATTTCCGTGCGTTGGTTTGGCCAAAAGTCCGTTGTCGCGCAAAGCCATACAAATATTCCAAGCAGTTTCGCTTTCCTCTGTATCGTTAATTACAACTGCATTTAATAAACCTCGACCGCGAACTAAAGTTGCAATTGTCGAAGTTTCGATGTATTTTTTTAGTTCCGAACGAAACAATCTTCCTAAAACTCTTGCGTTTTGAGCCAAATTTTCCTCATCAACAACCTCAAGAGCTGCAACAGCTACAGCCGCCGCAATTGGATTTCCTCCAAAAGTAGAACCGTGTTGTCCGGGTTTAATAACATTCATAATTGCATCGTTTGCCAAAACTGCCGATACAGGATAAGCTCCACCAGATAATGCTTTTCCTAAAATTAAAATATCTGGAGTTGCATATGTAGCTTGACGCTCGCAATGATTTTGGCAATCGCAATCGCCGCAAACTGCTAACAACGATCCTGTTCTAGCAATTCCAGTTTGGATTTCGTCTGCAATAAAAAGTACATTATGTTGGTTACACAAGTCTTTTACGCGCATCATATAATCATCTGCTGGTGTGTAAACTCCCGCTTCGCCCTGAATTGGCTCCACTAGAAATCCAGCAATATTTTTAGTATTTTTCAATACATTTTCTAAAGCATCTACATCATCGTAAGGTATTTTGATAAAACCTTCGGTGTATGGTCCGAAATTTTTCCGAGCATTTTCATCGTTAGAAAACGAAATTATTGTAGTTGTACGTCCATGAAAATTTCCGTCGCAAACTATAATTTGCGCTTCGTTTTCTGGAATTCCCTTTTTCTCGTAAGCCCATTTTCTGCATAGCTTCAATGCAGTTTCGACAGCTTCGGCGCCAGTATTCATTGGTAAAACTTTATCGAAAGCAAAATATTCTGTCAAGAATTTTTCGTAAGGCCCTAATTGATCGTTATAAAATGCACGCGAAGTTAGGGTTAAAGTTTGTGCTTGATTTACCATTGCACCAACAATTTTTGGGTGGCAATGTCCTTGATTTACTGCTGAATATGCCGAAAGAAAGTCGTAATATTTTTTACCGTCTACATCCCAAACATAAACACCCTCGCCCCTACTCAAAACCACAGGAAGCGGATGATAATTGTGGGCTCCGTGCTTGTTTTCTAAACTAATGATTTCCTCTGAACTGATTTTTTCTAAAACTGACATTGTAATGATTTTATATTTTATTTTATCAATTCCTACTTACGGAGAGAAATCATCCTAATTTTGATGCAAAAATAATGAATATTCTTTGATTTTTGATTTTTACTCGCCTTTTATTTCTTTTAGGATATCGCTCATCATTTCTATTTGTACTTTCTGAATTTCGATTAATTCCTGTTGTTGGTGCATGATTAGATGATCAAGTTTTTCGTGTAACATTCTGATTTCTAGTTCCGATTTTAGATTTATCATATAATCCTTTTTGGCGCGTTCTCGATCTTTTTCCTCTTGCCGATTTTGGCTCATCATGATTACTGGCGCTTGCAAGGCCGCGAGACATGACAAAATTAGGTTGAGTAAAATAAATGGATATGGATCGAATCCTTTGTTGAGCAAAAGATAAATGTTAGCCAAAATCCAGAGCAAAATAAATATTCCGAAAAGGATAATAAATTTCCAGCTTCCGCCAAATGAGGCTACTTTATCGGCTACTTTTTGCCCAAAAGTAAAATCGTTAGGTTCGTCCTCGAGTTTGCTAACTATTAAATCATTATCGTTTAAGGATTTTTTTACGCTTTTTTCGAAATCATTTAGTTCGCCAAGTTCGGCAGATAAATAATTAGAAATGTATTTTTCTCGGTATAAATTAAGTTCGGAAATAGATATGTATTGACTTTCGTCGAAATTAGGATATTCGGATTTGATGATTTCCAGAATTGGTTTTCGGATTATTTTTGCCGAAACTTTTTCGGTTACTGGGAATTCGTTTTTAGAAATATCGCTTATGAAGGTTTGTTTGGATTTCATTTTGGGTTTATTTCTTGCTAATTTACGAATAATTTGTGTGGTAATCCGATTTGTTTTGCCCCAGATAGAAATGGAAACCTCCTGATTTTTTGGGCTATTTTTTCTTGGCGGAAAAGAACGACCAAAGGAAGTTCCTTTTCTGATTTTAGAAAAAAAGCCTAAAAAATCAAGAGTTGTAATGGAAAGCTGGATTGGGCCCAGAAAAAACTATTCCTGATACATTTTTAGTAGCTGAACAACGGTATTCCAGTTCCTAATTGTTGCTGTTACGTTAAGCTTTTTTTCGATGTAATTTTGGTCTAATTTGGTTTTTCCTGCTCCGATTTCGTATTTTATAAAAATCCTACTTTCATTAATTACAGCTTCGTCTGGCTTGAAATTGCTAATTTTTAGATCGTTTATGTTTTCGTTTTTCAAAACGGTCGATACAAAAGCTACATAAAGTTTTTTTGTGTCCGCATCGGGGATTTTGAGGTAAAGATTGTTGGCAAAACAGGCTTTTAGATCTTCCTCACCAATCACCACAACGGGAACATCATGCCCAAAGGATTTTTGGATTTCCTGCTTGATCATGAACCCGATTTTGGCAGTATTTTCCTCCTCGGAATCTACAAAAACATTACCTGATTGAATGTAGGTTTTCACGTTTGTAAACCCTGCCGATTGCAATGCAGTTTTGAGCGCGTCCATTTTTATCATTCGATGTCCAGAAACGTTGATGCCACGAAGTAGCGCAAGATGGGTTTTCATGTTGAAATAATTTTTGTATAAATGTAAAATAATTTATCAAATACAACTAACAATCCTTATTTTTGCAACATGAGCAAGAAAAATACGGACAAAGTTGTCTTTCATCAAATAAAAGTTTTAGACGCTGGTGCAAAAGGCGTTTCGGTTGCAAAAGCACCAGACGGTAAAGTGGTTTTTATTCCAAATGTGGTTCCTGGCGATGTTGTGGATGTGCAAACTTTCAAGAAAAGAAAAGCGTATTACGAGGGAAAAGCAGTGAAATTTCATGAGTTTTCCGAACATCGAATTGAGGCAATTTGCGAGCATTTTGGTGTTTGTGGCGGTTGCAAATGGCAGAATATGAAGTATGAGCAACAACTTTTTTACAAGCAAAACGAAGTAAAAAATCATTTACAAAGAATTGGGAAAATTGAACTTCCTGAATTCGAAAATATTTTAGGTTCCGAGAAAAAGTTTTTTTATAGAAACAAAATGGAATTTGGTTTCTCGAACGCACGTTGGCTCACCGAAAACGAAATTGATAGCACCGAAGATTTAGGAAACAGAAACGCATTGGGTTTTCATATCCCGAAAATGTGGGACAAAATTTTGGATATCACCAAATGTCATTTGCAAGAAGATCCATCGAACGCGATTAGAAACGAAATTAGAAAATTTGCAATTGATAACAATCTAGAATTTTTTAATCCGCGTGCACATGAAGGTTTACTGAGAACTTTGATGATTAGAACGGCATCGACTGGCGAAATTATGGTTTTGATTCAATTTTTTGAGGAACAAAAGGAAAATCGCGAAATGCTTTTGGACTTTTTAGACAAAAAATTTCCTGAAATTACTTCCTTACAATACGTGATTAACGGAAAACCAAACGATACTATTTACGACCAAAATATTGAACTATATAAAGGTAGAGATTACATTCTTGAAGAAATGGAAGGGCTGAAATTTAGCATTAATGCAAAATCATTTTACCAAACCAATTCCGATCAAGCCTACGAATTGTACAAAATTACTAGAGATTTTGCTGGATTATCAGGAACCGAATTGGTTTATGATTTATATACTGGAACAGGAACAATTGCACAATTTGTATCTAAAAATGCAAGAAAAGTAATTGGTGTAGAATCTGTTCCCGAGGCAATTATTGACGCAAAAGCAAATGCAAAACGCAACGAAATATCCAATTGTGAGTTTTTTGTTGGGGATATGAAAGTGGTTTTTAATGAAGCATTTATTGCACAACATGGAAAACCAGATGTAATTATAACCGATCCGCCCCGCGACGGAATGCACAAAGATGTAATTGAGCAAATCCTAAAAATTGCACCGCAAAAAGTAGTTTATGTAAGTTGCAACTCGGCTACGCAGGCCAGAGATTTGGCATTAATGGACGAGAAATACAAGGTAACTCGTGTGCGTCCCGTGGATATGTTTCCGCAAACGCATCATGTGGAAAATGTTGTACTTTTGGAGTTACGATAATTTAAATTTTTATTTAAAATGAAAAAAATAATCCTAGTCATACTACTATTCATTTCGTTTTCGAGTTGTGAGAAAGACGATATTTGCTCGGCAGATACGCCAACAACTCCACAAGTCGTAATCGAATTTTTTGATAATGTAAACCGAACTGTTCCTAAAACCGTAAAAAATTTAAAAATTATTGGAGACGGATTTACCGAAGGCGTAATCCTAAATACTTCTGGAACAACAACTTCTCAATATCTTGCCGATGGCGTTTCTAAAATAAAAATCCCATTGAATTCTCAAATTGATAAAACAAAATTCAAATTTATTTATGATTTTGGAAATGCA
Source organism: Bacteroidota bacterium (assembly GCA_043783485.1). Taxonomy (GTDB): domain Bacteria; phylum Bacteroidota; class Bacteroidia; order Flavobacteriales; family Flavobacteriaceae; genus Flavobacterium. The sequence goes on from JAYVZI010000035.1 coordinate 15,455, forward strand.
AATACCACATTAGTAAACGAGGATTTGGTAGAATTTAATTACTCAAGAAATGATGTTTTTATTTCCAGAGCATGCGGTTACAAAACTTTATTTACCATTTTAGGAACTCCAATAGCTACAGATGCTGTAAATCCAACATTGCAATGGATCCAAGCAATTAGCGTAAAACAACCCAACATTAATGATGAAAATGAAACACATATCAAAATATACTTTTAGTTTTTTGATGCTATTGATTTCATTATCAATACAATCTCAAGTTGCTAAAAAAAATCCAGAATCTACAAAAAAAGATAGTATTCCTGCAAAAACAGACCGTTATGGCGTGCGTTTTGGAGTAGATTTGTACAAATTTACAAGATCTATTTACGACAAAAACTATAAAGGTTTAGAACTTGTTGGCGATTATCGATTGACAAAAAACTACTATTTAGCTGCCGAAATTGGTAACGAAAATAAAACCACCGATGATACAAGACTCAATTTTACTACAAAAGGAACTTACGTAAAAGCAGGTTTTGATTACAACAGTTACGAAAATTGGCTCAACATGGAAAACATGGTTTACATTGGTCTGCGTTATGGTGTGAGCAGTTTTAGCCAAACCCGAAATTCCTATAAGACCTACTCCACCAATAGCTATTTTGGCGAAAATCCAAGTATTCCCGACGGGACAAAATACAATGGTTTGTCCGCGCAATGGTTGGAGTTTACAGCTGGAATAAAAGCTAAAGTTTATAATAATATATTTGTAGGTTTTAGCGTAAGACTTAACCGATTGGTGTCGAACAAAAAACCAGAAAATTTCGATAATTTATACATTCCTGGATTTAACCGAACTTATGATGGTAATTTTGGAATAGGTTTTAATTACACCGTTTCTTACTTTTTGCCGATTTACAAAAAAACTATTAAAAAAACCGAAAAGAAAAAATGAAAACAATTGGATTAATTGGAGGAATGTCTTGGGAAAGTTCTGCAATTTATTACAAAATTGTGAATCAAAAAATAAAAGAAAATCTAGGCGGCGTGCATTCTAGTAAATGCATCATGGTTTCTGTAGATTTTCATGAAATTGCACATTTACAGCACAGTAATGACTGGGAAACATTAGAAAAAATGATGGTTGAAGCAGCTCAAAATTTAGAGAAATCTGGAGCCGATTTTATACTTTTGTGTACCAATACAATGCACAAATTGGCAGATAAAATCCAAGAAAATATTTCGATTCCTTTTATTCATATTAGCGATGCCATTTCTGATGCAATCATAGAAAAAAATATTACAAAAATTGGGCTTTTAGGCACCAGATTTACAATGGAACAAGATTTTTTGAAGAAACGTATCTCAAAAAACAACAATATTGAATGTATAATTCCAAACGAAAACCAACGCGAAATTATTCACAATATCATTTACAACGAATTGGTGAAAGGAATTATTAGTGTTGCTTCAAGATTAGAATTCTTGAAAATAATCGATGATTTAATTCAACTTGGGGCACAAGGAATAGTTTTGGGATGCACAGAAATTGGTCTTTTGATTACCAATGAATTTACTGATCATTTGTTGTTTGATACTACTAAAATTCATGCAGAAAAAGCCGTGAAATTATCTTTAGAAAACTAACCTATTTCTCGAACTCCTTTTAGAAACATCCATTTCATAAATAATTTTTCTCCGTCTTTTGTTTTTACAGCCTGAAATTTTGGACCAATAACAGTAGCTACTACAAATGCTGTAAAAGATATAAAAAGCCCAGTTAGTGTTGTGTATTTCATTATTAATACACGAAAAAGCACAAACAAAACCGCAAAACACGACAGCTGAAACATAAATGCTTTTAGTTGTAATTTAGACATTTTATTTAATTTTAAAATTATTCTTTAATGATATTTTCCGTCTGAAACTTAGTTCGTTTGCTACCTTCGTACATTTCGTATTTTACCAAACGAGCTTCTATACTTGCGTTAAAAAGTTTTATTTTACGGGAAGGTTTTAATCCAACAAATTTAAGCGCATCGAGATTTCCTGTAATAAACCAAGCATTTGTTCCAGGATAATTTTTCTTGAGCGTATCGCCAATGTTTTTGTAAAACTCCTCCATATGAATATCCAAACGCTCATCATAAGGCGGATTAAAAGTCATGTGAAGTTTTCCTTCGGAAGTTTTTTCGGTATCAAAAAAGTTGCGTTCCTCGATAGATATATATTCCTCTAAATTAGCGTTTTTGATATTGTCTTTTGCTTTCTGAACGGCACTTGGCGCTTTATCAAACCCTTTTATCGTATGATGAAATTCTCTAACTTTTTTGAGTAAACTATCCGTAATACTATCAAATAAATCATTGTCCCAATCGTTCCATTTCTCGAAAGCAAATTCCTTGCGGTTTATATTTGCTGGAATATTACAAGCAATCATAGCGGCTTCGGCAAGAAAAGTTCCCGATCCACACATTGGATCCAGAAAATCGGTTTGTCCGTCCCAACCCGACAGTAATAAAATTCCTGCTGCCAAAACCTCATTTATAGGAGCAATATTTGTAGCAGTTCTATAACCACGTTGGTGCAAGGAATTTCCAGAAGTATCAAGTGCTACAGACACATTATCCTTGTCGATGTGAATATTAATTCTTAAATCCGGGTGCGCTTTTTCCACGCTTGGTCGTTGCCCAGTCCGATCTCTAAATTGATCAACAATAGCATCTTTACATTTTTGCGATACAAATTCCGAATGATTAAAATTTTCTGAATGTACCGTTGCATCAATCACAAATGTTTGGTTGGCGTTCATAAATTTAGACCAATTTACGCCCTGAACTCCTTTATATAAAGCTTGTTCATCTTTGGCCTTGAAAAAATAAATGGGTTTTAGAATTTTCAAAGCAGTTCGCAACGACAAATTGGCTTTGTACATAAAACCTTTGTCTCCCTTAAAACTTACCATTCTAATTCCTTGCTCAACATCCTGCGCGCCTAACATTTTAAGCTCGTTTGCTAATATTTCTTCAAAACCAAAAAAAGTTTTGGCAATCATTTTATAATTCTCCATTTTATATAAAGTGCAAATGTTTTTTAAAATCTAATTATGATACACAAAGCAAACAACTACTTGTATTTCTGTGTAATTTAATGCAAAAATAGTCTAAATTTGCATTTTAAATTGATTTCAAAAAATAATAAATGTCAAATTCTCAAAAACCCACTACACAAACTTGGTTTTCCTCTTGGTTTGATAGTCCGTATTATCATATTCTGTACAAAGAAAGAAACTTTCGTGAGGCACAGATTTTTATGGACAATCTAACGCATTATCTCAACATGGACGAAGGGTCGAAAGTGCTGGATTTGGCTTGCGGAAAAGGACGACATTCTATTTATCTAAACCAGTTGGGTTACGATGTTTTGGGTGTAGATATTTCCGAAAATAGCATTGCAATTGCCAACAAAAATGCTAACGAAACGCTACATTTTCAGGTTCATGACATGCGAAATCCTTTCGAAAACAAGTTTGATGGAATTTTTAATTTATTTACCAGTTTTGGTTATTTCGAGAACGAATCCGATAATCTAAAAACGCTTATTGCCATAAAAGATAGCCTGTCGGAATACGGATTAGGCGTAATCGATTTTATGAATGTCAATAACGTTATCGCAAATCTGGTTCCCGAAGAAGTAAAAATTGTTGATGAAATTCATTTTCATATCAAACGATATCATATTGATGGATACATTTACAAGGAAATAGATTTTGAAGATAAGAGAGAAAAATTTCATTTCACCGAAAAAGTTCGTGCCTTTACACTCTCCGATTTTCAGCAATTAATGGACGAAGCCGGCATCAATTTACTAGATACTTTTGGAGATTATAAACTCAAAAAATTTCATAAAGTAGATAGCGAACGCTTGATTATGATTTTTAAATAAACAAAATCCAAGAATTAAAATGAATTATCTTTTTCCATTACTTTCGGTTTTGTTGGGTTATGTAATTGCTTTGTTTCTAAAACCTAAAAATAAAACCAATCTCAAATTACTTTTGGCTTTTAGTGGTTCTTTTTTATTGTCATTAACAGTAATGCATTTGCTTCCAGATGTTTATAAGAGTAATAATCCAAACGTTGGGATATTTATAATAATAGGAATTTTGTTCCAAATCATACTAGAGTTTTTCTCGCAAGGCGCAGAACATGGTCACGTACACGGGCACGAAAAAATGTCTCAAATTCCTTGGTTACTTTTCATTAGTTTGTGTATTCATGCACTGTTAGAAGGTTTACCCGTAAGCCGTCATCATGATTTAGCAATAGGAATTGCCATTCATCATTTGCCAATTGCAATAATTTTGACCACTTTTTTCGTAAATTCAAACCTCAACAAAAAAGCCATTTTTGTATTTATGGTAACATTTGCGATTATGACGCCGTTTGGAACTATATTATCGGATTATTTACCTTTATTAAACCAATATTATAACCATATTACGGCTATTGTAATTGGAATTTTGTTTCACATTTCGTCCACAATAATTTTCGAAAGTAGCGAAGGACATAAATTTAATATTGCAAAAATTTCGATGATCATTTTAGGAATTATGTTGGCTTATTTTTTATAAATTTACTGGAGTAAGTAAAACTTAAAATTGTGCATTAATATAAAAACATGGACTTTACAAAAACCACCGAACAAGCCTCGAAATATGAACATTTAGAAAAAATGTCGGTTCAGGAATTGTTATCAAATATAAATAACGAAGACAAAACTGTACCATTTGCAGTCGAAAAAGCCTTACCGCAAATAGCCATTTTAGTGAACCAAGTAGTTGCCAAAATGAAACTTGGCGGTCGATTATTTTACATTGGCGCAGGAACTTCTGGACGTTTAGGAATTGTAGACGCATCGGAATGTCCACCAACATTTGGAGTTGCATTTGACTTGGTAAACGGAATTATTGCTGGTGGAGATCTCGCGATCCGAAAAGCAGTAGAAAATGCCGAAGACAGCAAAACCAATGCTTGGAAGGACTTGCAAGAACAAAAAATAAATCAAAATGATGTTGTAATCGGGATTGCGGCCTCTGGAACAACGCCGTATGTAATTGCTGGATTACAAAAATGCAACGAAAATAATATTGTAACAGGCTGTATTTCTTGCAACGCAAATTCGCCTTTATCTAAAACCGCAAAATTTCCGATTGATGTTGTAGTAGGACCAGAATTTGTAACCGGAAGTTCACGAATGAAAGCGGGAACAGCTCAGAAATTAGTGTTAAACATGATTTCAACAGCAACAATGATTCAGCTTGGGAAAGTAAAAGGCAATAAAATGGTCGATATGCAATTGAGCAACGACAAATTGGTAGATCGCGGCGTGAAAATGATTATGGATGAAATTCCGGTTTCCTATGAAAAAGCAGCCGAATTATTAACCGAATTTGGAAGTGTCCGAAAAGCTGTAAATCATTACACAAATGGATAAAATTTTTCCATATTTATTTTTTGTTTGCCCAATTCAATGGATCATTAGTATTTATTTACTTCGGAATTGGAAAGGAAAATATGTGTATTTTGGAGTAAATTTTATGATTTTAATAATTTATGTTTTGTACTTTTATTCTCAAAACTATTTTAATCCAGGTTCTAATTTCGATAATTTAGCGCAATTTATAATGATAATGTTTTTAGTAATTATTCAAAGTTTTTTGATTTTTATTATTTCGTTAATTATCAATAAAAAAAATAAAACAATATAAAATGGCCACTAACAAAAAAACTTTGTCCAAGGGAGTTCAATATTTATCGGGCTCGTTGCCTCTATTTTTTATTGGACCGTCGGTAATATACAATTCACAAATGAATCTGGGAAACAAATGGCATATTTTGGTGCTAATTGTAGGCATTGCATTTTCTTTAGGCGCCATGTTTTTGATGTTTATTGGGATAAAAACAATTATGAAAAGCATGTTTGATAAGTAATGGAAAACCTAATAAATATTAACCAAACTTACGAAAAAGTAAATCTTGTAAATGCTAAACTCAATAATCGGGAATTCGAAGATTGTGTGTTTAAGAATTGCGATTTCTCGAATGCCGATTTTTCATACAACTCATTTATTGATTGCGAATTTATAGATTGCAACTTATCGATGTTGCAAATGACAAATGTGAGTTTGAAAACCGTATTTTTTAGAAACTGCAAATTACTCGGTATTTTATTTCATAATTGCGATGATTTTTTGTTTCAAGTCGAGTTTCAGGATTGCGTTTTGGATTATGCCTCGTTTGCCAATAAAAAAATAGTGAAAACCAAATTCAATTCCTGTTCCATGAAAGAAGTTACTTTTATTGGAGCCAATCTTACCAATTCAATTTTTGAAAATTGTAATCTTGACAATGCTATTTTTAACGAAACCATTTTGGCTGGAGCCGATTTTAGTTCCGCATTTAATTACAAAATAGATCCAGAATTTAACCCGATGAAAAAAGCAAAATTTTCTACAGTAGGGATTTTAGGCCTTTTAGATAAATATGATATTATAATCAATTAAAAATAATTGAAATGGAAATTAATAACAATTACCTCGAAAGCGTAAAAAAGCAATTTTTGTACTACAAAACTCTAGGCGAAAAAGCCATAAATCAACTCGAGGATCATCAATTATTTGTTGTTTTTAATAATGATACCAATTCTATAGCAACAATCGTAAAACATTTATCGGGAAATATGATTTCGCGTTGGACTGATTTTTTGACAACCGATGGCGAAAAAGAATGGCGCAATCGCGATTCCGAATTCGATGAAACTAATACTACAAAACAAGAACTTTTAGCAACTTGGGAAAATGGTTGGAATTGTTTTTTTGAGGCTCTAAATTCTATAAACCCTGAACAACTTGCGACCATAATATATATCCGAAACGAAGGTCATACCCTTTTAGACGCAATAAACAGACAATTAGCACATTATCCTTATCATGTTGGACAAATTATTTTTTATGCTAAAATGCTAAAAACTTCGGATTGGGAAAGCCTTTCGATTCCTAAAAATAAATCGAATAGTTATAATTCTGATAAATTTGCTAAAGAAAAAAGCATAAAGAATTTTACGGATGATGAATTGAAAAAACTAAACCAATAAAGTAAACCCACTAGCCCCGATAGTTGTGAAAATCCTTTTTTTTTGCGGCGAAAGCAAGCAAATAAAAAGATTGAAATGTATAGCGGGATTGGCTCCAAAAAAATAAAAATGACTAAAAAATTATTAATATTGCCTCTTTTTTTGATTTTAAATTCCTGTTACAATCAAGAATGTAATTGCAATTTGTACAAAACTGGCAAATTTGAATTTGTTCAAGAAGTAAATGGCGTAAAAAAAACAACAGTTTTTGTAAGAACCGAAAACTTACAAATAGAAACCTACGAGGGAAAAACCGACACAGCATCCGTGCGTTGGGTTAATGATTGTGAGTTTGTTTTGCAAAAATTGCACCCAAAAAACATGATGGAACAAAAAGCCATTTCGATGAGAATGTTATCGACAACCAAAAAAGGTTATACTTTTGAATATTCGTTTGTGGGAAGCGAAAAAAAACAAATGGGAACTGTAACAAAATTGAACTAAGGAACGTATAATAATTTTAACTCTTAAATATTACAAACCAAAATGATCGAACTTTTATCGAATGCAAATGCATGGATTGCCTTGCTAACACTAACTTTTTTAGAAATAATTCTAGGAATAGACAATATTGTTTTCTTATCTATTGTTTCTGGCAAATTAGAAGAAAAAGACCAACCAAAAGCCCGACGAATAGGACTTTTATTAGCAATGGCTTTTAGGATTGTACTACTTTTTGGAATAACTTGGGTATTGGGTTTACAAAAATCGATTTTAGATCTCGATTTAGGGTTTTTCTCTGCGCATGTTACTGGTCAAAGTATTATTATTTTTGCTGGTGGATTGTTTTTATTGTACAAATCGGTTTCGGAAATCCATCATAAAATGGAAGGCGAGGAAGAAGGAACTAAAGGAAAAGCAGGAGAGTCACTCTCTGGAGCTATTATTCAAATTGCGGTTTTGAACTTAGTTTTTTCGTTTGATAGTATCTTAACAGCTGTTGGATTAATAAGTATGAAACCACTAAATGAAGGCGGGTTTGGGTATGATGGAGCATTAGCAATTATGATTCTTGCCATAATAATTTCGATAGCAATAATGATGATTTTTGCTGGACCAGTTAGCAAATTTGTAAATCAACATCCTACAATTCAGATACTTGGTTTGTCGTTTTTAATATTAATTGGTGTAATGCTGATTGCCGAAGGCTCACATTTGGCTCATTTTAAATTTGGAAATGAGACCGAAGTTGGTACCATTCCAAAAGGATATTTGTACTTTTCAATCTTCTTTTCACTATTTGTAGAATTCTTGAATTTAAGAATGAAAAAATCTAAAAATCCAGTGCAACTTCATAACAATACTATTATCGATGAGGAACTTAAAGATACGGATTTATTAGATTAAAAAAATTATACCTAACAGGTTTTAAAAACCTGTTAGGTATATAATTAAAATAAAGTAATTTGTCCGTCATCATCGGGCTCTATATCGTCAATTTCTATGTCGGTTTCGCCCTCAACTTCTAATTCTTCTGGAACAACCTCAATTGGAATTTCGTATGGCAAAGGCTCTAACATATTTACTTGCTTTAACTTATCTACTGTTAATTGATTCCCAAGTGCTTTCATTCCTTTTACAGCAATAAAACTTTCTAAATCTACTGTTTGGTTTTCTTTTTGAATACCTTTTACTTTTGTAAATACCAATTCGGCGACTGGTCGATAATCTGTTGCAACAATTTCGAGTTGCGATTTTTCATGTTCTGTAATAAAACTTTCCTCTTTATTTTCGACCTCTACCAAAAAGCGTTTTACATAATAACGTTCTTTTTCGCCATCATAATAAATGGCAGAAATTGGTTTATTAGGAACCCATTTTTCCAATACTACCATATCTTCATCGAAATGAGTAGATAATTCTGGAGTAATAACTTTTAGTTTTCCGGTTTGAGAAATGACTAAAATTTTATCGTTCGGGCGAAATTCCCCAAGCAATTCGCCACGGGCATCAACATTTAATCTTTGCACAGTATCATCAAACCAAACTTTTCGAGGTTTCAAAGTTGAAATTCCTTTTTCCTTGATTTCGATTTTTTTGATAGGATATTTTGTAACCAAATTTCCTTTGGATGCACGACCTTTTATGGCCATTGCAGCAAAATCTAAATCCCATTTCAGTTTTTTGATGCTTCCAATTTGTCGCAACAAAATGGTTATAACTTCGGCTTCTCCATTTGGATTTACTGTAAAATATAAAACTTGGGAACCTTTGGTTTCATTAGTCAAATCGTATAATTTATCACGAGTAACTCCCGTAACGTTAAATCGTTTAATGTACGAAGGTCCCGATTTTCCGTCGCGATAAATCATATTATAAATCGTTCGTTTATCCGATTTATCGAAAATCGCAATGTGTATAATGTCTTTTCCGACAAATTTCTTTTCATCGACTTTGCAAATCATCATATTTCCGTCACGCAAGAAAACGATAACATCATCAATATCAGAACATTCGCAAACATATTCGTCTTTTTTTAAACCAGTTCCAACGAAACCTTCTTCACGATTTACATACAATTTAGTATTTCGCAATACAACTTTTGTGGCTTCGATATTTTCGAATGAACGCAACTCGGTCAAACGTTCTCGTCCTTTTCCGTATTTTTCTTTTAAACGAGTGAAATAAGCAATAGCAAAATCTATTAAATGTTCTAAATCGTGTTTTACTTGTTCGATATCACCTTCCAAAGCTTCGATTTTATCTTGTGCTTTGTTGCTGTCAAATTTCGAGATTCGCATAATTCGAATGTCAAGCAATCGCAAAATATCGTCTTCGATAATGGCTCGTTTTAAATGCTTTATATGCGGTTTCAATCCATCATCGACAGCTTTGATTACATCTTCGCGAGTTGTTTTTTCCTCAATATCACGATAGATTCTGTTTTCTATAAAAATACGTTCCAAAGACAAAAAATGCCATTGTTCTTCGAGTTCACGCAACTGAATTTCGAGTTCTTGTTTCAATAAATCGACTGTTCTGTCTGTCGAAATTTTTAACATTTCTGAAACTCCAACAAAAAGTGGTTTGTTGTCCTCGATAACGCAACCCAATGGTGCAATCGAAGTTTCGCAAGCCGTGAATGCAAAAAGTGCATCGATCGTTTTATCGGGCGAAACACCTGGAAACAAATGAATTAGAATTTCGACTTCGGCAGCCGTATTGTCTTCTATTTTCTTAATTTTGATTTTACCTTTTTCATTGGCTTTCAAAATACTGTCAATTAAGGTTGTAGTATTTGTAGAAAACGGAATTTGAGTAATTACCAATGTGTTCTTATCGAATTGTCCAATTTTGGCACGAACACGAACACGACCGCCACGAAGACCGTCATTATAATTAGAAACATCGGCAATTCCAGCCGTTAAAAAATCAGGATAAATCGTGAATGGTTTTCCTTTCAGAATTTTTATCGAGGCATCGATTAATTCATTGAAATTGTGTGGCAAAACTTTCGTCGAAAGACCAACTGCAATTCCTTCGGCTCCTGAAGCCAACAAAAGCGGGAATTTTACAGGTAAATTATTTGGTTCCGCGCGACGACCATCATAGGAAACACCCCAATCTGTGATTTTTGGACTGTAAATAACTTCCAAAGCAAATTTACTCAATCGAGCCTCAATATATCTCGATGCTGCAGCACCATCGCCAGTGAGAATATTTCCCCAGTTTCCTTGACAATCGATTAGCAATTCTTTTTGACCAATTTGCACCATTGCATCGCCAATACTTTGGTCGCCGTGTGGATGGTATTGCATGGTATGCCCTACTACATTGGCAACTTTGTTGTAACGACCATCATCTAATTCCTTGAGGGAATGCATAATACGGCGTTGAACGGGTTTAAAACCGTCTTCGATTGCTGGAACGGCGCGCTCCAAAATTACATACGATGCATAATCCAAAAACCAATCTTTGTACATTCCTGTAACTTTGGTTATGGTTTCTTCGGGATCTTCGTTGTTTTCGTAAAAATGTTCGCCTTCGAAATGTTTGGGATCTACTTCCTGAATTTCTTCTTCATTAGTAGCATTTTCATCTTGAATTTCGTCATTTTCGTTTATTTCTTCGTCTTCGTCTTTCATTTAATTTTTTAAAAATTTCTTAAATTTTTAATTCGCCTCAATCTGATCTAATTCGACCTTCAAATTCTTGATTATAAATTCTTGACGATCTGGCGTGTTTTTACCCATATAAAAAGATAATAATTGCTCAATCGATGTATTTTTATCCATCATAACCGGATCTAAACGAATAGTTTCGCCAATAAAATTCTTGAATTCGTCTGGCGATATTTCTCCTAAACCTTTAAATCGAGTGATTTCTGGTTTTGGTTTTAGTTTCTCGATGGCGTCTTTTCGTTCTTGCTCGGAATAGCAATAAATGGTTTCTTTTTTGTTTCGGACCCTGAAAAGTGGCGTTTGCAGAATGTACAAATGTCCTTCTTTTATTAATTCTGGGAAAAATTGCAAGAAAAAAGTAATTAATAACAATCGAATATGCATTCCATCAACATCGGCATCGGTAGCGATAACTATGTTGTTGTAACGCAAATCTTCCATCGATTCTTCGATGTCTAATGCAGCTTGCAAAAGATTGAATTCTTCGTTTTCATAAACAATTTTTTTGCTCATTCCATACGAATTCAAAGGTTTACCACGAAGACTAAAAACCGCTTGAGTATTTACATCACGAGATTTTGTTATTGATCCCGAAGCCGAATCTCCCTCGGTTATAAACATAGTAGATTCAAGATAACGAACATTTTTAGAATCGGTTAGATGAACTCGACAATCACGTAATTTCTTGTTGTGCAAATTCGATTTTTTAGCCCGATCTTTTGCTAATTTTCTGATGCCCGAAAGTTCTTTTCGTTCGCGTTCTGCTTGCAATATTTTTCGCAAAAGGGCATCGGCAGTTTGTGGATTTTTGTGTAAAAAACTGTCGAGTTTGTTTTTTACAAAATCATTTACAAAAGTTCGTACCGATGGCATTCCTGGATCAGAACCCATATCAGTAGAACCTAATTTTGTTTTGGTTTGCGACTCAAAAACGGGTTCCATAACCTTTACAGAAATGGCGGTAACTATAGATTTTCGAACATCTGATGCTTCGAATGGTTTGTTGTAATATTCTCGAATTGTTTTTACAATTGCCTCTCTGTAAGCTGCTAAATGTGTTCCTCCTTGGGTTGTGTTTTGTCCGTTTACAAACGAATGATATTCTTCGGAATATTGGGTTTTACTGTGCGTAAGAGCGATTTCGATATCGTCGCCTTTCAAGTGAATTATTGGATATTCGAGATCATCGGCGTGAATGGTTTCTTCTAATAAATCACGCAAACCGTTTTCTGAATAATATTTTTCGCCATTAAAAAGTATTGTTAAACCGTTGTTTAAATAACAATAATTTTTTAGCATTTTGATTACATATTCATACCTGAATTTGTAATTTTTGAAAATCGCTTCATCAGGAATAAATGTTACTTTGGTTCCTTTACGTTTAGTTGTTTCAATAATTTCTTCATCCAAAACCAAGTTTCCAGCCGAAAATTCTGCACCTTTTTGTTTATCGTCACGAACCGATTCTACTCTAAAATAATTAGATAATGCATTAACGGCTTTTGTTCCGACACCATTTAATCCTACTGATTTTTTGAAGGCTAATGAGTCGTATTTTCCACCCGTATTCATTTTCGAAACTACGTCGATGACTTTACCCAGCGGAATGCCACGACCATAATCACGAACGGCTACGGTTTTATCCTTAATAGTTACTTCGATGGTTTTTCCTGCGCCCATAACAAATTCATCGATGCAATTGTCGAGAACTTCTTTGAGTAGAATATAAATTCCGTCGTCTGGAGAGGATCCATCGCCGAGTTTCCCAATGTACATTCCTGGACGCATGCGGATGTGCTCTTTCCAGTCGAGCGAGCGTATATTGTCTTCGTCGTATTTTGTGGTTTCGTCTGACATTTTGGTTTTATCGAATTTTTGCTAATGTAGTGAAATTCGTTTTGGTTTAAAATAGGGATTTATAGAAGTTATTAAGAATGTTTTTGACAATTTATTTGGATTTTGGATTTTAGTTGTTGGGTTTTGCCCCAGAGTGAAACGGAAAGCATTTTGAGTATAAAACGTATTTTTTTCTTGGCGAAAAAGAGCGACCAAAGAAGCTCCTTTTTGGACTTAGAAAAAAACGTTTTAGGCTTAAAATCTTGAAGAGGAAAGCTGGATTTGGCACAAAAAAACCACTCAATTTCTTGAATGGTAGTTTTATTAAATCTTGCTCATCTAAAAGCTCAGTGTGACCTATCTTTTTTTAAACGTTGAATCGGAAATGCATTACATCGCCATCTTTTACGATATATTCCTTGCCTTCTACTTTGAATTTTCCTGCTTCTTTGGCTTTGGCTTCGGTACCATAATGTACGTAGTCTTCGTACGAAATTACTTCGGCTCGGATGAAACCTTTTTCGAAATCGGTGTGGATAACTCCTGCGGCTTGCGGTGCCGTATCGCCAATGTTTATTGTCCAAGCGCGAACTTCTTTTACTCCGGCTGTGAAATAGGTTTGTTGTTTCAATAATTTGTATGCTGCACGAATTAGAACTGATGCTCCGGGCTCAGAAAGTCCCATATCTTCTAGAAAAACTTGACGCTCTTCGTAGGTTTCTAGTTCGGTAATATCGGCTTCGGTTCCTACGGCAAGGACAATAACTTCGGCGTTTTCGTCTTTTACTAATTCGCGAACTTGATCTACGTAACTGTTTCCTGTTGCTGCGGAATTTTCATCGACATTACAAACGTATAAAACTGGTTTTGAAGTAATTAATTGAAAAGATTCGAATAATTCTTCTTCTTCAAATCCTTTTGGTTCAACTGTTCTTGCTGATTTTGCTTGAAGCAATGTTTCGCGAATTCGGTTTAATAATCCTTCTTCGAGTTGGGCTTCTTTATTTCCGGTTTTGGCTGCGCGTTTTACTTTTTCTAAACGTTTTTCGACCGTTTCGAGATCTTTTAATTGCAATTCAATATCAATCGTTTCCTTGTCACGAATTGGGTTTACATTTCCATCTACATGAATAATATTGTCGTTATCAAAACATCTCAAAACGTGGATAATTGCATTACATTCGCGGATATTTCCAAGAAATTGATTTCCCAAACCCTCGCCTTTGCTTGCTCCTTTTACTAATCCTGCAATATCTACAATATCTACAGTTGCCATTTGCACACGTTCTGGTTTGACCAATTCTTCGAGTTTTGCCATTCGAGAATCTGGAACGTTTACTACTCCAATATTTGGCTCGATAGTACAAAACGGAAAGTTGGCACTTTGCGCTTTGGCATTTGATAAACAATTGAACAAAGTCGATTTTCCTACGTTTGGTAATCCTACAATTCCTGCTTTCATTGTGAAATATTTATTTTTATAAAGTCTGCAAATATAAGATTTATATTTATTGAACCCGTTGGGTGTAATAATTTTTTGAAGCTAATTTTATAATAATTGTCACATTGAGCTTGTCGAAATGCATTATTTTAGAGGTCTTTACTTCCTTTT
>JAYVZI010000036.1:0-28138 GCA_043783485.1 Bacteroidota bacterium
TTAAACGGATTCGCTATCGCGAAATCGCGGATTAAAACGGATTTTTTCTTGTCTTTCTTTTATTTTCGAATATTTTACGTCTAAATTCTGGCTTTTTCCCAAAATTAAGTAATAATACGACTTCACAATCGGTTCCTCTTAAATAATTTAATAATTGATGTTCAAATTCTTCAACTATATATTCGGCTGCTTTTAATTCTAATATAATTATGTCATTAATTATTAAATCAGCATAATAATCCCCAACTTCTATGGTTTTGTAATAAACTTTTATTTTCTTTTGAGCAACAACATCCAAACCTTTGTTTTTTAATTCAAAATATAATGCGTTTTGATATACTTTTTCTAAAAAACCATAAACAAGTTCATTATAAACTTCATAGTAGGTTTTCAAAATTAAATCCGTCAAATCTTTATGTAATAATTCCATATAAAAAATCCGTTTTAATCTGCGATTTTACGAAGTAAATCCGTTTTATCTGCGTTCCAAAAAAAACCAAAAAAGACATCAAGCGAACTCAATGTCTTTCCTATTTATTTAATTTAAAAAATTATTTTTTTATCAATCCCAAATCTACCAATCTTTCGTACAAGAATTCTCCAGCCGAAATATCATCGTATTTTTTAGGATTTTCTGCATCTATACAATTTTCCAAGACATCCAAACGCATATTGCTTACTGGATGCATAAAAAACGGAATAGAATAACGTGAAGTTCCCCACAATTCTCTTGGCGGATTTACAACTTGATGAATAGTTGATTTTAGTCTATTATTAGTATGTCGAGACAGCATGTCACCAACATTTATGACCAACTCATCTGGTTCTGCCATCGCATCAATCCATTGACCATCATGGTTTTGGACTTGCAAACCTTTTCCTTGCGCACCCATTAGCAACGTAATCAAATTGATATCACCATGAGCAGCTGCTCGAATTGCATTTTCTGGCTCAGATGTAATTGGTGGATAATGAATTGGTCTCAAAATAGAGTTGCCTTCATAACCATATTGGTCAAAATAATGTTCATCAAGACCTAAGTGTAAAGCTAAAGCTTGCAAAACCGTAATTCCAGTTTTTTCGAGCATTTGATAGGCTTCTTTACCAACAATATTAAATCTTGGTAATTCTTTAACTTCAACATTATCAGGATATTCGGTTGCATATTTGGAATCTTTATCGACATATTGTCCAAAATGCCAAAACTCTTTCAAATCTCCTTCTTTTTTGCCCTTTGCATGTTCTTTACCAAAGGAAACATAACCACGTTGTCCTCCAATTCCTGGAATTTCGTAACCATATTTTGTTTCTAATGGTAATGAGAAGAAATTCCTAATTTCTCCATACAATTCACCAACTAATTTGTCATCTAAAAAATGACCTTTTAATGCAACGAAGCCAATATCTTCGAATGCTTTTCCGATTTCATTTACAAATTTTTGTTTACGTTCCGGGTCACCCGAAAGGAAATCACGCAAGTCAACACTAGGAATGTTTTGCATATAATACTATTTGTTAATAACTTAAAAAGGATTTATCCTCATAAAACAAATGTAAACATAATTTTTATTTATCATTTTCAAAAGTTATTAACAATTCAAAAAAATATAACAAATCAAGGCATTCCTGTTATTTTTTTATACTTTTGAAGACGTTTTAAAAAAATATTAAAAATGAATTTTGACAGAAAAAATCTTTCCAACGAAAAATTACTAGATTTATACAAAAGATTGCTAAAACCAAGGTTAATCGAAGAGAAAATGCTGATATTAATCCGTCAAGGAAAAGTATCTAAATGGTTTTCGGGAATTGGTCAAGAAGCCATTTCAGTTGGAATCACAGCAGTTTTAGATCAAGACGAATATATTTTGCCAATGCACCGAAATCTTGGAGTTTTTACGGGAAGAGATATTCCGTTACACCGATTGTTTTCGCAATGGCAAGGAAAAGCCAATGGTTTTACAAAAGGTCGCGACCGAAGTTTTCATTTCGGTACCCAAGAATTCAATATAATAGGAATGATTTCGCATCTTGGTCCACAATTGGGCGTAGCAGACGGAATTGCATTGGCAAATAAACTAAAGAAAAACGGAAAAATAACTGCCGTTTTTACTGGCGAAGGAGCCACATCCGAAGGCGATTTTCACGAAGCATTAAATATTGCTGCCGTTTGGGATTTACCTGTTTTATTCGTAATCGAAAACAATGGATATGGACTTTCGACACCAACAAATGAGCAATATCGTTGCGAAAATTTGGCCGATAAAGGAATTGGTTTTGGTATGGAAAGTCATATTATCGATGGAAATAATATTCTAGATGTTTATAATTTAATTTCCGAATTAAAAACATCAATGATCGAAAACCCAAGACCTATATTATTGGAATTCAAAACTTTCAGAATGCGTGGTCACGAGGAAGCTAGTGGTACAAAATACGTTCCACAAGAACTAATGGATTTGTGGGCTGAGAAAGATCCAGTTGAAAATTTCAAAAAATATTTATTAGATATTAGTGTGCTTTCGGACGAATTAGATGTTCAATATAAAGCTAATTTAAAGAAAGAAATAGATGAGCATTGGGCGCAAGTTCAGCTCGAACCAGAAATTGTTGCTAGTTTATCCGAAGAACTGAACGATGTTTACAAACCTTATGAATTCGAAGCTGTAAATCCATCGTCAGAAAAAGAAAATATTCGACTAATCGATGCACTTTCTAACAGTTTACGGGAATCGATGCAACGCCACCCAAATTTGGTAATTATGGGTCAGGATATTGCAGAATATGGTGGTGCGTTTAAAATTACGGATGGTTTTGTCGATTTATTTGGTAAAGAAAGAGTAAGAAACACACCAATTTGCGAAAGCGCAATTGTCTCGGCTGCAATGGGTTTATCAATAAACGGGCACAAAGCCATTGTAGAAATGCAATTTGCCGATTTCGTTTCAACAGGTTTCAATCCGATAGTGAATTTATTAGCAAAATCGCATTATCGTTGGCTCGAAAATGCCGATGTTGTAGTGCGTATGCCTTGCGGTGGAGGAACTCAAGCAGGACCGTTTCATTCGCAAACCAACGAGGCTTGGTTTACCAAAACGCCTGGATTGAAAGTGGTCTATCCTGCATTTCCTGCCGATGCCAAAGGCTTGTTGAATACTGCAATAAACGATCCAAATCCAGTTATGTTTTTTGAACATAAACAATTGTATCGTTATGTTTATCAAGATGTTCCTAAAGATTATTATACGATTCCTTTCGGTAAAGCCTCATTAATTAAAGAAGGAAATCAAGTAACCATAATTTCGTTTGGTGCTGGCGTGCATTGGGCTCTGGAAACTTTGAATAAAAATCCTGAGATTTCGGCGGATTTAATCGATTTAAGAACGCTTCAACCATTGGATTCTGAAACCATTTTCGAATCAATCAAAAAAACAGGAAAATGTATAATTTTGCAAGAAGATTCGATGTTTGGTGGAATTTCTAGCGATATTTCGGCATTGATTATGGAAAATTGTTTCAAATATTTAGATGCGCCAGTAAAACGTGTGGCGAGTTTAGAAACTCCAATTCCATTTGTAAAAGCGCTGGAAGACCAGTATTTACCGAAGGTGCGCTTCGAAAATGATTTATTAGAATTGTTGAAATATTAAAAATAGTAGTGGTTAAATATGACGCCGTTAAATGAAAAATTATTAATTAAAGATGCCACAATTAATAAAGTGCAATACGACAAAGAATGGTTTTTTTATCTCGAGGATATGAAATTTCATCTAAAAGAAGATTTATCAGAAGTCGAATTTGTATATTTACCAATGATAATCGATGGCGAACAGGAATTTGTAAAATGTTCCAGTTTTGATGACATTATTAGAGGTAGAAAAGAACTTTAAAATCAATTAAAAATTAAAATATCAGAAATGAAAACAATAATTAAATCAACATTAATAGTATTGGCATTATTGCAAATGCAAACTATTTTTGCGCAACAAAAATCAATCAAAATGACAAATCCACTTTTACAAAAAAGCAATTTGCAATATCAAGCACCGATTTTTGATAAAATAAAAGACGAAGATTTTAAACCCGCATTCGATTACGGATTGAAAGTGCATGATGCCGAAATTAGCAAAATTGCAAATAATAAAGCAAAACCAACTTTTCTGAACACCGTTTTAGCTTTAGAAACTTGCGGAGTAGATTTGGGAAGAGCAACCGGAATTTTTTATAATTTGACAGGAGCAAATACAAACCCAACTTTGCAAAAAATAGAAGCAGATTATGCACCAATATTTTCAGCTCATAATGATAAAATTTATTTGAACAGCAAGATTTATAATCGCATCAAAGCATTGGCTTTAAAAACATTAAAAGGCGAAGACAAAAAATTAACGCAATATTATTTGCAACAATTTGAGTTGGCTGGAGCAAATTTATCAGTTTCTGATAAAGAAAAAATGAAAAAAATTAATGAAGAATTGGCTACATTAGGAACCACTTTTTCTACCAAATTATTAATTGCCAGAAAAAACGGAGCGGTTTTATTTACCGACGAAAAAGAATTAGCAGGTTTAAGCCCAGAAGATATTGCTGCTGCAAAAGACAAAGCAAAAGAAGCAGGGAAAGAAGGTTACTTGATTGGTTTACAAAACACTACGCAACAACCACCGTTACAAAATATGACCAATCGCGCTAGTAGAGAAAAACTATTTAAATCGGCTTGGTATCGTTCGGAAAAAAATGATGATGGAGATACGAGAGAAACGCTCGAAAAAATGGCAAAATTGCGTTTGCAAAAAGCCAAATTAATGGGCAAAAAAAGTTATGCAGAATGGCGTTTACAAGATCAAATGGCAGTAAAACCAGCCAACGCAATGAATTTATTAGCCGAAATTGCCAAACCAGCGGTAGAGAAATCTAAAATCGAAGCCAAAGACATTCAAGATTTAATAGATGCTCAAAAAGGGGGATTTAAATTAGAACCTTGGGATTGGAATTTCTATTCTGAACAAGTTCGAAAAGCAAAATACGATTTGGATGAAAGTCAAATAAAACCGTATTTCGAAGTAAATACAGTTTTAGAAAAAGGAGTTTTCTTTGCGGCTAAAAAAATGTACGGAATCACTTTCAAGGTTCGAAAAGATTTGCCAGTTTACAATCCAGATGTGGTAGTTTACGAAGTTTTTGATAAAGATGGAACATCGATTGCGATTTATTACCTCGATTTTTACACTCGTGATAACAAAAGTGGTGGGGCTTGGATGAATAATTTTGTGAGTCAATCACATTATTTAAATCAAAAACCAGTAATTGTAAATGTTTATAATTTTGCAAAACCAGTAAACGGAAACCCATCATTGATTAGTTTTGATGATGTTACGACAATGTTTCACGAGTTTGGTCACACGCTTCACGGATTATTTGCAAACCAAAAATACATTACACTTTCGGGAACTGCGGTTCCTAGAGATTATGTCGAATTTCCATCTCAAATCAATGAGCACGCAGCTTTAGATCCTGAAGTTTTGAAAAATTATGCGATTCATTATCAAACCAAAGAAGCGATTCCGCAAGCATTAATAGACAAAATCAAAAAAGCAGAAACGTTTAATAAAGGTTACGATGTTACAGAACTTCTTGCGGCAGCAACGCTAGATATGGCTTGGCATAGCGTAGAGAACGAAGCCGATTTTAAACCTACTTTGCAATTCGAAAAAGAAGCACTTCAAAAATACGGTTTATTGGTAAACGAAGTTCCATCTCGTTATCATTCGCCTTATTTTGCGCACATTTGGAGTGGCGGATATTCTTCTGGATATTACGCTTACACATGGTCTAAAACGCTAGATTACAATGTTTTTGATTGGATGCAAGCCAATGGCGGAATGACTAGAGAAAACTGCGAACGTTTCCGTAAATACATTTTATCTGTAGGAAATAGCGTCGATTTGAACAAGGCATTCAAGGATTTAGTTGGTCATGAAATGCAAACAGAACCTTATTTAAGAAACGCAGGTTTGAAATAAAAATATAATTTTTTATTAAATAGAAACGTCACTTTTTTAAGTGGCGTTTTTTGTTTCTCAATAGTTTTGAATTAAAAAAAATATTGATAATGCTAATATAATTGGATTAAAATGGATATAATTTAAAAATAAAATAAAATTTTTGATAATTTCTATTTTTTAAATAGTGCTAAATTAGTATATTTATGCAAATTTTATATATATGGAGATTTTTTCTTGTCCAAAATGTCAAAATAAAGCAATAGTTAAAAGTGGCGTTGTCAATAGGGTTAAGGAATACAAAATCAAAAAACCACCACATGGAGATTATCATCCAACCTACAAGATTTTCAATCACTTAGAACTTGTTGATTACATCAAAAACAAACATCTATTATCGGGAGCAGGTATGATAATTACCGAACTTGGAGATAAATTTATGCTTATAAAATGGGAGCGTTTTAAAGATTAACTATACTAATTTACAATTGTATATACTATTATTTTTTTAAGTAATAAATATTTCGAATTTGGCACAGTTAAAACTGACTATTTCAGATAACCAAATTCTAAATTATTATGAAAAAAACCTATTTAATCCTTTTACTTGGAGTTACTTCAATAAAAGGTTATACACAAACTCCAGTAATTGCCACAGTAACGCCACCAGCAGCAACCAAAGAATGGGATGTAAGTCTTTATGGATTTGTTAGAACCGATTATATTTGGGATACCAGAAAATCTGCTCAAGTACGTGAAGATAATCTTAACCTTTATCCTTTAGATGAAGTATTGGATGTAAACAACAAAGATTTGAACGCAGTTGGTCAATCTAATTTTTTATCTATTAATTCTAGACTTGGCATAAAAGCAAAAGGCCCAGATGTTTGGGGCGCAAAAATGACTGGAACTCTTGAAGGCGATTTTTTTGGAAATACCGATGCATCAATTGGACTTTTCAGGTTACGTCATGCTTATGTAAATATGGATTGGTCTAAAACAACTGTAACTATTGGACAAACTTGGTATCCAACATTTATTCCAGAAGTTTTCCCTGGTGTTGCCAATTTCAGTACAGGAATATTATTTAATCCTTTTGGTTGGGCAACTCAAATCAAAGTAAAACAAAATTTGACCAAAGAACTATCATTTGCCTTAACAGTCTATAAAGAAAGGGAGTTTACGACCCCGATTGCAAGCGGAGGAACACAAAACTCAGCTTCAATTAATTCTGCTTTGCCAACAATTCACGGTCAATTTCAGTTTAAAAATAAAAACTGGATTGCAGGTATTGGTGCCGAATACAAATCGTTGCAACCTTTAACCGAATATGCACCAACAGTTACAACAAAAGCATTAAATACCCAAAAAGTAAACAGTGCATCTGTAATTGGATATTTTAAATATTCTAACGATAATTTGTCTATAAAAGGTTATGGAATTTCGGGTTCTAATTTGCAAAATTTAGTGATGCTGGGCGGAATTGCAGGTTATTCAATTGCAGGTCAACCTGAAAAATACGAAGCATCGAAAATCAATGCATTATGGTTGGATATTGCAAGTAATGGCAAAAAAATTGCGCCGGGATTATTTTTTGGAATGACTACAAATAACGGAACTGGACGAACTTTACAAACTGGCGAAACCGTAAAATATTACGTTCGTGGCGTTTCGGGAACAAGAGTCATTGATCAAGTTTTTAGAGTCGCTGGAAGAGTCGATTTCAAACAAAATAAATTCAGAATTACGCCCGAAATAGAATATACTGGCGCAACTTGGGGCGATTTAAACACAAACGGAAACGCAACTGCCGATTTGAATGCAAAAAAAGTTGCAAACACCAGATTATTAATATCTTGTGCTTATTCATTTTAACCAATTAACCAAAAATTATATAATTATGAACGAAAATAAATCAACAAAAGGAATTTGGAAAGTCATTTCCGCATCCTCAATGGGAACAATGATCGAATGGTACGATTTCTACATTTTTGGAAGTTTGGCAGTCGTTTTATCAACTAAATTTTTCCCTTCAGACAATCCAACGGCAGCATTTTTATCAACATTAGCAACGTTTGCAGCAGGATTTGTAGTGCGACCATTTGGCGCATTATTCTTTGGTCGTCTTGGCGATTTAATTGGTCGAAAGTACACTTTTATGGTTACTTTATTGCTAATGGGTGGCGCAACATTTGCCATTGGCTGTATTCCGAGTTACGCAACTATTGGTTTTATGGCACCAGTTTTAGTGCTACTTTTAAGATTATTACAAGGTTTAGCGCTCGGGGGCGAATATGGAGGCGCAGCAACTTATGTGGCAGAACACGCTCCTGCAGGACAAAAAGGCTATTGGACTTCGTGGATTCAAACCACTGCAACTGTCGGTTTGTTCATTTCATTGATGGTTATTTTGGTAACAAAAAATATGTTGTCCAAAGAAGCGTTCGAAGATTGGGGTTGGAGAGTTCCGTTTTGGGTTTCTATAATTATGGTATTTGTTTCGTATTTAATTCGTAAAAATATGGATGAATCTCCTGTATTTGCTAAAGCTAAAGAGGAGGGAAAAACATCTACAAATCCGTTAAAAGAAAGTTTCGGAAACAAATACAACTTGAAATTTGTGCTTCTTGCATTGTTTGGAGCGACTATGGGTCAAGGAGTTGTATGGTACACAGGGCAATTTTACGCTATGAATTTTATGAAAACCGTAATGTCCATCGATTCGTCACAAGTCGATACTTTACTCGGAATTGGATTAATTCTTGGAACGCCATTTTTTATATTCTTTGGTTGGTTATCCGATAAAGTGGGTCGAAAATACATAATGATGGGCGGAATGTTAATTGCGATTTTGGCTTATAGACCAATTTACAGAACAATGTATCAAACGACTGATTTGGCTTTGAAAACCGAAATTGTTGCCAATACTAAAACTATTCCTTCCTTAAAAGAAATCGATGCAACCAAAATGGACTCTATTTATACGACCAACAAATCGTTTACCGATGGCACAACAATGGAAGAAATTAAAACCAAACATTTTGAATCAGGAAAATTGATGCTTGACGACAAAGGAAAAGACAAAATTGAAACAAAAGTTACTAAAAAAATCAATAGTGAAGATAGATTAATGCTTATTTTTATGGTGTTTCTTCAAGTGCTTTTTGTAACAATGGTTTATGGGCCAATTGCAGCATTTTTGGTTGAAATGTTCCCAGTAAAAATCAGATATACCTCAATGTCGTTGCCGTATCATGTTGGAAATGGTATCTTTGGTGGATTACTGCCTGCTATTTCTACCTATTTTGTAACAACAGCAAAAGGTACAGATGCAATACCAAAAGATCCTGAATTTTACCTCGCTGGACTTTGGTATCCAATAGGAATTGGAGCGATTTGTTTCATCATTGGAATGATTTATCTTAACAAAAATAATAATACAACTCACGACTAAAAACATAAAATATGAATGCAATAAAAAAATATTTAGGTGCTGGCTGGATTGCATTAGCCCTAGCAATTGCCTTTTACAGCATAGAAATTTTCGGAGGAAAATTAACCTCAGGAAAACAAGACGATTTGGTTTTTGGAATCATCATTTTCTTTATTCTTTTACCAATGATTGTTACTGGATTAATCATTTTTGGTTGGTATGCATTAACCAATGAATACACAGAAAATTAATTAATTTGTTAAATTTGAACCTGAAAGTTCTTTCAAAAAAAAAGGGCTTTTGGGTTTTATATATTATGAAAAAAAGACACGAAGAAAAATTGGTTATCCTTTCATTGCTAATGATTTTGGCTATGAATATTCCACTTTTATTAATATTTGACAGTTCCAAACCCGTTTTTGGATTACCATTAATTTGTATTTATATTTTCTCAGCCTGCTTGTTTTCTATTGTTATTACATTTATCATTTTAAAACGATATTATGAGTAGTATTGGACTTTTATTTATTTTAATCCTATATGTATCTATACTTTTTTTCATCGCACATTGGGCAGAAAAAAAGAAAAATTCAAAATGGGTTAATAATCCTTTTATATATTCATTTTCATTAGCCGTTTATTGCACCGCTTGGACTTATTATGGCAGTATTGGTGTTGCAGCAAATTCAGGATTAAATTATTTACCAATTTATCTTGGACCAATAATGATCATTCCGATTTGGATGATCATCTTGAAAAGAATAATCAGAATTTCTAGAGTAAATAAAATTTCAAGTATAGCCGATTTTATTTCTTTGCGATACGGAAATAGTCGTTTTCTCGGAGCATTAGTTACTGTTATTTGTATAATTGGAATTTTACCCTACATTGCTTTACAACTAAAATCTATTTCAGAGACGTTTCATATTGTTACAAAAACACCAACTAATTTCAATGTTTTGTTAGACACAACTACTTATGTTTGTATAGCATTGGCACTTTTTGCATCGTATTATGGTACTCGATATGTTGATGCATCCGAAAAAAGACGAGGAATTGTTACTGCTGTCGCCTTAGAATCTGTTTTGAAATTAGTTTTTTTCTTAATAATCGGCACTTACGTAACCTATTTTGTTTTCGACGGTTTCGACGATATTTATAAAAAAGCATCAATTTTGCCCGATTTTGCCAAAAA
The DNA here is from genome assembly GCA_043783485.1 of Bacteroidota bacterium. GTDB lineage: Bacteria > Bacteroidota > Bacteroidia > Flavobacteriales > Flavobacteriaceae > Flavobacterium. The sequence goes on from JAYVZI010000036.1 coordinate 10,631, forward strand.
AAATACAATTGGTGGATTGACTAATGGAATTAACTGGTTTTTTCTTTGTATTCTATCAATGTTCGCCATTTTTTTGTTGCCAAGACAATTTCACATGTCAATTGTCGAAAACAATAAAGAATCACATATCAAGACTGCAATGTGGCTTTTTCCATTGTATTTATTGTTGTTCAATATTTTTGTTTTTCCAATTGCTTGGGGAGGAAATATTCTTTTTCAAGGCAAAATTTTAAATTCGGATACTTATTCCTTATTAATTCCGCAGTTTTACAACAATAATTTTTTAACAGTTTTGGTTTTTCTTGGTGGCTTTTCTGCAGCTATATCCATGATTGTTGTTTCATCTATTTCTCTTGCTACTATGCTGAGCAACAACTTGTTAATTCCTTATGGATTTATTGGCAGTTTGCAAAATACATCTCAAACTAAAAATAACAAACGTATTGTAAATAGTCGAAAAATCGGAATTTTTTTACTAATAATCATAGCTTACATTATTTTTAGGGTTTTCATTCTCGATTATTCCTTAGTATCCATCGGATTGGTTTCGTTTGTCATAATTGCACAATTAGCACCATCTTTTTTTGGAGCATTATTTTGGCGACGTGGATCAAAAAAAGGAGCTGTAGCAGGCATTATCATTGGATTTAGCATTTGTTTTTATACACTTTTATTGCCGTATGCTATTGGAATTTCAAATTTAGATAGTCATTTTATCGAAAATGGCCCTTGGGAAATAAAATTATTAAAACCATTTCAGCTTTTCGGGTTAGATTATTTACAACCTATTCCAAATGCTATTTTTTGGAGTTTGTTTTTCAATATTATGAGTTATTTATCGGTATCAGTTAGTTTTAAAGGAAATTATAGAGAGCGAAATTATGCCGAAATGTTTGTAGATATTGACAAATACATTACCAATCACGAAGATGCTTTTATTTGGAAAGGAACTGCGTATGTGTCTGATATTCAAAAAGTTTTAGAGCGTTTTCTTGGTGAAGAAAGGTCTAAACGTGCTTTGGCAATTTTCAATCTTAAATACAACGTTCCAAAAGACGAAATTATGGCCGATGCAAGATTTATTAAATTTGCCGAAAATTTATTATCAGGTCATATTGGTACTGCATCTGCTAAAATATTGATTTCCAGTGTTTCCAAAGAAGATAAAATATCATTAACCGAAGTTTTACGAATTCTCGAAGAATCCAAAGAAAATATTATTGTAAACAAAAAATTGACAGAAACATCCAACGAACTAACTAAAATATCTACGCAACTTCAAAATGCCAATCAAAAATTGATTAACAAAGACATTCAAAAAGATGAGTTTTTGGACACCGTAACTCACGAATTACGGACACCAATTACTGCCATTCGTGCTGCTAGCGAAATTTTGCATGATGATGAAGATATTCCTGAAGAAATCCGAAAACAATTTTTGCAAAATATAATATCCGAATCTGACAGACTAAATCGATTGATTGATAAAATTCTTGATTTAGAAAAATTTGAAACAGGAAAACAAAAAATTTATTTATCTAAAAACAGCATTTCAGAAACTATTTCAAGTACACTAGAATCTCTAAATCAATTAATCAAAAATAATAATATTACAATTGATTTTATTCCAAACAATACAATTAAAGCATTTTACGACGAAGAAAGAATCACGCAAGTTATTCATAATCTGATGTCAAATGCTATAAAATTTTGTTCATCAACCAATGGAAAAATTACGATTTACATTACAGAAAAAAATGATTTTGTAGAGATAAAAATTCAAAATAATGGAAAAAGCATCAATGAAGATGATTTTGAAGCAATTTTCGATAAATTCTATCAAGCCAGAAATCAAAATATCAAAAAACCAATTGGAAGCGGATTGGGATTGGCAATTTGCAAAAAAATAATTGAGCACCACAAAGGAAAAATTTGGGTAGAAAAAGCGGAAATTGTAGGAGCAATATTTACCTTTACATTACCCAACTACAATACAAGCGAAAATAATAATCTATGAAAAAAATACTGATAGTTGATGATGAACCCAACATTGTTATGGCATTAGAATATACTTTCAAAAAACAAAATTTTGAAGTTTTCATTGCTCGTGATGGTCAAGAAGCATTGGATATTCTTAAAAATCAATTGCCAGATATTATAATTCTCGATGTCATGATGCCCAATGTTGATGGTTACGCAACTTTAGAACAAATCAAAGCTGATGAAAGATTAAATCATTGTAAAATTATTTTTTTATCTGCAAAAAACAAAGAAAAAGACATCGAAAACGGATTGATGCTTGGCGCAAATGCCTATGTTACCAAACCATTTTCATTAAAAAAATTAACAGAACAAATAAATGAACTCTTAAATTAATTCGGTTTTTATAAACTAAAAATGAAATATCAAGAAATTTACAACCAAAGTATCGAAAACCATGAAAGTTTCTGGAAAACACAAGCCGATGCGGTTGAATGGTACAACAAACCCGAAATTATTTTGTCGAAAAATCAAAATAATTATCCAGTTTGGTTCAAAGATGGTGAATTGAATATTTGCTATTTGGCTCTAGATAAGCACATACAAGATGGTTTTGGAGATAATTTTGCACTAATTTATGATTCGCCGGTAACGCAAACAGTTAAAAAATATACGTTCAACGAAGTCAAAACCGAAGTCGCAAAACTCGCTGGCGGAATGCAATCTTTAGGTTTCAAAACTGGCGATACGGCAGTAATTTATATGCCAATGATTCCGCAAGCCGTTTTTGCAATGTTGGCTTGTGCGAGAATTGGCGTGACACATTCGGTAGTTTTTGGAGGATTTGCTCCACACGAATTGGCAATTAGAATAGACGATTGCAAGCCTCGAGCCATCATAACCGCATCGTCAGGAATAGAAATTGATCGTCTTATTGCCTACAAACCATTAGTTGATGAAGCCATAGAATTGGCAAATCACAAACCCAAAAAAGTAATTGTTTTCAACAGAAAATTAGGAGCCAGAATTCCTTTCAAAAAATACGATGTCGATTACGATGCTTTGGTTTACGGGTCGGAAGAAACGGCTTGCGTACTTGTAAATTCGACACATCCATTATACATATTATACACATCTGGAACAACTGGAAAACCAAAAGGAATTGTCAGAGATACTGGCGGTTATGCCGTAGCATTAAAATTCTCAATGCAATATATTTATGGCGCCAATCCTGACGAAGTTTTTTGGGCAGCATCGGACGTGGGATGGGTTGTTGGACATAGTTTTATTGTTTATGGACCACTTATTAATCGAAATGCAACCGTTATTTTTGAGGGAAAACCTATCAAAACTCCTGATGCATCGACTTTTTGGAGAATTATTGCTGAACATAAAGTAAACGTAATGTTTACGGCTCCAACTGCAATTCGTGCTATAAAAAAAGAAGACTCAAACGGTGAATTCATTAAACAATATGATTTAAGTTCACTTAAAACTCAATTTTTAGCAGGAGAACGATGCGATGTTGCTACTCTACAATGGTACAATCAGCATATTCCAGTTCCAGCAATTGACCATTGGTGGCAAACCGAATCAGGCTGGCCAATGATTTGTAATATGATTGGAATAGAAAATCCAGTAGTAAAACCAGGTTCAGTAGGCAAACCCGTTTGCGGTTATGATATTCGAATTTTTGGAGAAAATGGATCAGAATTACCTGCAAACGATGAAGGTTATGTAGTTATAAAACTCCCATTGCCTCCGGGAACATTTTTCGATTTATGGAATGACAACACAAGATTTCAATCAGATTATTTAACCAAATTTCCAGGATATTATTTTTCTGGCGATGGTGGATATAAAGACGATGACAATTATATCTACATTACTGGTCGAGTAGATGATGTTATAAATGTTGCTGGTCACAGACTTTCAACAGCCGAAATGGAAGAAATAGTTGCCTCGCATATTGCTATTGCAGAGTGTGCCGTTATCGGAATTAATGACGAATTAAAAGGTCAAATCCCTCTGGCATTGGTGGTTATGAAAACAAATGAAACTATCGAAAATTTTCAGTTAGAACATGAAATTGTTCAATTAGTCAGAAAACAAATTGGAGCAGTTGCCTCATTACGAGAAGTTGTAATAGTACAAAGATTACCAAAAACAAGATCAGGCAAAATTCTCAGAAAAATGATGAGAAATATTGCCGATAGCTTAACTTTCCAAATTCCATCAACCATAGATGACGAAGCAATTGTAGATGAAATTATCGAAGTGCTAAAAAAATATCAAATAGGAGTTTAAAAATAAAATAATTTTCATACAAAATAAATACATAATGTCATATTACAAAATCCAAAACCTCGAACAATACTTTAAACATTATAATAAGTCAATCCGTGAACCCAGAAAATTTTGGGGAAAAATAGCATCAGAAAACTTTACTTGGTATCAAGAATGCGAAAAAGTAGTCGAATTTGATATGTCCGAAGCCAAAATAGAATGGTTTAAAGGGGCAAAAGTAAACATTGTAAAAAACTGTATCGATAGGCATTTAGCCCGTCGAGGTGAAAAAACGGCTATAATTTTCGAACCCAATAATCCAAACGAAAAAGCATTACATATTACCTATAATGAGTTGCATGCAAAAGTATCTAAAATGGCAAACGTACTGCGAGAGCAAGGCATTGGCAAAGGAGATCGGGTTTGTATTTATTTACCAATGATTCCCGAATTGGCGATTTCAACATTGGCTTGCGCGAGAATAGGAGCCATACATTCGGTTGTATTTGCAGGATTTTCGGCATCGGCTGTAGCCTCAAGAATAAATGATTCTGAGTGCAAAATGGTCATTACTTCCGATGGTGGATTTCGTGGAGAAAAAACCATCGATTTAAAATCAATAATCGATGATGCTCTAGAAAAATCTCCATGTGTTAGCAAGGTTCTAGTTGTGAAAAGAACCCATACATCCGTAAATATGAAAGACGGTCGTGACCAATGGTTGCAACCACTTTTGGACGAAGCATCGGATAACAATGTAGCCGAAATTATGGATGCCGAAGATCCGTTATTCATTCTTTATACGTCTGGATCGACAGGAAAACCAAAGGGAATGGTTCATACAACGGCAGGATATATGGTTTATTCGGCTTATACTTTCAAAAATGTTTTTAATCACGAAGAAAACGATGTTTTTTGGTGTACTGCCGATATTGGTTGGATTACAGGACATTCATATATTCTTTATGGACCTCTTTTAAACGGAGCGACAACCGTAATTTTCGAAGGAATTCCGTCGTATCCCGATTTTTCTCGTTTTTGGGAAGTGATCGAAAAACATAAAGTTACTCAGTTTTACACCGCACCTACTGCTATTCGTGCTTTGGCAAAGGAAAGTTTGGAATACGTTCAAAAATATGCATTAAAATCGCTAAAAGTCATAGGATCCGTTGGAGAACCTATAAATGAAGAGGCTTGGCATTGGTACAATAATCATGTGGGCGACAAGCGATGCCCAGTGGTCGATACTTGGTGGCAAACCGAAACGGGCGGAATAATGATATCGCCAATTGCCTTTGTAACCCCAACAAAACCAACCTATGCAACGCTGCCGTTACCGGGAATTCAGCCTGTTTTGATGGACGAAAAGCGAAATGAAATAGAAGGAAATCAAGTTACAGGAAGTTTGTGCATCAAGTTTCCTTGGCCTGGAATTGCAAGAACCATTTGGGGCGATCACAAGCGGTATAAAGAAACTTATTTCTCGGATTTTCCGGGAAAATATTTTACTGGAGATGGCGCATTGCGTGACGAAGTTGGTTATTACAGAATCACGGGTAGGGTAGATGATGTAGTAATTGTTTCGGGGCATAATCTAGGAACTGCACCAATAGAAGATGCTATAAATGAACATCCTGCAGTTGCCGAAAGTGCTATTGTTGGTTTTCCTCATGACATAAAAGGAAATGCTTTGTACGGTTTTGTAATCCTAAAAGAAAGCGGCGAAACTCGTGATAAAATTAATTTAGTTAAGGAAATCAACCAGCATGTTTCCGATCATATAGGGCCTATTGCAAAATTAGATAAAATTCAGTTTGTGTCTGGTTTGCCAAAAACCCGTTCGGGAAAAATCATGCGTAGAATTTTGCGCAAAATTGCCGAAGGAGATTTCTCTAATTTTGGAGACATTACCACATTATTAAACCCAGAAATTGTTGATGAGATAAAGGAAGGTAAGTTGTAGGGTTAAATTTAAAAATAACTTCATGGATTTTAATAAAAAATCTATGAAGTTTTAGGATTCTAAACAAACGAAAACATGTTTTTGTGAGAATCCAAAAACGTTTCTAAGAAAATCATTACGGTTTTTCCTCCCGCTTCGAAAAGCGTTTTTCTGTCAAAATTTTCTAGATCTTCAATTTTGTTAATTTCCTGATATTTTGTTGATTTGTAGCCCATTGACCAATCTATAAATTGTCGGTTTTGTATTTTTCCTTCAATAACAGTAAGTATGCTCTGATGTCTTGGATCGTGTTTTATTTTATCAAAAAGCGCGATTACATTTTGTTTTTCGCCTTCCAAAACTTGAAGAAAATCCCCATCTATATGTAATAATATTCCAGAAATGTTGTTCCGCAGATTGTTATCTTTCGCTTTAAGCAAAAGTTCGTCCAACTCAAAATCATTCATTGGGTTTACGGCAGAACTAAGATAAATTATTCTATACATTTCGGATAATTATAATTTCAAATATAGCAAATTTTTAGCAAATATTGGCAAAAAAATACGATTTTAGCAACTTATTCTCATTAAATTAATGCTTAAATTTTATTTTTATAACAAAATATACATTTCGAAAAAAATAGTATCTTTACTCCCCAAACAACAACTTTGTTATGAGTCAAAAAGTATTGCTCACATCGCAGGAAATAAATATTATTTTGCACCGTTTGGCTTGTCAGTTAATAGAAAAACATCTGGATTTTTCGGATACAATTTTGGTAGGAATTCAGCCAAGAGGAACTTTTTTGGCAGAGCGACTCAAGCATTTATTGGAAAATGAATACAAGGTTTCTAAAATCGCATTGGGATATTTAGATATCACTTTTTTTAGAGATGATTTCCGAAGAACCGACAAACCGCTCGAGGCAAACAAAACTCAAATTAACTTTCTGGTCGAAAATAAAAAAGTCATTTTTATAGATGACGTGCTTTATACGGGACGAAGTATTAGGTCAGCATTAACAGCAATTCAGTCCTTTGGACGACCATCGGAAATAGAATTATTGGTGCTAATTGACAGGCGTTTTAGCCGTCATTTGCCTATTCAGCCCGATTATAGAGGCCGTCAAGTAGATGCAATAAACAATGAAAAAGTAAAGGTTTGCTGGAAAGAAAATGAAGGCGAAGATGGTGTTTTCTTAATAAATAATAGTCAATAACAATGAGCGAACTTAGTGTAAACCATTTATTAGGAATAAAATATATCAACAAAAAGGATATAGATCTTATTTTTGAAACTGCTGACCAATTCAAGGAAATTATTAATCGACCAATCAAAAAAGTGCCTTCGTTGCGCGATATTACTATTGCAAACATTTTTTTCGAGAACAGTACAAGAACCAAACTTTCGTTTGAATTGGCTCAAAAAAGACTTTCGGCGGATGTAATTAGTTTTTCGGCGGCACAATCATCCGTCAAAAAAGGCGAAACACTTATAGATACCGTAAATAATATTTTGGCCATGAAAGTCGATATGGTTGTCATGCGACATGCAAGTCCTGGAGCCGCACATTTTTTATCACAAAATGTAAAGGCAAGCATCATTAATGCTGGCGATGGCGCACACGAACATCCTACACAAGGATTATTAGATAGTTATTCGATAAGAGAAAAACTGGGCGAAGTTACAGGAAAAAAAGTAGTAATAGTTGGAGATATTTTGCACTCGCGTGTAGCACTTTCTAACATATATGCACTTCAAATGCAAGGCGCTCAGGTTAAGGTTTGTGGACCAAAAACACTCATTCCAAAATATATCGAAAGCCTTGGAGTTACAGTCGAGCCCGATTTACGTAAAGCACTCGAATGGTGTGATGTTGCCAATATGCTTAGGGTTCAGAACGAACGAATGGACGTAAATTATTTCCCATCAACCAGAGAATATGCCCAACAATATGGTGTGGACAAAGCATTATTGGATTCCTTAAATAAAGAAATTGTAATCATGCACCCAGGACCAATAAATCGTGGGGTCGAAATTACTAGCGATGTAGCCGACTCGAAACAATCGGTAATCCTAAACCAAGTCGAAAACGGAGTGGCCATAAGGATGGCAGTTACTTATTTATTGGCTTCTAAGATTAAATAAAAATTTGTAAATTAGTGCTCATAAAATGCATTAATTCCTGATAAAATGAAAGTAGAGCAAAAAGGACATACCGTTACTATAAAAGATACGCAAGGCGATTTAGTTTCGTTTTTGATGAAAGTTACGCATGAATACAAAACTTTCGAAAAACACAATATGATTATCGATATTAGTTTACACAAAAAACTAAGCGTTAAGGATTTGAATAGCTTTTTGCCATTGTCTAAGATTCATAAAAAAGCCAAAAAATCTTTTGTAATCATTGCCGATGATATCGATTTTAATTCGGTTTCCGAGAAGCTAACCGTTGTCCCAACAAATCTCGAAGCCCATGACATGATCGAAATGGAGGAAATAGAACGCGATTTAGGATTTTAAAAATTTATAAAAAAAACATGATTTTAACAGAAAACAATAAACTATATACTAATGTTATAATATTAATTGCATTCACTATTTTGATAGTAATTAAAATATATAGTGGTTTCCAAAATAAGGATTTTGATTATTTAGACATTGCAATCAATTCAGGACTTATTTTATTAGTAATTAGAAACATAATAAAATTAATCAAACCACAAGAATCTAAAAATAATATCTAAAAAAAATGACTTTTACCAACAAACACAAATTATATTTAAACGTAGTTTTACTATTCGTATTCGCTTATATGCTAACAAGCCATGTTTTGGTGGGTTTTAAAACACAAGATTTCAACTATTTACGAATAGGATTATTAGTATTTATAATTATTTCTACCATTCTAAGAATCATCAAATACAACCGCGAGGACGAAAACACCACCCAACAATAACCAATTGAAACTAACCATACTTGGCTGTTACGCCGCAACTCCTCGAACCATAACCAATCCCACAGCGCAAGTTCTGGAAATAAGAAATCGCATGTTTCTTATAGATTGTGGCGAAGGAACACAAGTGCAATTACGCAAAAACAAAATCAAGTTTTCTAAGCTCAATCATATTTTCATTTCCCATCTTCACGGCGATCATTGCTACGGATTAATTGGGTTAGTCTCTACATTTATGCTGCTTAATCGAGTAACCGATTTGCATATTTACGGACCAAAAGGCATAAAGGAAATCATATTATTACAACTCAAATTATCCAATTCGTACACCAGTTATGGATTATTTTTTCATGAATTAGAATCGCTAGAAAGTCAAATAGTTTATGAGGACAATAAAGTAATAGTAAAAACCATTCCGCTAAAACACCGCGTTTACACCAACGGATTTCATTTTCAGGAAAAAATAGGAGACCGCAAACTCAATTTGCCAGCAGTTGAGCAGCACAAAATAGAAACCTGTTATTATCAAAACATCAAAAACGGAAAAAACATTACGCTCGACAATGGCACAATTATCCCAAATTCGGAGCTTACTTTCGATCCAATCCCGCCAAAATCATACGCATTTTGTTCCGATACCGTTTTCGACGAAACCATAATTCCCAACATCCAAAACATAGATATTTTGTACCACGAAAGCACATTTTTGGATTCCGAGGAACATCTTTCCCAAAAAACCATGCATTCCACAGCCAAGCAAGCCGCCACAATTGCCCTCAAAGCCAACGTGCAGCAACTTATTTTGGGGCATTATTCTACGCGGTACGACAACATCGAAATGTTTAGAACCGAAGCAAAAACCATTTTCCCCAACATACTTTTGGCCGACGACGGAAAAAGTTTCGAGTTCTAGGAGCCTAATCGCTTGGGTCTTATCAACTCATGCAATTCCTGCTGCTTTTCCAAATCTCCCGAAAAAAATCGGGAGGATTTTCCCTAACATCAGGGCTAGACGATAAATCATTTTACTTTTTGCTAACTTCTGGCAAAACCTTAGTAACTTTGTAACACAAAACCTCATTATTACATAAAATGAACGACCTAAGCAATTACCGCAAATCTTACGAAAAAAACGAACTCCTAGAAAGCAATATTCCAGAAGATCCAATAAACTTATTTAACACATGGTTTCATGAAGTAGAGGATTTTGGCGGAACAGATGAGGTAAATGCCATGACAGTGGCCACAATAGGGCAGGACGGATTTCCAAAATCGAGAGTAGTTTTGCTAAAAAAATTCAACGAGGAAGGATTTATTTTCTACACCAATTACAATTCCGAAAAAGGAAAAGCTATAACCCAAAACCCAAACATTTGTCTTTCTTTTTTTTGGCATACATTAGAGCGACAAGTAATTATAAAAGGAATTGCCGAACAAACAGCCAATAATATTTCCGATAATTATTTTGCCTCTCGTCCCGACGGAAGCAAATTGGGAGCAATAGTTTCTAACCAAAGTCAAATTATTCCCGATAGAACATTTCTGGAAAACAATCTAAAACAATTAGAAAACGATTATAAAGGAAAAGAAATTCCACGACCAGAATTTTGGGGTGGATTTTTAGTCCGACCAATATCTGTAGAATTTTGGCAAGGAAGACCCAACCGTTTGCATGATCGAATTAGATACGAAATCCAAGAGGATTTTTCATGGAAAATAGATAGATTATCGCCATAATTTCATCTATTGTAAATAACTGACTCCTAAATACTTGAATTTTTTCAGGCATAAAACGATCCCTTTTTTAGTGGTCGTTTTTTTTGCGCCTTCATTTTTAAAACGCTAGTAATTAGATGTTTGTAGGAATATTACATATTTTTATACTAAAAACATGCATTTCATCGATTTTATTTGGCAGTTAGTCGATAACGTACTAATATTGTACAAGAATTAAGAACAATAATTTTCTTGATTAACCAATAAAAAAACCAAAAAGTATTAATTATGAAATTAAAATTTTTAAAAGCAATTGCAATATTAGGTTTTATTTTTACAATAGTATCATGTTCATCAAACGAAGCAGACCAACCAAAAGTTGAACAAAAATTAGTAGTAGATTACGCATATAACTCAGACGAAATTGAGTTAGCTAAAATAATAAATGATTACAGAGTAAGCATAGGATTAAATTCATTGAATATTATAAATCACGTTTCCTTTAAGTCCGAAGAGCACGATTTATACATGATTGCAAATAATGTTGTAGATCATGCTTATTTTCAGGAACGAGTAGATAATATAATGAGTGTTTTGGGAGCAACAAAAGTAAACGAAAACGTAGCTTATAACTTTAACACTCCACAAGCGGTTTTGACAGCTTGGTTGAACAGCCCTGAGCATAAAGCAAATATTGAAGGGAATTTTACAGACTTTGGAATATCCGTAAAAGTGAGTGAAACAACTGGAAAAAAATATTACACAAATATATTTATAAAAAAATAAGAAGAAATTGTTTTGTTTTTGTTAGATAAGAAGAGCCACCCCCCCGAGTGGCTTTTTTTTTGCTTTAAATTTATTTTAAAATAAAAAAAAGAGGTTATAAAATCACAAAAAAACCGGCTCATATTAGGAGCCGGTTTTTTATGAAATTGAATTAAAAATTTCCTTATAAAGCTTTTATAATAAAATGACTACGTCTGTTTTCTTGATGTTTCGCTTCAGTACAATCTACGCCGTCAGCACAATTGTTTACGAGTTCTCTTTCGCCATAACCTTTTCCGCTTAAACGGTCTTTTTCGACACCATTTTTTATCAACCAATCCATTGTAGATTTTGCTCTACGATCCGATAAATCATCATTATATTCAAAACTTGCACGACTATCGGTATGGGAACGAATATCGATTTTCATAGTTGGATATTTTACTAAAACATCTAATATTTTTTCGAGTTCGTAGGCTGCATCTTCCCGAATATTAGATTTATCTAAGTCAAAATAAATCATTTTTATACCAAATGCTTTAGCTAGATCGTCTCCAACGGTTACTGGTTTTAGTTTTTTCTCTAAAGCGATTGGCAAATCGGTTTTTCCTGTAATTTTTGAAATTGTAATTTTTTGTTCTTTAGTGTCATACAAATCCTTTTCGGCTCGAACGTAGTAAGTGGAGTCGCAATTTACTTCGAATTCGTAATAAGCTTTATCGTCTGAAAAAACTTCTTTTATTAATTTAAATTTTTCATCCAAAAGCGAAACTTTTGAGTTTGGCAAAACTTCTTTGGTATCAAAATCGGTAATAATTCCTGATAAGGCTTGTTCGCAAAGTAGTTTTCGGGTTTCCAGAAATTTATAAATATCATCAAACCCTTTTCCTCCATCACGGTTAGAGGTTAGGAATCCATTTCGGGTTTTTGTGTCTATTAAATAAGCAAAATCATCTTTTTGAGAATTTGCTGGTTCACCAATGTTTTGAGCTTCGTTGTAAGATCCATCTTTAGTAATTTTAGACATATAAATATCTAATCCACCAAGACCTGGGCGACCATCTGAGGCAAAATACAGTTCGTTTTCGTTGGTTACAAACGGGAAAGTTTCCTTTCCTTCGGTGTTTACATTTGGGCCAAGATTTTGGGGAGTTCCAAAGGTTCCATCATCATTTATTTTTACCATAAATATGTCCGATTGCCCTTGTGTTCCTGGCATATCGGAAGCAAAATACATTGTTTTTTCGTCTGCACTAAGCGATGGATGCGCAACGCTATAACTATCACTGTCAAATGGTAATTCGACTGCATTTTGCCATTCGTTATTGACTAATGTGGCTTTATAAATTTTTAGTAAAGTTGTTCTATCTGCATCTTTTCCTTTTTTTCCGTTGTTGTAATTGTTTCTTGTAAAATACATTGTATTTCCGTCCTTAGTAAACACTGGCGAGGCTTCATGGTAACGCGTATTTATTTTAGTTGCAAACTTTTGAGGTGCAGCTAGAACCATGTCGGTACCAATTTCGGAACTGTACATATTTGTAAAATACTGATTGGTCCATTTGTCTTTTTTTTGCGAAAAATTTCCAGTATCTCTAGCCGATGTAAATACTAATTTGTTACCAGAATAAGAGCTTCCGTAATCGGAATATTTAGAGTTTATTCCAGCATCTTCAATATTATACCTTCCAGAATTTGCTCGGATTTCTTCAAGATAATCTCGTTTTTTGTTAAAGAGTTTTCCTCGGGAATCGTTACCTGATTTTTCATTAAATTTGGAGAGCATTTCATCTGCTTTTTCATATTTCCCTATCGATTTTAATGCTTGTGCATATCGATAATAATATTCAGGATCGAGATCTTGGGTCATTGCAAAAAGTTCGTCGTACCATTTTGCTGCTTTTTCTAGATTGGCATTAAAATAATAAGCATTTCCAAGTTTTTCAAACATTTCGATGGATTTATATCCTTTCTCGGCAATACGTTCGTAGGTCGAAATAGCATCGATGTAAGCATATTTTTCGTATTTTTTGTCAGCACTGAGTAAGGCTGCTTTTTGAGCAAAACTATTGAAAGTCAAAATACTCAAAATCGATATATAAATGGTTAGTTTAAGTTTCATAATATTGATGTATTAGAAAAATCTTGGTGATGTCATTTTGTTAGAATTATTCAGAATTTCGAAACGCAAAAATATTTCATGCGATCCCGAATTGTAATTGGCCAAATTTGTGGTTTCTAAATCATATCCGTAACCTATGAATAATGGATCGGAAATCTGAAAACCAACCATGGCACTAACCGATGCGCTCCATCGATAAGCAGCACCAATTACAAACTTATCATTTATTAGGAAATTACCCGAAACATCAACTTGTAGAGGCGCTCCTTCGACAATTTTGGTTAGCAATGATGGTTTAAATTTTAGGTTATTACTAATATCAAAAACATGACCAGCAATAAAATAGTAGTTTATTTTTTCTTTGAAAATTGCAACCGAATTGTTATCATATCGTTTGGATTCTATTAGATTTGGGACCGAAATTCCTAAATAAGTATTCTCGGAATGAAGATAAATCCCTGCACCAACATTTGGAGAAAACACATTATTTAGATTTTGAAACTGTGGATCATTTTGATCGGTAGGATTTAGTTTTGCAACATCTAGATTGAACAAATTTCCTGTTCCTTTTATACCAAATGACAATTTATAATCCTGCGAAGTTTCTATAGAATAAGAAAAATCTACCGAAATCGCATTCTCATTACTTGGTCCAATTTTGTCATTTATAAACGATAAACCCAATCCAATTTTACTATTATTAATGGGTGTGTTTATAGAAAAAGTGTTCGAAACTGGCGCTCCGTCTATCCCAATCCATTGCGAACGATGCAAAGCAAAGATACTCATAACTCCTCTTGACCCTGCATAAGCGGGATTGATATTGATGGTGTTGTACATATATTGGGTAAACTGCGCATCCTGCTGAGCAAAAGCTGCAACTCCTGTAAACATCAAAACGAAAATTAGTATTCTTGTTTTCATTTAGTCTAGTTTTAGTCCTGAGGGTTTTATATCTCTGGAATTATAGATTTAATTTTTTATCTGGATAGATATAAATAGCCGTCTTTTTTGATGGTTTTTCCATCAGAAACATATTCAAGAACATAAAAATAAGTTCCAGTTGGCAGCTCTTCGGATTTGTTTACTGTAGCTCTTCCTTCGGAAATTCCTCTAAAAACGCGACTCGAATTGTCATAATTATCGGTATCATATACCAAAATTCCCCAACGGTTATAAATCTCTACTTTATTAGACGGATAACAAGCAATATCCTCAATATTTTCGATGTTAAAAAACTCATTCAAGGTATCATTGTTTGGAGAAAATGCATTGTGAACAATTATATTTCCACAGCCCAAAACAACACAATCCGCATTTACGTTTATAGTAACTTGAATTTTTCGTGGACAATTAGCATCATTAATCTGGAATTCGACAGTATAACTGCCTATTGCTAAACCGTAAGGAGAAAATACTCCATCGTTATTGCCATGTAATGCGCCAGAATTAGAAACATCTACCCAAGTTCCTATGGCTAAATATTCGATTGGGATCAAAGCATTTAGGCTCAATGTACTCGTATCTCCGTTACAGGCTTCTTTAGTAATTTCAGTCAATCCATCTTGAATTGTTACATTGATGGTTTGCGTGTATGTTTTGGAATTTCCGCACAAATCCGATACTTTCCATTCTCTAATTATGGTGTAAGATGTCGCAGTTTGATTGATATGAACGTCTACCGATGGTAAAATTATTTCTCCAACTCCAGAGCAATTATCTACAAATTGCAAAACGGGAACTGGTGGAATTTTATCGCAATTTACATTCACAACAGCTTCAAATTCGCCTAAAATTGTTGGCGCTTTTGTATCTGTTACATTTATGGTTTGCGATGCTGTTACAGAGTTTCCACAAGTATCGGTTGCTGTCCAAGTTCTAACTAAAGTGTAGTTTGAAACACAAGTGCCTTCTGTTTTTGTTTCCACAAAAGTTACCGTCGGAATTCCGCAATTATCGGTTGCTGTTATAGTTGGAATAACAGGAATTTCATCGCAAGAAACCGAAATGTTAGCTGGAATTGCAGATACAAAACTAGGTTTTATATTGTCCGAAACAGTAATAATTTGCACTTGGTTTTCTGCTGCATTTCCACAATTATCAACTAAAGACCAAGTTCTTGTAATTCTGAAAGATCCGGAACATTCGCCTGGCGTGATTGTATCTACAAAAGTGGCTTGCAAATTAATAGAGCAATTATCGGCTTCGTTGGTAACATCGCCAGTTGCAGCAATTGTAGCATTATAGTTGCATTTTTCATCAGTAAAAATACTAACACTTGCTGGCGCAGTAAATGTTGGAGCAATTTTATCTAAAACATTAATAATTTGTACTTGATCCGGTGCTTTGTTACCACAATTATCAACCAATGACCAAGTTCTAGTAATAATATGAGAACCTACGCAGCTTCCTTGAGCAATTGCATCTACAAAAGTGGCCTGCAAATTGATGGAACAATTATCAGCCTCATTAGTAACATCTCCAGTATTTTCAGTCGATGCATTGTATGCACAAGTTGCATCGGTATAAATTGTGGTACTTGCTGGCGCAGTAAATGTTGGAGCGATATTATCTATAACAGTTATGGTTTGCACCTGACTTGATGCAGCTGCATTACCACAATTATCTTTCAAAGTCCAAGTTCTGGTAATAATGTGAGATCCATTACAACTTCCGTCGGTAATTGTATCTACAAAAGTAGCTTGAAGTTCAGATGAACAATTATCACTTTCGTTAGTTACATCACCAGTTATTGCTATCGATGCATCATAATTACAATTTTGATCTGTATAAATAGTTGTACTTGCTGGCGCAGTAAATGTTGGTAAAACTGTATCTTGAATTGTAAATACGCCAACCGATGTAGATTTGTTTCCACATGAATCTGTTGCAGTAAAAATTACAGATGCAGAACCAGAAGCACCACATGAATTAGTAAAATTATCATAGTTGTTGGACCAAGTAATTACACTACAATTATCGGTCGCAGTTGCTCCACCGTTAGAGGAAAGCCAAGCATTGAGCGCTACTTCATTTCCGTGACCGTCACATTCAACTGTTAAATTGCTAGCTTGAGTAATAGTTGGAGCTTCGGTATCATTTATATTGAAAGTTGCTGTAGTTATTGAGAAATTTCCACAAGAATCGGTTGCTTTAAACTCTACTGATACTGATGCCGAACAGTTATTTGCAATTCCAGAATAATTATTAGTCCATGTAACTGTTCCGCATGAATCACTCGCAACGGCTTCTCCATTACTGGCTAACCAATTTGCAATTGCTGCTTGATTTCCTTGTCCATCACATTCAACAATTATATTGCTTGCAGGAATATTTATAACTGGCGGAGTAACATCTTTAGTTCTAATTAAATTCTGAGTTACGTTAATGAAATTTCCGCAAGCATCGGTTACGCTGAAAGTTCTAATTACGGTTTCGGTGCAACCAACCAAAGTTGGCGCGCTATCACTCACAAAAGCAACGATAGGAGTCGAACAAGAATCCGCTTCGTCTAAAACCAAAGCAATATTTGGTGCAGGAAAAGTGCCGTTACAACCCGTAAGCGTTATTGCTGCTGGATTGGATGCTGTTGGCGGAGTAACATCTTTAGTTCGGATTAAATTTTGAGTTACATTAATGAAATTTCCACACGCATCGGTTACGCTGAAAGTTCTAACAACCGTTTCGGTGCAACCGACTAAAGTTGGCGCGCTGTCGCTAACAAAAGCAACTGTAGGA
>JAYVZI010000037.1:0-71064 GCA_043783485.1 Bacteroidota bacterium
AGTAATTGTAATTGGATACGCTGTTCCTCTTCCTACATTTGTAGATATAGTTGTAAAGTTGGTATAACCAGTTCCTCCTGTCGATACATTACTAATAGTTCCAAAAGCTACTTTTCCGATTTTTTCATCCGCAACACTGTTTCCTTGTGATGCGCAATAAGTTAAAGTTGAAGCTGCCAATGTTGTAACACTTATCGCATTACTTGCAACAGAAACATTTCCTGCAGCATCTTTAGATTTTACAGTAAATGAGTAAGCTGTAGAAGCAGTTAATCCAGTAACTGCGTAAGTTGTAGCAGTAGTTGTAGAACCCAATAATGTAGTTCCTTTATACACATCATAACCAGTTACAGCAACATTATCTGTAGCGCCAGTCCAAGATAAATTTGTTGTTGTAGATGTTGTTCCAGAGGCAGATAATGTTGCAGCTGTTGGAGCAGTTGTGTCTGAAACTGCAGCTAAAGTTGTTGCACTTACCGCATTACTTGCAACAGAAACATTTCCTGCAGCATCTTTAGATTTTACAGTAAATGAATAAGCTGTAGAAGCCGTTAATCCAGTAACAGCGTAAGTCGTAGCAGATGTAGTTGATCCTAACAATGTAGTTCCTTTATATACATCATAACCAGTTACGGCCACATTATCTGTAGCGCCAGTCCATGACAAATTGGTTGTAGTTTGAGTAGTTCCAGAAGCAGATAATGTTGCAGCTGTTGGAGCTACAGTATCGCTTGAACCAGCTGTAATTGTAAAGTTAGTGTTAGAAACATCAAAGAAAATATGATTGGATCCTTTTACCATTATTCTATTTGTTGTTCCAGCAGTATTTGGAATAGTTACAGCTTGTGTTCCATCATTTGGAGTTGCAGCTAGTAAAGTGGTCCATGTTGTTCCTCCGTTAGTAGATAGTAAAATATCAACATTTGCACAGTTTACACCGTTTGCAGTAGTTCCACCTACAACCCAAGTTACAGTTTGAGAACTTCCACCTACGTATGAAACAGCTGTGTTTGGACTACTTACAGAAAATGGTCCAGCAGTAGCGTTTACAGTAATTATAGTATCATCGCTATTGTTAGCAGGTCCACCAGCATGATTGTCGCGAACGGTAACTCTAAAGTTTAATGTTCTTGCCACAGATGGTAAAGCTTCAACAGTAAGTTCAGTACCAGCAGTTGTAGTTGCTCCTGCTAAAACCGATGTCATGTTAGGAAAATATCTAGTTGGAGATGCAGATGCACTATATGATCTAAAATTTACTCCACTAGTTTTAGTAGCACTTGGAGCTGCAGAGGTACTTTGAGAATCCATTTGTTCCCAATCGTAAGTCAATACATCACCATTTGCATCAGTTCCTGAACCAGTAAGCATAAACGGAGTGCTTTTTGGAACGGTGTAATCTAAACCTGCATTGGCAGTTGGAACCGCATTTCCAGTGGCAGTATTTGTTTGACAGGTAGTAGTTTTGATGTAATTAGTAACTTGTTGTATGGTTACTGCATGAAAAAACGGATCAGAATGTGGTTGTACATCTAAAGCTGTTATTCCTGCATATCCCATGATTGTTGATCCAGAACCTGGCTCCATTTGAACTCCAGTTCCTTCGTTACTATGAGTAAAAGTATGATTTCCACCAAATTGATGTCCCATTTCGTGAGCTACATAGTCAATATCGAAATTATCTCCAGCAGGGATCGCATCTCCAGGAGAAGTAAATCCACTTCCTTTTCCTAAAGGTACAGATGCAGAAGGGTTTACACAAACACAACCAATACAGCCCGCGTTTCCGCCACCACCGGAAGCTCCAAATAAGTGACCAATATCGTAATTTCCGCTTCCAATTGTGTTTGTCAAAGCCGTTTGTAGTTCTTGATTCCAAGCTCCTCCTGCACCAGCAGTTGCAGCAGAATATGGATCTGTTGATGCAGAAGTGTAAATCACCAAATCATTATTAGCAATAAGGTTCATGTGTACACCAAAATCTTTCTCAAAAACTCCATTTACACGTGTCATCGAGTTGTTCATTGCAGCTAACGCTAATGCTTTTGTTCCGCCAAAATAAACAGTATATTCTCCGGTTACAGACAAAGCCAAACGATATGTTCTTAGTGTTCCATCATCGGCATTTGGTCTAGCTAAAATTGCGTTATTCAAGTCTGAGTGTGCCGTTTCGATTACTTTACATTCAAATTTGTTTAATGTTGCAGCTTTATCAGATTTTTTATAAACGCTATAAGTAGATAAATCTGAAGTATAAGGTTCAATAAAAACCGCCGATTTATCAGCATTTATTTCCATAGTTTGCAAACCAAGTGGCGAAACACTGAAATAAATTGTTGATGTTGGGTTTTCGATACCTTGACCTACATAAGATTTAATATCTGGATATTTAGCAGCTAATTCTGGATCCATATTAGACATTTCGTAAACCTTAAAGCTTTCTAAAACCCCATCGGCATTAGGAAATGCAACAATAGAATTGGTTTTTTTAGAAATATCTTCTCTTTTAGATGCATTTGCTAAAACGTCTTTCAATGCATCAATATCCAATTCGTATAGTTTTGGATTTGCTAGTTGTAGTTTGTTTTGAGAAACAGTTGAACTGCTTTTTTTTGTAGTAGCTTTCCATAACGGAGAAACTTGAGCAAAAGAAACACTTGTAATTGCTAATAAAGCAATTGAGAGTAGTTTGTTTTTCATTTTTTGTTTGGTTTTATTGTTAGTTGGAAACAAATATATTTATTTTTTCGACATTAATGATAATTATTCAAAGTTTTTTATAACAATGTATCAGTATTATTACAAAAAAAGCGTGTATATAACGAATTTCGCAATATTTGCAAGACTTTGTATAAATCTAAATTTTATGATTTATTTTATTTATCAATGCGATTTATTACTTTTGAAAAAAAAATCATGCAACTAAGCTATTGGGAACTCAAAAACTGGTTTACAAACGTGGATTACACAATTGTGGGCAGCGGAATTGTTGGGCTTCATGCGGCATTGCGACTTCGGGAACGATTTCCTGAAAGTAAAATTTTAGTTCTTGAAAAAGGAATATTACCAGAAGGAGCAAGTACAAAAAACGCTGGTTTTGCGTGTTTTGGCAGCCTTTCGGAAATTATAAATGATTTAAAATCCCACTCTGAGCAAGAAGTTATTAATTTGATACAAAAACGTTGGCAAGGACTACAATTGCTACGAAAACGTTTGGGAGATGACACTTTGGACCTGAAACCTTTTGGGGGTTATGAGTTGTTTTTAGAAAAAGACACTAGTATTTATGAGGAATGTTTGCGAAAATTACCTTTTGTAAATGAATTATTAAATCCACTTTTTAAAACGGATGCTTTTGCCAAAGAAACCGATCGTTTTGGATTTAAAGGAATACACGAATACTTAATTTTCAATCCTTTTGAAGCACAAATAGATACCGGAAAAATGATGCACGCTTTGATGAAAAGTGCGGTTTCTAATAATATTTTAATCCTAAATAATCAAACCGTTACTTCTTATGTTGAGAATAAAAACAATGTTGAGGTAGCGCTTGGAGATTTTAGTTTTACCACAAAAAAGCTTTTGTTTGCAACAAATGGTTTTGCTAACGAATTAACAAATGGCCAAGTAAAACCAGCAAGAGCACAGGTTTTGATTACCGAACCAATTCCTAATTTGGATATAAAAGGCACTTTTCATATGGATCAAGGCTATTATTATTTTAGGAATATTGATGATAGAATCCTATTTGGGGGAGGAAGAAATTTAGATTTTCAGGGAGAAACCACATCACAATTTGGAGAAACAGAAATGATTCAAAATCATTTGGAAAAATTATTAAAAGAAGTAATTTTGCCCGATCATGATTTTAAAATAGCACACCGTTGGAGCGGAATTATGGGATTGGGGTCAAGTAAAAATCCCATTGTCGAACCACTTTCGGAAAACGTATTTTGCGGAGTTAGATTGGGTGGAATGGGGGTTGCAATAGGCAGTTTAGTAGGAACAGAATTAGCAGAATTAGTATAAATGGCAAAAGTAACAAAACAAAAAACAAAGCAAACTCCTAAAAAAGAATCTACCAGTTTTTTTAGTAAAGTAACCCGATTTTTATTCAAAGCCGCGCTTTGGTTTTTTGGAATTTCGATTTTATTGGTAATTATTTTCAAATTTGTTCCTGTTCCATTTACACCATTAATGATTACAAGAGCCATCGAACAAAAAATGGCTGGTAAGGAAATGACTTGCAGTCATGACTGGGTTCCAATCGAAGAAATTTCTGCAAATATGCAAAAAGCAGTTGTAGCAAGCGAGGACGGCACTTTTCTAAAACACAACGGTTTCGATTTTAAGGCCATGCAAAAGGCTTATAAAAGTAACAGTCACGGCAGAAAAATAAAAGGCGGAAGCACCATTTCTCAGCAAACCGCAAAAAACGTTTTTTTGTGGCAAGGTCGTAGTTACATTAGGAAAGGTTTCGAAGCTTATTTTACATTCTTAATTGAGCTTGTTTGGGGAAAGGAACGAATCATGGAAGTGTATCTAAACTCAATAGAAATGGGCGATGGTGTTTATGGGGTTCAAGCTGCATCGCAACATTGGTATCGTATAAACGCATCAAATTTATCGGTTGCGCAAGCCGCAGGAATTGCCGCAATATTGCCAAACCCTCGAAAATTTAAAGCAACAGATTCTTCATCATACATCAATAACCGAAAATCGAAAATTTCTAGATTAATAAGGTATGTCGGAAAATTAAATTACTAAAAAAATGCTTCTCGAGATTGAGAAGCATTTTTTTTTAATTAAATAAAGGTTTGTACAATTGCCAGCTTTTATATATCAAAATTCCGTTTAAGGCAGCTACTAATAAGGCAGCGCCAACTCCAGGAATGTCAAGAAAAAGATGAAAAAGCACAATGTTTATAGAAATTGGAGCTAATAAAATTAATGCAAAAGCTACCCATTTCCTGAACAATAACATCAATCCTATGCAAACCTCCAGAATACCGACTATTGGAAAAATGTATCCTGTTGCGTTTAGGGAACTCATGAAATCTCCCGCGGCGCCTGTTGGAAGAGGAAGCGGAATAAAATGCAAAAACTTGTTACTCCCAAATATGACAAGCACAATTCCTAATAATAATCTGATGATTTTAGTAAATAATGAATTCATAAATAATTTGGTTTTTAGTTAGAATTTGTTTTAAAATTATACTAAATTAATAAAAAATATCACACAATTCTATTAAATAATGATTTAAATAAAAACCGTTAGTAAAACCCAGATTATAAAAAGGAATAACTACTTTCGCCAAAAAAAATTCCGAATTGAAAAATATACTAATAACTGGAGCGTCAAGCGGAATTGGAAAAGAAACAGCATTGTATTTTTCGCAAAATAATTGGACCGTAATTGCAACCATGATTTGTTCTGAACATGCAAAAGTGTTAGAAAATTTACCAAACATATACTGTTATGTTCTTGATGTAACCTCCTCCGAAAGTATAGAAAAGGCTAAAAACACAATAATAAGAAATCACAAAACAATCGATGTAATTATAAACAACGCAGGAATTGGTTACAGAAGTTTTGTAGAAACCGCCGATGATGAAAAAATAAATAATATTGTAAACATAAATTGGTTAGGAGTTGCAAAAGTTTGTAGAGCATTTATTCCTGTTTTCAGAAACCAAAAATGCGGATTGTTTATAAATATTTCCTCGGTTGCGGGATTGGTAAATTTGCCTTTGGGGAGTTTTTATCACTCTACAAAACATGCTGTGGAAAGTTTTTCGGAATGCATGGCTTATGAGCTCATGGATTTTAATGTAAAAGTTTGTACGGTACAATTTGGGAATACGCCTTCAAATTTTCAGAACAATGTTGTAAAATCAGAAAAAAGCGATATCAAATCCTACCAAATATTAATGGATAAAATTGATGCAATTCTTGTTAAAAAAACCAATAAAAACAAAGATTTTTGTCCAATAATTTTCAAAAAGTTATTAAAAATTGCCGAAAATCCACCAAAAAATTTCAAAAGATATACTCTTGGTTTTGATGCTAATTTAATGAAAATTTTACTTTCTGTTTTGGGTTACAAATGGTTCAATAAAGTAGTTATTAAATTTGTTTTAAAATAAAAAATCCGAAAACTAAATTTTCATTAGCTTTCGGATTTAAACCTTTTTTATTTAAATATTGAAACTCAACCCAAAAACTAAATTCCGACCAATGTTAGGAATTCCATCGGTTTTTAATCTCGATAAATGCGCAATGTAAGTTTTGTTCAACAAATTATTTCCGTTTAGATTTACATCAAAAACTGTTTTTGCAATTTTCACTTTTCCGCCAATTCCCAAATTTACTAAAGTGTAACCATTAGATTTGGTTTCGAAACCACTTACGTTATTCTGGTTAAAAGTGCTCGAAAAACCAAGTGCTGCAAAACCGTTTTCCAACCATTTTTTGATGTCAAATTCCGTTCTAATCGAATTATTCCAGTTATTAGCAGGAATTAATGGTAGGAAATCTCCGTTTTGTTTTTTCCCAATAACGGTTTCAAAACTACTTTCTAAGTGCAACCAATCCAACGGATGCGGATGAAAATGCAAACCAATTTCGCCGCCATACAATTTGGCATTGTTCTGAATGTACTCAAAAACATCGTTTCCGTCAAGAGTAATTCCTGTTGGCGAGGTGTAAATGTAATTGTTTACATGATTGTAAAATCCGTTTGCAAAAAACTCAAAATGGGAATTTTTGTATTCTAAATTCAAATCCGTTTGAATATTTTGTTCGGTTTTTAGATCATTATTTCCAATTTCGTATCGGTTGGTCCCTCCATGCACGCCGTTTGAAGTTAATTCTGCTAAATTTGGCGCTCGAAATCCTGATGCAATATTTAGTCGCAAAGTCAAATCGTCCTCCAAATTGGTTTTGTAACCCAACGATGCATTTATGCTATTAAAGGATTTATCAATGGCTTTAAAATAGCCTTCGGTTCCTAAAACACCATTTTCCTGACTAACTATTTTCCTGTTATCAAACCGCAATCCAGCCTGAATTACATTGGTTTTCCATTCGTAATTTCCAGTTCCAAAAAAGCCAAAATCATTAGTTGTAGCATTGGGAATTAAATATTCTATCCCAGAATTTTTGTTGGTTTGTTGCATGCCTTGAACTCCAAAAATGGTTTCAATTTTTCCCAATTTTGGCAAATGAAATTTCGCATCGTAGTTCAAAGTTTTTAATTTTAAATGTAAAACAGCAATATCGCTATCTGCAAATTCGCTTCGATCGTTGGCAATATATCCCAAATCGACATCTAATTTAGAGTTTTCAAAGAAAAAAACATTGTTCAAACTCAATAAATTATTATAAACGCCTTGTTTTGGATAAGCCGTTTTTTTGGTTTTGGTTTGTTCCTCAATCCCATTTTCTGGAATTCCTAAATCTAGTTTATTGAAATTATATCTAAACGTACTTGTAAATTTTTTGTTACTAAAACCAATTCCAGTCTTAAAATCACTTTCGTTATAACGTGTATTTGTAACACGATTTTTGTTCGCAATTTGATAATCCGAATGTGTGTTATAACTTCCGCGAGCTAGAAATTTCCAATTTTCTGATGAGGTTTTCAATCCTAACGAAGTATTGCTTCCCAAAGTATTAGAAAATAATTTTTGACTAAAATCTGCTTTGAAAGTATTGGTATTTGCAAATTTTTCGGGATTAAAATACAAAACACCGCCAAGCGCATCTGAGCCGTAAAGTAAAGATGCTGGACCTTTTATAACCTCTACACTTTCTATTCCAGAATCATTCAAACCCAAACCATGTTCATCGCCAAACTGCTGATTTTCTAATCTTACACCCTGCGAATATACCAAAACCCTGTTGCCACTTAGTCCGCGAATAACTGGTTTTCCTATAGATGTTCCAGTCGAAACTTGCGAAACTCCTGGAATTGTTGCCAAACCTTCTATTAATGTAGCGGTTCCTTTTTGTTGTAAAGATTTTATGCTTTCGTGCTCGACTTTCATTACGTTTTGCGATTGTAATTTGTTGAAAGCAGTCGAAACAATTACTTCGTCCATCTGAAACGAGGCTTCCTCGAGAATAATATCCAAAATAGTTTCTTTTTGAATGTTTTCTAAAGTTTTATTTTGGTTAGCAAATCCTACAAACGAAAAACTAATTTTCACAGTTCCATTCGGAAGATTATTGAAAGAATATTTACCGTTTTCGTCCGATGATGTTCCTTTATGCATTTCGGGTATATAAACCGAAACGTTTTTTAAAGGTTGATTTTTAGTATCGGTAATGGTTCCCGAAAGGGTGTTTTGAGCATGAATCATGCAGGAAAATCCTAGAATTAGGATTGTTATAATTTTTTTCATTTTGAAATTATTTTATTGTTTTGAGATTTAATAAATTCAGAATCAATGTATAAAGTACACAAGTATGAAAATATTTTTTAAAAATTATTTAAACAATAAAACAGGGTGGAGCGCGAAGCGAAAAAAGGCTTCCTTTAAAGAATTGAGTTATTTCTTTGGATTTGAAATAAGAATATCCAGAAAAAACGAGGGTATTTTTTAAATTATAATGAAAACTATCGGCCGAAATAAAGCTACTTAATGTAAAATCACAAACAAAACAATGATCAAATTTGTGGTGTTCATGAGTAATTTCTAATCGTGAATTGTGTTTGTGGAAGCATTTTTTTTCGGTAAGTTGTTTTGCCAAATGCTTATAACTATGCACCGATTGAAATAATATCGAAAACAATATTACTATCGAAAGTAAAGAATTTATGACAACAAACTTATTTTTCATTTCATGCAAATGTAACTTGAATAATAAAAACTCCGTTTGGATTTAACAAAATTTATGATTTGTCAATTACAAACGGAGTTTTTATTTTTTGATCTAAACCAAACTATTCTTCACCAAATATTCAGCGATTTGAATTGTATTTGTAGCAGCACCTTTACGTAAGTTATCGGCAACAATCCAAAGGTTTAAGGAGTTGGGTTGGCTTTCGTCGCGACGAATTCGACCTACAAAAACATCGTCTTTACCTTCCGCATACAATGGCATCGGGTAAGTAAATGTATCCAAATTGTCCTGAACAACAACTCCAGATGTGTTGTGTAACAATCGTCTAACTTCGTTTACATCATAATCATTTTCGAATTCTATATTTACAGCCTCGCTATGTCCGCCAACAATTGGCACACGAACTGCGGTTGCTGTAACGGCAATGGTTCTGTCATTTAGGATTTTTTGCGTTTCGCGAACCAATTTCATTTCTTCTTTTGTGTATCCGTTTTCTTCAAAACTATCACAATGAGGAATTGCGTTTCGGTGAATTGGATATTTGTATGCCATTTCGCCTTGAATTCCAGCATATTCGTTTTCTAATTGCTGAACGCCTTTTACGCCAGTCCCAGTTATAGATTGATAGGTGGAAACAATAACGCGTTTTATTTTGTATTTTTTATGCAATGGAGCCAAAACCATAACCAACTGAATGGTGGAGCAATTTGCATTTGGGATTATTTTATCGTCTTTGGTTAATATTTCCCCATTTATTTCGGGAACGACAAGTTTTTTGGTTTGATCCATTCTCCAAGCAGATGAGTTGTCTATAACGGTTGTTCCTGCTGCGGCAAATTTTGGAGCCCACTCTAAGGAAGTTTCTCCACCAGCCGAAAATAATGCAATATCGGCTTTCATGTCGATGGCGGTTTGCATTCCTACGACTTTGTATTTTTTTCCTTTAAATTCTATTTCCTTTCCAACAGATTTTCCTGAAGCTACAGGAATGAGCTCTGTTACGGGAAAATTTCTTTCGGCTAAAACCTGAAGCATTACTTCGCCAACCATTCCGGTTGCACCAACAACTGCTATTTTCATAAAGTGCGTTTTTTAATTTTTGGAAATACAAAAGTAATAAATATTGTACTGATTTTTATATTTCTATAAAAAAGAAAAACCGCCTCAATTAAGAAACGGTTTGGTTAGAATATTGTAATGTAGCGGAAATTATTTTTTTAATAAATCTCTAATTTGAGTAAGCAATTCCTCTTGGGATGGTCCTGCTGGCGCAGCAACTTCTTCCTTTTTAGTAGAGTTTAAGGCTTTAACCAATAAAAAAATCACAAAAGAGATTACCAAAAATCCGATAATTGCAGCCAAGAATTTTCCGTATAAAATACCTCCGTCTGTTTTTAGTCCTGCTAAATCTGCTACTTGCGCGGCTTTTAGGGCTGGATTTAAAATGGCTGGTGTAATTACGTCAGACACTAATGAGGTTACAATACCACTAAATGCACCTCCAATAATAACTCCGACAGCTAAATCCATCACGTTTCCTTTTGCAATAAAATCTTTAAATTCTGAAATCATTCCCATAATAATAGTTTTTTAGTTTATAGTTTGTTTTAATAGTATTACGAATTTAGTTAATTTTTTAACAAATCATAATTTTTTTGTGTAGAATTAATACTACTCTCTAAAAAATATTCGTTTTACTCTTTGAGAAATGCTGGTCAGGATTTCGTAAGGAATGGTTTGTAGTTTTTTGGCCATTAAATTCACGGATGGATTTTCCCCAAAAATTATTACTGGATCACTCTCGTTGCAAACTATTTCGGTTACATCGACCATGAGCATATCCATGCAAACGCTACCAACTATTGTAGCTTTTTGGTTATTTATGGTAACAAACCCAAGTCCATTTCCCCATTGTCTGGAAATTCCGTCGGCGTAACCAATAGGAATTGTGGCTATTTTTGTAGTTTTTTCGGCAATAAATCGTCGTCCGTAACCTACACTTTCGCCAGCATCTATAGTTCGGATTTGCGAAATGATAGATTTTAGTGTGCTTACGTTTTCTAAATATTTTTGTTCCTCTAAATCGTTCGAAATTCCGTAAAGTCCAATTCCTAAACGAACCATATCATATTGCGCTTTCGGGAAATTACTAATTCCAGACGTATTTAATATATGTCTTATAGGATTTATTTTTAATTCGGAAATTAATCTGGAGGATAATTTTTCGAATAATGTAATTTGCGACATTGCAAAAAGATAATGTTTTCCGTCGTCGCTAGTTGCCATGTGCGATAAAATGCTTTTTACCTGAACTGTTTTATTTTCTTTTAAAATTGAAATTAAATCCTCAATATTTTCTTCCTCAAAACCCAAACGATGCATTCCTGTATCTATTTTGATGTGAATTGGGAAATTTTTTAGACTTTTTTGTTCAGCAATTTTCAAAAAGGCATTTAATCCTTTCAAACTATAAATTTCGGGCTCTAAATCGTGCTGAATTATAGCTGAAAAACTTGTATTCTCTGGATTAAGCACCATAATTGGCAAATTTATTCCAGCATTTTTTAATGAGATTCCTTCGTCGGCAAATGCTACGCCAAGATAATCTACTTTGTGATGTTCCAGTAATTTTGCGATTTCGAAACCGCCATTTCCGTAACCAAAAGCCTTAACCATTACCATCATTTTGGTTGTTGGGTTTAGTTTTGTTTTAAAGAAATTGAGATTATGACTTATAGCATTTAGATTAATTTCCAGAACAGTTTCGTGTGTTTTTTCTTCTAGTAAAGATACAATTTGCTCAAACTGAAATTGCCTTGCGCCTTTTATCAATATGGTTTCGTTGGTAAATTCTAAAGTATTAAAACTTGAAATAAATTCTTCTGTATTTTGGAAAGTTATACAATTTAAAAATTTGTTTTTGAAACCCGAAATAACGGTTCCAATTACAATTACTCGATTTATTTTGTTAGAAATAATAAGCTGCGAAACTTTAGAATACAATTCTTCGTTAGATAATCCAGACTGAAAAATATCAGACAAAATCAGTGTTTTTTTCTTGTATTGTTTGCTGCGCAAATTCGCCTCTTGGGCTCGGGTTTGGCTTTCCAGAAAATCCAAAGCAATTTTTAGTGATTGAAAATCCGAACTGTAACTGTCGT
Source organism: Bacteroidota bacterium (assembly GCA_043783485.1). GTDB lineage: Bacteria > Bacteroidota > Bacteroidia > Flavobacteriales > Flavobacteriaceae > Flavobacterium. The sequence goes on from JAYVZI010000037.1 coordinate 12,010, forward strand.
CAATTATGGTTGTGTTGTTTATTCCGTTTTTTAATTTCAATCGCATTTCGACGGGATAAAGCAATTCCATTCGGTTTTCGATGGTTTTATGATCGTATTTTAATAACAGTAAAACCATCATGCACGAAATGGCATTTTCTATTGATGCATCATCTTGAAAAGGAATTTTTATCTCGAAAGTTTCATTTCCGTGACGAATATGTAAAATAGTTTTGTCTAAAATAGATTTTTTTGTAATAAAAATATCTGCATTTTCATCTTTGCAACTCCAAGAAAAAGTTTTTAGTTTTGGATTTAGGAAAGCATCTATAGTTTTATTTTTATTGTAAATTAAAACTTCGGAATTTACAAAAAGTTTGAGTTTTTCTTTAATTTTATCGCCAATATTTCCAAAACCTTCATCATGCGCGGTCCCAATGTTTGTTAGGATTCCGATAGTTGGTTTTATGATTTTTTCGAGTTTTTCCATTTCGGAAATTGTTGAAATTCCAGCCTCGAAAATTCCTAAATTATGCTTTTCATTTATGGAAATAACGGATAATGGAACGCCAACTTGCGAATTATAACTTTTTGGGGATCTAATAATATTATAATCAGGACTTAGTAGGAAATTGAGCCATTCCTTTACGATGGTTTTGCCGTTACTACCCGTAATTCCTATAATTGGAAAATCGAAAAGTGATCTGTAATAAGTTGCAAATTCCTGTAAAGCTAATAATGTATTTTCGACAACCAAAAAATTAGCTTTACTTTCCAGATTTTCGGGAATGTGCGTAACAACAAAATTCCGAATACCTTTTTCAATTAATTCTCCTACATATATGTGCGCATTGTTATTTGGACCAACAAGTGCAAAAAACAAAGTGTTTTCGTTATTTTGCAACGACCGACTATCAATAGCAATGTTTTCGATTACGGAATCGGGATTTAGTCCAAAAAAATTGGCTTTGAGAATTTGTATGATATTTTTTAGTGGTAAATTCATTTTGTCCTTAAAATTTTCGATTCGTCTTGTCGGCAATCAAAAACATTAGCAATATTAACCACTGCGTTATTTTCTTCAATCCAATAAATAATTTTATAATTTTTTTCGACCAAATATCTAAAACCTTCACTTCTGTGTTTTAACGCTTCTTCTGTTTGTCCCAAATAAGGGTTTTTAATTAAGTCTATGGTTCGGTCTAATATTGAGTTTGCTATTTTATTGGAAACCTCTGCATTTGCTTTTTCTAAATAATAACCAAAAATATCTTGTAATTGATTTTCGGCAAACTGCGTCCAAGCAATTCTTAGCTCCATTTTTTTATTTTTTCCTTGAGTTCAAAGACATCGATAACTCTTCCGTTTTTTGCATCATCAATTGCAATATCTATTTCTTTATTTAATGTTTCGGAATTTTTTGGACGAAAATTTTTTTCGAAAAGTTGAATCCGTTCCGTTTTTAAAAAATTTTCCAAACGAGTTACAATTTCTTCACTTTCGATATTAAGAAAATCTCTTACAAATGATATTTTTCGAGTTTGTAAATCCATATTTTTTTGTTTTAATTCAAATTTAGCAAAAAATCATACACAATATTATACTTTATGATTTTTTGTTGGGAGTAATTTCTTTCTCCTGATTTTTTTTCATGGCGTTGTAATATGCTGCGCGGCTCAAAGGTTCGTATTCCTCGGTTTCGCCAAGCATAACTAGTTTTTCGTTATCGGTTTTACGGAAACTATAATTCGCTAAATTTCCAGTTCGGGTACAAACGGCATGCACTTTTGTAACATATTCGGCCGTTGCCATAAGCGCGGGCATTGGGCCAAAGGGATTTCCTTTAAAATCCATATCTAATCCTGCCACAATTACTCTAATGCCAGAATTGGCTAGATCATTACATATTTTAACGATTTCGTCATCAAAAAATTGTGCTTCGTCAATACCAACTACATCGCAGCCTTGCGCCAAAATGGCAATATTTGCAGCAGCAGGAACTGGGGTAGAACGAATTTCGTTACGATTGTGCGAAACGACCATTTCCTCATCATAACGCGTATCGATTGATGGTTTGAAAATTTCGACTTTTTGCTTGGCAAATTGTGCGCGTTTTAGTCTGCGAATGAGTTCTTCGGTTTTGCCCGAAAACATCGATCCGCAAATTACTTCGATCCAACCAAATTGTTCTTTATGATTTACTGTATTTTCGAGAAACATTTTGTAATTTTCGTGCTTAAAAAGGATTAGTTTATTTTACTTTGTAACCGAAACAAAAATATTAAAAATCAATTGCTTTACTCACTATAATTCTAAAAGTTATGAAGAAAAGATTAGAAGCCGAATTAATTAGCATTGCACACCGAATTTTGAAGCTTAGAGGCAAATCAGAATTGGTACAATTGCATCTGGAAACTCAAAAACTATACGAGACACTATCGGTTTTGAAATTTGTTGAGGAAAATTTAGAAATTATTCAGCCAAAAATAAATGTAGAACAAGTAGAAGAAAAACTCGAAAAAGCATTTGATAAAAAAGAAAAAAAAGACAAAAAATCTAAATTAAAAGAAATTCCTGTTTTATCCGACGAAGTTTTTGATGATGTAAACCAGGATACGGAACCAGAATTGAAAGAAAATTTTGAAGAAATAGTTGAAGTAGAAATACCCAAAGAAGAAGTTCAAGAATCGATTCCTGAAGCAGAACCCGAAGTTATTATTCCAGCTTTCGAAATCCAAAAAGAAGAAGAAGTAGAGCAAGAATTAGAGATCGAAAAGGAAACAAAACCAACTCAAATTTCTTTTGAAGATTTATTAGGTCAAAATTACAGCGAGCCAATTTTCGAAAAAGTTTCCGATAAAAAAGAAGTTCCTCAATTTATTTCAGAAATTAAAAACGAAGAAATTCCAGAACAAATTATCATTGAAAACGAACCAGTTTTTGAAGAAAAAGTTCCAGAAAATGAAGTTTTAATAGAAAAATCGGCAACAGGAATAAGTTTTGGATTAAATGATCGAATTGGTTTCGAAAAACAATTATTTGATGGTAGCACCGAGGATATGAACAGAGTAATTTCGCAATTATCGACTTTCAATTCCATGCAAGAAGCACAAGATTTTATCGAAGATATGGTCAAACCAGATTACAACAATTGGAAAGGAAAAGAAGATTATGAGGAACGTTTCATGGAAGTTGTTGCCAGAAAATTTGCATAAATAAACATGGGAAAACTATATATTGTTCCAACGCCAATTGGCAATCTCGAGGACATGACTTTTCGTGCCATTCGAATTTTGAAAGAAGTCGATTTAATTCTTGCCGAAGATACACGAACCAGCGGGAAACTCCTTAAACACTACGAAATTGGCACGCACATGCACAGCCATCACATGCATAATGAGCACAAAACCATCGAAAATATTATATCCAGATTAAAAGCTGGCGAGAATATTGCCTTAATTTCCGATGCTGGAACTCCAGCAATTTCAGATCCGGGATTTTTGCTCACTCGAGCTTGCGTAGAAAATAAAATTGATGTAGAATGTTTGCCCGGAGCAACCGCTTTTGTACCAGCGTTAGTAAATAGTGGTTTGCCCAATGATAAATTTGTTTTCGAAGGATTTTTGCCTGACAAAAAAGGAAAGCAAACCCGATTTTTGGCGCTTGCCGAAGAAACCCGGACCATGATTTTATATGTTTCGCCACACAAATTAGTAAAAACTTTAGCCGAATTTATTACCTATTTTGGCGAAGACCGACCAATTTGCGTTTCTCGAGAATTATCCAAACTTCATGAAGAAAATGTACGAGGAACGGTTCGCGAAGTTTTAACACATTTCGAAAATAAACCCCCAAAAGGAGAAATTGTTGTTGTAGTTGCTGGGAAATCTAAATAAATTAATTTTCAATTTTTAATAAAATATGCGCTGGACTATAAAACCAAAACCATCACAAGAAAAAATCGAAAATTTAGCTCAAGCTTTAAATATTGAAAATTTTGTTGCTTCATTATTAATTCAGCGTGGGATCGAAACTTTTGACCAAGCGCGACAATTTTTTAGACCAACTTTGCAAGATTTGCACGATCCATATTTAATGAAAGATATGGAAAAAGCCGTCGAACGAATCGAAAAAGCCATCGAAAATCAGGAAAATATTTTGGTTTTTGGCGATTACGATGTAGATGGAACAACGGCAGTCTCCTTGGTTTCCAGTTATCTAAAAACCTATTATCCAAACGTAGCGACTTATATTCCAGACAGATATGACGAAGGTTATGGAATATCTTACAAAGGAATCGATTTTGCAGATGACAACCAATTTTCGTTAATAATTGCTTTAGATTGCGGTATAAAATCCATAGATCATGTAGCTTATGCCAAAGAGCGAAACATCGATTTTATTATTTGCGATCACCACAGACCAGGCGATATTTTGCCAAATGCAGTTGCAGTTCTTGATCCAAAACGGGACGATTGCAATTATCCATACGATGAACTTTGCGGTTGCGGAATTGGTTTTAAACTCATTCAAGCTCTTGGTGAAAATCGTGGAGAAAACATAGATGATTTGATTCCTTATCTAGATTTAGTTGCTACGGCAATTGCTGCGGATATTGTTCCTATGACTGGCGAAAATAGGGTTTTAGCTCACTTTGGATTGCAAGTTATCAATCAAGATCCACGACCAGGAATTCAAGCATTAATTCAAAATATTAAGAAAAAAGAACTAACAATAACCGATGTCGTTTTTATAATTGCACCAAGAATAAACGCTGCGGGACGCATAAAACATGGCAACGAAGCAGTTGCATTATTGTCGGAATTTGATTTTGATCAAGCACAACAATTTGCATCGGAAATAGAATTATACAATTCCGAAAGGAAAGATCTAGACAAGCAAATTACCTTCGAAGCGCTCAATCAAATTGAAGAAAATAACGAACAAAACCGATTTACAAACGTAGTATTTCAGGAAGATTGGCACAAAGGGGTTATAGGAATTGTGGCTTCTAGATTAATAGAAACGTATTACAAACCAACATTAGTCTTCACGAAAAGTGGCGATAAGTATGCTGCATCGGCACGTTCCGTAAAAGGGTTTGATGTTTACAATGCTTTAGAAAGTTGCGCGGAACATCTTGAGCAATTTGGCGGACATATGTATGCCGCAGGAATGACTTTATTGCCAGAAAATTATCAGAATTTCAAGAATGCGTTCGAAAAAGTGGTTCAAGAAACTATTCCCCCAGAATTACTAATTCCAGAAATTGCAATCGATGCCGAAATAGATTTTGCAGATATTACTCCAAAATTGACTAGAATCCTAAAACAATTCGAGCCTTTTGGACCGCAAAATATGACGCCAGTTTTTTTAACCAAAAACATAAAAGACACTGGTTACGGTAAGACCATGGGAAAGGAGGAGGAGCATCTTAAACTTTTTGTAAAACAAAATAACTCCGACGGAATTGCAGCTATTGGTTTTGGATTAGGAAAAAAATTAGAGATTACAAAAAACCAAAATCCTTTCGAAGCAGTTTACAATATTGATGAAAATGAGTTTAACGGAAAAGTTGATATTCAGCTAAAATTGAAGGATTTGAAATAAATTATCCAAACTTTTTAAGTTCAAACTTTTCGCCATCAAAAACGCCATAAGTAAAATATCCAATCCAATCGCCAAGATTTACATATTCGGAGTTTTCGCCAACTTTTAGAACCATTGGCAAATGTCGGTGCCCAAAAATCAAGTAATTATAATGTTTGGTTTCGAGTTTTCGTTTGGAATAAATGACCAACCATTCGTTTTCTTCGCCAAGAAATTTCACGTCTTCATCGCCCGAGATTAGTTTGTTTTTTACAGATAGGTATTGTGCTAACTTCATTCCAATATCTGGATGCAACCATCGATAAACCCATTTAGAAACAGGATTTGTAAACACTTTTTTCATGCGTTTGTAACCTTTGTCGCCAGGTCCTTTTCCGTCGCCATGTCCAATTAAAAAAGTTTTTTCGCCAAAAGTAAATTCTTGATTGTCATGAAAAACAGGAATGTTGAGTTCTTTCTGGAAATAATTATCCATCCATAAATCGTGGTTTCCAACAAAAAAATAAATGGGAATTCCGCTGTCTCTAATTTCTGCAAGTTTGCCAAGAACACGAACAAAACCTTTTGGAACAACGGTTTTGTATTCGAACCAAAAATCGAATAAATCTCCAAGAAGAAAAATAGCTTCGGCATCTTTTTTTACTTCGTCAAGCCAAGCAACAAATTTTTGTTCACGAGGAAAACTCAATTCCGGAGTTGGCGCTCCAAAATGTTGATCAGAAGCAAAGTATATCTTTTTGTGGTTTGGTAACTGCATTTTGAAAATTGAAAAATCAAATGTATGAAATGTTGTTCACTTTTTGAATATATATTAAACAGGATTTGATTTTAAAAAAAGATTATTAAATAGTTATAAAAAATAAATACTTAAATATTCGTTAAAAAAAATGTAAATTGCGCAGCTAAAAAAAAATCAGCACAAATAATTTTTTAAAATAAGCCCGAAATTAACCTAATAAGAATGCTTTTATGACAAAAAAAATATATTTTTTAGTTTTTTTAAATTTATTTATATTTCAAAAATCCTTTTCACAATGTTTTGAAATAGAAAGTATTTTAGTTGATGCTTGCGATTCAGGAACGACCCCAACCGATGAAGGTTATAATGAAATGGTTCGTTTTAAAGTTGGTACATCTGCAATAAATACTAGTACATTAAATGTGAATTGGCCTAGTAATTCTTGGCTGGGTCTCATTCAAAACGCAACAACAGCTAGCAATGTAGCGGCATTAAATGCTCAAATAACCGCTGCTGGTGGTTGTGGTCAATTAATACAGCCAGTGGGCAGTGTCTTGCCTGCAAACGCGCAAGTTATTTTAGTAACTAGTTATAAACTTAACATAGCTTTGAATTATTTTGGTGCAATTACTCAAAACATATATATAATTTTTCAAAATAACGCAACCACTAACTCAGGTCATTTTGGAAATTACAATGTAACTCCTGCTTTGCGAACTTTGGTTATTAATTTTGGAGCTTGCAGTGATACTGTTACCTATCAAAGAGCTTCATTAGTAAATACATCTGGAACAACTGGAGGAACATCTGCCCAAAATAACGGAGCAACTGTGAACTTTACTCCATCGGGAACTGCGACTTACACCAATAATGGTTGTGTTGCTCCAGTAAATGTTTTTACGGTAGATGCAGGAAATAATACATTAAATGCTTGTGCAGGAGAAACTATTTCCTTGTTAGGAACTGCTTTTGGACAACAAAGTGTATTGTGGACAGCACCAAGCGGAACTTTTTCAACGCCAAATGCACTAAGTACAAATTATACTTTGAGCGCAACTGCAAGCGGAACTGTTATACTGACTTTGACGGCCACAAACACTTGTTTGAAAACAAAATCTAGTACAATAACTGTAAATGTAAAACCATCAACAATACCAACATTTTCAGCCTTAGCTCCAATTTGTTCCGGAGATCCTGCGCCAGTTTTGCCTCCAACTTCCAGTAATGGAATTACAGGATCTTGGTCGCCAGCAGTTAATAATACAGCATCTGGTACTTATACTTTTACTCCAGATCCAGGACAATGTGCTGCTTCTACAACCCTTGATGTAGTCGTAAACACAACATGTGCTTTTGGTAGTTATGCAAGTGCGGTTTGGATTACTAACTGTGCTACATCTGATTTTTATAATACAGTTGGAGCTGGAACAAGCCTTATTGGCCCTGCGGCAAATACTTTTACAAATAATTATTTCGGTACGTTTATTCAAAATTCGAGTGCTTTGAAATTGAGAGGTGCTGAGATAAAAACTTTCAAATCTGCCTCATCTAATGTTTGTAGTGCAAGCTTAAATTATAGAGTTTATGCTCAATCGGCAACGCCAGGAACATTTACCGTACTGAACTTGCCTTTTTTCGAAAATTGTGGAGCTGGAACTTTCCCAAGTGGAGGACCTTGTACTCCTGGTGATCAAAAATGGCAAAGAGTTCTTACAGATGCGCAATCTCCAGTTGATTTGACCGCATATCCTCCGGGTAATTATGTTGTCGAAGTTTTTTATGATGTTACAGGAGATTTGAGTTCAACAACTTTGTGTCGTGATACGATTTTGATCGATAATAACGGAGTCAATTTCAAAGCGACATTTACCATTCAATCCACACCAACTTATACCTTTACTAATCCTACAACTTGTAACGGAACAAATGGGTCGATTACTATTTTTGGTTTGGCTCCAAACACGACTTATAGTTTGACTTATTTGTTTGGAGCAACAACGGTTGGCCCAACAGATTTTTTATCGGATGCATTAGGGCAAATTGTTATTAATGGTTTAGGAATAGGTTCGTATTCTAATTTTGCATTAACAGCAAATAGTTGTACAGATACAAACCCTGCGATAATTACGCTTTCTAATCCTGTTATCACTCCAACATTTACGGCAGTAGCAGCAATATGTTCTGGAGATTTACTAGATCCATTACCAACAACTTCGGATAACGGAATAACAGGTTCGTGGTCACCAGCATTAAGTAATACAGCAAGCGATGTTTACACTTTTATGCCAGATAACGGACAGTGTGCCACAACAACTACTTTATCTATTACTGTAAATGCAAAGGTTACACCAACATTTACGGCAGTAGCGCCAATTTGTTCAGGAACTGCATTAGCAGCATTGCCTCTAATTTCTAACAACGGAATTACAGGATCTTGGTCACCAGCATTAAGCAATACAGCAAGCGATGTTTACACTTTTATGCCAGATAACGGGCAATGTGCCACATCAACTACTTTATCTATTACTGTAAATGCTAAGGTTACACCAACATTTACAGCAGTGTCGCCAATTTGCAACGGATCATTGCCAATACCATTGCCAACTACATCCAATAACGGAATTACGGGTTCTTGGTCCCCAGCATTGAGCACTACGGCAAGTAATACGTACACATTTACTCCATCTGGTGGTCAATGTGCAATTGCTACAACTCTGGCGGTAACGGTTTTAGATGCTTTCGATTTTGAAATTACGGGCGGATGTTTAGATAATAAATTTGTGCTTCAAGTTGCGTCATTAGCAGGAACGTTCGATGTTAATAATGCAAGTTACAACTGGCAAGATAACGCAACAAATGTGGGAACAAATGATCCAGTTTTTGATGTTTCTGAATATTTAAATTCAACTCCTGCAACGGAATTATTACCAATCATGTTTTCTGTAACCGTCACAAAAGATGGTTGTCCTAAAACCAAAACTTTTGATGTAGTTAAGGTTTATTGCGATATTCAAAAAGGGATTTCTCCTAATAATGATAATAAAAACGACTTTTTTGATTTGAGTTTATTAAATGTAAAAAATCTTGAAATATTTAATCGTTACGGAACCAAAGTGTACAGTAAATCGAACTATTCTAAAGAATGGATTGGTCAAGCCGATAACGGAAACGAATTGCCAGACGGAACGTATTATTATGTTATAGATTTAGGCAACGAAACCAAAACAGGTTGGATTTATATCAACAGAGAACGTAAATAAAAAAAATCCGAACTGAGTTTTAAAATTTAGTTCCGAAACATAAAAAAAATCAAATGAAGAAAATATATGTTGTTATTCTGATAACATTTACGGGGTTATTTGAGGTTCAAGCACAGCAAGATCCGCATTATACTCAGTACATGTACAATATGAATGTCGTCAATCCGGCTTATGCAGGATCTAAGGAAAACCTAACTTTTGGATTATTATACAGAAAACAATGGATAGAAATTGAGGGTGCGCCATCCACATTTACCTTCTCGGGATCAACCCCTGTTGGTAAAAATGTTGGAGTTGGATTGTCTGTAATTTCAGATATAATTGGTCCGGTCGAAGAAAATAATATCTACGGAGATTTTTCATATACCTTAAATCTTGGAGGCGAACGTCGATTGGCTTTTGGAGTAAAAGCTGGAGCAACATTACACAGAGTAGGTTTGTTTAGCAAGATAGGAAACGGATATGTTCCTAATGCTGGCGATGACGGATTTGCAGAGGATACAAGCAATTCATTTTTCAATGTGGGATCAGGATTGTTTTATTATACAGATAAATATTACTTAGCAATTTCAGTTCCAAATATGCTAAAATCCACTTATTTGGATTACAATGGCAGAAGATTTGGAACCCAAACCCCACATTATTTCCTAACAGGAGGATATGTTTTCGATTTGTCACCAACGCTGAAATTCAAGCCATTTACAATGATAAAATCTGCAATTGGAGCGCCAGTTTCGGTTGATTTATCTACTAATTTCTTGTTTAATGAAAAATTCGAAATAGGAGCAACTTACAGGCTTCAGGACAGTTTTGGCGCTATAGTAAACTATACAATAAATCCTAGTTTAAAGATAGGATATGCTTACGATCACATAGTTTCGGATCTAAAAGTTACCACGCCATCATCTCACGAAATTATTCTTTTGTTTGATTTAAATTTTCCTAAAAAAATATCTCGTTCACCAAGATACTTCTAATATAAAGCCACCATAATAATGAAAAACATATATATAGCATTTTGTTTCCTAGCAATAAGTCTGTCGATAAATGCACAAAATAAAGCAACAAAAAATGCGGATAAATTATTCAATCAATTCGAATATATTGCAGCAACTAATGCTTATCTAAAATTAGTAAACGCTAATAATGCCGATGCTTATGTTTATAAACAATTAGCAGATTGTAATTTCTTTTCGGGAAATAATATCGAGGCCGAAAAATTTTATGCACTTGCAACCAAAACAACTCAAAATCCAGAAACCTATTTTCGATTTGCCCAAACGCTAAAAAGTAATAAAAAATACGAGGAAGCAAACAAACAAATGCATCAATTTGCAGCCAAATCGCCAAATGATTCGAGAGCAAAAGCATTTAATTCAAATCCAGATTACATACAGAAATTGCTTGCTTTAGAAAAAGGTTACGACATAAAATCTTTAGATGGAAACAACGAAAAATCTGATTTTGGAGGATTAATAAACAACGATTCTTTTTATTTTGTAAGCGCCAGAAATACCGCAAATAAAACGTATGGTAGAAATAACGAACCTTTTTTAGACATTTATAAAGAAAGTTACAATGCCGATGGATCAATTGCAAAAGCAATTTTAGTTTCGGAGCTAAACTCAAAATACCATGACGGACCCGTAACGCTATCAAAAGATGGAAAAACCATATATTTTGCAAGCGAAAGTTTTAGAGTAAACAACTTTCAAAAAGATCCATTATATAAAAACAAAATGGGTCAAATTTATCTTTTTAAAGCCACAAAAAATGGAGATAAATGGGAAAACATTTCGTCATTATCAATCAATAATCAAGCCTATTCAAACAGTAATGCAAGCCTAAGTCAAGACGGAAAAACATTGTATTTTTCATCAAACAGACCAGGAAGTATAGGCGGATTTGATATCTGGAAAGTTGCCGTAAATCAAGACGAAACTCTAGGAAATCCAGAAAATTTAGGAGCTAAAATAAACACCGAAGGCGATGAAACATTTCCATTTATTTCGGATGACAACAAAACATTGTTTTTCTCATCAAATGGGCTGCAAGGACTTGGCGGATTTGATGTTTTTCAGTTGGATTTGACCAAATCTAATTCGGAGGTTTTAAATCTTGCAAAACCCGTAAATAGCGAAAAAGATGATTTTTCGTTTAGTTTTAATAACCAAAAAAACATGGGATTTTTCTCCAGTAACAGATCGGGTCAAGACGATATTTATCAAGCCAATCCAATTTGCAAATTAGATATTGAAACTATTGTTAGCAACGCAAAAACGGGAGCAATTATCACAGATGCGAAAATTTCTATTTTAGACGAAAACAAAACAATTGTTGCAAAAGGAATTAGCGATGCAAATGGCGCGTATTTATCAAAGTTAGAATGCGAAAAGATGTACACAATTCAAGCATCAAAAGACGGATTTGAAAACAATGCTTTTGTAGTTTCTAAAACTAGCAAAGCAACTCAAATCAAAGCCGATATTGCGCTACAAACTATAGATGTTGTGGTTACCGAAACCGAAATTATTCTAAAACCTATTTATTTCGAACTCAACAAAAGCAATATTACAAGCCAAGGCGCAGCCGAATTAGATAAATTGGTTCTTGTAATGAAAAACAATACGGAGTTGATTATCATGGCAAATTCCCATACTGATAATAGAGGCGATGACAATTATAACTTGGATTTATCCCAAAAACGAGCCAAATCTACAGTAGATTATATACTTTCGAAAGGCATTGAAGCGGCCAGAATTTCTGGAAAAGGATTTGGAGAAACTAAACCAAAGGTAGATTGTCAAGGAAAATGTTCGGACGTAGAATATGCACTAAACAGACGTTCGGAGTTTTTAATCGTGAAATAAAAATTAATATATAAACCAAAAAAACCGAGTATATCGCTCGGTCTTTTTTTGATATTTTTTAAAAACTATTCATTATCAATAGCAAACCATTCCGCGAACGAAGTTTCGGTTTCCTGAAGCCTCAAGGAATGTAAACTTACATTACTTGGCAAACGATTTTTTATTTTTTGAGCAAAATCTACAACCATGTTTTCGCTAGTTGGCTGATAATCAACTAAAATAACGTGATGTCCACGTGTTTTTAACTCATGAGCCAATTCTAAGTGAGGCGTTGTTTCGTTAAAAACAGTTGCGTGATCAAATTGATCTACGATTTCTTCTTTTACAATTTTTTTTAAATCAGAAAAATCAATTACCATTCCAAACTTTACATTATTTCTATCCTCAATCGGGGTTCCAATTACGGTAACCGAAAGTTTATAACTATGACCATGAACATTTTTGCATTTCCCGTCATAACCATAAAGTGCGTGGCCAGTTTCGAAACTAAATTGCTTTGTAATTCGGATTTTACTCATTATCGATTTATTTTAATGCAAATTTAGTGAATTGATAGGATTTTAATAGCATTTTGTTTTTTTGCTTTTTTAAAAATAAAAAATACTATATTTGCCTTAAGTTTGGGGGATTAGCTCATTTGGCTAGAGCGCTTGCCTGGCAGGCAAGAGGTGGTCGGTTCGAATCCGATATTCTCCACAAAAAAACGCACTGCTTTTTTGCAGTGCGTTTTTGTTTTTAGGGCAAAAAAGGTTTATTTATCGTCAGAAATATATGTTTTGTTTCCGTTTTTGTTGATGTAATATCTACCTCCTCTTGGTCCTGTAAATACTTTTTTACCGTTGTATTCGCCAGTTACTTTGTCGGCTACTTTTTTCTCAGCAGCTTTTGAAGCAGGAGTTTGTTTTAAGTTTTCTTTTTCTTCGGCAGCTGTTGCTTTTTTTACTTTTGCTTTTGGAGTCGCAGCTGTTTCTTTTTTAACTTTCTCTACTTTTGCATCAGCTACTTTTTTAGTTTTTGTAATTTTTTCAGTTGCATCAACTTTAGTTTTGGCTGCTTTTTCCTCAGTTGTTTTTTTTACTTTAGCAACTTTTTCTTTAGGTTCGGCTTTTATTTTATCCGCTTTTTCTTTTTTAGCATCTGCGGCTTTTTGTTTTTTAGCATCCGCTTTTTCGGCTTTGGCTAAATCAGCTTTTTCTTTTTTTGCTGCTGCTGCTTTTTCTTTTTTTGCTGCTGCTTTTTCTTCTTTTAGTTGATCTGCTTTCGCTTTTTTTGCAGCGGCAGCTTTTTCAGTTTTAGCTTTAGCTTTTTTCTCGGTAGCTGTTTCTTGTGCGTAAAAGCTATTAGAAAAAACAAAAATCAAGCATAATAACATTAATTTCTTCATGGGTACAATTTTTTAAAATTTTTAAATTCAATATAAATGTAATAATTTTTTTATTACAATCAATTTTTATCAAAAATAAAGCCAATTTTTTTCTTTTAAAAGAAAGCCCTCAATTGCACATTTCCTGTATGAATGGTTTTGCTGGTTTCGGATTTTCGTCCTTGATAATTAATGTTTATATCTAAATATTGCGTTAAGTTTTTTTGCAAAAGCAAGCGCCAAGTCAGGTTTTTTCCAGCCTGCAAGCCTTCTAACATCTGGAAAGCAACTGGCGATAACTGATCTCCAACAAAATTATTATTGTACAACGAAAATTCTCCATTAGTAGAAAAACTTTTAGAATTTGCATAACTAAACGAGGTTCCAAACCTACTTTGTTTCAAAGTTTCGAGGTTTCCAATTGTATTTTTTTTATCCTGAAATTCATAAAAAACATCTAAACTTGCATTTTTTGTAAACAAATACGAAATTTTTGGAGCCAACTGAAACCCTTTTATTTCGAAATTCCTGCTTGCATAATTCTCCGAAACCGTTGCTGATTTTATGGTTTTTCCGTTTAAACCAAAAAGCCAAGTTTGCACGACCAAATGTGCATATTGTAATTGATGCGAACTCGAAAAATTTTCTAAACTCCCAACAGAAAGTAAGTTTTTTGCTCTATTGTTCAAAAAAGTATAAGTAACGGAATGCCTTTGTTTTCCGCGATTGTAAAACAAACTATTTCTGAAATTAGAATTCAAACCTAATAAATCATCTGAATTTTTGAAAGGATTTAAATCAAAATTATCAGAATTTCGGACTATTTTTCTTTCCATTAAAAACGAAGTTTGATTGTAAAAATAAGACAGTAATTTTCTGAAACCCTTTTCGTTTTGCCAAATATTTGGATTTAAAACAACGGATTGTGAAAACTTATTTTGATGCGTTTTTATAAAAATTTGATTGGGCAAAAACACACGAACATATTTGGCTTGATCAGGAAACGGAGCAACTTCAAACTCCTGCAATTCCTGAATTCCGTTACCGTTATAATCATTCCAAGTATAAACTCCTTGTCCAGGCTGCACCTCTAAATACGTAAATTCCTGCTGCGGAATTGCTCCAGATGTAGTCTCGAAAGCAGTTGTGGATTGCACCAAATCATGAAAAAATCTATCATTATACAACAATCTTGAGTTTAGCGAATTTTCGTTTTTTATTAATGGATTTTTATATTTTAAAGTGCGATAATTCACAAAAATCGATAAATCACTTTTTTCGGTTTGAATTAATTTCGACTTAACATAATAGGAATTAGATTTGTTTACGCGTTGCAAAATACCAGACTGCAAACTGTCGTTCGCTCTTTTTAGAAAACCCAATTCTACAAAAACTTTAGTAGAATCTCCACGACCAATAAAGGTTCCGAACTCAGTAAATTTTTGGGTTAATGCCGAAAATTGATTGGTCGAAACTAATTTTTCGTTATTATTTTCGGTTCTAAAACTCGAACCAATCCAATTTTTATGGAAATGATATCGAAGCTGCGAATGGTTTCTCAAAAATTCCGATTTTGCAAAATCGCCATCGCTTTGCAAGTAACTTCCTTGATTCTGTATCGAGAAATTTTTTAATTTAAACAATCCATCAATTACATGTCGGTTTCCCGAAAAACTATTCGAAAAATCTAGTTTTTCAAATTGATAGGTTAGTTTTCCTTTTTTTGGTAATTCGAAATTTAATCCAGTAATCAGGTAACTTTGGTTTCCCGAAAAATTGGTTAAATTCCAATCTCGATTAAATTCGATTGTAAAAAGCCTTTCTATTGTCGAGAAATTTTTCTGTACAAATTGGTAATTTCCAAAACCATCAATTTGCCATTTTTTGGAAGATAATCGTTGTTTGAAATTTATTTTTCCAGCCAAACCTTGATTATTCGAATCATCTAAACCAGAAAAAAGATTTTTGTCATTATTGCTAAGACCAATTTCGAAATCTACCGAAGTTTTTTCCGATGGATTAAATTTTCCTAAAACGGTTGCAATTTGAATTTTTGTTGGCGCAACTAATCTAGTAATGGGTTCATAATTTCCTTGTGGAATCCCTAAAACTGGAGCAATATATTGATAAATTTTTCCAATTGCCGAGGAATTTTTTAAGGTATAATTTCCTAAATTATTTCCAACCAAAGTAAATTTTACATTATACAATTCATCTGTTGAAACATTGGAATATTCGAAATAATTTTCGGTTCCAGAGATGATTTTTTTATATAAAATTTTGTTTGCAGAATAGGAATCTAAAAAGGCAGATTGCGAAAACATCAAGTTTTGATTGTCGCCAGCATTGGCTAAAATTTGCGCTTGAGCTGCAGATAAATTTTGTTGCAAAGATTGATTTTTTACATCATTTTCCGAATACAAATAGCCGCCAATGCTCCATTTTTTGCTTTCGTGAGTTGCTCCGGCATAAGTTAAAAAACGAGTATAATTTCTGTCGGAATATTGATATTCGATTACAATTCGCATTTCGGAAGTTATCGGGAAAAGCGAGGTAAACTTAATTTCTCCGGCATTATAATCAATAGTATAATCATTGTTTTCGCCCCGTTTTAGCAAAATTCCATTTACATAAACGCGCTCTGATCCAGAAATTACCAAAACATACAATTCTCCGTTTGTTCCTCGCAATTTATATGGTCCTTGATTGCCTTCCTGACCTGTAAAATTACTTTTTGCGTATTGACCGCGAACCAATGCGCCTGAGGCAAAAACGGTTGTTTTATTTTCGGGAGTTCCAAAAGTGAAATTGGTCGATAATCCTTGAACTTTTTTGTTGAAATTCATGAATTTTGAAGTCCTGTTTTCCAGAAATAAATCGCCTGCACGAACATTCCATTTATCCGAAAAAAGCTCAATAAAAAGCTGATCGAACTCATCTAATTTCTGAGAATATCCGCCGTTTTGCAACGGAATATTACTGTCTTGAATCGAAGCTCGTAAACTCACTTTATCCGAAATTTTTCCTGTAATTTGAAGATCAAGATTAGAGTTTACAACGGCATTTTGATTGTTTCCCACCGTAATTCCTCGCGTAATACTTCCTGATGTGTTAAGTCCATCAAAAGGAACAAATTTTCTGGTAGTTTCGGTCTGTAATTTGTATAAATTGGTTTGCCCGTTTTCGTTACTAACCACTCGACTTGCATCGTAAATAGTATATTCTTTGGTCAAATAATCAGGAAGTTGAAGGTAATTTACAATTACTGTATCTGGAGTTTCTAGAAAATTATCTTTAAAAATTAAAGTTCCTTTTTTGAAATTTACTTTATAAAAAGAGGAATCAATCGGAATATTTTTTTGGTCAAAAATCTTAAAAAAACTTTCGTTAATACTTTTGTTTTCTATTAAGATAGTGTCTTTTGAAAAAACAATTTTTTTGGATTTGTATGGCGCATTTATTTCCTGAGCTTGTAGTCCAGAAAAACTCCCGATAATCAACCAAAAAAGTATTTTTTTAAACATAAATAGTATAACGCTGGGAACTGAAAAGTAGTATTTTTATAATATTTTCGGCTTGATATTTTGTTTAAATTTCTTTTACAAATTTAGATTTTACAAATCAATTTTCATTAGTAAATCCGTTTGCTCGTCGGTTCCTAAAGTAAAAATGTGTTTGTCGAAAATATAAAAACCATTTTTTTCGTAAAATTTCAATGCTTTAAAATTATTTTCCCAAACGCCCAACCATAAATATTGAGCTTTGTTATTTCTGGCAATTTGTAATGCTTTTTCTAATAATAATTGCCCGATTTTTTTTCCATAAAATTCATTTAAAACATAAATTCTTTCTAATTCTATTGTTTTTTTATCTTGGATTTCGGTTTGTGCTTCTCCGAAATTAACTTTCAAAAAACCAATAACTCTTTCCTCAAGAAAAGCCAAATAAAATTCCGAAAGCGGATTATTTATTTCTAAAGTTAAGTTGGCTTTCGAGAAATTTTCGGCTAAATAATCCTTCATGTTTTCCTCGGAATTGGTCGATGCAAATGTTTCGGAAAAAGTAATTTTCCCAATTTCGAGTACACTTTCCCAATCATTTATAGTTGCTTTTCGGATTTGAATCGTTTCCATTTAGTTTTCCTTGGTTACAATTTGCATGGTTTCGCGGCTCACTTGTTTGAGCAAAACGTTTTTGTTTTCCTCGACCATTTTTGCAGCATTTTCATCAAAATGTCGAATTGTATATAGAGAAACATTTTCGTTATAGGAAACTTTGAATTTTTTGGAAAGAAGGTTTTTTAATTCATTAAAATTCCCAAATTTATCATCTACACAAACCGAAAAACTTATAGCCGAATTCTGAATCAGACTCACTTTCATTTTGTATTTATGCAATAATCCAAAAATTTCGCTAATGTTTTCTTCCATTATAAACGAAAAATCTATGGAGGAAAGCGAAACCAATAACTGATTTTTTTTGACAATAAAACAAGGTAAATGCGGTTCTAGATCTTCGCCTTTTGAAACGCTTGTTCCAGGTAATAAAGGATTTATAAAGGATTTTACATAAAGTGGAATTTCCTTTTTTTGTAAAGGTTGCAGGGTTTTAGGATGAATTACACTTGCTCCATAAAAAGCCAATTCAATAGCTTCGCGGTAGGAAATTTGGTTTAGTAAAGTTGCATTTTCAAAATATCTTGGATCGGCATTCATCACTCCGGGAACGTCTTTCCAGATGGTAACACTTTCGGCATTAAGGCAATAGGCAAAAATGGCTGCGGTATAATCCGATCCTTCGCGACCAAGAGTTGTAGTAAAACCGTTTTCGTCGGAACCTACAAAACCTTGAGTAATATTGAGCACTTTTTTCTTAACGTTTTTTGCAATATTTTTTTGAGTCAATTCCCAATCTACTTCTGCATCACGGTAATTAGAATCTGTTTTTATGAAATTTCGAACATCAATCCAATTGGTTTTTATGTTCATAAAATTCATGAAATGCGAAAGAATTGTGGTCGATATTAATTCTCCAAAACTCACGATTTGATCATAAACAAAATTATAATTGGGCGATTTATTATGATTTAGGAAATATTCTAATTCAGCGAATAAAGCGTTTACGGCGGTGAAAACTTCATTTTTTTCGTCCTCGAACAAATCCATCAAAATCTGATTGTGGTACTTTTTTACTTCTTGAACCGATGATTGCAGGGCTGCCGATTTTTCGAAATAGTCTTTTATAACAATTTCCAAAGCATTTGTGGTTTTTCCCATTGCCGAAACAACTAGCAAAACATCCTCATAACCTACTTTTTGCAAAACATCATAAACATTTTTTATACCATCGGCATCTTTTACAGAAGCGCCACCAAATTTGAATATTCTCATCTTAAAAAATTAGGATTTTTGATTATTTAAAAAAACTTCGATTCCATTTTCGTCCATTTGAGCAACAAGCCAATCTTTTAGGACTTTTGCCCCAGATTTTTCGTAAAAATTAATTGCGGGTGTGTTCCAATCCAGAACATTCCATTCAATTCTGCGCACATTATCTCTTTTTCCTTGAGCCATAATTTCGGAATAAAGCGCAAAACCGCAACCCGAACCGCGCATTTTTTCTTTCACAATAAGATCTTCCAGATGAATTGTTCTGCCTTTCCAGGTCGAATATCGATGATAATAAAGTGCCATTCCCACAATTTCATCATCCATTTCGGCTACAAAAGTATGAAATAACGGATTTTCCGAAAATCCATCGCGCTCTAAATCCGCAACAGTAACCACAACCGCATCTGGTTCTTTCTCAAAAATGGCCAATTCTTTTATTAATCCTAAAACTGCTGGCATATCGCTTTTTAAACCTTTTCTAATTTTCATATTTCTTGGAGCTTTTTCCCGCTATCCGTTGCAATCTGCCATTGCGAGAAAGAAATTCGTCTTAAGATTGAATTTCTAGGATTGTCGCAATAACAGGATTTTCACTACTATCGGGGCTAGTTGGTAAACATTATAAAACAAATATACAAATCCCATAAACTATTCCGCAAAAAACGTTTCAATTTCACAAAATAACCGATATTTGCGCAAAATAACTACATCGATTTCGCAATGGAAGAACGCAACAAAACCCTTGGAGAGTTTATTATCGAAAACCAAAACGCTTTTCAATATTCCTCTGGAGAATTATCCCGAATTATAAACTCGATTCGGTTGGCAGCAAAAGTGGTCAATTATAAAGTAAATAAAGCGGGTTTGGTAGATATAGTTGGTGCCGCTGGAGAGCAAAATATTCAAGGCGAAGACCAACAAAAGCTGGACGTTTATGCCAACGAAATTTTTATACAAACCTTAATAAATCGCGAAATTGTTTGCGGAATTGCCTCCGAAGAGAACGATGATTTTATTACAGTTTCGGGTTCGGACAATAGCAACAATAATAAATATGTTGTTTTGATGGATCCTTTGGACGGTTCCTCAAATATTGATGTAAATGTTTCGGTAGGAACCATTTTTACAGTTTACAGACGAATCACTCCAGTTGGAACTCCAGTAACAATAGAGGATTTTCTTCAGCCAGGAATCAATCAAGTGGCAGCTGGATATGTTATTTACGGAACATCTACAATGTTGGTTTACACAACTGGTCATGGCGTAAACGGATTTACATTGAACCCTGCAATTGGAACTTTTTATCTATCGCATCCCAACATGAAATTCTCCGAGGACGGAAATATTTATTCCATAAACGAAGGAAATTATGTTCATTTTCCGCAAGGAGTAAAGGATTATCTCAAGTATTGTCAGCTCGAGGAAGGAGATCGCCCCTATACATCGCGTTACATAGGAAGTTTAGTTTCTGACATTCACCGAAATATGATTAAGGGCGGAATTTACATTTATCCAACCAGTTCCAAATCACCAAAAGGGAAATTACGATTGTTGTACGAATGTAATCCAATGGCGTTTATAGCGGAACAAGCAGGCGGAAAAGCCTCTGATGGTTTTGGACGAATCATGGAAATACAACCGAATGAACTTCATCAACGGGTTCCTTTTTTCTGCGGAAGCTATAATATGGTCGAAAAAGCAGAGGAATTTATGCATAAAGCAAAGCTCAGCAAATACTAATATATACCAAAAAAGCTTCTCGATCGAGAAGCTTTTTTTATATAAAATAAGGAATATTATTTATTCATATGTTGCATTTCGAAAAGGAAAGTATCTAAATCGACATCTAAAACCAATAACGACAATGCTTTATCTACAATATAATGCACGTTTCCCGGAGTAAAACCTAGTGCTAATGCAAATCGAGTTAGGATTTCTTTTTGTTTTGGACCCAAAATATGATCCGCATAAACCATTCTTGACAAATCGAACAAACGTTCTAATCGTTGTGAATGTAAATATGGAGGATTGATAGGATATTTTAGTGGGTTTTCTAATATCTCAGCATATTCTGCAGCCGAAATTTCTAATCTTACAGCTAGTTTGTCTAAGAAATCTTTTTCTTCTTTGCTCAAATCACCATCTGCAATTGCAACGCGAACGATTGATGAAAAATGACCTTTGTTTCTGCTTTTGAACTCGCTATCAAATAAATCTGAAAATGACATAATTATGTTTGTTTTATTTAGACTACAAATGTAAATTTATTTAGATTATTAATAAAATTATTTTCTAGATATTAATTTTTATTATTTATGTTAAGGATTTGGAACAATTTTTCAGAATAAAAAAATAAATTGTAAGTTTACATTCCCTAAATCAGAAGAGTTATGTCAGAGTTTTGGATTTACTACGAAATTGGATTAAGACACGTTCTTAATATTCATGCTTACGATCATGTTTTGTTTCTAATAGCACTAACGGTTCCTTATGCTTTCAAAGATTGGAAACGCTTGCTGTTACTCATATCATTATTCACAATTGGACATACTTTAGCGTTGCTTTTATCTGTTTTTGGAGTTGTTTTTATAAAAGTAAATTTTATAGAATTCCTGATTCCGATCACCATTTTGATCACCGCAGTTTTTCATTTATTTACGGCAGGAAAATCATCTAAAACAGAAAGTATAGGAATTATTGGATTTATAACGTTGTTTTTTGGAATAATTCACGGATTGGGATTTGCAAATTATTTCAAAACCATTCTTGGAGGATCACCACAATCCAAACTAATTCCGTTGGGAGAATTTGCATTGGGAATAGAATCTGCACAAATTGTTGTTGTTTTTGTTGTTTTAATATTGTCATATATAGTACAAACCGTTTTTAGATTCTCTAAACGCGACTGGACTTTGGTCATGTCCTCCTTTATAATAGGAGTAGTTTTGCCATTAATAATCGACAGCCCAATCTGGAAAAGATAATCATGGAAAAAACAAAACAAAACAAATATGATAAAGCTTATCTCAGGATTGCAAAGGAATGGGGGCAACTTTCCTATTGCAAGCGCAAGCAAGTTGGAGCAATTATTGTTCGCGACCGAATGATTATTTCCGATGGATATAACGGAACGCCATCTGGTTTCGAAAATTGTTGCGAAGACGAGGAAGGTTTAACACGTTGGGACGTACTTCATGCCGAGGCAAATGCGATTTTAAAAGTAGCACGATCAACCCAAACTTGCGAAGGGGCAACATTGTACATCACGCTTTCACCATGCAAGGATTGTAGTAAACTCATCCATCAATCGGGGATAAAAAGAGTGGTTTACAAAGATGGTTATCGCGATACTTCGGGAATAGATTTTCTTGCAAAAGCAGGAATTATAGTAGAACAAATTGAGGTTTTAGAATAACATTGTAATGAAAATCAGATCTATATATTTTCCAATTCTAATATTTTCGTTTTTAGCGTTGGGGATTTATATTGGAAAATTTCTTGATTTTCCTGTCGATACGGCATCGATTTCTAAAAACAATCACAAAAACAAGCTCAATAAACTCATCGATTTTATCAATAATGAATACGTGGATAATGTAAACACAGATTCGATTGTAGATACAACCGTAGATAATATTCTTGCCAAACTCGATCCACATTCGGTTTATATTCCGTCAAACGAACAAGAAATAGAAGCCCAAAGTATGAAAGGCGATTTTGTGGGGATTGGCGTAAACTTTTATATGTACAATGATACCGTTGCGATTATAAAACCAATAGAAAACGGTCCAGCAGAAAAAGCAGGATTACTTGCTGGCGATAGGATTTTGTTCGCCAATAAATTTAAATTATTTGGCAAAAAAATATCAAACGATACCTTGTTTTCCAAACTCAAAGGAATAGAAAACTCATTAGTCGAGCTTACCATTTACAGAAAAAATATTCACAAAACTTTAAAAATAAAGGTAAAAAGACAAGTTGTACCCATAAAAAGTGTAGATGTTTCTTTGCTTCTAAATCCAACAACAGGTTACATAAAAATAAATCGTTTTGCAGAAACCACTTATGATGAATTTAAATCTGGCTTAGACAAATTGCAAAAACAAGGTGCCAAATCTTTAGTGATTGATCTTAGGGATAATGGCGGAGGATTTTTAGAAATTGCTTCAGAAATTGCCGACGAATTACTCAAAGACAAGCAACTAATTGTTTTCACAAAAAATAAAAAAGGTCGAATAGACAAAACTTTTGCAACCAATAAAGGAAGTTTCGAGACAGGAAAAGTATCTGTTTTAATTAATGAAAACTCCGCATCGGCAAGCGAAATTTTGGCAGGAGCCATTCAGGATAATGACCGCGGAACCATAGTTGGTCGGCGTTCCTTTGGGAAAGGATTGGTACAACGCGAAATGGATTTTGATGACGGTTCCGCAGTTAGATTAACAATCGCGAGATATTACACGCCAACCGGGCGCTCAATCCAAAAGCCATATAATAAAGGAAAAGAAGAATATTTCAAGGATTTCGATAAGCGTTTTGCCAGTGGCGAATTGTACAAAAAAGACAGTATAAAAGTAAATGATTCTCTAAAATTTAGAACTCCAAAAGGAAAAATTGTTTTTGGCGGCGGCGGAATTGTGCCAGATATTTTTGTTCCTCTCGAAGGAAAACATGGCGACGAAGGTTTAAATTACTTGTTGCAATCTGGAATTATTGGACATTTTGTTTTCGAAAAACTGGATAAAAACCGAAACGATTTCATTGGGATTACTTTTGAGCAATTGATTTCTAAAATGGATAAAAACGACATTTATTTCAATGATTTTCAGAGATATTTATCCAAAAACGGACTCGAATTAGATTTGTCTAAAAGCAAGTTTTTGGTAAAACGTTTTCTTACAGCGGAATTGGCACGACAACTATTTGATGAAAATAAATACTATCAAATTGTTCTCAAAGAAGATGCAATGATTAAAAAAGTAACCGAAAATTAAGCCAAAAAATTATTTTCCTCTAACGCTATCATGACTTTGAGATTGAATTCCATCGTTCCAAAAAGTCAGTAAATCCGTAGCTACAGCGGCGCCACTTCCTGCGGCGATTGCCAACTGACTGCGCCAACCTGCAAGTGTTCCGGTTACAAAAATCCCATCGGTAACTTTATGATCTTGGTTTTGTAATTGAATTCGATTTTTTTCGGGAATTGTTTTTTTGTGCGGTTCTACATATTGCATCAAACCTTGAATGTCAAAAGTATTAGCATTTCCAATGGCAACAACAATATTTTTGGTTTGATAGGAGTTTTTGTTGGTTGTAATTGTAAAATTCGGAAAAAACCCATCAATTTTCATGACTTTTTCACCATCAATTTGGTAAATATGTGGATAAATATCATTAAGTTGTTTTGTGCTTTCGGAGAGTAATTCCGATCCAAGTTTTCCAGATGGAATTCCGTAAGCATTGTAAAATATAGCTTCTTGAAGCGAAGAGTTTTTTTGATGTGTAAAAATTCCAATTTTTTTGTCAAGCATAAAAGCCTTGTTTTTTGCAGAACCCAAAACCATTGCGCATGAAACTCCCGAAACACCTCCGCCAATAATCAAAACATCAAAAATCATTATTGATTTTTAGTTTTTTCGACAATTGCTTTCGACATTCTAAAAATTAGAAGAATTAAAACAGCACAAATAGAAGCCACAATTCCAATAAGCGCCACTAAACTATTTCCCTCCATCAAATTTTTGAAATCAAGTAAAGTAATGTTGAAAACAATCAATCCAACCGCTAGAAATATCAATATGTAGGTAAAATTTTTCATAAGCTTAATTTAGGGTATAAAAATACCAAAAAGGATTTTAAGCAAAAAGCGCTTTAACATTAGTTGCAAATAATTTAACAGCAATTGCAAGCAGCACAACCCCAAAAACTTTCCTGATGATGCTTAATCCCGTATTTCCTAGTATTTTTTCGATTTTCGAGGACGATTTTAGCACGGCATAAACCAATATAATGTTCAACAAAATAGCAATAATAATATTAATATCGTTGTATTGCGCTTTGAGCGACAAGAGCGTTGTCATTGTTCCGGTTCCAGCAATTAGCGGAAAAGCAATTGGTACTATCGACGCCGTACTGGCTTCCTCATCGCGATACAAACGGATGCCTAAAATCATTTCTAAAGCCAAGAAAAACAAGACAAACGATCCTGCTACTGCAAAAGAATTTACAGAAATCCCAATCAAATTCAGTAATTGTTTCCCGATAAACAAAAAAGTAATCATAATAAACAAGGATACTATCGATGCTTTTTCGGATTGAATATGTCCTACTCGGTTTCGTAAACTAATAATTACCGGAATGCTCCCAATAATGTCAATTACTGCAAAAAGGACCATTGTTACTGTAAAAATTTGCTTGAAATCTATTTCCATAAACGTTTAATTTACTTGTAAAAGTAATTTAATTTTAATGTTTTAAAACCTTAAACATACAAATTTTTATTTCATTTGATAATTAGCATCAATAAAATCAGCGTAAATTTACTTATATTTGCAAAATGTTTCAACTAGGAAAAACCATCGTTTCGGAAGACATTCTTCAAAAAGATTTTGTTTGTAATCTCTCTGCTTGCAAAGGTGCATGTTGCGTAGATGGCGATGCGGGAGCACCATTAACAGAGGAAGAAACCAAAATCCTTGCCGATATTTATCCAAAAGTAAAACCGTTTTTACGCAAAGAAGGCATTGCAGCAATCGAAGCCCAAGGAACTTCCGTAATTGGAACCGACGGAACGCTAGAAACCACCTTAATAGACAATAAAGATTGTGCTTACGTAATTTTTGACGGAAAAACAGCACTTTGCGGAATCGAACAAGCCTACAATCAAGGCGAAGTAAGTTGGAAAAAACCAGTTTCTTGTCATTTATATCCAATTCGTGTTAAGGATTTTACCGAGTTTGCAGCCGTAAATTATGACAAATGGGATATTTGCGATCCGGCCTGTTCGTTAGGTCAAGAGTTGGAAGTCCCAGTTTACAAATTTGTAAAAGAAGCACTCATTCGTCGCTTTGGCGAAGATTGGTATATGGAGCTCGAAAAGGTAGCTCAAGAACTAAAAGGATAGTTTCTAGACTGCAAATTTTATTATTTTTTCCTCGTTTCTAAAGCCCTATGTTTACGGTACTTTACGTTTTTTATTTTTTATAAAAACCTGATTTTTAGCACTTTAAATTAAAAATAATTTTCTTTATTTTTAAAGCATTGTTAAAAACTAAAGGCGATTGTGAATAAGTTTGACTTTCTTTTTACGTTCTAATTGATAATCTTTGTAGTCTACGAAAAACAAAAAATTTCGTTAAAATTTTAATAAAAAACAAACAAAGCCATGTCTCAAATAGAACCAATTTTACAGGAAAACAAAAATCGTTTCGTAATTTTCCCAATCAAACATCACGATATTTGGGAATGGTACAAAAAAATGGAAGCCAGTTTTTGGACTGCCGAAGAAATTGACTTGTCGCAAGATCTTAACGATTGGAATAACAAATTAAATAATGACGAACGCTATTTTGTAAAACATATTTTAGCTTTTTTCGCAGCTTCGGACGGAATTGTAAACGAAAATCTTGCCGAAAACTTTGTATCAGAAGTTCAATATGCTGAAGCAAAATTCTTTTATGGTTTTCAAATCATGATGGAAAATATACATTCTGAAACTTATTCTTTATTAATTGATACTTACGTAAAAGACGAAGCCGAAAAAACAGAATTATTTAATGCTTTAGAAGTTTTTCCAGCCATCAAGAAAAAAGCCGATTGGGCTCTGAAATGGATTGAATCGCCATCGTTCGCAGAAAGATTAATTGCTTTTGCAGCAGTAGAAGGAATATTTTTCTCGGGTGCGTTTTGTTCTATTTATTGGTTAAAAAAACGTGGATTAATGCCAGGATTAACCTTTTCGAACGAATTAATTTCGCGTGACGAAGGAGTTCATTGTGATTTTGCGGTTCATTTACACAACCATCATTTGATAAACAAAGTACCAAAAGAAAGAATCCGAAGCATTATTGTTGATGCGTTAAATATTGAAAGAGAATTTATTACAGAATCGTTGCCAGTTTCTTTAATTGGTATGAATGCTGGATTAATGACGCAATATCTGGAATTTGTTGCCGACAGATTATTAGTAGAACTGGGTTGCGATAGAGAATACAATACTTCAAATCCTTTTGATTTTATGGATATGATTTCGTTGCAAGGAAAAACCAATTTCTTTGAGAAAAAAGTAGCCGAATACCAAAAAGCAGGTGTTATGAATACGGATACCGAAGCCCAAAAAATCACATTTGACGCTGATTTTTAAATAAAAAAACAAACCGCTACCAAATAAAAACCGAAATTTTCAGTAAGCCCCCAAATCTGAAAACTAGCTTAGCCCCGATTGAAGGGAAAATCCTTTTTGAAATTGTCACACTGAGCCTGTCGAAGTGTTACAATTTTAAAAAGATTTGGAATGAAAGCGGGATTAGCTTCCCAAAAAAAATAAACAAATTCACTAAAATAGCGAAGGGATTTTCTATTTTAAAAAAAACAAAAAAATTATGTACGTAGTAAAAAGAGATGGGCACAAGGAGCCAGTAATGTTCGACAAAATCACAGATAGAATCAAGAAACTGTGTTACGGTTTGAACGATTTGGTTGATGCAGTTAAGGTTGCCATGCGAGTTATTGAGGGGTTATACGACGGTGTTTCGACATCGGAATTAGATAATTTGGCGGCAGAAACCGCAGCATCGATGACCATTGCGCACCCTGATTATGCTCAGTTGGCGGCTAGAATTGCAATTTCGAATTTGCACTCTAACACCAAAAAATCTTTTTCGGAAACAATGAACGAAATGTATCATTATGTAAACCCGAGAAATGGTCAGGAAGCACCACTTTTATCTGAAGAAGTACATAAAGTTATACAAGAAAACGCTGAATTTTTAGATTCGCACATTATATACAACCGAGATTTTAATTACGATTATTTTGGTTTCAAAACTTTGGAGCGTTCGTATTTATTGAAAATAAACGGAAAAATAGTTGAGCGTCCGCAACATATGTTGATGAGAGTTTCGGTTGGAATTCACTTAGACGATTTGACTTCGGTAATAGAAACATACGACTTAATGTCGAAAAAATTCTTTACGCACGCCACTCCAACATTGTTCAATGCAGGAACGCCAAAACCACAAATGTCAAGTTGCTTTTTATTGGCAATGCAAGACGATAGCATCGACGGGATTTATGACACGTTGAAACAAACGGCAAAAATCTCGCAATCGGCTGGAGGAATAGGTTTGTCTATTCATAACGTTCGTGCAACGGGAAGTTACATTCGAGGAACAAACGGTACATCGAATGGAATTGTGCCAATGTTAAGAGTTTTCAATGATACCGCTCGTTATGTAGATCAAGGCGGTGGAAAACGTAAAGGAAGTTTTGCTATTTATATAGAAACTTGGCACGCAGATATTTTCGAATTTTTAGATTTGAAAAAAAATACAGGAAAAGAAGAAATGCGCGCCAGAGATTTGTTTTTTGCGATGTGGACTTCGGATTTGTTCATGAAACGTGTCGAAGAAAACGGAAATTGGACCTTGATGTGTCCAAATGAATGTCCAGGTTTGTATGACGTTCATGGAGAGGAATTTGAGGCACTTTACACATCTTATGAAGCGGCAGGAAAAGGTAGAAAAACCATCAAAGCGCACGAATTGTGGGAAAAAATTCTGGAATCGCAAATCGAAACCGGAACACCATATATGTTGTACAAAGATGCAGCGAACAGAAAATCAAACCAGAAAAACTTGGGAACCATTCGTTCATCGAATTTGTGTACCGAGATTATGGAATACACTTCGAAAGACGAGATTGCGGTTTGTAACCTTGCATCACTTTCGTTGCCAATGTTTGTCGAAAACGGAAAATTCAACCACGATTTATTTTTCACGGTTACCAAACGCGTAACTCGAAATTTAAATAAAGTTATCGACAGAAATTATTATCCGGTTATTGAAGGCGAAAATTCTAACAAACGCCACCGTCCAATTGGACTTGGAGTGCAAGGTTTGGCCGATGCATTTATCATGATGCGACTTCCGTTTACAAGCGATGAAGCCAAAACATTGAACCAAGAAATCTTCGAAACCATGTATTTCGCAGCCGTAACGGCATCTATGGAAATGGCAATCGAGGAAGGACCTTATTCTAGTTTTGAAGGTTCGCCAATATCTAAAGGAGAGTTTCAATATAACCTTTGGGGATTAAAGGATGAAGAACTTTCTGGTCGTTGGGACTGGGCAAGTTTGAGAAAAGAAGTCATGAAAAACGGAGTTCGAAATTCATTGTTAGTTGCGCCAATGCCAACGGCTTCGACATCGCAGATTTTAGGAAACAATGAGGCTTTCGAACCTTATACCTCAAATATTTATACTCGTCGTGTTTTATCTGGCGAATTTATTGTAGTAAACAAACATTTACTAGAGGATTTAGTGAAATTAGGACTTTGGACCGAAGATTTAAAACAAGAATTAATGCGCGAAAACGGATCGGTTCAGAACCTGAATATTCCGCAAGATTTGAAAGAATTGTACAAAACCGTTTGGGAAATGAAGATGAAGGATATTATTGATATGTCGCGTCATCGTGGCTATTTTGTAGATCAATCACAGTCGTTAAACTTGTTTATGCAAGATGCTAATTATTCTAAACTTACATCTATGCACTTTTATGCTTGGAAATCAGGTCTAAAAACAGGAATGTATTATTTGAGAACAAAAGCTGCTGTCGATGCGATTAAGTTTACATTAAACAACGACAAAAAAGCCGAACCGATCCAAGTAATAGAACAACCTATTTTAGCACAAGTCGAAGTAGAAACCACTGCAATGTCTAACGAAGAATACCGCGCCATGATCGAGTTAGCAAAAAATGCTGGTCCAGATGAGTGTGAAATGTGTGGGAGTTAATAAATTAAAAATTGAGAATTAAAAATTAAAAATAATTACAGCTGTCAAATGATGGCTGTTTTTTTTGAAGCTATTTGCTTCGCTAGTCGCTCTTTCAGGCTCGAGTCCAGCTTTATGTTGTAATCCTTTTTATACCTGTCAGGTTTTCAAAACCTGACAGGTGTAAAAAAGATTTCTTCTGAAAACCAAGTTCAAGGAACTCTTTTTAAAATAAAAATTAAGTAAAGTATTCTTGTCTAAAAAAATAAAATGAATAAATTAAAAAGAACCACCTCCAAAAACCAAGATTTTCAAAAGCTAACCGCACTTTTTGACGAATATCTTATTGATATCGATGGAGATGAAAAAGATTTTTTTGCGCAATACAATCAAGTATATCTAGAAAATGTAGTTGTTTGTTATGAAGATGAAATTGCAGTAGGTTGCGGAGCTTTCAAAAAACACGAAAATAATACCGTCGAAATAAAAAGAATGTTTGTTCATCCTGATCATCGAGGAAAAAGTATTGCAAAAATAATTCTTAACGAACTCGAACTTTGGGCAACCGAATTAAATAATAAAACAATTATTCTAGAAACATCCCTAAAACTTGAGGCTGCAATTGCTTTATATTCTAAATCAGGATATGTTCCTATTAGCAATTACGGTCAATATGTTGGCGTAGAGAGCAGTTATTGCATGAAGAAGGTTTTAAAAAAATCAGTTTAACAACTTATTTTCTTACTACTTCAAGGATTTATAAGCAATTCCCAAGCTAACCAACATTAATATTCCGCCCAAAACAAATGGCGCTCCAGCAAACTGAAATGGTGCCGATTTGTGGGTAAAATAATAAAAAACATTTGTCATCATCAATGGTCCTATGATAGACGAAGCACTCATTAAACTAGTAAGAGTTCCCTGAATTTCTCCTTGCTCACTTGCTGGAACCTGACCAGAAATAACCGACTGCAATGCGGGTCCAGAAATCCCACCCAAACAGTACGGAATCAAAAACACAAACATCATCCAACTTTTAGAGGCAGCAGCAAATAAAAACATTCCTAAACAATAAAGAAAAATCCCAATAATAATACTTTTTTTATTCCCTAATTTTGGGTTGGTATATCGTATCAATCCACCTTGCACCGCACCAACCAAAAGGCCTACAACTCCTAGCGAAATTCCAACCATTTTTTCGTCCCAACCAAATTGATAAATCGTAAAATAACTCCAGTTGCTTTGCACCGCATGAGAGGCTGTGTATAAAATAAAAACGGCAACAATTAATCCAATTAAACTAGGATGTTTTTTCAGATTAAAAATGGCACCAACAGGATTAGCACGTTTCCAACTAAAATCCCTACGATTTTCTTTAGCCAAAGATTCCGGTAAGATAAAAAATCCATACAAAAAGTTAATCATGCACAAAATTGCAGCTGCATAAAACGGAACTCGAGCACCATATTGTCCCAAAAAACCACCAATTACAGGACCTGTAATAAAACCCAATCCAAACGCTGCGCCAATTAACCCAAAGTTTTTCGCTCGGTTTTCAGGTGTACTCACATCGGCAATGTACGCTGATGCCGTTGTAATACTCGCTCCTGTAATTCCCGCAATTATTCGTCCTACAAAAAGCCAAGTAATGGTTGGAGAAAAGGCTAAAAGCAAATAATCCAACGAAAAACCAAATAACGAAATCAAAATTACAGGTCTGCGTCCGTACTTATCGCTCAAATTACCTATCAATGGCGAAAAAATAAACTGCGTAATAGCATAAGCAAACAACAACCAACCACCATATTTAGCCGCTTCGCTAATGTCGCCATGAATTAATTCTTTTATTAATTTAGGAATAACAGGAATAATAATTCCTAGTCCAATAATATCAATAAGCATGGTAATAAAAATAAAACCAATAGCAGGAGATTTTTTGTTTTCTTTCATATTTTTTATTTGGGCGTGACCCAAAAAGGGTCAGGCTGTGCGCTACAATCTTTTGCGTTGTCACTTCGCAAGCTCAGGACAACCCAAAAGGATTTCCACTTCCATCCTTCACGCGGAATCGGTCATATATATAAACCAATAAATCCCAAATTCAACCGAATTTTCGGAATAGAATATGGGATTTATTTTTTTTATAAATTTTAGACCTGACAGGTTTTTAAAACCTGTTAGGTCTTTAATTATTTATAATTCCAACGCTTTCAATGCATTTCCACCCATCAATAATTCTAAAGGATTTTCTAGTGCTTCTTTCACAGCAACCAAAAACCCAACTGACTCACGACCATCAATAATTCTGTGATCATAAGAAAGTGCTACATACATCATTGGGTGAATTTCCACTTGACCATTTACAGCAATTGGACGTTCAATAATATTGTGCATTCCCAAAATTCCTGATTGTGGTGGATTGATAATTGGCGTAGATAACATACTGCCAAAAACCCCACCGTTTGTGATTGTGAAAGTTCCGCCAGTCATATCATCAACCGTAATTTGCCCGTCACGAGCACGAATTGCTAAACGTTTTATTTCGGCTTCTACACCTCTAAAAGTCAATAATTCTGCGTTGCGAACAACAGGAACCATCAAACCTTTTGGTCCAGAAACTGCGATAGAAATATCTGCAAAGTCATAAGCAACTTTGTAATCTCCATCCATCATCGAGTTTACATCTGGAAAAAGTTGTAAAGCACGAGTAACCGCTTTGGTAAAAAACGACATATAACCCAAACCAATACCATTATGTTTCGCTTTAAAAGCATCTTTATATTGATTTCTGATGTTGTTTATTGGCGTCATATTTACTTCGTTGAACGTAGTAAGCATGGCAGTTTCGTTTTTGGCAGCCACCAATCTTTCGGCAACTTTGCGACGCAACATCGATAGTTTTGTACGTTCTGAACCACGGGAACCACCAGTTGGTGTTCCCATCGATGGTACTGCGTTTAGAGCATCTTCGGTAGTAATTCTTCCTGCTTTTCCTGTTCCAACAACATCTGTTGGTTGAATATTTTTTTCGTCTAATATTTTTCTAGCCGCAGGAGATGGTGTTTGTGCAGCATAAGTTTTTTCGGCTACAGGAGCCGCTTTTACGTCAGCTTTTGGAGCTTCTACAACTGGTTTTGCTTCTTCTTTTGCTGGAGCTGGAACATCACCTGCTGGTTTAGCTGCACTTGTATCAATTAAACACACTACGGCTCCAACAGCAACTGCATCGCCTTCTTCCGCTTTTAGCGTAATGATTCCGCTGGCTTCTGCTGGCAATTCTAGCGTTGCTTTGTCCGAATCGACTTCGGCAATTGCCTGATCTTTTTCTACATAATCGCCATCTTTTACTAACCAAGTTGCGATTTCAACTTCTTTGATTGATTCCCCTGGTGATGGGACTTTCATTTCTAAAATCATTGTATATTTATTTTAAATGATGAATTTTATATTTTAAATTATGGTTTTATTCGAACAATTTTGTCATCTTTCAAAACGACTAATTCGCTATTCATTTTCTTTTTGAATTCGATTAATTTTTCATGGACTTTTTCCATAGCGTCTATTATTTTTTGACCATTTTCAGATCTTTTATATTCTTTAATTACCATAGTTTTTTA
Source organism: Bacteroidota bacterium (assembly GCA_043783485.1). Classification (GTDB taxonomy): domain Bacteria; phylum Bacteroidota; class Bacteroidia; order Flavobacteriales; family Flavobacteriaceae; genus Flavobacterium. Next base: position 45,832 of record JAYVZI010000037.1, read on the forward strand.
ATTTATCAAATTTTACTTTATTGAAAACCTTTAAATCTAAACCGATAGATTTTTCAGCAATTAATTCTTGATTTTCATAAGAATTATCAAAAATATAAACCTCATCTACTATTGGAATATAAATTTCAAATAAATTCTGAATTCCTCTACTGTACCTGCGTTTAATAATTGTTGTATCTATATTATGACCGCCTTCTTTGACTCTAGTTTTTACTCTTTCGATAGCCAAATCTACATTTTGTAACCAAAAGAACAAAAGGGTTACTTTATAATTTTTGCTTTGTGCTTCTTTAACTTTTGATTTATAACTTTTTGATGCTAATGTGGTTTCAAAAGCAAAATTTTCATTACTTTCTAAAAGTTCATTGATTCTTTTAAGCATAATTCTACCTGATTCAAATGCTACTTTTTCAGGTTGAAATGGCGATAAACCCTTAGCAATTTCGTCAGCATTTACAAATTCTTTACATTCTAAAATTTCAGGTAAAATTGTAAAAGAAGCGGTTGTTTTACCTGCTCCATTACAACCTGCAATTATGTAAAGATTTTTATCCATTTTACCTAAACAAATCCTTATCAAAAACCATTCTCAAAGCATCGGCGTGACGGCGTTTTGCTCTTGTATAACTTCCTGCCGCTGGTGCTGCGTAGGCTTTTAGTGATGCCAATCTCCATTTTATAAAATCGAAATTCATGAGCATAAAACTATACGCACCCATATTTTTTGGCTCTTCTTGCGCCCAAACATAATCATCTACATTAGGATAACTCGCCACAATTGCTTTCAATTGCTCGACTGGCAACGGAAACATTTGTTCGATTCTGACAACTGCAACATCATTTCTTTTTAAGTTTTCTCTTTCGGCAGTAATATCGTAATAGAATTTTCCAGTACAGAAAACTAAGGTTTTAATATCAGCTTTATTTACCGAAATATCATCAATAGTTTCTTGAAATTGTCCGTTTGCGATTTCATCTTGCGTAGAAACGCATCTTGGATCACGAAGCAAACTTTTTGGAGTAAAGACAATCAGCGGTTTGCGGTATTTTGTAAGCATTTGTCGTCTTAACAAATGGAAAAAATTCGCAGGAGTAGTACAATCGGCAACGACCATATTATGTCTAGCACAAAGTTGCAGGTAGCGTTCCATTCGGCCTGACGAGTGTTCTGCACCTTGACCTTCGTAACCGTGAGGCAATAGCATTACGATACCATTTTGGTTGTTCCACTTATCTTCGCCACACGAAATGTATTGGTCTATCATGATTTGTGCTCCATTACTGAAATCGCCAAATTGGGCTTCCCAAATTGTTAAAGAGTTAGGGTTTGCTAAGGCATAACCATAATCAAATCCTAAAACCCCGTATTCTGAAAGCAATGAATTGAAAATATTGAAATTTCCTTTCTTACCTTTTATATCGTTTAATAAAATTACTTCTTCTTCCGAATCTTCTACTTTTACAACGGCGTGACGATGCGAAAATGTTCCTCTTTCGACATCTTGACCCGAAATACGAACATCATAACCTTCGGTCAAAAGTGAGCCATAAGCCAATGTTTCGGCGGTTCCCCAATCGATGGTGTTGTTGTCGTACATCGTTTTACGGTCATTGACAATTTTCGAAATTTTATTGATAAATTTCTTGTCTTTTGGCAATGTCGAAACCGTTTCTATAATCGAATCGAGCGTATTTTTATCAAATTTAGTATCCACTTTTTGAAGCATTACATCATCAGAAACTTGATTAAATCCAACCCATTCATTTTGCATAAATGGTGTAATTATGGTTAATGATTTCTTACGAGATGCCTCTAAATTATCATCTAAATCGTCTTTGTATAACGTTTCTAATTCTTTTACAAAATTACCATCAATAATATTTTGTGCCAATAGTTTTTCGGCATAAATATCTCGAGGATTTTTATGTTTTGCGATGATTTTGTATAATAATGGTTGTGTAAAACGAGGTTCGTCGCCTTCGTTATGACCATATTTTCGGTATCCTAATAAATCTATAAATACGTCACGACCAAATTGCATTCTGAAATCTAATGCAAAAAGCATTGCGTGCACAACTGCTTCAGCATCATCAGCATTGACATGCAAAACTGGAGAAAGTGTAACTTTAGCTACATCAGTACAATAAGTTGAAGACCTTGCATCATGATAATTGGTTGTAAAACCTACTTGATTATTGATTACAATATGAATGGTTCCGCCCGTTTTGTAACCGTCTAGTTGTGCCATTTGGATTATTTCGTACAAAATTCCTTGTCCAGCTATGGCAGCATCTCCGTGAACGGCAATTGGCAATACTTTCGAGAAATCGTTCGGGAAATATTTGTCTTGTTTGGCACGAGTAATTCCTTCTATAACAGCTCCAACGGTTTCAAGATGCGAAGGATTTGGTGCAAGATTGATATTAATGTTTTTTCCAGAACGGGTTTTTCTGTCTGATGTTAAACCTAAATGGTATTTTACATCGCCATCAAAATATTCTTTATCGTAATCTTTTCCGTCAAATTCCGAGAAAATATCTTGGGTCGATTTTCTAAAAATATTGGCTAAAACATTCAAACGACCACGATGAGCCATTCCCATTACAAATTTTTCGACGCCTTTGTCGGCAGCAGCTTCAATAAGTGCATCTAATCCAGCAATTATAGTTTCTCCACCTTCTAACGAAAATCGTTTTTGTCCTACATATTTAGTATGCAAGAAATTTTCGAACGAAACGGCTTCGTTTAATTTTTCAAGAATAATTTTCTTTTGATGAATATCAAAATTAGGCTGATTATCGTTTATATTTAATTTATTTTGAATCCATTGAATTACTTCTGGATTTCTCATGTACATATATTCAATACCAATGTGTTGGCAATAAACGCTTTTGAGATGTGCGACAATTTCCTGTAACGTTGATGGTTTATGACCAAGTATTTTTGCAGCATCGAAAACGGTGTTCAAATCGGCATCGGTTAAACCAAAATCTGACAATTCTAAAGTTGGTGTGTAATGTCTTCGTTCACGAACGGGATTGGTTTCGGTAAACAAATGTCCGCGAGTTCTATAACCGTCTATGAGTTTCAAAACATTGAATTCTTTTAGAATTTTATCCGAAACTTGACCGTTACCAACATTCGCCGTAGCGATATTCGACATCTGACTTACAGCGTTTTCTTCGTTGTAAGTTGTCATTCCAAAATCGAAACCCTGAAAAAAACTTCTCCATGATGGCTCAACGCTATCTGGGTTTTCTAAATATTGGTCGTATAATTGAGCGAAAAATTCGGTGTGAGCTGCGTTTAAAAATGAAAACCTATCCATAATGAGTAGTTAATAACCTGATTTGTTGAAAATAGTTTCGCAAAAGTACGATAAATCGTTAAAAATATTAAATCTTTTTAGATACTTTTATCTTTTTAAAATTAAACAAAAATAAATTATGAAAAAATTTTATTCTATTGCAAATTTCAAAATGGTTTTTAGTGTTTTAGTGTTATTGATTTCGGTCTTTTCTTTTTCGCAAGATCAGCCTGATTCTCCCAAAGTAAAAAGCGAATTTTGGAAAAAAGTTCAGTTTGGTGGAGGATTAGGGTTGGGAATCGGGTCGGATTATACCGATATTAGTGTATCGCCAACGGCAATTTATAACGCCAATAAATATTTTTCGGTTGGAACTGGATTACAATTAAGCTATTCTAAAGCAAAAAACGTTTACAGTTCAGTAATTTATGGAGGAAGTTTAATAGGTTTGGTAAATCCTATCGAGGAAATTCAGCTTTCGGTAGAGTTAGAACAATTAAGAGTAAACCGATCTTTCCAAGCGATTCCGAATAACATAAAAGATAATTTTTGGAGTACAGGACTTTATCTTGGTGCGGGTTACAGAACCAATAATGTAACAATTGGCGCAAAATACAATGTTTTGTATGACAAAAACAAAAGCGTTTACAGCAATGCTTTTATGCCCTTTGTTAGGGTTTTCTTTTAATTTAATTTTTTTTCTAAAAGTTCAATTAATTTATCCATCTTATCAAATAAGCCATCAATTACATAGTTTGGAGTTTTTATTGTGATTTCAAAACCTGCAACATTATTAGTTGCGTTTTCTGTATTAGTTTGATTTATACTAATTTGTTTTTCTTCTAACAAATAATCTAAAGGCACATCTAAAGCATCAGCCAATGTTTTTAGATGGTCGTGTTTTATACTTGTTCCTTGTTCCCATTTGCCAATGGTAACTTGGCTTACTCCAATTTTCTGAGCTAATTCTTCTTGAGAGAATTTCTTTTTTTCTCTCAATTTACGCAATTTAATTACAGTGTTCATAATGAATTTTTGTTGGTACAAATATAAGATTAGTTTTAAAATTTAAACGATTTCTTTTTTAAATTAAAGTTTTATGTTTAGTAATAAACATAAAATAGACTCATTTTTGTAAAATCAAAAACAATCTCGAGAAATGTTTTGTTAAAAATAAATAAATTATTAAAATTAAAAATTATTTAGAATGAAAAAATTATTATTTGGATTGATTATTGCCTTTATATTTTCAACATCGTCATTTGGACAAAAAGCTAATGAAAATAAAGTAAAGCTTTTGTGTTACAGTACAAGTTGTTGTCATTTTGTTATTGATATTGATATTTGGAGTACAACTCATTGTTTTTATGGTTCTGTTGAAAAAAACGGGAATATGGTTGGAAGTTATTCGATGACGCTTGAATCTAAAAACAATCCTAAGGAATTTGTTAATGTCGATGAGGATATTATTCTCCCAGAATTTTCTTCCGATTTCGGTGGAGTGTTAGCATTGCCAAAAGGGAATTATAAAGTAGTTGACAATAAGATTTTTTATACTCCAATAAAAATATCAAGTGCAAAAAAATATTGTTTAACCGAACATGTAACTGGAACTGTTTTAGGTCACGATGTGGATTATTCAATGACAATTTGTGCGTATTGGTTTTTTAAAAATGGTAAAATCAGTAAAGGAGGAATGAAAATCACACCTGAATTGTCTTTTGATCAACTTGAGGAAGTAAAAGACAATAATAATAAAATTTCATTTTCAAAACAAACAAAGTTTAAAACTCCGGATTTTATTTATACATTAGATGCCGGAGATTATTTTCTTAGCGAGGACGGAAATATTTATTTAGAAAATGTTAAATTAGATTAGTAATTAATCAATCAGGGCTCTAAGCCCTGATTATTTGAAAAATTTATGAAAAAAGGGATTGTTGGTTTTTTTTTAGTTTTGATTGTTGTAATTGTTGTTTTGTCACAATTTAGTATACAAATTGGTAATGTTAGGATAGGTAAACAAATTGATTTAAAAATAAAACAAAATAAAAATTTTGAAGAAAGTTACTTCTACCAATCACATTTTTCAAAAGAAAATTTAGTTGTGATAAATCTTTGGGCAACATGGTGTAAACCATGCATTAAAGAAATGCCTGAGTTGAATTCAATTAAAGAAACTTATAAAAAAGAAAATGTGGATTTTTTGTCATTATCAATAGATACAGACTCTATAGATTTAATTAAATTCAATAATACTGAGAAGTTTAGATTTAAGGATATTACATTGTTAGATCTAAAATACAGAAATGCTATATTAAACACATTAGAAGGAAACAAAACTGACAAGTGGATTACTTCTACAATTATTCCAGTCACATATTTAATTAAAAATAAAAAAATAGTTAAAAAATTTACTGGAGAAATAGCAAAGGAGGAGCTTGAACAAGCAATCTCTTTATATAAATAATTCTCTTTTAGGAACTAAGTATTTGTCATTTTTAAAGCAAAAAAATATTAAAATCTACAAATTTGTTTATTGTTATTATTTGTGTAATTAACATTTATGGTTATACTTTATGATTAAGTAATAGAAATTATCCATTAAAGTATCTAGAGTATTAATTTGCACTTATTTATTGCGTCATAATACAAAAAGTAATTTTCCCTTAAATGCTTTATTTTAAAAATAAAAAAACATGAAAAAATTATGTTATTTGTTAATATTACTATTACCTTATTCAATCTTCGCGCAATCTACATTTGAAACAGCATTAAAAGCTGGGGAATTAATAATGAGCGGTTTTACAATATTAAAAGCTTCAAAAACGGATATTCAAAAACAGAGTAAATTTGTAGAAAGTGTATGTGTAAAAAATAAACTTTCTGATAAAATTACTTTTGTCATTGATGGTGAGACGGAAGATGGTGAGAAAATAAAAAAAGACTTGGTAGTTCAAGTAGATGGTAAAGAATGTTTTTTAGAATTGCCAAAAGGCATTTATACCTATCAAGTAATTCTTTCGAATAAGGAAATTTACAAAAAAGGCAATTACAAGTTTGAAGATAACATTGTCATTACGATTAAGAAAGATGATTAAAAAAAGGCGGAACCAAATTTGGTTCCGCCTTTTTTATTTATTGCCAAACTACCATGTATTTATATGTTAAAATAACAATAAATATGTTGTTAAATAATTATGATATTCATTGGTGTAAGTTTCTTTATTTAAAATATTGTAATTTTACAAAATGAAAAAAACATTTAGTTTCCTACTTATATTATTAGCCACTTTTGCATTTTCGCAAAATTCTACATTACAATCAGGGCCAATGGTTGGTTATTGCGAAATGAAAGAAGCCATGATTTGGTTGCAAACTACAAAACCTGCAACTGTCAAAATTGAATATTTTGCTATTGATAAACCTTCGGAAGTTTTTGTTTCGGATAATTATACAACTACTAAAGATGTTGGTTTTACCTATCATATTATATTGGATAAATTACAGCAAGGCAAAAAATACAATTACACTGTTTTTATAGATAATAAAAAAGTTGTTTTTCCTTACGAAACTTCATTTTCATCTAAAAAATTATGGCAATGGCGCGAGGATGCACCCGATTTTACCGTAGCTTTTGGAAGTTGTAATTACGTAAACGAACCCGAAGTAGACCGTCCAGGAAAAGGCTATGGTAGCAACCACGAAATTTTTGGTGCCATTGCCAATAAAAACCCCGACATTATGATTTGGGGCGGAGATAATATGTATTTGCGCGAAGTAGATTTTGATTCGAAAACTGGAATTTATTACCGAAGCACGCATTCTCGTGCTATAAAAGAGATTCAACCCCTATTGGCAAAAACACAAAATCAAGCCATTTGGGACGATCACGATTATGGGAATAACGATTCCGATCGCAGTTTTTATAACAAATATGTAACCCAAAAAGCATTTAAGGATTTTTGGGCAAACAAAATGTACGGATCCGATGCGAGTCAAAACGAAGGCACTTATTCGACTTTCAATTGGGGCGATGCACAGTTTTTTATGCTTGATGATCGATTTTTTCGCTCGCCAAATGACAGGATTACTGGCGATCATACTATGTTGGGAACAACGCAATTCAATTGGTTAATTGATGCTTTATCGGCATCTAACGCAAGTTTTAAGATTATTGTAATTGGCGGGCAAGTGTTAAACTCGGTTCCCGATACCGAAAATTATGGACATTATCCAGAGGAAAAAGCAAAACTTTTAAAGGAACTTTTGGATAATAAAATAAAAGGCGTTTTGTTCCTAACAGGCGATCGTCATTATGCTGAATTGGCAAAAATGGATCGAGAAAATACCTATCCTTTATACGATTGGACCGTTTCGCCATTTACTTCTGGAGTGGCATCAGAAAGAGAAACCAATCCGTTAAAAGTAAATGGAAGCACATTTTTTACGCATAATTTTGGAATAATTTCGTTTTCTGGAAACAAAGCAAACCGACAAATAAAATTAACGTTGTTTGACAAAGACGGAAAAGAATTATGGAATAAAGTGATTTTGAAAAAAGAGTTGGAATAAAAACACGAATTTCACTAATTTTCACATATCAAATAAATTAATATCTGTTCCTAAACCAAACTTTCATCCATTCACGTTTCAGAATCAAAAAAGCCACTTGTTTTGCAAGTTCTGAAATATCCGAACCATCGAGTTTTTTGATTTGATCTTCGGAGAATTTATTTTGAATAATTCGATTGTTTTTTATTTATAAATTTAACCAAAAGCAAAGGTGTTAAAAAAACGTTAAAATTTTGTTTTTTTTATTTTCGACTAACAGTAAATAACATCGATAAAAAACACTGTTTTTATTTACCCCCCGCCCCTCTTATTATTGTATGTTTGCGGCAACGAATTCAAATTTAATATCCGTTTGAATTGCTAATTAGAGATGGCCATCTCAATGAGATTTATCAAATTATTTTTATGGGTTTATTATTAATTTGAAGTATAAAAAAATGAACCAAAAAAAAGCAGCCTTACCTTTATAATGTTTTCGATGACATAAGTAAGACTGCAACAATTAAAATTATTTACAAATTTATGAAAAAAATTAATCTATTACTTGCTTTATTTGTTTTTGTATTCTTAACTATTTTTTTTGTTACTTCTTGTAACAAAGAAGACCAAGAAAAAGATGTAAAAGTAAATTTAGAAGAATATGGTTTTTACCACAATGAAGCAATTAGGTTGTATACCCAAAATGACAATTCTAGAAAAGTAAATTTAAAGAACAAGAGTTATAATCAGGTAATGACTGAAATATTAAGCTTAATGAAAGACAAATATCCGAGTGTCTACAACAGTACAGATATTCATGATATTTCACCTTTTTTTTTAAGCTATAAATCTTCTTTAGATTATAGTTTTAACGATCAGTGGTTAAAAATTAAAGATAATCTATTACAAGATGGTAAACTATCATTGCAAACAATCGAATTCATTAATAGTGTTTTAAATGACAAAGATGAATACATTAAAATTAAAGAAAAGTTAGAAATTTTAAAGTCTAACAAATTTATTCATGGAAATGATAAAAAATTCATAGTTGTATTTGAGAGTGTATTAGAATCTTCAAATAAACTTTGGTTTACAGAAAATCCAAATCTTGATTCAAAAAAACTAAAAAACTATTGCAATCATCAAATGATAATAGCTGACGCTGGTGCAGCTGGTTGTTTTCTTTGGAGCGGACCGGTTGCCGCTATTGCAGGCGCCGCAGCTTCTCTGATTGCTGCATCTACTGGTGATTGTGCTCAATAAAATATATATATGAAAATAAAATTTAAAAAATCAAACAGTATTGATTTTCATAATTATTATGTTTTTTTAAATAATAAAAAATATAATTTAAATCAAGAATTGAATTTAAATCTCATAGATAATAATAACTCCTTTTATGTCATAAAATTGATTTAAAACAAAATGTCATAAAATTGATTTAAATCATAAAGAGTGTACAGTTAATATTGAATTTATAATAAGCAAAAAGCAATATTTTATACTAATGTCTGTATTTGTAATACTAATCATGTGTTGTATTATTTTTGATAATTATTTTATGTGGACGTTTACTACTTTTCTATCATTAGTGTGGTTAGTTTTTCAATTTTATATTTACACTTTTGGACATAAATATTATATAAAAACAGTGATTAACTATAATGATTAAAAACATAATCACATTTTAATAAATTGGGCTGTATTAAAAATAGACAGCCCATACTTAGGAATAGATATTAAAAAACGGAGCCAATTGGCTCCGTTTTTTAATATCTGTTCCTAAACCAAACTTTCATCCATTCACGTTTCAAAATCAAAAAAGCCACTTGTTTTGCAAGTTCCGAAATATCCGAACCGTCAAGTTTTTTGATTTGATCCTCGGGAACATCAACAATATATAGCAAATTGAGATATTCGGCAAATTTGTATTGAATTAATCGATATACTTTTTCGTGCAACTGAATTTTGAGTTCTTCAGGCAAAGTGCTCATCGGAAAATCGATTCCCTCGTTTGCCAAATTGAAATCTTTGTTAATTTGCTCAATTAATTTTAGATACAAGTTTTCGCTTTCGGCTCCGGAAAGTAGTAAATCGGTATTTTGTGGAGTTATAAAATTCATTTTTTAATTTCAAAGTTCAAAAAGTCAATTTCAAAAGTCAATGTGAAAATAGGATTGATTTTTGAAGTTGTTTTTTGAAGTTGTTTTTTAAACCTTTCTTCCCATTAAATTCTCTCCAAACGATCGCAAAATATCTTTCTTTTCGTTGTCAATGCTAATGTTTTGCAAAGTGTCAAATGCCTTTAAAGTAAAATCTTGAATTGCTTTTTGTGTTGCTTTTGATGCTCCAGAGGAATTGAAAAGGGCTTTTACAGACTCAATTTTATCTGAATTATCAGTCGGATGAATCGAAAATAAATGTAACAATTGTTCTTTTTCGGAAGCCGATGCAAATTCGATTGCTTTTAGGTACAAATAGGTTTTTTTATTCTCAATAATATCTCCGCCAACTTGTTTCCCAAAAGTTTCTGGATCTCCAAAACAATCTAAATAATCATCTTGCAATTGAAATGCCAAACCAAGATTTAATCCAAAATCATAAATCAAATCGGCATTTTTTGCAGAAGTTTTGGCAACAATTGCTCCCATTTTCATTGCAGCGGCGACCAAAACTGCGGTTTTGTATTCGATCATTTTCAAATATTCAGGAATCGAAACATCGTCGCGGGTTTCAAAATCCACATCCCATTGTTGGCCTTCGCAAACTTCGAGAGCCGTTTTGCTAAACAATTTTGCCAAATCTCTAAAAACATCAGTATTGTATTTCTCGAAATATTGATATGCCAAAATCAACATCGCATCGCCAGAAAGGATAGCTGTGTTGGTATTCCATTTTTCGTGAACCGTTTCGTTTCCTCGTCTGAGTGGCGCATCGTCCATAATATCGTCGTGAACCAATGAAAAATTATGAAAAACCTCTACTGCCAAGGCTGCTGGCAAAGCCAATTTATAATCGCCATCAAAAACCTCGGCACTCATTAATGTTAAAACTGGGCGCATGCGTTTTCCTCCCAATTTCATGATGTAATGTATTGGTTCGTAAAGATTTAGAGGTTCTTTGGTTTCGTATTGTGTGAGTAAATAATCGGAAATAAATTCTTGGTATTGGTATATTGAGTGCATTTTCTTGAAAAAGGTTATGAGGTTTATTAGTTTAAAAGGTTTAGCAATGAAAGTCAGAAAACCAATTATTTTCATTAACAACAAAAGTATATTTTTTTAATATTCCAACCTAAACTTCTAAACTTTTTCTAAACCTTCTAAACTTCCTCTAATGTTAAATTTATGTAAATACTTAGGAAACTATTTTGGTATCTAAAGTTTCCATTATATATTTGCACAAGATTTAAAAATATTATGAAAGATAAAATAATATCTAAAGCTACAGAAATGTTTATGAAACTTGGTTTCAAGAGCGTTACTATGGATGATATTGCTTGCGAAATGTGTATTTCTAAAAAAACAATATACAAATATTTTCACAACAAAGAAGTGCTTATTGAACAAGGAACCGAGATTATTCATCAAAAAATTCACATAATAATCGATGAAATTGTCGCTAAAGATTACAATGCAATTGAAGAGAATTTTGAAATTAGACGCATGTTCAAGGAAATGTTTCAAACCATAAATGATTCTCCGATTTATCAACTAAAAAAACATTATCCCGAGATTCATTCCAAAATGATTGCCAACGAACTGGAAGATTGCAACACTATGTTCAAGCAAAATATCGTGAAAGGCATTGCGCAAGAATTATACAGAAAAGATTTAGATATAGATATTTATGCCAAATTTTATTACATGCTCATTTTTTCTATAAAAGAAAACACACAGTTGGAAACCGAAGCAAATAAGTTAGAAACCCACGTATTAGAATATCATACCAGAGCCTTGGCAACGCCCAAAGGAATTATCGAACTCGAAAAACAATTACTAAACCTCTACATATAATGAAGAAAATTTTTTCAATACTAATTTGTGTTTTTTCGCTCACGGCAAATGCACAGCAGCCAACCAAACAAAACTTTAGTTTTTCGTTACTACAAGCCATAGATCATGCGTTGCAAAACAATTATTCTGCAATAAATTCGGGTCGTGACATCGAAATTTCTAAACAAAAAAAATGGGAAACAACCGCAAGTGGATTACCACAAATTAGCGGAAATGTAAACTATCAAAACAATTTGAAATTACAAAAATCCCTAATTCCAGCCGAAATTTTTGGAGGAACTCCAGGAACTTTTCAGGAAGTGGCTTTTGGAACCAAACAAAATATGGGCGCAAGTGTAACCTTGAGCCAATTGATTTTTGACGGTTCGTATATAGTTGCGCTTCAGGCATCTAAAGCGTATTTGGAGTATTTTGTAAATGCAAAAAAGAAAACCGATTCCGATATTCGCGAAATGGTTATTAATTCCTACGGAAATGTTTTATTGGCCGAGGAAAGCATAAAAATCCTAGAAAGCAACAAAACAATTCTCGAAAAAAATTATAACGACATCAATCAGATTTTCAAAAACGGATTGGGCGAACAGGAAAGCGTAGAGCAAATTTCGATAACACTTGCAACCGTAAAAAGTAATTTGAATAATGTAAAAAGATTAAGAGAAATTTCCTTGAAAATGCTAAAATTGAATCTCGGAATGGAAATTAATGACGATTTGGTATTGACTGACAATTTGGATAATTTATCTAAATCTAACTTGGATTTAGCAGCCCAAACATCAGAATTTAATGTCGAAAATAATATCGATTATCAAATAGTTACCAGTTTAGTAACTCAGAAAAAACTGTTGTTAAAACTCGAAAAAAGTAAAGCATTACCAAGTTTAGGAGCAGCGTTAAATGTTGGCTCTAATGCTTTTAGTCAAGATTTCTCTTTCTTTTCGGGCAATCAAAAATGGCTTTATTATTCTAATGTTGGAGTTAGTTTGCATGTTCCAATATTTTCGAGTTTTGGTCGAAATGCAAAAACCCAACAAGCCAAAATTAGCCTAGATCAAGCCAAAACCCAACAAACCGAAGCCGAACAAAGATTGAAATTATTATACGAAAAATCTAAATCCGATTTCGAGTTTAGCATTGAGCAATACGCAACTTCTAAAAGCAATTTGAACCTTGCCGAACGCATCGAAAAAAAGCAACAAATCAAGTTTAAAGAAGGTTTATCGACCAGTTTCGAATTCAGCGAAGCCCAACGACAATTGTATGCAGCGCAACAAACGTATTTGCAATCTATGGTCGATGTAATTAATAAAAAAGCGGCTTTAGAGAAATTAACTATAAAGTAGGTTATTTGGTTATAAGTATATATGGTTAGCCTAAATAAATGACTTTTTAATATCATAAAATGAAGATATATACATTCGAAAAATTAGTTGTTTGGCAAAAATCTATCAGTTTATCTGTTATGATTTACAAACAAACGCGTGGTTATCCTAAAGATGAATTATTTGGATTAGTCAGTCAAATGCGAAGATGCTCGGTTTCAATCTCTTCGAATATTGCAGAAGGTTCCGGAAGAAAATCGCCGAAAGACAAAGCAAGATTTACAGAAATTGCATACGGATCTGCATTAGAGTTAATTAACCAACTTTTTATTTCTAAAGAACTAGAATATCTATCAAACGAAGATTATTTTAAATCAAGAAATGAATTAGAACAAATTACTTTAATGCTCGACGCTCTTCATAAATCACAAATAAAAAACGAAAACAAATAATCTTAAATACTAAACTAATAAACCCATCACCCTTATAAACTAAAAAAATGAAACATTTATTTATAGTATTCGCAGCAACATTATTATTTATTGGATGCGGAAAAAAAGAAGACAACTCTAATATAGATGACTTAGTTGCATCAAAAAACCTAGTAAACATAAAAGCAAAAAGAGATTTATTGCAAGCCGATTTGTCTAAACTCGACGCAGCTTTAGCAACTTTAGATGTAAAAAAAGCCGAGGAAGCATTGGTTTCGATTTTAACAGTAAAAGATACCGTTTTTAATCATTATCTTGAAGTTCAAGGAAATGTAAACACTAAGGAAAACATCCTAATTCAGCCAGAAATGCCAGGAACATTGGTTACATTAAATGTAAAAGCTGGACAAAGAGTTACAAAAGGTCAAGTTCTTGGTCGTACGGACGATGGCGGAATGAGCCAACAATTGGCATCGGTCGAAAATCAATACAATTTAGCAAAAACTACTTTCGAGCGTCAAAAAAACCTTTGGGATCAAAAAATTGGTTCGGAAATTCAGTTTCTACAAGCAAAAACACAAATGATTGGTTTGCAAAAATCGGTTTTGCAAATGAAAGCACAATTGTCTAAAACATTAATAAAAGCACCATTTACAGGAGTTATAGACGCCGTTTTTGTAGAGCGAGGACAAGTTGTTGCACCAAGCCAACAAGGATTAATGCGTATTGTAAACCTATCTAACATGTATGTTTCTACTGAAGTTCCAGAGAGTTACATTGGTAAACTAAAAGTAGGAACGATTGTAAATGTTAGATTAGAAAGTTTAGGAAAAAACTATATTGGTCACGTTCGTCAAGTTGGAAACAACATTAATCCCGCAAACAGAAGTTTCTCTATCGAGGTCGCTGTGCCAAACCCAGAAAATTTATTGCGCCCAAACCAAGTTGCAAAACTTCAAATTATAGATTACACCAAGAAAAATGCTATTGTAGTTCCTACAAATGTAATCTTGTCGAACGGCGACGGAACCAAGTTTGTTTTTATAGCCGATAAAGTAAACGGAAAAACTGCGGTTGCCAAAAAAGTAGTTGTAACTTTAGGTCAAGCATCGGAAAACGTAACCGAAATCCTTTCTGGACTTAATGCTGCCGATGTAATTGTAACCGAAGGATTAAATACTTTAGAAGAAGGAACGAAGTTAAATTTCTAATAAAAGGTTAGAACGTTTATAAGTTTAGGAGGTTTAGGCTCAACCAGACTTTAAACAATAAAAACTTTAAACTAAAAGCAAATGGAACACAAAAATCACGAATTCAGCATATCAAGTTGGGCTGTCGATAACCGAATTACGGTTTACATCTTAACTTTAATAATCATCGTAATGGGAACAATGGCATACATAAATATGCCACGAGAGGATCTTCCAGAAATTTTAGAAAACAAAATTTATGTTTCATCTATTTTCCCAGGAAATTCATCGCAAGATGTCGAAAAACTAGTTGTAAAACCACTCGAAGATCAGTTTAAAGGAATTTCTGGAGTCGAAAAAGTAACTTCAAGCTCATTTCAAGATTACGGAATGATAGTGGTCGAATTTGATCAAAAAGTTACGCTAGAGGAAGCAAAAATTAAAATAAAGGATAAAGTCGATCAAACAAAAGCCAAGACCGATTGGCCAAATTTAGACAACGGAAGTAAGGTAGAACCTAGTGTTTTTAACATCAATATTTCCGAGGAAGTTCCTATTTTAAACATCAATCTGAAAGGAAATTATACCACACAACAACTCAAAAAATACGGAGAATACCTTCAAGACGAAATCGAGAATGTTCCCGAAGTAAAAAAAGTAGATATTCTTGGTGTCGATGATAAAGAAGTCGAAATTGCCATTGATGTTTTCAAAATGAGTGCTGCTCAAGTTAGTTTTGATGACATTCAAAACGCTGTGAAATACGAAAACATGACGCTATCGGGCGGAAATTTAGTATCTCAAGGATCTAGAAATAATATCCGAATTGTTGGAGAAATTTCTAATCCAGCCGAGCTCAATAATATTGTTGTAAAATCGCACAACGGAACGGTTTATCTCAAGGATATTGCAGTTGTGAGTTTCAAAGAAAAAGAAAAAACAACTTATGCCAGAGAAAAAGGTCAGGAAGTTGTCATGCTCAATATCAAAAAACGTTCTGGTCAAAATATGATTTCGGCTTTAGATCAAGTCAAAGAAATTGTTGCAAAAGCACAAAAAAATGTCTTGCCTAAAGATCTGGATCTCAAAATGACAAATGATCAATCCGATAGAGTAGAACACCAAGTAAACGAACTTTCTAACCACATTATTTTTGGTATTGTTCTGGTAATGATTGTGTTAATGTTTACCATGGGACTCAGAAATTCGTTGTTTGTAGGAGCCGCAATTCCTCTTTCTATGTTAATGGCATTTGCAATATTATCGGCATTTGGATTTACATTAAACACAATGGTTTTATTTGGATTAGTAATGGGATTAGGACTTCTTGTCGATGACGGAATTGTTGTCGTCGATAACGTTTTTGCCAATATGCGAAAAGGAATGGACAGAGTTCAAGCCTCAAAAATTGGTATTGGAGAAATCGCTTGGCCTGTAATTTCATCAACAGCAACAACCTTGGCAGCTTTTATTCCGTTGGCATTATGGCCAGGAACGGTTGGTAAATTCATGGTTTATTTTCCAATAACTTTATCATGTGTTCTTGGAGCATCGTTGTTTGTAGCAATGGTTATCAACGCAGCAATGACGGGTGGTTTTATGGATATTGAGGACAGAAATATATCTAAATCAGCCTTAAAAAAATATACAATAATATTCATAGCATCTGGATTATTATTTGCCGTTCCGGGTTATATTTCCAATACAGTTTGGATGCGAGCTATTGGGCATTTATTATTAATTTCGTTAGGATTTATGTGGGCTTATCATTTATTTTTGTTCAAAGCAACACAAGATTTTCAACATAGTTTTTTCCCGAGATTAGAAGCCAAATATCAAGTATTTTTGGGTAAAATCCTTAACGGAAAACGTGCCGTAATTGCATTGGTATCAATCATAGGGTTATTATTTTTCTCGGTAGCATTATTGTTTGTTTTTCCTAGACAAACGTTTTTCTTCCCAAACAATATCCCAAAACAAAACATTGTTTATATCGAATATCCACAAGGAACCGATATTGCAAAAACCAACACCGCTACTTTATTTGTAGAGAAACAGGTAATCGACATCATGAAAAAATATGTTGATCCTGCTACAAAAGAAAATTTCCTAGCAGAGAGCATAGTTGCGCAAGTAGGAACGGGTGCCGGAAACCCAAATGTAGATGCCGGAAACCAATCCGAAACGCCGTATAAAGGGAAAGTTACCGTAAATTTTTCGGAGTTTAAGTTCCGTCGCGGAGTAAATACAAACGATGTTTTAGGAGAAATTCGTAGTAAAGTAAAAAATATTGCTGGAGCAAAAATCACTGTCGAAAAAGATGCTGCCGGACCGCCATCTGGTTATCCAGTAAGTTTGCAATTGTCGGGATCAGATTATGATCAGATGCTCTTAGAAGCCGATAAAGTAATAGCATTTATTAATTCGAAAAATATTTCGGGTATTGAGAAATTAAATATTGATGTTAATAAAGAATCACCAGAACTAGAAGTAAAAATAGATAGAGTTGGAGCAGGAAGTTTAGGAGCAACAACGGGACAAGTAGGTTTTACAATGCGTAGAGCAATTTATGGTCAGGAAATTTCTAAGTATAAAGAAGGAAAAGACGATTATAATATTGTAATGCGTTTGCAGGAAGACCAGCGCAAAAACGAAAGTGTATTGTTTAACCAGCCCGTAACTTTCCGAAACCAGAACAACGGACAAATCATGCAAGTTCCTATTTCGGCATTGGCAAAAACCGAAAAAACATATACTTTTAATCAAATAAAACGCAAGCAATCTAAACGGGTAATGACTATTTACTCTAATGTTTTAGAGGGTTACACGGGCGATGGGATTACAAATAATATAAAATCGGCTTTAGAAAACGCCAATTATAAAATGGCTGGCGATATTACTTATGATTTTTCGGGCGAGCAAGAACAACAAAAAAAGGATTCGAGTTTCCTATTCGGAGCTTTGCTTTTGGAATTAGCAAGTATTACAATAATTATTGTTTTACAATTTAATTCGATCTCAAAAACTTTAGTAATTATGTTTACGGTTTTGCTAAGTTTTTCAGGAGTTTTCTTTGGATATGTTTTTGCAGGAATGGATTTTGTAATCCTTATGACCATGATGGGAATTATTGCGCTGTCAGGAATCGTTGTAAAAAACGGAATTGTATTAATGGATTTCTTCGTGTTATTATTAGACGAAAAAGTTCGAGTAAACAAACAAAATTCTCATGACGATTTAACGATTCTTGAGATAAAAGAAGTAATCATCAAATCAGGAAAATCGCGTTTGCGACCCGTTTTATTAACTGCACTTACAGCAATTTTAGGATTAATTCCTTTGGCAATTGGTCTAAATTTCGATTTCTTTGGATTAATAACCGATTTGAATCCACATCTTTACATTGGTGGAGATAATGTAATATTCTGGTCACCATTGGCTTGGACTATTATTTTCGGGTTGAGTTACGCCACGATTTTAACTTTGGTTATGGTTCCTGTAATGTTTTATTTGGTTAAACGAATGAAATATTGGCTGCGTGATCGTAGTGCCAAAAAACAGGTTGTTGGTTTATAACATTCGGTTATCTAAGCATTTAGAAGCGGTTTTTTAATTAAAACCGCTTTTTTATTTTTATAATTCAAATATTATAACTATTTTGGTTTAAAATTAAAATGTCCTAGATTTTTATTTAAAAATACTTTAACCTAAGCGAACTTGAATACAAGCTACCTCAAAAAAAAGTGGAAAGCCACGCTAAATATTGGCCGTCTAAAAGAGCAACATTATTTAGAAGTTCAACGTAATGCATTAATGAATGCAATGGCTATTTTGTCAATATCCATAGGCGTTATTGTTACTGTAATTTATACTATTTTGGGCTTTAACCATTCCTATAATACATTGCTAATGCTGCCAATAGGCTTAAGCATTTTGTGGTTTAATAAACAAAATAAATACAAACTTGCTCGAAACATAGCTTTTTTCGGATGTTTATTTGCCATTACATTTTGGGCAATTTCTATAAGGAGATCAGGAACGGAACTTTTGTACATAACATTAGCTTGCAGTTGCGCATCAATATACAAACAAAGAAAAATAATTATTTATTCAATGATTATTTGTTCTGTATTTTTTTTCGTTTATAAATTTTATGACTTCACAACCCCTTTTGTCCCTGATCCTACGATAAATTATTTGCTTATAAATATGATTTTGGCCTATTCAACAGCAGGACTTATTTTTTTCCAGATTATGTTGTATGTAGATCTTACTTTAAATTTTTCTAAATCAATAGATAAAAGATACGAAGAATTAAATGCGGCTTTCGATAAACAAAAAGATACCGAAATCGAATTGCAAAAATCGAATTACGAATTAGTTACCTTTAATACAAAACTAGACACATTAGTAAAAGAGGCAAATGAGGAAATAAACTCCTATCAATCTGCCATAAATGATAATCTTTACTCGGTAGTTACAGATAGTAACGGGCTAATTTTAAAAATTAATGACATCTACCTTTATAAAACGGGTTATAAAAAAGAGGAAATTTTAGGGCAAAACATAAACATTCTAAAATCGGATTACCACAGCGATAATTTTTACGAAAACATAGACAAAACCCTCTCTTCCGGAAATGTTTGGAGAGGCGAATCTAAAATAAAAACCAAAAGCGGAAACTCCTTTTGGATTGTATCATCAATATTACCAGTTTTAAATCCAGACGGAAGCATAACAAAATATTTAACCGTTTCTGCCGACATAACCGATAAAAAACTTGCCGAGGAAAAAGAAAGATCCGCAATAGATAAACTAATAAAAAACGAAAATAGATTGCAGTTTTTGCTCGAAAACCAATTAGATCTTATTGTAATTACCGATAAAACCGGAACTAGAAAATACGTAAACCAATCGTTTTGTAATTTTTTCGGAAAGGAAAAAAATTACTATATAGGAACCAATTACAAAACGCTAGATCCAGAAAACGTAATCGAATCCTACGTAAAAACCTTCGAAAGCTTGTCTTATAATAACCCAAAAATCACAACTCTAGATGTTTTAGATAACATAAACGGCGAAACTAAATGGATCGAGTGGAACGAAGTCGCTTTTTTTGATTCCGAAAAAAATATTACCGAAATACTATCTATTGGTCACGATGTTTCGGAACTTAAACAAATGGAATTTCAAAACGCCAATTATATTGCACAGTTCGAGGAAATGGCTTTCAAGAATTCGCATAAATTTCGCGGGCCACTTAGTAATATTATAGGAATCACAAATCTTTTCGATGACAACAGTCTTAAGGATGATGAAATTAAAGAATTTGCCAATCTCATAAAAATTTCGGCCGATAATCTCGATGCAGCCTCTCAGGAAATGTCATTGTTTATTAATATGTATCATTCCGATAAAAATCATCAAAAAGACAAACCAAATATCGATGTCGATTTTGATGATGCAAGATCCAAACATTTAAATTGGAAATACAAAATCCGAAATTTCCTAGACGGAACAGGAAGTTTAACAAGTAAACAAGCCATTTCGCACATTAATTGCGATACTGGAAAATGGTATTATAGCCAAGGAAAAGTAAAATATGGCCATATAGAATCCATGCAAAAATTTGAATTAGAGCACAAAAAAATACACAATCAAGTTATCGAGATATTAAATCTAAAATCTATCGACGAAAATGATTTAGCCGAAAACAAGTACAAAGAACTACTCCAAACCTCAGATAAAATCATATTATTACTTGATGAAGCAGAGGCAATTGTAAAAAAATCGATATCGTAAAATTAGTCCAAAAAAAAAACCTGCTCATTGAGCAGGTTTTTTTTAAGATATTTTTTTTTAGTTTCTTACAGCAAGACCATTATCTTGTTTCCAAGTTTTTATTGCGGCAATATTACTATTATCGTAATCTACTTCGCTAAGACTTAATCCAGACCAAAAAAGCCATTTTCCAGTTTTTTGTCCGTTTTTATATTCTCCTACCGATTGTTTGTTTCCATTTACATCAAACGAAGTCCAAACTCCATCAAGTTTTCCGTCTTTAAAAAAACCTTCTTGCTGCATTTTTCCATTTTCGTAAAAATAAGTTGCTTTAACTAATTGACCAACAACTTCTAATTTGGGTTCTTTACTTTGTGCAAAAATCATTCCTGAGATCAACACCGCTCCGATAATCATATACTTTTTCATAGTGTAGGTTTTTAAATTTTCATAATAACATAACAAATATATATATTATTTTACAATAAAAAAACTTTTACATAACAATTTAGTAACATTGACTAAAAATTTAACATTGATAATTAATGGTTTAACTTTTTTAATAAAAATAAATGGTTATTTATTATTGATTTTGATAATAAAATTAAACAAAAAAATGCCCGTTAATTAAAAACGAGCATTATGTATAATGTTTTTTTATTTTAATAATTTATCTAAAATCTCTGTTAGCATAGGATCGGATGGTCTTGGAGCATCGGCGGAAACCACATTTCCTTTTGGGTCTATTAATATAAATCTTGGAATACTTTTTATATTGTATTGTTTAATAAAATCGGAGTTCCAATTGTTGTCTGCAAAAACTTGTATTCCGCCAAGTTTTTTGTCGCCTACAAATTTTTTCCATTTCTTAAAATCTTTTTTCACATCTATAGATATGCTTACAAATTCAATATTTTTTCCGTCGTAACGCTCCTCTGTTTTTTTAAGAAAAGGAATTTCCGCTCTACAAGGTCCGCACCAAGTTGCCCAAATATCTATATAAACATATTTTCCTGCAAAATCCTCTAGTTTGGTTTTTGTGCCAGCAAAATTTACGTAATCAAAACCTGGCGATTTTATGTTATTAAGCTTATTATTAGCTTTTTTCTGGTTGTAATAGGTTGTAAAACCTTTTAAGTCTGCCTCTATGTTTTCCTTTTCGAGCTTAATAAAATTTTCATCTAATTTCGAATCTTCTAATTTTTTAAAATCGGAAGCCTTCTTATCTACCATTATTTTTTTAAACTCAACTTCATTCGCCGATAACAATTGGGTTCCATTATCTTTAGAATCTGAAATTGTTTTCTGAGCCAAAAAATTATTTTCGCCAGCGCCAATTCCAGAATAAACTATAGATTCGTCAAATTTTTTGGCATCCATAGTAAGCTTCAAGTCAAATCCGTTTTTTAGGTATAAACTAGTATATTCAACACCATCAAAAAGCATAAACATTCCTTCTTTTACATTCAATGTGTCTTTAAAAATCCCAGTTTTATCAACAGTAATTTTCTTTACCAATTTATTACCGCTAACTATCGATAGGGCATTGCCGTTTTTATTTGCAATATTTGCTTCAAACGACACATATTCCTTAGTTTGTCCAACAATAGCATTCGAAATTAAAAATATAAATGCTACAATAAATGTTTTTTTCATGGTGTTCAAAAATTTAAATTTATTCATCAAACATAATTTTAATTTTTCAAATTTTTAAAATCTAAATAAAATATTGTGAAGTTTTTATGATTTTAATGGAAATACAATATTTGTTTTTACTTTTGCAGTTCAAAATCAAAACCATGTACAGAAGTCATAATTGCGGCGAACTAAACGCAACACATATCAATACAGAAGTTACTCTTGCAGGCTGGGTTCAAAAATCTCGTGATAAAGGATTTATGAATTGGGTCGATTTGCGCGATCGTTACGGAATTACACAACTAATGTTCGACGAAAGCCGATCTGACAAAACTGTTTTCGAATTGGCTAAAACTTTAGGTCGCGAATTTGTAATTCAAGTAAAAGGTAAAGTAATTGAGCGCGAAGCAAAAAATAAAAATATCCCAACTGGCGAAATTGAGATTTTGGTAACCGAAATGACAATCCTAAACGCATCGCTTACGCCACCTTTTACAATAGAGGACGAAACCGATGGCGGCGAAGATATTCGTATGAAATACCGTTATCTTGACATTAGAAGAAATCCTGTAAAAAACAGTTTGCTTTTTCGTCATAAAGTAGCGATGGAAGTCCGAAAATATCTTTCAGATTTAGATTTTTGCGAAGTAGAAACACCTTATTTAATAAAATCTACTCCAGAAGGTGCAAGAGATTTTGTCGTGCCAAGTCGTATGAACGAAGGACAATTTTATGCCTTGCCACAATCACCACAAACCTTTAAACAATTATTGATGGTTGGTGGAATGGACAAATATTTTCAAATCGTAAAATGTTTCCGCGACGAAGATCTTCGTGCTGATAGACAACCAGAATTTACACAAATAGATTGCGAAATGGCATTCGTAGAACAAGAAGACATTCTTGATGTTTTCGAAGGATTAACACGCCATTTGCTAAAAGAAATAAAAGGAATCGAAGTAGATAAATTCCCTCGAATGACTTATGCACACGCGATGCGAACCTACGGAAACGACAAGCCAGACATTCGTTTCGGGATGGAATTTGGTGAACTGAACGAATTTGCAAAACACAAAGATTTCCCAGTTTTTAATGCAGCCGAATTGGTTGTAGCAATTGCCGTTCCTGGAGTTGGCGAATATTCTCGCAAAGAAATCGATGCACTTATCGAATGGGTAAAACGCCCACAAGTTGGAGCGTCAGGAATGGTTTATGTAAAATGTAACGAAGACGGAACCTATAAATCATCGGTAGATAAATTTTACGATCAAGGCGATTTATCCAATTGGGCAAAAATGACTGGTGCACAAAAAGGCGACATGATTTTCGTGCTTTCTGGCCCAGCCGATAAAACCAGAACACAACTTTCTGCACTTAGAATGGAATTGGCAACACGATTGGGTCTCAGGAATCCAGCCGAATTTGCGCCACTTTGGGTGGTTGATTTCCCTTTATTAGAATTTGATGAAGAATCCGGTCGTTACCACGCAATGCACCATCCATTTACATCACCAAAACCCGAAGACATGCATTTGTTAGAAACCGATCCAAAATCGGTTCGAGCCAATGCTTACGATATGGTATTAAACGGAAACGAAATAGGTGGCGGATCTATCAGAATTCATGATAAAGCCACACAAGCTCTAATGTTTAAATATTTAGGATTTACCGAAGAGGAAGCTCGAAATCAGTTTGGTTTCCTAATGGATGCTTTCCAATTTGGCGCGCCACCACACGGCGGTTTGGCTTTTGGATTAGACAGATTAGTAGCAATACTTGGTGGTCAAGAAACCATTCGAGATTTTATTGCTTTTCCAAAAAACAATTCAGGTCGCGATGTCATGATCGATGCACCATCTGTAATCGACGAATCTCAGTTAAAGGAATTGCATATCATGTTGAGATAAACTTTTGAAAATCAACAATATTCAAAAATATTTAACATAAATCTGTTTTGTATTAAATATTAGATTACATTTGCAGCAATATTAATTATTTATTACAATCACAATGCGCACAGGAACAGTAAAATTTTTCAATGAATCTAAAGGTTACGGATTTATTACAGACGAAGAAACAGGAAAAGACATTTTCGTACATGCATCAGGAATCAAAGCGGAAGAATTACGCGAAGGTGACAGAGTATCTTACGAAGAAGAAGAAGGAAGAAAAGGTAAAGTTGCTGCTCAAGTAGTTGCTTTAGAAGACTAAAATATATATATTTAAGTTACCTAAAATTAAAAATGTTTCGATTTATTTCGAGACATTTTTTTTTGGAGCCAATCCAACTGTTCGTTTCAATCTTTCGTTTTTCAATCTCTTTTTTCTATAAAATTTGAGGAACTTCCTTTGGTCGTTCTCAAATTCCAAGAAAAAAGGATTTCAAAACTTCAAGGATTTACACTTCCATTTGGGCTAAAACCAATTTTACAGAATTCGTTTTATTTATAATCATTAAAAATTACAAAATTCAATCGTTTTAGTCCTTATCATTTATAATTTTTTTATTGTTATTTAATGAATTGAAACATATCTTTGTAACAAAATTTATTCAAAATGCAGTCAGACCAATTAAGTTACCTTCCAATACTCATGCAATTTTTGCTCGCAGCAGGATTTGTTGTGGGAACAATATTTATTTCAGGAAAACTTGGACCAAGCAGATCGTCAAAAATTAAGGATGAAAATTTCGAATGCGGAATAGAATCTATCGGAAATGCTCGTATACCGTTTTCAGTAAAATATTTTTTAGTAGCCATTCTGTTCGTTTTGTTTGATGTTGAGGTTATTTTTCTATATCCTTGGGCAATAAATTTCAAAGATTTAGGTGTTGAAGGATTGTTTAAAATGTTGATTTTTATGGCTTTATTATTGGTGGGGTTTTTCTATATCATCAAAAAGAAAGCGTTAATCTGGGAATAGGTCAATTAAAAATTAAAAATTACGAATTAAAAATATATCGTAATTTTTAATTCGTAATTTTTAATTAGAAACAA
>JAYVZI010000038.1:0-27512 GCA_043783485.1 Bacteroidota bacterium
TTCCGATTGGTTTTATACTTTTTTAGAACAAAACCCTGATATTTCCGAAACCAAAATGCTCGATTTTCATAGATATACAGAGGAAAAAAACCAAGAAAATGGACTAGTTATTAATCGAAATAATGAGATGAAAACCTTGAGTATTACTCAATCCATTATCCAAAAAAACAAAGTGTGCATCAAACATTATGATTTGATTGCCAATAGGGATTTCGAAACTTCATTCATAATAATTTAGCATGAAAATATTTTTTCACAAGCTCATGCATTGGGAATACTGGCCTTTCAAAGTCGTTTATATCCCAATTTATTTTCTTTGGATTTATTATTCGATAAAAGCCAGAACCCTATTTTTCTTTAATGCGTCTAATCCAAGCATCAAAAATGGAGGATTTATCATGGAAAGTAAAAAGGCAATTTATGATCTAATTCCTCAAAAATATTATCCCAAAACGGAACTTGTAAAAAACGGAACTTCATTCGAGCAGCTATCTAAAATAGTCGAAAATGCATCAATCAAATTTCCATTTATTGCAAAACCAGACATAGGATTGCGTGGATCTGGAGTAAAAAAAATAAATAATTTTGAGGATTTAAAATTTTATTGCAATAAAGCCGATTTCGATTTTGTTGTTCAGGATTTAATTCCATTTCCTAACGAAGTTGGTATTTTTTATGTGAGATTTCCATCGGAAAAAACAGGAAAAATTACAGGAATTGTTGCCAAAGAGTTTTTGATAATTACTGGCGATGGATTTTCATCTAATTTAGAGTTAATTAAGCAAAATCCGCGTTACGAAATGCAACTTAAATCCTTGCAATTGGAATATGGAAACCAACTAAATGAAATTTTGCCAAAAGGACAAAAACGCAACCTTGTACCTTATGGGAATCATGCTCGAGGCGCAAAATTCATTGATGGAAGCCATTGGATTACTCCAAAACTCGAGGCAGTAATTAACGAAATGTGTTTGCAAATTCCGGGGTTTTATTTCGGACGATTAGATGTTATGTACAATACCCTTGAGGAATTAGAGCGAGGCGAAAATTTCTCGGTTGTAGAGCTAAATGGAGCTGCGAGTGAGCCTACGCATATTTATGACCCAAAACATTCTATCTTTTATGCTTGGAAAGAATTGGCGCGCCACATTACTTATATGTACAAAATTAGTGTGGAAAATCATAAAAATGGTTTTCCTTATTTATCGCATAAAGTTGGAATGAAAGAATACAGATTGCATTTGGAACAAAGCCAAAAAATTGTAAATTTCTAAAACTATGAACGCACTAAAAAACATATTTGTAGGTTTTATAGTGAGTTTTTTAGGGTCAATTCCATTGGGATATCTCAATGTAATTGGATTTCAAATCTATCAGAAATCTGGAATAAATAATGTAATTCCGTATTTATTAGGCGTGATTTTGGTAGAAGGAATCGTGATTTATCTCACTTTGATTTTCGCAAAAAGACTATCAAATAACAAAAAATTAATCAAATTTATTGAGGTTTTTTCTATATTTTTTATGTTGCTTTTGGCCTATTCTTTCTTTTCTCAGTCCAATTCCGAGAGTTCTGGACAAGATAATTTATCTAAATATTTAGCCTATTCCTCGTTTGTGATAGGAATAATTTTGAGTTGTTTCAATTTTATTCAAATTCCGTTTTGGACCGCTTGGAACTTGTATTTAATAAGTGCTAAATACATTTTTGTCGAAAAAAGTCTTAAATATTTGTATCTTTTTGGAACATTAATTGGAACATTTTGCGGAATGTTAGCATTAATTTTAGGTTTAAATTTAATAACCAAAAACTCCGATAGTTTATCAAAACTCATACTTTCTCGAATTATTCCAGTATTTTTTCTTGGAATGGCGATTTTTCAAACCTTTAAATTTTATAAAAAATACTTTAAATCTTAGGATTCTTTTATAGCAATATTCATATCGTAAGCTAAAATAAAATACTCGTTGTTATTGAACGAAAATTCATCGATAATAGTCCATTTAAGTTTATCTATATGTGCTTTTGTTGATGGAATATTTATTTTATTGATGAAAGTTAAACTTAGAGGATATTTTTTTACAACATGTGATCTCATAAATTCAAAAAGTAACAAAATCAGACCTTTCCCACGATAATCTTTGTGAATACAAACGGGTCCGTACTGAAAACTTGTAATAGGATTTACATCAAAATCCCGAAAACGATATCTCGGAAACAAGGAAATCATGTATTCGAAAATAGGCCATTGACTAAAAAATTCCCAACTTGCAGCAAATGCGTACGCAATTATTTTTCCGTTTAATTTTGCAATAAATAAACCTTCGTTCCTAATAACTTCCTCCAATAACGCAACTGTGAACGGCGTTGTAACAAATCCAGCTTCTTTTTCTTGCTCCGATAAATTAGAAACCAAGTACAATTCCTGTAATTCCAGAATTCCATTAATGTCCGAGGAATTTGCGATTTCTAAACTAATATTTTCTAACATTTGGATGTTTCTTTTTATGTAAATTTAAAAAATGTAAATGAAATTTGGGTTACATAAATAAAATTATTTTTTCGTATTTTCGCTGTATGAAAAAAATCATAATAACAGGAACTTCTAGAGGAATTGGACACGAATTGGCTTTGCAATTTGCAAATGCAGGACATCAAGTTTTGGCATTGTCAAGAACCATTTCGAAATCGTTGTTAGGAAACCCAAACATTACCTGTCTTTCTGTAGATTTATCTCAAGAAAAGGACTTGATTGAAGTTACAAATTTCCTTAATTCTACTTGGAAAAATGTAGATGCGATTGTTCATAATGCAGGAAGTTTATTATTCAAACCTTTTGCGGAAACAACCAATAAGGATTTCGAAAATATATACAAAGTAAACG
Source organism: Bacteroidota bacterium (assembly GCA_043783485.1). GTDB lineage: Bacteria > Bacteroidota > Bacteroidia > Flavobacteriales > Flavobacteriaceae > Flavobacterium. The sequence continues at coordinate 2,886 of JAYVZI010000038.1, forward strand.
TTTTTGCGGTAGCAAATCTTACTAGAATTTGTTTGCAATTTCTTGTAAAAGGTAGTCATGTGATTTCCATAAGTTCTATGGGAGGAATACAGGGAAGCACCAAGTTTGCTGGACTTTCGGCTTACAGCTCCAGTAAAGGAGCGTTAATTACATTATCGGAATTATTGGCCGAGGAATATAAAGAACAAGGAATTGCATTCAATGTTTTGGCGTTAGGTTCTGTAAATACCGAAATGTTGCAAGAAGCATTTCCGGGTTATGAAGCGCCACTTTCGGCATCGGAAATGGCAAATTATATTTACGATTTTACGTTAAATGGCAATAAGTATTATAACGGAAAAGTGCTGCAAGTTTCCTCTTCGACACCATAAATAAATTTGCATAAATGTCCGAAACCCTTTCTAAATATATTCCAGAGCACGCTGTAAAACCCGTTTTCGATTTGATCGTTGCTAACGAAGTGCATCTCAAAATCGTAAATGAGCGTGTTACTCGTCATGGCGATTATAGAAAAGGACCCAACGGAAAACATGAAATTACAGTAAATGCAAATCTTAATAAATACAAATTTTTGATTACGCTTGTTCATGAAATCTCACATTTGGTAGCTTTCGAAAAATTTGGACGGAACATTAAACCCCACGGACAAGAATGGAAATATTCTTTTCAGCGATTAATGGTTCCTTTTATAAGGCCCGAAATTTTCCCAAATAGTGTTTTACCATTGTTAGCAAGACATTTCAAAAATCCAACCGCAAGTTCTGATACCGATGCTACATTGTCATTGGCATTAAAACAATTCGATAAACAAAATGATAAAAATTATATCTTTGAAATTCCATACGGAAGTGTATTTAGGATTCATAACGGCAAGATTTTTAGAAAAAGCGCGTTAAGAGTAAAAAGATATGAATGCATCGAGGTTAATTCTGGACGGACTTATTTGTTTAATCCAAATGCCGAAGTGGAGTTGTTGCCAAGTTAAAAATATTAATAAACAAGTAAGATCGCTTTGTGGATCGAAATGATTATGAATAAAAACTATTATGCAATATTAATGGCTGGTGGAGTTGGCTCCAGATTTTGGCCAGTTAGCACTACGGAATTTCCTAAGCAATTTCATGACATGTTAGGTTCGGGAGATACTTTAATTCAGAAAACTTTTTCTAGGTTGTCTAAACTTATTCCAGTCGAAAATATTTTGATTTTGACTAACGAAAAATATAATAATTTGGTTTTAGAGCAATTACCAATGGTCAAACAAGAGCAAGTTTTGCTTGAACCAGCCATGCGAAATACAGCTCCTTGCATTTTGTACGCTTCGTTAAAAATTAAAAAGCAAAACCCAAATGCCCTTATGGTTGTTGCGCCAAGCGATCATTGGATTGAGGACGAAGACGAATTTTCTCGAAATTTACAACAATGTTTCGATTTTTGTGGCTCCGAAGATGCGTTGATGACTTTGGGAATTCAACCCACTTTTCCTAATACCGGTTTTGGATATATTGAGTTTGATAAATTGGATTCAAATCCTATAAAAAAAGTTTCTCAATTTCGAGAAAAACCAGATTACGAAACGGCAAAATCATTCCTAGAAGCAGGAAATTTTTTGTGGAATGGTGGAATTTTTATTTGGAGTGTAAAAAGTATTACAGAAGCTTTCGAAAAATTTCAGCCACAAATGAATGCCTTATTCATGAAAGGTTGGGAAAGTTATAACAATCCATCGGAGCAGCAATTTATCGATGAAAATTACGGATTATCCGAAAACGTTTCTATAGATTATGCCGTTATGGAAAAATCTAAAAATGTATACGTTTTACCAGCCACTTTCGATTGGAATGATCTTGGAACTTGGGGTTCACTTCATGAAAAATTAGACAAAGATGATAATAATAATACGGTTGTAAATGCAACTGTAATATTAGAAAATGCCTCAAATAATATTATCCGTTCCGATGCTAAAAAGCTAATAATTATAGACGGATTAGACGATTATATAATTGTAGATAAAGATGATGTTTTACTTATTTATCCTAAAAGTAAAGAACAAGATATTAAGCGGATTACAAATTTAGCAAAAGATTTATAAATAAAAAAAGGAGCTGTCTGGCTCCTTTTCTGCTACTTTAAGTAAGCTTCTCGAACTTTTTTAAATAAATTAGAGGAATAAACAAAATCTACAACAGCTTCGTTATCGGTTCTAAAAATTTCTTCTTTAGTTCCTTGCCAAGCTTTTAAGCCGTTTTTTAGAAACAGAATATTATCACCAATTTCCATTACGGAATTCATGTCGTGGGTATTTATTACAGTTGTAATATTATATTCTTCGGTAATTTCTTGTATTAAATTATCTATCAAAATTGATGTATTTGGATCTAAACCAGAGTTTGGTTCATCGCAAAATAAGTATTTTGGATTATTTACAATGGCTCTTGCTATGGCAACACGTTTTTGCATTCCACCCGAAATTTCCGAGGGTAATTTTTTATGCGCATCAATAAGATTTACTCTTTTTAGGACAAAATCTACTCGATCCTGAATTTCGGAATTAGAGTTTCCTGTAAACATTTTTAGAGGGAAACCTACATTTTCGGCAACAGTCATACTATCAAACAGAGCACTTCCTTGAAAAACCATTCCAATTTCTGTTCGTAATTCTCGTTTGTCCTCTGGCGAAAGATCGGTGTAAACCCTTCCGTCAAAGGAAATTGTTCCTACATCTGGCGTATGAATTCCGAGTAAACTTTTTAGCAAAACTGTTTTTCCAGATCCACTTTGACCAATAATCAGATTGGTTTTTCCTGTTTCGAAAACAGTAGAAACTCCTTTTAGAACTTTGCTATCGCCAAACGATTTTTCTACATTTTTTACTTCAATCATGACGTTAAAAGTAATTGAGTTAATATGTAATTTACAAGAATTATAGTAACAGATGTCCAAACAAACGAAACGGTACTTGCTTTTCCAACTTCTAGCGCGCCACCTTTCATATAATACCCATGAAAGGAAGGAATTGTGGCCAAAAGTAAAGCAAAAATAAATGTTTTTATAAACGCATAAGTAATATGAAAAGGGATAAATTCCATTTGAAGACCATTTATAAAATCATCGCTGCTGCCAAAACCGCCGTAAACACTAGCGATAAATCCTCCTGCAATTCCCAAAAACATGGCAATTCCTATCAAAAAAGGATAAAGCAGTAACGCTATAAGTTTAGGGAAAACAAGATAATTTAGTGAGTTTACACCCATAACTTCTAACGCATCAATTTGCTCGGTAACGCGCATGGTTCCTATACTTGACGTAATAAAAGACCCCATTTTTCCTGCCATAATTATAGAAATAAATGTTGGAGCAAACTCTAAAATTATAGATTGTCGTGTAGCAAAACCAATTAAATATTTAGGAATTAAGGGATTGGTTAAATTTAGTGCGGTTTGAATAGCAACAACTCCGCCTACAAAAAAGGAAATAAAAGCAACAATCCCAAGTGAGCCAATAATCAAATCGTCTATTTCCTTGAAAATTAACGTTCGCATTACAGACCATTTGGTTTGTTTTTTGAAAATTTCGCGCAACATCAAAAAGTATTTTCCGAGTTGTGATAAGTAACGAATTAGCATCATGGTTTAATTATATCTTCAAAAATAGTTATTACTTATGAGTTATGAGTTATCAGCTCTCAATTTTTTTTGTGCATTACCCTTCGTAAAAACTTCGGGTCGGGCTTTACGTTGCAATCTCCCGAAGAAAAATCGGGAGGATTTACACTTCTATCCCTAATGCGGAAATTATTCTAAGTATTTTTTTTCTCAAAAAACTTTGGCTTTCATTTTCCTCCAGCGGTAATTTCTAATAAACTTTGCTTGTTCCTCAGAAACCAATAAAGGTTTTTTGGCTGATTTTGCTTTCAAAAAACCATTGATGTAATCCAGAAAAAGAAGCGGTTTATTTTTCATTATCGCTAGTTTTGCCGACGCAATTGCGGTAATCCAAAAACCATAACCCAAACTATAAAAAGCTTCGCCTTGTTTGTATCGAGCCATTTTATTGTAGTTTGCTCCAGTTGGTTTTAGGTGTTTTACTTGTAAATTTTTGTCTGTAATAACTTTCCAATTGTAAAATTTACACAATAATTCATCAACCGTATCCCAGCCCATTGCGGGTTTTAATCCATCAATTTGCACAAAAGTTTCTTTTCTATAAGCTTTGAAAGCGCCACGAATATGATCTTTATCGGTAAGGTTTTCGAGAATCCAATTTTCGTTTTTTTCAATGTAAGCAAATCCGCCCACCATTCCAATTTTTTTGTCCGATTGAAAATGTTGTATTATGGTTTCGAAATAATTTGCAGGAAAAATTAAATCGGCATCGGCTTTTACAATAAAATCATAATCCTCATCCAAGGTTTCCAAACCAGTTTGAAAAGCCTGAATTACTTTGCTTCCTGGCAAATGTATTGCCTCAGAAGTTTTATTTACCAATGAAATCCAAGGATTGTTTTTTGCGAATTCTAAAACAATAGCTTCGGTTTTATCCGATGAATTATCGTTTACAACCACCAATTTGTTTGGCAAAACCGTTTGCAAAACAATAGATTGTAGTGTTTGGGCTATAAAAGCTTCTTCGTTATGAGCTGGAATTACAATGTAAAATTTCATTTATTTTACTTTTTCGGCGTAAACAATATAATATCTGTTTGTAAATCGGCGTAAAAGTGGTCGAATTCCAATTTTTTTGACTGGATTGGTCCATTTTTGTCTATCGATTATTTTCCAGCCTGTTTTTTCTAGTAGCCAGTCGAGCTGCCAATCTTCAAATTCGTGGTAATGTCTGTCCCACATATCGGTTTTGCTGCGATAAGCTGGCGAAAACCATAATCGCATTGGGATTGATAGAAATAGTTTTTCGGATTTTATTTCGGAAAGAATCGTGTAGGGATTGAGTAAATGCTCGAATATTTCGAAGGCAGTTGTAACGGTTTGTGTAGCGTTTTTTAGTGCATTTTGGTTTTGGTCTAAATCCTCGCCCGTTGTATTGGTTACCAAAAAACCTTCTTGTTTCATGATTTTAGAAAACGGATTTTCGACTCCTAAATCCAGAATGGTTTCTGAGGTTGAGGTATGTTTTTTTAGAAACTCTAAAGTGTGCTTAAATCGTTTGTTGGGAAATGTTTTTTCGTACATAGTTACTAGGAACGATGTATTTTATCGTTCGGATTAATTGATTGCTTTGCAAAGTTACAAAGTTTTGTTGTGGTTTCCGATTTTTTTAGCCCAGATGGAAATGGAAAGCATTTTGAAATAGAATTGTATTTTTTCTTGTCCCAAAAGAGCGACCGTAGGAGCTCCTTTTTGGGCTTAGAAAAAAACAATTGTATGAAAAATCTTGTAATGTAGAGCTGGATTTGGCTCCTGCTACATTTGATAAACTATTGCATTGATGTTCATTCCTGCGCCAACCGAGGCAAAAAGTATGATGTCGCCTTTGTGGAGTTCTTGGTTTTCTATTTGACCTTTTACGAGTGAATCATATAGCGTTGGGATTGTTGCTACGCTTGAGTTTCCGAGTTTATGGATGCTCATGGGCATAATTCCTGCTGGTGGAGCTTGGTTGTATAGTTTGTAAAAACGTTGAATAATGGCTTCGTCCATTTTTTCGTTTGCCTGATGGATTAAGATTTTTTTTATTTGGTTTATGTTTATTCCGCTATTGTCCAAACATTCTTTCATGGCTTTTGGGACGTTGGAAAGGGCAAATTCATAAATTTTTCGTCCATGCATTTTGATGTATCGCACGTCGGGATCATGATTTTTGTTGAAAGAATTTCCAAAAAACAGGTAATGCGCTTCGTCGTAGGCGTATGTTGCCGATTCGTGCGCTAGGATTCCGCCTGGCTCATTTGTTGCCTCGATTATTGTTGCTCCAGCACCATCGGAATATATCATGGAATCCCTGTCGTGAGGATCTACAACTCTGGATAGGGTTTCGGCACCTATTACTAAACATTTTTTTGCCATTCCGGCTTTTATAAATGCCGTTGCTTGTATTACGCCCTCGACCCAGCCTGGGCAACCAAACAGCATGTCGTAGGCTACGCATTTTGGATTTTTTATTCGGAGATCGTGTTTGACGCGTGTTGCTAAACTTGGAAGTAAATCGGCTTGAATGGCTCCTTTTTTTTGGTTTCCGAAATTGTGGGCAAATATTATATAATCTAATGTTTCGGGATCTATTTTTGAGTCTTGTATTGCTTTTTTTGCAGCTATAAATGCTATGTCGGAAGTTAGTAAATCGTCTGATGCATACCGTCTTTCTTGAATGCCTGTAATTCCGTAAAATTTTTGGGTAATAACATCGTTGGGTAGCGGAAATGGGCTGCCATCTTCATTTAAGAAAACGTGATTAGAAAAATCTTTGTTCGATATAATTTCGGTAGGAATATAGCTTCCTGATCCAGTAATTTTAATATTCATCGGATTATTTATGAGATTGTTAGGCTAATTTAAATATTTAAAATGAATTAATCTCATAAATTTTATTATGCATGCATATAATTATGAATTATTTAGTTTACCGTAATTTAAAATACAAATAATGTAAAATTTACTCGTTTTGCTTGGCAATTTTTATTTGAAGTATTATAGAAAGGTTTTTGGCTTGCAGTTTTATTTCGGTTGCATTATTGCCTATAAAATTTTCATCGACGGTTTTGTTGAAATGGGAAATCCAAATACCGAATAACTCAGGTGTTAAATGTTCGAGTTTATCTACTTTTAGATGAATATCTGTAAGATTATTGGTGTAACCACCAGTTCCGAGAATCATTTGAGACCAAAATGTGACTAAAATTGGCAAATGTTCCTCGATTTTGATTTTAACAACATCGGTAAAGATGTAATTGATTTGATTGTCATCGAGTAATTTTTTGTAAAATTCATCGACAAGAAAGTATAAATCTTGTTGGTTTTGGATTTCTTTCATTTTATTTTTTTGTAAAGTTAAAATATTTATATTTGCCAGAATTTAATTATAAAAAAAAATGAAAAAAACTATTTTGTTATTTGTAATGATGCTAACTTCATCATTAATTTTTGCTCAATCTGATGTTATTACAAAACACAGTGGAGAAACTGTAAAAGGTAAAGTTATTCGTGTAGACGAGTACACAGTTGTATTTAAATATGATGGAGAAGATGCTGAAAACTCAATCGGAAAATATGCAATTGAGAAAATTGTTTACGGAAAAAGTGGACGTGTTGAAGAAGTAACTGAAAAAATTGTTGTTTCTACAGAAGCTGATTGGGAAAAAGTGGTTATTCTTGAAGAAAAATCTTACATTGCTGGTTTGAAAAAAGTTGGTGAAGTACGAGGAAAAACTGGATTAATCAACTTTCAAACAGGAAACACTGGAGACAAAAAAGCTGAAAAGAAACTAAAAATGGCTGCCGCTGCTCTTGGTTGTCCTTTTATCTTAATGACTTCTGACAAAACTACTGTTGGAGCTAACTCTAATGCAATTGGAGGTTCTCAAGCTATCAAAACTGGATTGGGTTACAAATACTAATCGATTCGATTTTTATATAATGCAAAACGCCTCGAAATTTCGAGGCGTTTTTATTTTGTATTCTTTCTTTAATTTATTAATTTTCCATATAAGCCTCAATTGGCGCACAACTACAAACCAAGTTTCTATCGCCATAAGCCTCGTCTGCACGGCGAACCGTAGGCCAGAATTTGTTATCTGAGATATAATCTAACGGAAAAGCAGCTTGTTCACGAGTGTAAGGATAAATCCAATTATCGGTTGTAACCATCATTAAGGTATGTGGTGCATTTTTTAGAACATTGTTTTTATCTTCCAAAGTTGCTACTTCAATTTCTTTTCTAATAGCAATCATAGCATCACAAAAACGATCTAATTCGGATAGATCTTCACTTTCAGTTGGTTCAATCATCATGGTTCCAGCAACTGGAAACGAAACTGTTGGTGCATGAAAACCATAATCCATCAATCGTTTGGCAATATCGGTAACTTCAATTCCTTTTTCTTTAAATGGGCGACATTCAATAATCATTTCGTGTGCAGCGCGACCCATTTCGCCTGAATATAGCGTATCGTAATGACCGTTTAATCTTTCTTTGATATAATTTGCATTCAAAATGGCGTATTTGGTAGCATTGGTCAAACCTTCTGATCCTAACATACAAATATATCCGTAAGAAATCAAACAAGCCAAAGCCGAACCCCAAGGTGCAGCCGAAATTGCAGTAATGGCAGATGTTCCACCAGTTGAAATAATTGGATTGGTTGGTAAAAACGGAACTAATTGTGGTGCGACACAAATAGGTCCAACACCTGGCCCACCGCCACCGTGAGGAGTTGCGAATGTTTTATGCAAATTCAAGTGGCAAACATCAGCACCAATAGTTGCTGGATTGGTCAATCCAACTTGGGCATTCATATTGGCACCGTCCATATAAACTTGTCCGCCATTATCGTGTATTAATTGTGTAATTTCTTTAATTGCACTTTCAAAAACGCCGTGAGTCGATGGATAAGTTACCATCAAACACGATAAATTTGCTGAGTGTAGCAATGCTTTTTCACGCAAATCATCAACATCTATATTTCCGTTTTCTAAAGTTTTGGTAACCACAACTTGCATTCCAGCCATTGCTGCAGATGCAGGATTGGTACCATGTGCCGATGATGGAATCAAAGCAATATTTCTGTGATGATCGCCACGAGATTGATGATAAGCACGAATAACCATAAGTCCAGCATATTCTCCTTGTGCGCCAGAATTGGGTTGCAAAGTTGTTCCTGCAAAACCTGTTACAACGTTTAATTGTTGTTCAAGTTTAGTTAGCATTTCCATATAACCTTGCGCCTGGTCAAGCGGAGCAAATGGGTGAATGTTGTTCCATTGTGCGGTGCTTAAAGGTAGCATTTCTGAAGCTGCATTTAATTTCATTGTACAAGATCCTAACGAAATCATAGAATGATTTAATGCTAAATCTTTACGTTCTAACATTTTGATATAACGCATCAATGCCGATTCTGAATGGTATTTATTGAAAACATCGTGTTGTAAGAAAGCAGAAGTTCGTATCATATCTCTTGCCCCCAAAGCACCAGAAAGTGTTATAACTGGAGAAAGTTTTGTACCAACAGATTCAGCAAAAATTGTAATAATTTGGTTTAAATCTGAAATTGAAGTTGTTTCGTTTAATGAAATAGAAACTGTATTATCATCAATATAATAAAAATTTACTTCTTGCTTTTCGGCAATTTCTTTAACTTTTTTTGCATTTGCTTTAATTACAATTGTGTCAAAAAAAGCGGTATTGGTTTGATAAAATCCTAATTTTTCTAAAGCATCTTCTAAAGTTACAGCCATTGCATGAACTTTGTCTGCAATATATTGCAATCCTTTTGGCCCATGATAAACTGCATACATTCCTGCCATTACGGACAATAAAACTTGTGCTGTACAAATATTAGAAGTTGCTTTGTCACGCTTGATGTGTTGCTCGCGAGTTTGTAATGCCATTCGCAAGGCACGATTTCCATCGGTATCTACAGTTACGCCAATAATTCGCCCTGGCATAGAGCGTTTGTATTCGTCTTTTGTAGCAAAATAAGCAGCATGAGGGCCACCGTAACCTAACGGAATTCCAAAACGTTGTGTGGTTCCTAAAACTACATCGGCACCCATTTCGCCTGGAGGAGTAAGTTTTACTAATGATAAAATATCGGCTGCAACAGCAACTTTTATTTCTGCAATTTTTGCTTTGGCTATAAATCCTGCATAATCGTGAACTTGTCCAAATTTGCCAGGATATTGAAGAATGGCTCCGTAAAAATCATTCGAGAAATCGAAAGTTTCGTGGTTTCCAACAACCAATTCCACACCAATAGGAGTAGAGCGTGTTTGAAGAACCGATAATGTTTGTGGTAAAATTTCTTCCGAAACGAAGAATTTACAAACATTATTTTTCTTTTGATCGCGAGAACGAACATCAAAAAGTAGCGCCATTGCTTCGGCCGCGGCCGTTCCTTCGTCTAATAATGATGCATTTGCGATTTCCATTCCTGTAAGTTCGATAACTGTGGTTTGAAAATTCAGAATTGCTTCTAATCGGCCTTGTGCAATTTCGGCTTGATAAGGTGTGTAAGCCGTGTACCAACCCGGATTTTCGAGAATATTTCTCTGAATTACGGCTGGAACAATTGCTTGATTGTAACCGAGACCTATATAGGATTGAAAAACTTTATTTTTATTTCCCAGTTCTGCAATGTGTTTTGAGAACTCATATTCGGTCATTGCTGGCTCTAAATCTAAATCAGATTTTAGGCGAATATCTGCGGGAATCGTTTCAAAAATCAGTTGATCTAGCGTTTCTGCACCAATGGTTTTAAGCATGTGTGGCAAATCGTTTTCTCTTGGACCAATGTGACGTAAAGCAAAAGCATCTGTTTTCATAATATATAAGGAATGTTGTGTTGTGAAATTTGAATGCAAAAATAAATATTAATCTGCTAATAAACGGTGTTTTAAAGCTCAATTTTTATGGATTTTTCAACTAAATTGCATTCTTATTAACAGTTTGATTATTTTTGTTTAATGAAGATTTACAAACAACTTCTCGATTTTTATATCAATACAAGCATTCACGTTGCAGTTGCCGTTTTTTCGTTGGTTCAAATAACCAAATTATCATTAAACATTTCTACAAATCGGAATTTGGATTATTTCATTTTTTTTGGAACAATTTTGGGTTATAATTTTTTGAAATATTCAGAAGTTTTCTGGAAAAGAGTTTTTACTTTCAAGAAAAATTTTGGAATCGTTGTTGTAAGTTTAATGGCTTTTTTTGGATTGATTTTTTACTTTTTTGAGTTAGAAATGAATATTCAAATGGCATTTTTTCAAATCGGATTTGTTGTTATAATTTATCCTTTTCTACGAAAATATGGTTTCCTAAAAATGTTTGTTGTAGCTTTTTGTGTAACTTACATTACTGTTTACATTCCAGAAATAAATTATAAATTGAATTGGATTTTTTTATTTCAAAGATTTATAATTGTTATTTGTCTATTGATTCCTTTAGAAATTTGCGATTTAGAAACCGATTCGAAAACATTAAAAACATTACCGAAAATTATCGGAATTCGGAATCTGAAAATATTGGGATATTTTTTGTTGCTTTTATTTTGTCTTTTGCAATTTGCCTTTTGCAATTTGATTTTTGCTTTTGTAATTGCCATTTTTATCTTTTTTTCTGATGACAATCGTTCTAAATATTACACAAATTTTTGGGTAGAAAGTATTCCTATTTTTTGGTGGATATTAGTTTTGATTTTCAGCTAATTCTTTCAAAACTTTATTTCTTTGGATAATAAAATTGGTCAGATGTTTTTTAAGCATGATTTTATCAAATAATTGCCCGAAAATTCCAAACGGAGTTTCGTAATTTAAGTTGTCAATCATAACCGTTTTTCCATCTTTTTCAATAAATGAATGTTCGTGTTTAAACGATTTGAATTTTCCTTCTTCCATTTCATCTACAAAATAATCGTATAAATCCATTGCGGTCATTCGGCTTTTGTGGGTTAGATAAAATCCAAAATGTTTGCCTCGCCAAGTTACCGTTTCGTTGTAATTTATCAATCCTGATGTTATGCCAGATATTGCTTTTTCATTGGTTTTACTTGCGGAATTTTGATGCACATCTATGTTTCTTGATAAGTCGAAAATTATTTTTTTTGGTGCGTTTATTTTTGTTATTAGGTTTATTTTTGTCATTGTATAGTTTTTTTACCTTCAATTGTGATTTTTGATCCCAATGCTAGAAATTCCGAAGTTGGTTTTAAATCTTGTAGAAATTTAAAATCTTTACCGTAAATGTTTTCAAAATTTACATCAATTTTATAATCAATAACTTCTAATTGTTCCCATCTTGGATGTGTAACTTCGTATTCTATGGTTTTACTTTCGTTGAATTTTGTGTAACCAAAATAATGTTCGGTTATGAATTCGGCTTCAGAATTTAATTCTATTGCAATTGGATTTTTTTTGGTTTTCATTGAAATGGAATTCCATTTGTTGTCTTTTTTCCAATCGTATTGATAGGATTTTGAATTTTCGTTTTCAGTTCTCGAATGTCGCATTTTCAAAGTTTGATAATGTTCTTTGTATAAAGTGTTTGCGACTATCGTAATTGCTTGTTTTGGTACAATTTCTTTGATAAACACTACGCCTCGTTTCCAAATTCCATCTTCGTATCTTTTTACATAAAAACGCAAATTGACTTCTTCAAAATTTACATGAAACGGAATTTTAAGCCCTAAAACCTTCACGTTTTCGAACATAAATCCGATTAAACTGATGTAACATTTGCCGTTCCAAAAATCGAGTTCCGTTCCTTTTGGAACATAATTTTCTAGAATTTCTGGATTGATTTCGTAGTTTATTAATGCTAAATCATTCCACTCTGCGGTTAAAAAGCTCATGTTAGTATTTTTTGTAAATTATTACTGAAAGATATATTGCTAATATTGGAGGAATTCCAATTAAAATAAAGGAAATTATATCGTTATAACCATTCATAGAATTTATGTACCAAACTAAAAAAAATAATAGAACAAGAGTTGCATAAATTTTAATGTAGATATCTTTACGATTGTCAAATAACATTTTAATTCCGATAATAACTTGAATTATTCCTGTTATTATAGTTGATATTAATGCCCAAAAGAAAAAATCATTATCTATTAACCCAATAATTCCTAATAGTATTGGTGTTCCAATTGCAAATGTGTTTAGATATTTTATTGCTTTCATAATTATTTTGTTTTTAAACTTTCAGAAAAAATTGAAAGTTCTAATTAAATTTTTTTTTCTATTTCATTATTTTAACAACCAATTTTGCCAACCAATTGTCTTTATATTCCGTCATTTTGTCTAACATATTATCGGCTTTTAGAACAAAATCATATAATTTTGTAGTTTGATCTACAAAATGTTTTTCTTCGGCAGTATTGTCTGATGTTATAGATGAAACTTCTTTCAATACTTTCAAAGCAGGTTTGATTTCACGTTTGCTTCGTTCTCTTGCAATTTTTACCGCTAATTCATCCAAATCTTTTTCTGCAGTAAAAAATTCGCGTCGTTCGCCGGCTTTGTATTCTTTGTAAACAATTCCCCAATCCATTAATGCTCTTAAATTCATAGACGCATTTCCTCGAGATATTTGTAATTCTTCCATGATTTCTTCCATAGAAATGGCATCGTTGGAAACCATTAACAAAGCATGAATTTGTGCCATAGTTTTATTAATTCCCCATTGACTACCAAGTGCACCCCAAGTTTGAACGAATTTATTTTTTGCTTCTTTGAATTCCATGAAACAAAATTACGCAATGTTTTTGAACTTTCAATAATAAATGAAAGTTTATTTTTTTTGATTTAATTTAGTATTAAAAATAACAATATTGGTGAATACAATCACTAAAAATTATATGAAATTGGTGAATACAATCACCGATAAATATATAAAAGTAGTGAATATAATCACTAAATTATATATAATATTGGTGAATAGAAAATATTTTTATATCTTTGAAAAAAATTAGAGTTATGATAGTTAGAGATTTAGCGTCAAATGTAATAGCAAAACTTCACAAAGGTAAAGTTATCGTGCTTATTGGTCCGAGACAAGTAGGAAAAACTACCTTGATAAATACTATTTTGAACAAAAGTGACTATTTGTTTTTAGATGGTGATGATAATACTGTGGCAGAAACCTTGTCAAATGCCAATACTGAAAACCTAAAAAGTATCATTGGAAACTATAAATATGTTTTTATTGACGAAGTGCAACGCATTCCTAATATTGGTTTAAAGTTGAAAATTATGGTCGATCAAATCAAAGATGTTCAAGTAATAGTTTCGGGTTCGTCGGCATTTGATATCAATAATGAAACGCAAGAACCATTAACTGGTAGAAAATTTGAGTTTCAAATGTTTCCAGTTTCTTGGAGTGAATTCGAGAAAAATGTTGGTTATATGAAAGCCCAGCAACAACTCGAATTGCGATTACTTTACGGAATGTATCCGGATGTAATTAATAATTTTGGCAACGAATATGAAATTCTTAAAAACTTGGTTTCGAGTTATTTATATAAAGATATTTTGGCTTTAGCAGGAATTAGAAAATCGAATGTTTTAGAAAAAATTCTTCAAGCTTTGGCATTGCAAGTTGGTAGTGAAGTGAGTTATAATGAAATTGCACAACTGGTTGGTGTTGATAAAAATACGGTAAACAATTACATTGATTTATTAGAAAAAAGCTTTGTGGTTTTTAGATTAAATAGTTTTTCTAAAAACATTCGGAACGAAATTAAAGCCAATAAAAAAATCTATTTTTATGACAATGGTGTTCGAAATATGGTTATTGGTAATTTCAATACGCTGAATTTGCGTCAAGATAAAGGTGCATTATGGGAAAATTTTCTGGTTTCAGAACGAATGAAATTGTTGTCGTATTCTCAAAGTGTGGCGAAACCTTATTTTTGGAGAACCACAACCCAGCAAGAAATTGATTATGTAGAAACCAATGCCGATACAGTAAGTGCGTTTGAATTCAAATGGGCGAATTCTAAAAAAGTTAAATTGCCAAAGTCATTTCAAGATGCTTACAATCCGAGTTTTTTGGTTTTGGATAAAGATAATTTCAGGGAGTTTTTGAGGTAGATAAACGTGACAGGTTTTTAAAACCTGTCACGTTTATATTTATATCAAACCAGCACGTTTAAACAACGCATCAGCCTTAGGCTCTTGACCTCTAAACTTTTTGTACAATTCCATAGGCAATTCGGTTCCACCTTTAGAAAGTACATTGTCTTTGAATTTTGTGGCAACTTCTTTATTGAAAATGCCGCATTCTTGAAAATACGCAAACGCATCGGCATCTAAAACTTCTGCCCATTTGTAGCTGTAATAACCAGAGGAATATCCGCCAGCAAAAATGTGTGAAAACGAAACCGACATACAGTTTTCTTCAACGTCTGGATATAAAGTTGTGCCTTCAAATGCTGTTTTTTCAAAAGCTTTAATATTGGTAATTTTAGTTGGATTGTTGCTGTGAAAAGCCATATCCAATAACCCAAAACTCAATTGACGCAACGTTGCCATTCCTTCTTGAAAACTTGCGCTTTCCTTGATTTTTTCTACATATTCTTGCGGAATAATTTCTCCGGTTTCGTAATGTTTTGCAAAAAATGCCAATGCTTCTGGTTCGTAACACCAGTTTTCCATAACCTGACTTGGCAATTCTACAAAATCCCAATAAACAGATGTTCCAGATAAACTTGGGTACACAGTGTTGGCTAACATTCCGTGTAATCCGTGACCAAATTCGTGGAATAAAGTTGTAACTTCATTAAATGTCAGAAGTGATGGTTTGGTTTCGGTTGGTTTTGTAAAATTACAAACGTTGGAAATATGTGGTCGTTCGTTTTTTCCATTCTTTATATGTTGCGATTTGAAACTTGTCATCCAAGCGCCATTTCGTTTTCCTTTTCTTGGAAAGAAATCGGCGTAGAATATGGAAACTAATTCTCCAAATTCGTCTTTTACTTCGTAGGTGGTAACTTCTTCGTGGTATTTGTCGATGTCAAAAACTTCGGTAAATGTTAATCCGTATAATTTACCAGCGATGGTAAATGCGCCGTTTAAAACGTTTTCCAACTGAAAATAAGGTTTTAATTTCTCGTCATCTAAATTGAATAATTTCTGTTTCAGTTTTTCTGAATAGTATGATCCGTCCCATTTTTCAAGATGATCAATTCCGTCCAATTCTTTGGCGAAAGCAGTTAATTCTGCAAATTCACGTTCGGCTGCAGGTTTTGCTTTTGTCAATAAATCATTCAGAAAAGATTTCACTTTGTCTGGATTTTGTGCCATTCGTTCTTCTAAAACAAAGTGTGAATGAGTTTCATATCCTAATAAATTGGCACGTTCAAAACGTAATTTTGCAATTTTAAGCGTAATTTCTTGATTATCGAATTCGTTATTTTGGAATGCTTTTTTTCCGGCTGCAATGGCAATTTCTTTTCGCAACTCCCGATTTTCGGCATAAGTTACAAATGGTAAATAACTTGGATGATCTAATGTGAAAATCCAACCATCCAATTCTTTTGATTTTGCTAATGCTTTTGCAGCTTCAATTGTTCCTTCTGGCAAACCTTTTAAATCAGCTTCGTTAGTAATGTGAAGTTGATAATTGTTAGTTTCTGCCAAAACATTTTCGCTAAAAGTAAGTTTTAATTTTGCCAATTCGGTATCAATTTCGCGAAGTTTAGATTTTTTTTCTTCGGATAATAATGCTCCGTTTCTAGAAAAACTCTTGAACTTTTTATCTAATAAAGTGGCTTGTTCTGTAGTAAGATTTAAAGCGTCTTTTTGTTCGTAAACCGTTTTTATTCTTTTGAATAAGTCTTCGTTTAAAGTTATGTCGTTGCTGAATTCGGTCAATAATGGCGTTACTTCTTGAGCAATTTTCTGCATTTCGTCACTCGTTTCTGCCGAATTCAAATTGAAGAAAATAGACGATAATCTATCTAAAGCATTTCCTGAAAATTCTAATACTTCGATGGTGTTCTCGAAAGTTGGAGCTTCTGTATTGTTAATTATGGTATCGATTTCTGCTCGTGCAGATTTTATGTTTTCGATAAATGCTGGTTCATAATCTTCTATTTTGATTTGGGAAAATGGCGCAGTATTGTATTTTGTGTAGAATTTTTGAGTCAGTATTTTCATTTTTTTTGTTTCACAGAGTTTCACAAAGTTTTTCACAGAGTTTCAGAAAGAACTTTGAGTGACTTTGTGAAAAACTTCGTGCAACTTTGTGTTATATTTTACTTTTTTAAATTTTCCGAAGATTTATTCACGGCTTCTTTTAGACTTTCTTTATAGGAAATAATTTTATCCAAAACCGATTTGTTTGAAGAACCAATGATTTGAGCTGCTAATATTCCAGCATTTTTTGCACCATTTAACGCAACAGTTGCAACTGGAACTCCACTTGGCATTTGCAAAATGGATAAAATCGAATCCCAACCATCAATAGAATTACTCGATTTTACTGGAACTCCAATCACAGGAAGTGGCGACATAGACGCGACCATTCCTGGTAAATGTGCTGCGCCACCAGCACCTGCAATAATTACAGAAATACCCCGTGTGTGCGCGTTTTTACTAAAATCAAATAATTTTTCGGGAGTTCTGTGTGCCGAAACAATATCGACTTCGGTTTCAATTTCGAATGATTTTAGAATGTCGATGGCTTCCTGCATTATTGGCATGTCGGAAATGGATCCCATTATTATGGCTACTTTCATATTAATTGATAATTAACAATTGATAATTAATAATTACGCGATTACGCGAATAATATTTTTAACTTCTTCGGCAATTTTTCTAGCAATTTCCATATCTTCATTTACTATAGTAACGTGCCCCATTTTTCTGAACGGGCGCGTTTCTTTTTTGCCATAAATGTGAGGTGTTACTCCGCAAATTGCCATTATCTTTTCGATGTTTTCATAAATTACGTTACCTGAATAGCCTTCTTCGCCAACCAAATTTACCATAATTCCGGCAACTTTGCTGTCACAATTTCCTAACGGAAGATTTAAAATGGCGCGCAAATGGTTTTCAAATTGAGAAGTATAACTGGCTTCTATGGTGTGATGTCCAGAGTTGTGTGGTCTTGGCGCAACTTCATTAACTAAAATTTCATCATCTTGGGTCTGGAACATTTCTACGGCTAATAATCCAACGTGATTGAATGTTGAGGAAACTTTTAAGGCAATTTCGATTGCTTTTTTAGAAACTTTCTCATCAATTCTTGCGGGACAAATAACATATTCAACTTGATTGGCTTCTGGATGAAATTCCATTTCGACAACTGGATAATTTTTTATTTCGCCCGACGGGTTTCGAACAACAATTACTGCCAATTCGTTTTTGAAATCAATCATTTCTTCTGCAATGCATTCAACATCAGGTAAATTTTCGATGTCAGTTGATGAACGAACAATTTTTACACCGTTTCCATCATAACCAAATTGGGTACATTTCCAGACAAATGGTAATGGTAAGTTCCCATCAGAAAATTCGATTATTAACTCTTTTAGATTATTGAAAATCTTTGAATTTGAAGTTGGAATTCCATTTTGAACATAAAAATTTTTCTGAATTCCTTTATTCTGAATTAATTTTAACGTTTTTGGTGATGGATAAACTTTTATTCCTTCGTTTTCCAATTTTTCTAATGCTTCAAGATTTACCAATTCGATTTCGAAAGTTAAAACATCAACTTGTTTACCAAAATTATAAACTGTTTCAAAGTCTAATAAACTTCCTTGGAAAAATTTATTGCAAGCAATTTTGCTCGGTGCTTCATCACTTGGATCAAGAACGTAAGTTTGAATGTCGAATTTTCTGGTTTCAGCAAGAAGCATTTTACCTAATTGTCCGCCACCGAGAATTCCTAATTTAAAATCGGAAGAAAAATAATTCATTTGTTGTAGTTGTGTTTGTGCAAAGATAGGATTTATGTATTTATTTTGTTTACTATCTTTTGTTACTATTTAACAATCAAAAAATTGTTTTTTCAATCCTTATTAGTAATTCTGAATTCATTTTTCAAAAATAGTATTTATTTCTAAATTTAAAATTGTCTAAAATCACTATTTTTGCATAAAATTATAAAAAAATGATGCTACGCTTACAACTTCCAACCGATCCACGTTGGGTAAATATAGTCGAAAAAAATATTGAAGAAATCCTTACCGATCACGCTTGGTGCGAACAAAAAGCAGCGTCGAATGCCATTACAATTATTACCATAAATTCGGAATATCCCGATTTAGTAACCGACATGTTGGCTTTGGCAAAGGAAGAAATCGAGCATTTTCAGATGGTAAATGACATTATCCAAAAACGAGGTTTAAAACTGGGTCGTGAGCGCAAAGATGAGTATGTTGGCGAGTTAGCGCTGTATATGAAACGCAGCAATAACGGAAGCCGAGTTTCGGGTTTTGTAGAACGATTGCTTTTTTCGGCAATGATCGAGGCCAGAAGTTGCGAACGTTTTAAAGTGTTATCAGAAAATATTCAAGACGAAGAATTATCTAAATTTTATTGGGATTTAATGGAAAGTGAAGCAGGACATTACACCACTTTTATAACCTATGCCCGAAAATATGGTCACGGAATTGATGTCGAGAAACGTTGGAGAGAATGGCTTGAATTTGAGGCATCTGTAATTGCAAATTACGGAACAGAAAACACGATTCACGGTTAGGATTTATTTTTTTCCTCAATCCATTTGCTCATGTATTTTGTACTTTTTAGGGTTTGCATTTGCAACATTTCGCCAATAAAATTATGGGTTCTATGATTTTCTAAATTTTTTTGAACTTCAAGAATTTTATCAATAAATAATTTTCCAAAAACTTTTTTGTTGTATCGATTATTTATGATTTCGATTCCATTTTTTTGAGCCATCTTCCATAAATTTTCATCGGAAAATAGTTCAATTGCTGCATTAGCAAAATCATTTGGGTTGTCCGTAATTTTGCCGCTCCATTTTGTAATTGCGAGGCTCGAAGCAATCTCAGTCATTCCTTCCGCTCCAATTGTTGTCGTAACACTTGGCGTTCCGCATAGCATGGCATCGGTCAGTTTTCCTTTTATTCCTGCACCAAACCGAATTGGAGCCAACAAAACCCTAGCGTTTTTAATCATTTCCTGAGCATTTTCGGCTCGACCTTTTACCAAAAAACTATCTTTTTGGTTGTGCAGTTGCATGGCTTTTTCGGTAACGTAACTTCCGTAAATGTGCATTTCGGCGTTTGGAAGTTGCTTTTTTATCAACGGCCAAATAGTTTCCTTGAGATATAAAACTGTATTCCAATTGGGTTCATGACGAAAATTACCAATGGTTACAAAATTTTGCCTTTCGGTAAATGTTGGAAAACCATCAAAATTATTTTCTTTAATTTCATTTAATAAAAAGGGTAAATAATGCAGGATTTTTTCGTTAATTCCGAAAGTTTTGGTCAGAATTTCCATTTCGACTTCCGAAATAATCAACGAAATATCGCACCTATATATAGAGGCAATTTCGCGTTTTGCCAAATCCGATTTTAAATAATCGTTTTCGGTTGTGGTTTTTTGTTTTTTAAAATTTTCAAAACGAGTATTTCTAACAAAATGCAAATCTTCTGTATCGAGAATCCGCAAGCAATTGGGACAATTTTCGGCAACCCGCCAACCAAATTGTTCTTCGATCATAAACCGATCAAAAATGACAATGGTAGGTTTTAGATTTAAAATAAAAGCATCAAAACTCGAATTATTCAACTCGATGGCAACCATTTCTACATTTATAGATTTCAAATCAAAAGAAAATTCGCCAAATGTAGCAGTGCAAGCAAAAATAATCTCGAAATTTTGTTGTTGTAATTGCTCAATAATTTGCAACATTCGGTTTCCCGCAGCAGTAGATTTGGGTTCTGGCCAGACCGTTCCGATTATTAAAACCTTATTTAAAGACATTTTTTGGGTTGTAAATATTTTTCAAAAGTAGAAATTATAAATTGTTAATTATCAAATATCAATTGTTTATCTTTGCACCTTATTCAAAATTTGAAAATATGATACATCTTCACGATAAAACCTTCGAACCATTTATATCTGCCGAAGAAATTGATTTTGCAATTGCAAATATGGCAAAACAAATGGATGATGATTTTTTTGATGATATTCCAGTTTTTGTTGGCGTTCTTAACGGTTCATTCATGGTAATGTCTGATTTGATGAAGCATTATCGAGGAATGTGCGAAGTGAGTTTTGTAAAAATGGCATCTTACGAAGGCACACAATCTACCAACGAAATAAAAAAACTCATCGGAGTAAATCAAAATCTCGAAGGAAGAACGGTTGTAATCGTCGAAGATATTGTAGATACTGGAAACACAATCGAGGAACTGAAAGCAATTTTTAAGCAAGAAAAAGTAAAACATCTCAAAATTGCCACTCTATTTTTCAAACCAGATGCTTATAAAAAAGACATTAAATTGGATTATGTTGGGATCAGAATTCCAGACAAATTTATAGTTGGATACGGTTTGGATTACGATGGTTTAGGTAGAAATCTAACCGACGTTTATCAATTAGCAGAATAATTTATAATTAACAATTCATAATTTATAATTCACAAGATGATTAACATCGTTTTATTCGGAAAACCCGGAGCAGGCAAAGGCACGCAAGCAGAATTTTTGAAAACAAAATACAATCTAACCCATCTTTCTACAGGAGATATTTTTAGGTTTAATATCAAAAACGAAACCGATTTAGGCAAATTAGCCAAAACTTTTATGGATCAAGGCGATTTAGTTCCGGACGAAGTAACCATAAAAATGCTGAATTCCGAAGTCGAAAAAAACCAACATTCAGCAGGATTTTTATTCGATGGTTTTCCAAGAACATTGGCGCAAGCCGAAGCATTAGACGCTTTTTTGGCATCAAAAAACCAAAAAATAACAGCAACAATTGCACTCGAGGCCGGCGACGAAATTTTGGTACAAAGATTGCTCGAACGCGGAAAAACTAGCGGAAGACCAGACGATCAGGACGAAGACAAAATCCGAAATCGTTACGACGAATACAACCAAAAAACGGCTCCGTTAATGGAGTTTTACAACAAACAAAACAAATTTCACGCTGTAAATGGTATCGGAACAATTCAAGAAATTACAGTAAGATTGAGTCAAGTAATTGATAATTTGTAGCTAATCCAGCTATTCGTTTCAAGTCCTCGTCTAAAAAAACATTTTTCTATGCCCAAAAAGGAACTTCCTTTGGTCGTTCTTTTTCGTCAACAAAAATTAGTTTTTTTAAACTGTGGGCTTTTCACTACTATCTGGGCTAAAAAAATATAAAACAACAACATTGGAAATTCTAATAATACTTTTTCTTATCCTTCTAAACGGCGTTTTCTCGATGTCCGAAATCGCATTGATTTCTTCAAGAAAAACCCGACTTGAAAATGCAGCCAAAAAAGGAAATAAAAATGCTCAAGTAGCGCTAGATTTGGCAAATTCACCCAACAAATTTTTATCAACAGTTCAAATAGGAATAACATTAATAGGAATTCTAACAGGTATATTTTCTGGAGATAAAATCACAACAGATGTTAGAACATTTATAGAAGGATTTGCAACTCTAAAACCATATGCAGAAACTATTTCTGTTGGAATAGTAGTTGTAATTTTGACATTTTTCTCATTAGTTTTAGGCGAATTATTACCCAAAAGAATAGGTTTAAATCACCCAGAATCAATTGCAAAATCGGTTGCAATGCCAATGAAAATAATTTCGATTATAACCGCACCATTTATTTGGCTATTAACAATCACAACAGAGTCTTTGTTGAAAGTTTTAAACATAAAACCATCGGCTGACGGAAAAGTAACCGAAGAAGAGATAAAAGCAATAATAAAAGAAGGAACAGATGGTGGCGAAGTTCAAGAAATAGAACAAGACATCGTGGAACGTGTTTTTCATATTGGCGACAGAAAAGTAAACTCCTTAATGACTCACAGAAAATCGGTTGTTTATTTGCCTTTAAACTCAAATAAAGAACAAGTTAAAGTTTTGATGCTAAAAGAATTACATTCTATTTATCCGGTTTACGGAGATAATTATGATGATATTCGAGGGGTTGTAAATCTGAAAAATATTTTTTCGCATTTTGAAAAAGAAAATTTCAATTTGTCAGAAATAATGACTGAAGCACCATTTATTATGGAGCAAACCACGGCATATAAAGCTTTAGAAAATTTCAAGAAAAGCGGAATTCATTATGCATTTGTTTCTGATGAATATGGCGATTTTCAGGGAGTTATAACCTTAAACGATATACTAGAAGCTCTTGTTGGAGACGCATCAGAATTTTACAAAGAGGATTTCAAATTGCAAGAACGCGAAGATGGTTCTTGGTTGGTTGATGGACATTATTCGCTACACGATTTTCTAACTTATTTTGAGCTAGATGATTTGATAAACGATTATGAAGTTACAACCGTAAGCGGACTAATAATGACCGAATTATCTCATATCCCCAAGCAAGGCGAAAAACTAATTTGGCAAAAATATGAGCTTGAAGTGATTGATATGGATGGTGTGAAGATTGATAAAGTGATGGTAAAGAGTTTAAAGGTTTAAAATGTTTAGAAGAGTTTAGAGTCTATTAAACATCTAAAAAATTAAACAAAAAAATAGAAATTATGACAGAAGGTAACTTCGTAGATTACGTAAAAATATATGTTTCGTCGGGAAAAGGCGGAAAAGGATCAACACATTTACACCGAGAAAAGTTTATCGAAAAAGGTGGGCCAGACGGAGGAGACGGTGGTCGTGGGGGTCATGTATATTTAGTCGGGAACAAAGGTTTATGGACACTTTTTCATCTAAAATTTGCGCGACACGTAAAAGCGGGTCACGGAGGTGATGGAGGTGGAGACAGGAGTACAGGTGCCGATGGCGACGATAAATTTATTGAAGTCCCATTAGGAACAGTAGTTCGCGACAAGGAAACCGATGAAATTTTATTCGAAATTACCGAAGATGGCGAAAAACAAATTCTTTCTCGTGGAGGAAAAGGAGGTTTAGGAAACTGGCATTTTCGTTCCTCAACAAATCAAACACCAAGATATTCGCAGCCAGGTTTGCCAGGGATAGAAATGGATGTTATTTTGGAACTGAAAGTTCTTGCTGATGTTGGTTTAGTAGGTTTTCCTAACGCTGGAAAATCAACTTTATTATCAGTTTTGACTTCTGCAAAGCCTAAAATTGCAGATTATCCGTTTACAACCCTAAAACCCAATCTTGGAATTGTGGCTTACAGAGATTTTCAATCGTTTGTAATTGCAGATATTCCTGGGATTATTGAAGGAGCAGCCGAAGGAAAAGGACTTGGACATTATTTTTTGCGTCATATAGAAAGAAATTCAACATTGTTGTTTCTCGTTCCAGTTGATACGCCAGATATCAAAGCAGAATATGATATTTTGGTGAATGAATTGACAAAATACAACCCCGAAATGTTGGATAAAGAGCGTATGTTGGTTATTTCTAAATGCGATATGCTTGATGATGAACTAAAATCTGAACTAAAAACACAACTCGATAAAGAGTTTAAAGATATTCCGTATTTGTTTATTTCATCAGTTGCTCAACAAGGCTTGACAGAGCTAAAAGACAAATTATGGCAAATGCTAAATGAGGAAAATTAGCACTAATTATTTATATAAAAAAAGGATTTCAAATTAATGAAATCCTTTTTTTTTGTTTAATTATGTTTCTTACAAGTTAGGAATTCTCAAAACTTGACCAGGATAAATTTCGTCTGGATCAGCAAGCATTGGTTTATTTGCTTCAAAAATAACATCATATTTTGTAGCATCTCCGTAGTATGTTTTAGCAATTTTAGACAACCAATCGCCAGATACAACAGTATGATATCTTGCTTCTGGAGATC
>JAYVZI010000039.1:0-27159 GCA_043783485.1 Bacteroidota bacterium
TTAGTGTTCAAATTTTCAATATTATTGAGCCAACTACGGGAATTGAACCCGTGACCTCTTCCTTACCAAGGAAGCACTCTACCCCTGAGCTAAGTCGGCGGTTTCCCTGATTTAGGATTATCCCCCCTGCGGTAGATGATCCTGCACCGATGGAATCGGTGCTCAAACTTTTTTTTATAAAATTTACTCGAAAGTGAACTTTCGGATAAATTCTTATTTAAAAATTTGTGGGGAGAGCAGGATTCGAACCTGCGAAGTTCACACAGCAGATTTACAGTCTGCCCTCGTTGGCCGCTTGAGTATCTCCCCATTTATTTTAAATTTAAAATTTTATGTTTCGAATTATTCTAAAACATTAAAAAATTATTTCTAAAACAATTTTATTGATTTCCAATACTTTAAAGAACTTATTTCAAATCGCATTTGAAATAAAAATTTAGAGCCGGCGGAGGGACTCGAACCCACGACCTGCTGATTACAAATCAGCTGCTCTAGCCAACTGAGCTACGCTGGCAGTATCAATAAAAAAAGTCCGCTATTTCTAACGGACTGCAAATGTATATCATTTTGTTTTTTAATCAAAATATTTTTATGTAAATTTTAAATTAAATATGCGCGCTAATTTTTTCTTTTCTTTTTACTAATAATCTTTCGAGCGATTCTGAGGATTGTTCTACTGCTTCTTCGAAAGTTTTGCATTGTTTTTTTACCATAAAATCGTCTCCCGGAACATGAATTTTTACTTCGACAATTTTATTTTCCTTGTCGCTTGTTTTTTCAACTTTCAAAAAAACATCTGACGAAACAATTTTATCGTAATATTTTTCTAATTTTTCCATTCGTTCTTGAACGAAATCTACTAGCTTTTTGTCTATTGTGAAATTAACTGCATGGACATTTACCTTCATAATCATTTATTTTATGGTTAAAAATTAGGGAATTATTTTAGATTTCTGGGATGTGCATTGCCATATACTTTTTTTAGTTCCGACAAACTATTATGGGTATAGATTTGGGTTGATGCTAAACTGGAATGTCCTAATAATTCTTTTACTGAGTTGAGATCCGCTCCGTTATTGAGTAAATGAGTTGCAAATGTGTGTCGTAATATATGCGGGCTCTTTTTTACCTTCTCGGAAACATTACTAAAGTAATAATTTATTAGTCGATACACAAATGTTTCGTTTATTTTAACGCCTTTTAACATTAAAAAAAAATATTCATCGTCTATAATTTGTTCTAAACTGGCTCTTTTGCTGAGATATTCTTGAAATTGAGTTTCTACTATTGGTAAAATTGGAACTATTCTTTCCTTATTCCGTTTTCCTAAAACTTTGATGGTTTTATTGGATTGATTGATGTTGCTGATTTTTAAATTAATGAGTTCCGATCGTCGGATTCCTGTTGTGTAAAACAAATCGATGATGAGTTTGTCGCGAATTCCTTCGAAACCGTCTGGAAATTTTAAATTATTAAGGACATTGTCTAATTCTTTTTCGGAAAATGGAATTTGAAGGTTTTTTGGAGTTTTGAGTGCTTTGTGTTTTAGTAACGGATTTGTTTCTATTTGTTTTGTTTTTAATAAAAATTTATAGAAAGCTTTTAATGAAGAAACTTTTCGGTTTACAGAACTATTCGATATATCTGCATCTACTAATGATACAATCCAGGAACGAATTAGGCTGTAATTTACGTTTTCTAAAATTTCTTGATCAAAATTTGCATGAATGTATTCTTGAAAAAAAACTACATCATTTATATAAGCATTAATAGTGTGTGGAGAATAGTTTTTCTCTAGTTGAAGATAATTTTGAAATGATTGCAAATTATTAGACATAAAAAAACCGTTAGTATCAAAGTTATAAAACTTTAATGACTAACGGCTTGTATTTAGGAAAAATTATTTTACTAACTTTCTAAATTATCTCTCATATTTTGAATATAAGCAGCTTTTTGAATTTTTGCTCTATTGGTAATAGATGGCTTAATAAAAGCAGTACGAGCTCTTAATTGACGAACAGTTCCTGTTTTATCAAATTTTCTCTTGTAACGCTTTAATGCGCGATCAATATTTTCTCCGTCTTTAATTGGTATAATTAACATAATATGACACCTCCCTTCGTTAAGGCCGCAAAAGTATATATTTATTTTGAATTATGAATTATGAATTCCTGTTTTTTTTCAACTTGTTTTTTAGCCCAGATTGTAGTGAAAAGCTTTTGCAGTTGGGTTGTATTTTTTCCTGACGCAAAAGAGCGACCAGCGGAAGCTCCTTTTGGGGCTTAGAAAAAAACAAGCCAACAAAAAACTTGTAACGGAAAGCTGGAATTGCTCATAATAAAAAAAGTCAAGTTACAATTTCTTGTTTCTTGACTTTATATATTTGGTTTTATAATGTTTATTTTACTGCTGGCTGGTAGTTTTGTTTGTCGATTATCATTTTTGATAAAATTTCTCTCAGAATCTCGGAAGTTCCGCCTCCAATTGGTCCTAAACGACTGTCTCTAAGCAAACGAGCCAAAGGATATTCTTCCATGTAACCGTATCCACCGAGCATTTGTAGGCAACTATAAATAACATCATCGGCTACTTTTGTGGATTTGAGTTTTGCCATTGTGGCTTCTTTTACAACATATTCGCCTTTATTTAGTCTCGCTACGGCTGCATAATTGAAGATTTTACAGTGCTCAACTTCGGTTGCGTTGTCTACCATTGCGTGTCTTAGCGCCTGAAACTTGTCGATGGTTTTCCCGAATGCTTCGCGTTGGGACATGTAATTTATAGTATAATCAATAGCATATTCGGCTCTTGCATGCGCGTTTACGGCCATAATTAATCGTTCGAGGGCAAAGTGTTGCATGATATAAGGAAAGCCTTTTCCTTCTTCGCCCATTAGGTTTTCTGCTGGAATTTCGACATTATCGAATGATATTTCGGCAGTATCGGAAGCTCTCCACCCCAATTTATCTAGCTTTGTAGCGTTAATTCCTTTTAGATTTGTATCCATAAGGAACATGCTTATGGCTTTGTTTCCGGTTCCAATATCAGTTTTGGCGGCAACTACATAATAATCGGCGTAAACTCCGTTTGTAATGAATGTTTTTGAGCCATTTATGATGTATTTATCTCCTTTTTTTACCGCAGTTGTTCGCATTCCTGCTACATCGCTTCCGCCAAAAGGCTCGGTTAGGCAAAGTGCTCCTATTTTATCTCCAGCAATACTTGGCGCCAAATAATCTTGTTTGATTCGTTCGTCGCCTTCGGCATTAAGATGTGTCATTGCCAAGTAGGCATGCGCCCAAATTGCAGCTGCAAAACCAGATGATTTTATTTTTTGAAGTTCCTCTAAAAGTACAACGGTGTAAAACAAATCTAGGTTTAATCCGCCATAAGCCTCAGGATATGCGATTCCGAAGAAACCCATTTCGCCGAATTTTTTCCAGATAAAACGTTCTATGGTTCCTGTTTTTTCCCATTTTTCGATGTGAGGCACCACTTCTTTTTGTAAAAAATCTTGTAAACTTTTTCTAAATAATTCGTGTTCTTCTGTAAAGTATGTTGAATTCATTGGACTAAGACTATTTTTAAGCATTTATTTTAGAATTGTAAATATAAGGCAATTATTTTGACTTTATCCACAGGAAAACCCTTAATTTTTGACAAATCCTCAAGATTCTTGATATCTCCATTCATGCTTCTGTAAGTAACTATCTCTTTGGATATTGGGTATCTAAAGTAGGAAAACTGACCCAATTCCTTGATCGATGCATTGTTAATGTCAATTTTTTTAATATTTGGCTTGGCTAAAATCCTAAAACTTTCGTTCAGTTTTACAATCACTTCGGGAGATAAACCCCAAACATCGTTCATTTGTTCCATCGAAACAAAGCTACCAAAGAGTGCTTTTTGTTTCAAAATCCGATCGGAAATCCCATCGCCAATTCCGTTTATTTTCATTAAATCTTCTTTTGTAGCGAGATTAATATCGATTATTGGAAGTTTTTCTTTTTTATCGAATTTGTTATTTTCGTAGCTTGGATAATTCTGGTTTTTATTATTTACCCAATCTGGAAACTTGAAATAGGGCGAGATTGCATCGAGTAAACTATCGGAAATATGGGTTACTGCTTGAAATTCCTTTGGAGAATTAGCAAATTTGTTTAATTTCCTAAAAGCCAATAATCTATCAATTTCTGCGGTGGACATTCCGAGTTTGTAACCTTTAAAATCGGTTATAAAGTTGGGATTAAAAGGATAAATTTTATATTTATAAGTAGGATAAACTTGCTTTATTGTGTCAAATTGGGATTGTAAGGACAACCATTTTTGTTTTTCGGGATTCTCTATTTCCTTTGAAGAAAAATCGACAAAAAAATATAACATTTGAAGTACGATTATTATCGAAAACAATCCTAAAATTGCAATTCGTTGCTCTTTAGAAAACTGAAAGTAGGTTTTGATTTGATCTAAATTCATGAAGAAATTTGGGTTTAATGTTTTTTAATGAATTTTTAAAAGGTTTATAAATCAAAAACCGAAGTTCGTTTTCCGCGAATAAAATCCTTTAGCCGCAACCAAAAAGCCAACGTTAGATATACTCCAAACCATAATCCCGCTGTTACAAACGATATATAAATAAAAAACAAACGCACATTCGAAGCGCGCATTCCTAAACTATCCGCCAATCGAGAGGAAACATGAAATCCATGTTTTTCGAAAAAATATTTTAGCTTTATTACCGCTCGCATTTTTGTGGTTTTAGTTTTGGTTTATGTAAAATTACGATAATTTTTTTGAGATAAAAAAACAAATATTTAAACACAAAAACTAACCATTTTTCATCAAGTTCATCCCAATAGCGCACTCGATACATCTACTTTTATTACAATATTCGTTTTTGAGTTGCAAAAGCGATTGACTGTCAAAAGCATTTTTAGATTTTATACCAAAAGATGCAAACTTATCTATAATTGCATTTTTTTCTGATGAAACTTGTTGCAATAAGTCGATTAAATCCTCCGAAATTTCTTTTCCTTGATTTTTAGTGTAAGCAAACCGAATGGGAATTATGGTATTTACAATCAATAAATCGATGAACGATTTGGAAAGTGATTTCGATTTTTTTGGACTTATTTTATCAAATTGATAATGAGTTTGCCAGTATTCCGATACCGAGATTTCGAAAACTTCGTAAATTTCTTTCAAAGTTTTAGCGGCAATAATTTTAGAAAATAAATTTTGATGTTTGTGATATAAATTTGCCAATTGCGACAATCGAATGGTCGGAAAATTATCTGGTCTATGCTTGAAAAACTGAACGGGATCCGAAATATTTTTTTCTAATTGGTATTTATGTAACAAATAAAAAAATCTAAATTTTAGATCTTTGTAATAATTATCTTCAAAATCAAAATCCAATAATCCTGAGTTTCCAAAAATTAAGGCTTCGAGATTTTCGACTTCGAAACTTTCTTTTCTAATAATATTAAAAGGAATTGATTTTGAGATTTTTAGAAAAATTTCGCCATTGGTGTTCAATCCGAAATTTTTTGCTAAAAGCTGAAACAAAACGGCTTCCCAATCCTTATTGGTTTGATTTGCAATTTCGAAAATAGGATTGGATTTGCGTTCTAATCTCTCAAAGAAAAGTCGTTCTTGCCAATTTTTTAGAACAAAATCATCGGTTTTACTAATTTGTTTTTCGCAAAAAATCCATGATTTGGGCAACATCAAGGATTGATAATTTTGCAGCGTTTCTTTCGAAACATAATTTTTGAGTTCTAAAACTGGAATCTCTGAATTATTTTTTCTAAAAATTTCGGTATCGTGTTCCCAAACTACATGTAAAATTACGCTATCGTAGTTGTTGTCTTTTTCGTGATTGTGCAAATACCAATCGGAGGATTTTATATGAATTTCGACATTTCCTGCCCATTTTTGATTATTGATTTCCAATTGAGCATTAAAAAAATCTGGCCCAGCCAATTGCAAATATTGTCCAGAATTTAGAATATTTATTTTTTCTCCATTAAAGGTTTTTAAATCCGAGAAATCAAATTTTTTGAATTTCCAGATGTAATGCAGAAAATCTTCTTTCATTTTTTAAACTTTTTATTTAATAATAGTTAAAGAACGAATGTAAGAAAATTATCTTAATAAATACAATTTTGCACAAGCGCGTGCGTCCGATAAAGCTTCGTGATGATTGAGTTGAATATTATTCTGGTCGCTGCAATATTTTAGATTTGCAGGCTTGTAGCCTTTTGCGCGATAAATTTTACAGGTGCATTCCCACATGTTGGCAATTTCGAGTTCGTCGTAATACAAACCATAGTATTTCATGGTTTTGGCAAGTACATTTCGATCAAATCGTTCATTGTGAGCAACAATTTTTCGTCCAAATAACCGTTTTTTTATTTCTGGAAATAACTGGTCGAATGTTGGTTTGTCTAAAGTTTCTATGGGTTTTATACCATGAACCATAATGTTTCTGTACCAATATTCATTATTTGGAGGTTGAATTATCGTGTAATATTCCTCGATGATTATTCCGTTTTCGACCGTTACAATTCCTACAGCGCAAGCACTTTCTGGGTGTCCGGTTGCGGTTTCGAAATCTATTGCGGTGAAATTCATTTGGTTTTTTGGTTTGGAATTTTAGTTTTTTTATAAATTTTATTAAAAAAACCTAACAGATTTTGAAAATCTGTTAGGTTATAATATCAGAAAAAATCTTATTTTATAGAACCTATAATATCATATTTGGTAATAATATGGTGTTTTCCGTTTCCTAAATCTAGTAAAACCGCTTGGTTCTCTTTGGTAAAAAGTTTAGAAACTTCCTCGATAGATGTTCCCATTTTTACGATTGGATATGGTTTTCCCATAACTTCACGAATGGGTTTATCGGCAACATCTTTATCTGAAACATAACTTTGAAATAAATCTGTTTCGTCCACAGAGCCAACAAAGCCTGAAATATCTATCACTGGAATTTGCGATATTTTGTATTTTCGCATTCGGTCTATTGCATGCGAAACGAGTTCTTCGGTTCTGACTATGATTAATGGTTTTTCGATATGTTCCTTAATTACATCTTCGGCTTTTGTAATTTCTTCGTCAAGGAAACCGCGTTCGCGCATCCAATCATCGTTGAACATTTTACCAACGTAACGACTTCCTGAATCATGAAATAAAACGACAACAACATCATCCTTAGTAAAATGTTCCTTGAGTTGCAACATTCCTTTTATGCATGAACCTGCCGAATTTCCAACAAAAATTCCTTCTTCAAGGGCGATTTTTCTGGTGTAAACTGCTGCATCTTTATCGGTTACTTTTGTAAAACCGTCAATTATTGAAAAATCTACGTTTAATGGTAGAATATCTTCCCCAATTCCTTCGGTTATATAGGAATAAATTTCGTTTTCGTCGAAAATTCCTGTTTCGTGGTATTTTTTGAATACTGATCCGTAAGTATCGACGCCCCAGATTTTGATATTTGGATTTTTTTCTTTTAGATATTTTCCTATTCCAGAGATTGTGCCTCCTGTTCCTACTCCAACTACAAAATGGGTTATTTTACCGTTGGTTTGTTCCCAGATTTCTGGACCCGTTTGTTCGTAATGCGCAATTGCATTAGATGGATTGTCGTATTGATTTACGTACCAAGAATTAGGAATTTCTGTGGCTAATCTTTTTGAAACTGAATAATATGATCTTGGATCGGTTGGCTCAACATCGGTTGGGCAAACAATTACTTTTGCTCCTACGGCACGCAGGATATCTACTTTTTCCTTGGATTGTTTGTCTGAAATTACGCAAATAAGTTTATAACCTTTTACTATTGCTGCAAGTGCCAATCCCATTCCTGTGTTTCCAGATGTTCCTTCGATGATGGTTCCGCCGGGCTGTAACCTGCCGTCGGCTTCGGCATCTTGTACCATTTTTAATGCCATTCGGTCTTTTGTAGAGTTTCCTGGATTAAAGGTTTCTACTTTTGCGAGTACAAGCGCATCTATTTCGGCGGTAACTTTATTTAACTTTACTAATGGAGTGTTTCCTATGGTTCCGAGTATGTTTTCTGAGTAATTCATTTTTTTAAGGTTGCAGATTTTAGGTTGCAGATTTAATTTTTTGCAAAGGTATTAATTAGAAATGAAATATTGGTTGTTTTTGGGATTTGCGTTCGTGATAGCAGTGGAAATCCTTTTTTGGCTTTTGCAAAAAGCTAAAAAAGATTGGAACGGATAGCGCGAAAAAACGCCCAAATTAAGAATAAATAATTGCTTTATTGGAAAAAATCCCATACTAATCCGAAGCGTATCATAAAATCTCGATAGGGGTAATTTGGTGCTGTGAGGTAATTTTTTGTTGAAAATCCTGAGTTAAAATGTTCTGCTTTTAGGAAAATTCTAGTTTGACGTATTCGACCATTTATGAAGAAATCTAGGGTTGGATAATCTCCGATTTTGGTTGTATTTTGTACAAAAAATTCTCCAATTACCGGGTTGTAATTATTGGAGTAATATTTTGTGAAGTAGTTTAGGGTTACTCCAGTTTGGATATATAATGCTTTTTGGAAGAAAAAATTGCTATAATAAACGGTGTTTCTGGTGACGATTTGTGGTACGTTTAGGATGTCGTTTTTTTGGTTTACGTTTTGATAAAGTAAAGTGTTATCAATAGCAAATTTTTGGAATTTGAATTCCTTGTTGGCCTGAAATGAAATGTAAGTAATGACTTTATCGTATTGTTTTGGGGAAACGAGCTGAATAGTATTACTGTCGTTACTGAAATATAGATGATTGGTTAGTGTACTAAATTGTGCTGATGCGTTAAGCCAATGTGTTTTTGCATCGATTTTTAGGTTGTTGATTTTTTCGTTTTTGAAACTATTGTACCAATTGTAGGATATGTAATTGCTTTGATAAAGTGTGTAATTATTGTCGGGCAATTTGCTGGTGTTTTGGATTTGAAAAGCTATCTGATTATCTTTATTGAAATTGTATTTTAGATTCGCCTCGAGATTGGATGTAGTTTGTTTGGAGATGGCTTTTGAGAATATGAAATTTCCGTTCCAATCGTTCTTTCTGTAATCGTATTGTCCGCCCAGCGAAATGATATTGTTACTAACTGCGCTAGGAATTATCTGATTGTTAAGAATCAAGATTTTGTTATAATAGGAATTGTTCATGTAATCCTCGGCAAAAAACTGAAATTTCCCTAATTGTTCATTTTCATATTGTAGTCCAACCTTGTTGTACATTTTATTATAATGGGTTTGATCCTTCAGATTTGATGACAAATAGGAAATTCCCAATTGAGGTGAAACAGTACCTTGGAAGAATTCGAAAAATTTATTTTCGTATTCGAATTGATGGTTTAGGAATAAATTATTCTTGGAATTGGTAGTGTTAATTCTGAATTGTTGGTCTAAGAAAAAACGCTTTCCTTTTAGAAATGATTTTGCATCAGTAAAAAAAACACTAACTCTAGCTCGGTTTATGTAGTTTTTGTCTCCTGAAGTAAAGTTTGTTAGATCTATAATTCCTCCATTTTCGCCATTTAGGATATCTTGTCCCGTGTAATGAAAATTAAATTTATAACGATTCTCCTTTGTAGAATAACTGAGTGTAAAAACAAAATTTCCTGTGCTCGATAGCTGATTTATATATTTTCCTAGAGAACGCAATCCCTTGTAGGCAATGGAAAAATTTAATCTTTCCGAAGTATTTAAGGTAATTAGCGCATCTAGCGTTTGCCCTTGTTCCATTACAGATTTATAATATAACTCAGTAAATGGTGTGGCAACCGAATAGTATTTGACATTTTTAGCATCAATAAAACTGAATTGTTTTGCTTTGAAACCTATTTCTGGAAATGGAGAAAAATTACTTAATCCAAAATTAAGAATATTGTAAGTTTGACCTTCGTTTGCAAATGGAAGCAACCCAAAAGTATCTTTTCGGAGGTAATTGAATTTATATTCTTTTTGTATGGTGAGCGATGTATCTACAAAAGTAGTATCGTGGGTATATGAAATTATTCGATACTGATCGATTTTTGCTTTGACCTTGTCCTTATCATGATTAATGAGTAAAGATTTTTTTTTGATAGTATCTGAATCGACTTTGTCATCATCTTGCGAAAAACAAAATAAGTTTAGGAATAGGAAGAAAAATAAAATATAGTATTTCATAGTATGAGCTTACGCTTACAAAAATACACAATTGATTTGTTATAATAATTATAAATTATTACATAAAAAAAGACCGTCGTGATGACGGTCTTTAGTTGTATTATTTAGAAAAAATTATTAGTTTCCTAAAGTTGGGTTACCAAGCATCCAAAAAGGGTGAGATGCATCCGTAGTTGCAAAAATTTGGGCCGGAGTAATGTTTGGAACATTTGCAGAATTTGCAACATACTCAGAAACTGGATAGATCAATCTTCTTGGTTTTCTAGTTTCAGTAGCAGTTGTAGCTAAAGGAGTTATTGGATAACCTGTTCTGTTATAGTCAATAAAAGATTCAATACCGTGAACACCAATTAATGATATCCATTTTTGAGTCATAATTGCACTAATTTTTAAATCATCAGTTGTTGATGCAGTCCAACCTATACCTGGTTTAGTAGCTATTGCAGTAGTATAAGCTGTTGGAGTAGATGTAGATGGTACTCCTAATCTTAGGAATGAAGCATTAACTCCACTTTGCCAATTTGCTTGTGCTGCAGAAAACAAAGATGGATATCTAACCGCCGCTTCAGCTTGAAGAAAGTAAGCCTCAGAAGCTGTCATAACAAAACCACTATTTTCAGACATAGCTAAAATATCAGAAACTAATGCTACAGGCTCTGGTTTAGTTAGATAAGGATTGAAAATTCCGTAACCATTTCTACCTGGAGTACCTCCAGCAACAGGAACATCAACAGTATTACTACCTTGAGTTACAGCTCTGGTAGATGATCTGTAAATTCTAGAAACCCTAGGGTCTGCAACTCCAGGATAATTAATAGCTGAACCAGCTACTATTGGAGTATTATTAGATGCCGCATTATTTTTCATAAATTTATATGCATGCCCCGTCATAGCAACAAATTGCCAGTTTTGAGTAGCAGTCCCTGCAGCTGTATAACTAAAATTACCATTGAATGGATTCATTTGCTCATCTGTAGCAGAAGAATAACCAGGGTTAATAGTTACATCAGTAGTTAAAAAATTCGCACCAGAAAGAGCTGTTAGTCTTGCATCTCTGTATGCTGCAACTGCTCCAGTAGAATTAGACATACGTATCAGGTAACGTAATTCTAAAGTATTAGCAAATTGGTACCATTTGTTCATATCACCATTCATCATTACATCGTAAGAGCTAATGTCAGCCGCATTTGCGTTTGCAGCGGTAATCAATGCGCGCGCCTCATCTAATTCAGTTAATAATTTACGGTAAACAAATTGATCGTCATTGTAAGTTGGAGTTGTATTTTCTATACCCAAAAAAGCGTTTGTATAAGGTATATCACCATACAAATCAACAAGATATTGCATATAATGTGCTTTACAAATTTTTGCAGCAGCAACATAATTATCATTAATATGATCTCCATTTGGCTTATTAATGATAGTTTGAAAGTTATTAACTGTCAAGTAAGTTTGATCAAAAATACCAGAATAAAATGAATTATCAACAGTTAATTGAAATTCACGAGCAAAACCACCAGTGAAGGTAGCAACGTTTCCTGCCCAAGAATTCATAAATACATTACCTAACTGGTTCATAGTTATGGATTGGTTTCTAAAAGAAGAAACTTGAGCAGCAGGCAACAACTTATCTGGACCTACTTGCTCCAAAAGCAAACTATTTGGAGATGTATTTACATCCAAGTATTGGTCACATGAAAATAGCAATAAAGCTAAAATCGGTAATAAAAACTTAAAATTTTTCATATTTAATTTAATTAAAAAGTTAGATTTAGACTAAAACCATAAGTTTTAGTAGTAGGATATTGTCCTATTTCAGAAATACCTACACCATTACGAGTTGTTCCAGTGTTAGCATTAGAAGCTTCTGGATCTGTATATCCTTTGTTGTTTTTTGCTAGTTTCACGAAAGGATTTCTTGCATTAATTCCAATTTTAAAACCTTCAATACCAGTATTTTTAAATACTTTAGTAGGAATAGTGTAACTCAAAGCCAATTCTCTTACTTTTAACGCAGTAGCATCAAGTAATAATGCTTCTCCGGTTCTACTGTAATTTGCAGAATAGTAATTTAATAATGCAGAATAAGGAACAGGATTTGTTACTCCATTAACAGATGTAGTGTTTGGAGTAAAAACTCCAGGAGTTAATTCTTGAACTGAATTTGGCACTATAAAAGGTTGTGTTCTGTCTTGATCCGCAGATTCTTCTAGGTATCCAAAAGTAGCTAATCTACCTACTTGTTCATTATAAATACTATGTCCCGTTCTGTAATCAACTACCGCTGACAACTGTAAACCTTTGTAGTTTAAAGAGTTAGAGAAGTTGATAATATAATCAGGGTTAGCTTTTCCTAATTTTTCGAAAGTTGATGTACGCAATGGTAATCCATTAGCATTTACAACAATGTTTCCATTTGGATCTCTTACATATTTAGTACCTTTAATTAAAGGAAACTCTTGACCTACTTCCGCAAAAATACCAATAAAAGTATTAGATTGTATGTTTACTAAGTCATTTCCAGCAGCCAATGATTTAACAATTGTTTTAGAGGTAGAATAACTTCCTTTCATATTCCAAGTAAAGTTTTGTGTTTTGATTGGTGTGATTCCCAAATCAATTTCAAAACCTTTATTTTGTAAAGATCCAATGTTACCAAGTTTAGCTTGCAACCCAGATGGTGTTGAAGCACTAATTCTAGTAATCAAATCTTTAGTATCAG
The DNA here is from genome assembly GCA_043783485.1 of Bacteroidota bacterium. Taxonomy (GTDB): domain Bacteria; phylum Bacteroidota; class Bacteroidia; order Flavobacteriales; family Flavobacteriaceae; genus Flavobacterium. The sequence continues at coordinate 12,924 of JAYVZI010000039.1, forward strand.
CTATGTAGTATGAACCATCTAAAGTAATTCTATCATGTAAAAAACCAAGGCTAATATTTGCCTCTTTCGTTGTTACGAATTCTGGAGTAAGTCCGGGATCTGCAGGAGTTCTGTTTACCTGAAAACCAGCTAAGTCGCTAAACGGGAATCCCGCTGTAGACACAGCTAAATTATTAGTAGCATAAATATCTACTGGTGTAGTATTTCCATTTTTTACAATACTCGCAGAAAGTTTCATATAATTCAAGAAACTTCCGTCTTTTAATGCGCTAATTGCTTTTGTTGGAATAAACGAAACACCTACTGATGGGTAGAAAAAAGCATTGGCAACTGTTGAAGACTGTTCGTAACGACCTGTTGCGTTTAAAAACAAGAAATCTTTGTAACCAAAATCAGCATTTGCAAACGCAGCAACACGTCTTACTTTTTGAATAACATTAAATGGGCGCAAATTAGCACTTGCAGGCAAATCTGGATTCAAAACATTAGTAATGTTATAAAAACCAGGAACATCTAAATTAGTTCCTCCATTTTTTATGGATCTGAAATATGAATCTTGAATATTATTACCAATATTAAATTTAGCATTAATATCTTTAGTCAAATCATAATTAAAATTAAATATCAAATCACTATAATAAGTATTTCTGGTGTTTTGAGTATTATAAAATGATGAAGGCTGACCTGAAGTAAAATCAGAATAAGTAATATTTGATCCAAATGGACTATATGAATATGGCCCTAGATTAATGTTAGTAGCATCAACTACTATACCATCATCATGTTGGTCAACATTATTGTTTCTTGTTTGAGCATTCAAAGTATAATTTACACTAATATTTTTATTAAACTCATACCCAAAAGAAACAACACCATTAAAAGTATTACTTTTGGTATTTTGACGTATTTGCTCAACTAGTCTATATGGATTCGCAGCATAAATAGTCCAGTTATTGATATGTCCTGAATTTGCAAAACGCTCAACTGGAATATTCGTAGCTGCTTGAAGCAATTGATCTAACAATCCTCCTCTAGTTCCATCCGAATCCTGATTGGTTTCGCTGATTCCAGTTGTAGTAAAACTTGCATTACCATCTATGGTGAATTTATTATATTTTTTTCCAGCTTTTAATAAGAAACTAGTTCTATCTAATTTATCATTTCTAACAACAAAGTCTGTATTTTGTCGTTTTAAGTTTAATAAGACATAAGAATCCTCTCCTCCAACATTTACTGTTACTCCATTTTGAAATGTAGTCCCTGTTTGAAAGAATTTTTTGATATTATCGCTTCCTAATGACTTCCAATCTGTCAGGAAAAAATTCCCATCCGCTTGCGGAAGACCTACCGGCACTTGCTGGCCAACAAAATCAGGATTATCAAAAGCAGGACCCCACGCACCATTTTCAAATGGAACAAAATTTTGACCATCTCTTAGATCGCCTGCTCCAAAAGAGAAGCTTTGATCATCTGCCCAACCTTGACCATATTTGGTTTGGCGTTTTGGCAAATAAGCTATAGTTTCAAAATCTACAGCAGAGTTTATATCAACTGACATTTTAGAATCCTTACTCCCTTTTTTAGTTGTAACAATCAAAACTCCATTTGTACCCTGCTCACCATATAAAGCTGCTCCTTGAGCTCCTTTTATAACGTTTACATTTTCAATAACCTCTGGAGGCAATTGAGCCAAAACATTGGCACTAGAAATGGCTCCGTCAATAACTACCAAAGCTTCATTATTACCCGAAATTGAACGATTCCCTCTAAGAACTATTCTAGTTCCTGCATTAACACCATTTGATGATGTGTTTATTTGCAAACCAGAAACCTTTCCAGATAATGATTGAATTACATTTGGGTTAGCAGCCTGAGTTAATTCTTTTGTTCTAACAACTTGTTGAGATGAAGTTACAGCATCAGCTTTTCTTTTAATCCCCAAAGCACCAACCACAACAGTATTCAGCTCTTGTCCTGCAGACAATTTAACATTGTAATTACTTGCAGCACCTACAGTTACTGATTTATCTTGCATTCCTACAAATGAAACTACAAGAACATCTCCTTGTTTAGCTGAGATAGAAAATTTTCCATCAACATTTGTTTCTACTCCACGTGTTGTACCCTTTACAACAACATTGGCTCCTGGCAATGTTCCAGTTGCATCTGAAACAGTACCCGTTACAGTTTTCTCTTGCGAGAATGATAACTGCATTGTTAACGCTACGATAAGCGTAAAAATCCATTTGAACTTTGATCTCATATTAATTTTATTTGAGTTAGTTATTCGGCAAACTTCTTAATAATTTCTTAAATAAACAAATATTACTCCGGAATAATACAATTTATTTATGTTAAATAATTTGCTCAATAGAATCGTTTCTGACAACAACTCCCTTAATAGATGGAATTATATGCAAAAGGTTGCGTGAAAAATTATATTTTTGTCAAAATTAATTTAATGTTAAGTCCTAAATTTTCTCAATATTTACATGAAGCTGGCACCGACGAAGCTGGTCGTGGTTGCCTCGCGGGTCCAGTTACTGCTGCTGCGGTTATTTTGCCAGATGGTTTTACCAACGAAATGTTAAATGATAGTAAACTACTTTCCGAAAAAGTTAGAGAAAAGTTAAGGCCTATTATTGAACAACAAGCCATTTCATTTTCGGTTACACATCTGGAGCCTTTGATAATTGATGAAATAAATATCCTAAACGCATCGATAAAAGCAATGCAAGAAAGCATTATGAAGTTAAATCCTACTCCTTTATATATAATCGTAGATGGAAATCGGTTTAAACCCATAAATAATATCCCTTACAGCACTATCGTGAAAGGCGATTCTAAATATATGAGTATTGCGGCAGCTTCGGTTTTGGCAAAAACGTATCGAGATGATTATATGAATAAAATTCATGAGGAATTCCCCATGTATAATTGGAAACAAAACAAAGGATATCCTACCAAGGAACATCGTGAGGCAATTAGGAAATATGGCGTTACCAAATACCACAGACTTACATTTAAACTTCTGCCAGAACAATATACTTTTGATTTATAAAAATTTAATAATTTTTAAATTATAACCGAATCGAATAGTTTGTTGAAGTGTTTGATGATTTTTTCTTTCACTTCTTGCTCATCAACATTTTCTACTCCGAGCTCTACATTTAAAGATGTTACGGCTTTACCTTTTATTCCACAAGGAATAATATTATCGAAATAGCCTAAATCTACATTTACATTCAAAGCAAATCCGTGCATGGTTACCCAACGACTTGCTCGAACTCCCATAGCACAAATTTTTCGGGCAAACGGCGTTCCTACTCCGAGCCAAACTCCAGTTTCGCCTTCGCTTCTTGTACCTATTATATTGTACTCCGCCAAAGTCAAGATTATTACTTCCTCTAGAAATCGTAAATATTTATGAATGTCTGTAAAAAAATTTTCGAGATCCAAAATCGGATAACCTACAATTTGTCCTGGACCGTGATATGTAATATCGCCGCCACGATTTATTTTATAAAAAGTAGCTCCTTTTTCTGCCAACTGTTTTTCGGATAAAAGCAAATTTGACAAATCGCCACTTTTTCCTAAAGTATAAACATGTGGATGGGTTACAAACAAAAAATGATTTGGAGTTTCGAGATTGGTTTCCTCTCTCCTATTTTTTATTTTGAGATCTATAATATCTTTGAAAATATTTTCCTGAAAATCCCAAGTTTCCTTAAAATCTTTATTTCCTAAATCCTGAAGTTGAATTTTTTTGTTCATTGTTTTTTTATTATTATTCAAAAATAATTTGGAAACCTAACTTGTCCGAATTTTTATCCATCTCGGCAACGGGAACTTCTAGCAAGAAAGATTTTCGGTCCTGAGAAATTACTGCGCCTTTCAATGAAATTGTTTTTATTTTTTTAGGAAACGAATATTCCATAGAATATTTGCATTGCTTCATCATTTCGCTCATTTTTTTCAAAAAATCATCCTCTGCAATTACTTCTTTTTTGGGTTTGGTTTTTTTAGAAACAGGTTTACCTTTTACTTCTTTATTATTTTTATCGAAAATTTTCTTTGTAAATGTTTTTCCGTCATAAAAAAAACTGCTTCTAAAATCCGATGAATCCTTTGCATTAATATTTGACGATGCTCCGCCAGCACGTTTATCGGTTTTTGCAAGATACTCGGCAGTTTTGGTTGGCGAAGTCATATTTTGCATTTCATTTACCGATTTGAAATCCATGACCAAATTGTAATAACAAACTTTTTGCTCGTCGTTTACTTTTAGGTTTACTCTAAAATTTTCGATAGCTTTAAATTGTTCTTTTTGAACGGCGGAAAAAGATGTTTTTACGCTGTCTGGCATTTTTTCTAGAATATCTTTGAAAACAAATGAAGTATCAACAACTTTATTGGGTTTTGTAGAATCTGGTTTTGCATTTCCCATTTTCATAATCTCGGACATATCAAAACCGTAGGAAAACTGTCCAGAACCATCCTCGTTAATGACCATTTTTTCTTTCATGGTGCAACTTGTAAGCATGGAAAGTATCAGGAAAATAGATAATGCTTTTTTCATTTTTTGATTTTTTAGCAAAGATACAAAAGTTTAATAGGATTACTAAAATTTATCTAATAGCCCCGATTGAAATGGAAATCCTTTTTTGCCATGGTTTGGCAAGAAAGATTGTAATGGAAAGCGGGACAACTGCCATTAAAAATCCAAGTGTTTGTGCTCCAAAAAAGCAGTACGTTTATGCTTTATTTTTTGAAAGTTAAATGCTATATTTGCATTCTTAAAATCCGAATAAAATGGCATTATCAGAACAAGAAATTCTTCGTAGAGAATCACTTCAAAAATTACGTAACTTAGGCATTGAGCCTTATCCAGCAGCCGAATTTATTACTACTAATTACTCTAAAGAAATCTCGGAAAATTTTGAGAAATTTGAAGGAAAAGAAGTAATTCTCGCTGGTCGATTGATGCAAAAACGCATCATGGGAAAGGCAAGTTTTGCGGAATTGAAGGATGCCGAAGGTCGAATTCAGATATATATTGCTCGCGATGACATTTCGGACGATGAGGAAAAAACGATGTACAATGTGGTTTTTAAAAACCTGTTGGATATTGGTGATTTTATAGGAATTAGAGGAACGGTTTTTAAAACTCAAGTTGGCGAAATCTCTATTCATGTTTATGAATTAACCGTTTTGGCAAAATCCCTAAAACCATTACCAGTAGTAAAAACAGATACTGACGGTAAAATTCATGATGCTTTTTCGGATCCTGAACAAAGATACAGAAGACGATATGTGGATTTGACCGTGAATGATCACGTGAAAGAAACTTTCATTAAAAGAACAAAATTGTTCAATGCCATGCGCTCTTTCTTTAACGATAAAGGGTATCTTGAGGTCGAAACGCCCGTTTTGCAACCCATTCCTGGTGGAGCCGCAGCAAGACCATTTATTACGCATCACAACTCGCTGGACATTCCTTTGTATATGAGGATTGCGAACGAATTGTATTTGAAAAGATTAATTGTTGGTGGTTTTGATGGTGTGTACGAATTCTCGAAAAACTTTCGCAACGAAGGAATGGACCGAACGCACAACCCAGAGTTTACCGCAATGGAAATATATGTAGCCTACAAGGACTACAATTGGATGATGAAATTTACCGAAAATTTGCTCGAACATTGCGCCATTGGAGTAAACGGAACGAGCGAAGCAACTTTTGGCGAGCATAAAATAAATTTTAAAGCGCCGTATTCTCGTGTTACAATGACGGATTCTATCAAACATTTTACAGGTTTTGATATTTCTGGAAAATCGGAAACTGAACTTTTTGATGCAGCAAAAGCTATGGGAATAGAGGTTGATGCTACAATGGGAAAAGGAAAACTAATAGACGAAATTTTTGGTGCAAAATGCGAAGGGAATTATATTCAGCCCACATTTATTACGGATTATCCAAAGGAAATGTCGCCTCTTTGTAAACAACACCGCGACAATCCTGAACTTACAGAACGTTTTGAACTAATGGTTTGCGGTAAAGAGGTTGCCAATGCTTATTCGGAATTGAACGATCCTATTGATCAACGGGAACGCTTTGAAGAACAAATGAAATTAGCCGAAAAAGGCGATGACGAAGCCACTGGAATTATCGACGAAGATTTCCTGAGAGCCTTAGAATACGGAATGCCACCAACATCTGGATTAGGAATTGGAATGGATAGACTGATGATGTTTTTGACAAATAATTCGTCTATTCAAGAAGTATTATTTTTTCCACAAATGCGTCCAGAAAAAAAACAAGTTGTTATTGAATTACTCGAAGAGGAAAAACTAATAATCGATTTGCTAAAAACCAATGACAGCAAAATGGATTTGGGTGTACTGAAAGTAAAAGCAGATTTGAGCGGAAAAAAATGGGATGCTACTATGAAAGGCCTATCCAAACACGGATTAACAAAAGTTACTTTGGTTGGAGACAGCAAAATCGTGGAATTGGTAGGATAATATTTTTATGATAAATATAAAAGCGGTTCAGAAAATTATCTGAACCGCTTTTTTTATTTAAAATTATAATCTTTTAGAAAGTTTTCGAAACTTTATCGATTGCATTAATTGTAAAATCTAAATCGTCGTAAGTAAGCGCATCGGTTATAAACCAAGATTCATAAGCCGATGGTGCAATATAAACACCTTCTTGCAACAATCCATGGAAAAATTTCTTGAAGTTTTCGTTATCGCCATTTTTTGCTGTTTCGAAATCAATAACTGGATTTGCATCAAAATGTACCGAAATCATTGATCCAACTCGATTTGTAGTAAAGGAAACCTTGTTTTGAGTTAATACCTTATGAATACCTTCGTCGAGATATTTTGTTTTTGCTTCTATTCTTTCAAATAGTTGTTTGTCTTCATTTATAGATTTTAGCATAGCAAGTCCAGCCGCCATTGCCAAAGGATTTCCAGATAATGTTCCCGCTTGATAAACGGGTCCAAGTGGCGCCAAATAATTCATAATTTCTTCACGGGCTGCAAATGCCCCAACTGGCAATCCGCCGCCAATTACTTTACCGAAACAAACCATATCGGCATTTACATTAAACAATTCCTGAACGCCGCCTTTTGCCAATCGGAATCCTGTCATGACTTCATCAAAAATTAGCAGAATATTGTTCTCAGTACAAAGTTTTCTTAATCCTTGTAAAAATCCATCTTTTGGAGGAATACAACCCATGTTTCCTGCAACTGGCTCGACAATTATGGCTGCGATTTCGTTTTTATTAGCATCGATAAGTTGAGCAACATTATCTAAATCATTATATTTGGCTAATAAAGTATCTTTTGCCGTTCCTGCTGTAACTCCAGGACTATTTGGCGAACCAAATGTTATGGCTCCACTTCCTGCTTGAATCAAAAACGAATCGGAATGACCGTGATAACAACCTGCAAATTTTATGATTTTATCCTTTTTTGTATATCCACGTGCCAGTCTAATCGCGCTCATACAAGCTTCTGTTCCTGAATTTACAAATCGGATTTTATCTACATTTGGAACCATAGAAACGGCTAATTGTGCAATTTGAGTTTCCAGTTCGGTTGGCATTCCAAAGGAAGTTCCTAATTTTGCTTTCTCGATTACAGCATCTACAACAGGCTGATAAGCATGTCCTAAAATCATTGGTCCCCAAGAGTTTATGTAATCTATCAACCGGTTTCCGTCCTCGTCTAAAAGATAGGCTCCTTTGGCACTTTTTACAAAAATCGGCGTTCCTCCTACTCCTTTAAAGGCGCGAACTGGAGAGTTTACCCCTCCTGGAATTACTTTTTCGGCTTCGGCAAAAAGTTTGCTGCTTCTTTCGTATAACATAAATTTTATTTTATTTTTAATATTTGACCAATAGCTAATTCATTGGTTTCAAGATTATTAATTTTTTTTAAATCATCAATTGTCAAATTGAACTTTTTAGAAACCGAATACAAAGTATCTTTTGGAGCAACTTCATAACTGTTTTCATCAGCAACAATTATTGGTTTTGGTTTTTCGATTTCAATATCTAAATTCTTAGCGATTTCTAGTGTTGGTTTCCCTAAAACTTGGTTGTCATATTGGTACAATTGATATTTTTCGATAATCCCAATGAGTTTATCAGGATATTTTACATCGGTAGCATATCCTGCGGCTTTGAGCCCTTTTGCCCAAGATTTATAATCATCTTTTTCTAGCTTAAATAATTTGGCATACCAAGGTCGATTTAACAAAAACAACGAGTGATCATCGAAAGATTGATTCGGGTTTTCGTATTTTCTAAAACACTCATCGGCAGCATCGTCATCATGTTTTATGCTGTCTCCCGCCCAATCTTTATGGCATTTTATTCCAAAATGATTGTTTCCCTTTACGCTTAACGGACCTGTTCCAGCACCCGATTCTAATATGGCTTGCGAAAGGGTAATGCTAGCAGGAATCCCAAATTTGCTCATGTCATTCATGGCAATTTGTTTGTATTTTTCGATGTAAGATAAAACCATTTCGGTTGTTACGCGAACTCTTGTGGTTGCTTCTAGAATTTCGATTTTTGGAGTAGATGTATTAGTTTTATTGGTATCTTTTACAACCTTAGTTTCTGTAATTACTTTTACTATTGGCTTTTTTGCAGGAACGTGTACAACAGGTTTTGTGGTTCTTACAATTGGTTTTGTAGCGTGGCAACTCACGAGTAAAATCGCGAAAATGAATAATAGTAATTTCTTGAAAATCAACATATAATTGTGTCTAAATTTTTATTTTTCAATAAGTTATTTATGCCTTGAATGCCTTGCAAACCTCCAGTATGAATGGCTAATATTTTTGAACCTTTAGGAAAATATCCTTTTTGGATTAAATCCATTATTCCAAAAACCATTTTCGCGGTATATATTGGATCCAACAAAACATTGTTTTTGCTGCTAAAATCGTTTATGAAACGTATTAATTCTGGTGTAACTTTTCCGTATCCTCCAAAATGATAATCATTTACAAGTTCCCAATTCTCTTTTTTTGCAAAGTTACGAATTTCATTTGCAAGAAAATCTCCTTTAAGAGCAGGAAATCCAAGTATTTTTTGATGTTTTTTGGCACTATTTATAATACCAGAAATCGTGCCAGCAGTTCCTATCGAGCAGCAAATATAATCAAATTCATGATCTTCATCCGTCAAAATTTCCTCACATCCTTTTACGGCCAAATCATTTGTTCCGCCTTCTGGTATTAAATAAAAATTATTGTGTTTTTGCGTTAAATGTTCAATAAAATCGGAATTATTTTTATTCCTATATTCCTCTCGAGTAACAAACTCCAATTGCATGCCGCATTGTTGTGCAAATAACAAGGTTGGGTTTTCATTAATCTTATCCTCTAATTCTTCGCCTCGAATAATTCCTATGGTTTGCAAACCATTTTCTTTTCCTGAAAAAGCTACTGCAGCAATATGATTGGAAAAAGCACCGCCGAAAGTCAATAGTTTACTTTGATTTTCCGCCTTGGCTTGTTGCAAATTGTATTTGAGTTTCCTGAATTTGTTTCCCGAAACAAACGGATGAATGAGATCTTCGCGCTTTATTGAAAAACTAATTTCGGGATTATTTGTAATAATAATTTGATTGGGAATTTTCAATTATAATTTTTTACAAAATTAAGCTTTACAAAAATAGTAGCCAATGGATTTCAAAAAAAAAGCAACCCCTAAGGATTGCTTTTATATAATAAGGTATAAATTATTATTTTGATTTGAAAATTGATAATTTACTTGCGATTTTTTGATTGTCTTTTGTAATCAAATTCACGATATAAATCCCTTCGCTCAATCCTTTTGTTGGGAATTGATACATGTTCTCTGAACCCGAAATTGCTTTTGTATAAATTAACTTTCCAGATAATTCATATAAGCTTACCTCTTTTAGATTTAATGATTGTGGATTGTTTACCGTAAACATTTGCGTATCGTTGTTTTGCAAAACAATTAATTCCTGAGCATTATTGTTATTATTATTTTCAGATGAATTTTTCATGAAAGTAATTTCAAATCTGGTAATGTTATAACCTGCAGGCATGTTTACTTCGAAAATTCCTTTTTTAATATCATGATAAGTATCGTCTTGTTTGTCATGAATATAAACATTTTTGGCTCCTGTAAAACTCAACATTTCGCTTACAGATATTTTAAAGTTGGTTTCTTTAGTATTTCGAAGCCCTAATGGGATTTTTTTATTTGCATCAAAATTAATTACATCAATAACATAATTACTATTGTCTATTGGAAAAAACACTTCTTGTGGTGCTTCTTCGTTAGATGATTTTGCATCCATAGCATGATCTAAGCCATCCGTAGCTTCAGCATCAAAAGCTAAAACTTGTTCGCTAAGTATCGCATTGTCGATTAATGAATTTAATCGTATTTGAGGAACTGGCTTTTTGCTAACTGTTGTATAATCAAATCCAGAAACCGATGGTATAGCAGGCATAAAATCTGACTCCTCTGCGTTTGCAACATTCCCATTTTTTTCGAATACAGATGTACCTGCGTTTTCTTTTACAAATCCAAAACCAAGACGATATATGTTTTTGAGTGTAACTATCCCAGCGGCCACTCCTTCTATCATGAAACCTTGACCAATAGGGGAATAGCGTCTTGCATAAGATGCACCTCCAGCAGCGCCACTAATTATGTTTCCAGATCCATCATATTTTTTGAAAGTTGCAGGAATATACACACCAGATCCACCTCTTGAAACGGGAGAAAAAGTTCCATAACCACCAGTATAATCTACCAGTCTATGAGAAACATTAGTTTTATCACTTTCCCAAAAATATGCTATTCCTGTACAGTTTAAATTATCAGTCAAAAATGCAGTAAGATCCATGGCCGATGGATACGGGTTACCAGTAAGTGTTTGCTTACCAGCAGCTACGGTTACAGTAATATTACCATCATTAGGAAGTCCTCTAAAATCATATCGTTGGTGCTGACCGTCGTAGTTGTTTTGTACACCTGCAACAGTAGTTGCATCAATAACTGGTAATGTTCCTTTCATCGAGAAACCCAATCCTGGGGCAACAGTTGCAGTATTACCAACATAAATCCAACCTCCTCCGTTTGGAGCATAAATACTAGAGGCTATATACTTCCAGATCCAATAAGGTTCTATTTTTACCGCTGCGGTTCCGCCATTACTAGCAACACCATTATAACCCGCTAACGAGGTAATACTTGCTGCTGAACTAGTTATTAATCCTGTTGGACTATTTAACAAACCTATTCCGAAATTATTTGCAACTGTCCCGTCTCCTACTGGCGAACACCAATAGTTGTAGTTGTAAGAGTTTACAGAACCTTCCTGAAAAGCAGATAATTTTCCAGCTCCAGAATTTGTAGATACGCCTGTTGTTCCTTGGAGCAACTGAGACTCTTTTCTTAAGTAAATATTTCCAGTTGCGTTTAGATTTACATCTTGTTTTACGTAAACAAACGCATCATTTACATAAACATAAGCATTAGAACCCACATACAGCTGAGCAGATGCATCCGTGTATGCTATTAATGATAATAAAACCGAAAGGTGTAGGTAGAACTTTCTCATAATAAAATATTTAAGCAGTAAACATAATTAATATTATTGTAATAATAAAATTAAAGTTAATAAATTTAAAAAAATGTTGATAAACACAAAATTCATTTTTTATAAAAAAGCACAACTTTGACCCTATAAAACATGACAAACTTATTTACGAAAATAACTTTAGTTTGGATTTATTTTTATTAGAATTTTAAAATCCAGTAACTTACACGTAAGAATTTTATTATTTTTAATTTTTATTTTAAAAATTTTTCATCGACAAAAAGCATTAATAACCGATGAAATACAAGGTTTTTTTAATTATTCTTTATCCAACCAAAACAAAATCAATATTTTTTTTCTATTAAAAACATATATAACAATATTTTTTGATTAAATTTGAAGATAAGTTTACAAAACCAATCTTTTACTAATTATAATAGTCTTATGTTATGAAAAAATTTGTACTTAATCCATTTTTTGTTTTTATTTTTTTTACTTCACTATCCACAACCGCGCAAGTAGGTATTGGAACAACAACGCCAGAAGGAGCCTTGGATTTAAACCCAGCAGTAACTAATAACTTCGGCTTTATTCCTCCGCGTATTGCTTTGACTGGATCAAATGTTCAAGGACCTTTGGTAAATCCTCAAGGAGGAGTTCCAGCCTTAGGAACTATAGTTTACAACACAGCAATAGCTGGGGTAGCTCCAAACAACTTAGGTCCAGGTTTATATATTTGGACAGATGTAGATGGACCTGGCGCAAAACCAGCCAGATGGATTGCTTTTGCAGGATCACCGGGCGGACTTGACTGGTCATTACTTGGAAATGCAAGTACAAATATAGCAACTGACTTTTTAGGAACTCCTGACGCAGTAGATTTAGCTTTTAGAACAAACAATTTAGAGAGAATGAGAGTAATTTCGGACGGGAAAGTTGTTATAAACGCAACAGCAGTTACTCAACCAGATAATCAATTTGAGGTTGTCTCCACAACAGCAGGAGATGACGCAATTACAGGAAGTGCCGTTGGAACTTTAGGCAGAGGCGTTCAAGGAAACAGTACACTTGACGGTCAAGGTGTTGCGGGATTTAACAATGGTATCGGTAACGGGGTAATTGGAGTAAACTCAAATCCTGCCTCTCAATCAGGCGCAGCAGTTACAGGATTGCTTTTATCCACATCAACAACAAAAACTCCTATGCTAACATTCTCTGGAGTTTCAGGTCAATCAACCTCAGAGGTAGGAAACGGAGTAAGCGGCGCTAACTTTGGAAATGGGATTGGTGTTTATGCTCAAACTAATGGCGGCACACTTGCAACTACCGCTTCGGTTGGAGCTGTTTATGCTAGTCTTACTCAAACCGCAGCAGGAAATCAAGATGTGGCGGGGGTTATTGGCACTATGAGTAATATACCTCAAGGTCCAGGAGGATACAGCGGACCAACGGCGGCAATTGTTCCCTCAGCATTGGCAGGTGTATCAGGCTCCTTAGCATCTAGAGTAAATGGGACAACAAACGACTCCTACTTTTTTGGTGTAGTTGGGCAACTGCTAGTAGATACAACAGTTGGTGGTGCAGGAATACCTAGAAGATCTGGAGGAGTATTGGGAGAAAATAGCGGGACATGGGCTTCGTTAGCCTATAAAAGTAACGGAGGAGCTAGTGCCTTGTACGGTCTTTATGCAAGTACGGCTACCAATGGAAATGGGATAGGAAAAACATCAAGTCCAGTTGCTAATAATAGTATTGGAATGGGTATAAACGGCGGCTTTATGGGAGGTTATATACAAGGAAGCCAATACGGTTTGATATCCAAAGGGCAAGATTTTGGAATGTACGTAGACGGAAATACGATAACCAACAAACCGTACATACAACTTATAGAAGGAAACAACAACAGAGTAGCTACTTATGCATCTACCTCGACTAGCGTAGATGTTACCACCAGAGGAAAAGGAAAATTAACCAACGGAGAAGCATTTATTTCCTTCAACGAAGCTTTCAAAAACGCTGTAAGTTCCTCGGAATTACTAAAATCCGCAGACTCGGAGGATAGTATAAATATTACTGTAACTCCTGTTGGGGAATCCAATGGAATTTACATCAAAAAAATTACCGAAGCAGGGTTTTACATCAAAGAAAACAACAAAGGAAAAAGCAACGTAACGTTCAATTGGACTGCGGTTGGAACTCAAAAAGGATTTGAAAAAGGAATTAAAGTTTCAGATGTGGTTTTAGCACAAAACTTCGATACTAACATAAAAGGTGTTATGACTCCAGATACCGAGGATCAAAAAACAAACGCTATACCTATTTATTTTGACGGGAATAAAGTGCGTTTTGAGGAAGCACCCGATGGCTTAAATAAACCCAAATTAGCTACAACTGCTCCTAGAGTAAATGCAACCATAATCAAAGAAGAAAATCCTAAAGATGATTTAGAAAAAAAATAAAAGCTCTAATTTTACAAAAAGCCTTAGCAAACCGTTAAGGCTTTTTTGTGTGATAAATAGTTTTGAACAAACTACTCTAAAAACAATTAAACCTATACAAAAAAAATAAAATTATTATAAATCAACAAACAAATTAAAAATTTTGTAAGAAATATTTCATTATTTAA
>JAYVZI010000040.1:0-26626 GCA_043783485.1 Bacteroidota bacterium
GATAAATTTGATGGTCAAGATGATGTGACCTCCATTGTGGTCAACAAGAAAATGTTTGACTTAATGAGCAAAGTAAAAATGGACACTTCAGATAAAGAAGCCCAACAGTATTTAAATTTAATCAAAAAATTAGATAACTTAAGAGTTTTTACCACTACAAGCACAAGAGCAACTGCCGATATGAAAGCAGCTGCCGAAAAGTATATCAAAACCTATGGACTCGAAGAGTTAATGCGTGTAAATGACAACGGTAAAAACATCAAAATAATGATTAAATCAGGTTCAACAGATACGCAAATAAAAGAACTACTCATGTTTATTGAGGGTGGAAGTAAAGCAAATGAAACGGTATTGCTATCATTAACAGGAAATTTTGATCTAAATGAAATAGCAGCGCTTACTGATAAAATGAGAATTCCAGGGGGAGACGATTTGAAAAAAGCATCTAAAGGAAAAAAATAATCATGAAGTTAATTTGTTATTTAGCCATTTTATGGTGCTTGTTTTTAACAAGTTGCGATAGTAAGCCTTCGCTTCAAAAGTATTTTGTTGAAAATTCCGAAAACAAGAATTTTATAACTTTGGATATTTCGCCAAGCATTTTGAATACAGATAAAACAAAATTATCTGTTGAACAAAACAAAGCGTTGCAGTCATTTGATAAAATGAATATTCTAGCCTTCAAATTAAATGATAAAAACGAAGCGCAATTTGAAGCGGAACGTGCCAAAGTCAATACTATTCTAAAAGAGGAGAAATACCAACAATTAATGAAATTCTCTTCGGGAAAAGAAGGAGCTTCGGTAAGTTATGTTGGTTCTGACGAACATATAAATGAGTTTGTATTGTATGCCAATAAAAAAGAGGCTGGTTTTGCTGTAATTAGAATATTGGGTAAGGATATGAATCCAACGAATATAATGACTTTGATTTCGGTATTAAAAAGTTCAAATATAGATTTGGAACAATTAAAACCATTGCAAGGATTAATTAAATAAGAAGAATTTGAATTAGTTTAAAAAACGTCTCAAGAAATAAGTTGAGGCGTTTTTTTGTACTTAGAATTTTTGAGATTGACTTCGTACTTCCCAGCAAAGCTCCTCCCGAAGCTTCGGGATTGAAAAATAAAAGTCCTTTAAAAATAACTTCAAGCAAGCTTGATTATTTTTAAAGGACTTTTATTTATTCGTGACCACGGTGGGATTTGAACCCACACGCCCTTGCGAGCACCAGCCCCTCAAGCTGGCAAGTCTACCGTTTCTCCACGTGGCCTAAAACATATAGAGACGTTGCTTTGCAACGTCTCTATATGTTTTTTTGTGACCCGACTGGGGCTCGAACCCAGGACCCCATCATTAAAAGTGATGTGCTCTACCAACTGAGCTATCGAGTCTTCGCATTCAAAAAAAAATCTGTAACAACTAAGTCATTTTGTGACCCGACTGGGGCTCGAACCCAGGACCCCATCATTAAAAGTGATGTGCTCTACCAACTGAGCTATCGAGTCATTATTGTTTTTGAACGCGGGTGCAAATATAAGAAGTTATAATTGAATTTTCAAAGCAATTTTGTTTTAAATTTGTCTTTTTTTAAGAAATATTCTTAATGCCTTAATTTATAAGATTTTATTCAGATGCAAAAAGTTGTTTTAGTGGGATATATGGGCTCAGGAAAATCTATTATTGGTCAATTGTTGTCGGAAAAAACTGGAATTAATTTTGTTGATTTAGATAAAATTATCGAGCAAAGACAAAATACAACCATCGAAATGATTTTCGAAAACAAAGGAGAGTTGTTTTTTAGGAAACTAGAAAACCAGATTTTCAATGAATTATTGAACTCCAATGAGCAATTAATAATTGGCACCGGAGGCGGAACTCCTTGTTATTATGATAATCACAAAATACTTACAGAAGATCACGTGATTTCGGTTTATCTAAAAGCATCCATAGAAACCTTATATAATAGGTTGGTTTTGGAAAAATCAAAAAGACCACTTCTTGCTACTAAAACCGAGGATGAAATGAAGGAATTTATCGCAAAACATCTTTTTGATAGGAGCTTTTATTACAATCAATCTAAATTCAAAATCGCAGTCGATAATAAATCTCCACAAACAATTGTAGATGAGGTTTTGAGTGTTTTAGCTTAAATAAGCCGAATTTTTCCCTTCGATAAAATCTACCTGAACATGTTCCAAAAGCGATGTTGATAACGAAATCCCTTTAAAATCAGCTTTTACAGGATATTTTTTGTGGTTTCTGTCTACTAAAACGGCAGTTTTAAACTTTTTTAGCGGAACATCTAAAAAATGTTTTACGCCATAAACCAGCGTAGTTCCAGAATTAAGAACATCATCCACAAGAATTAATCCTTTATTATGATAATCTTCCTTGGCAATTGATGTTGTTATTGTAGAATTTGGATTTTGTTTATCAATAAAAACTTCGCAAAGAATAATTTTTAATGGAGAAATATTTTCTAAAGCAGTTGCTATTTTTTTAGCAAATACAAACCCGTTCGATGCGATTCCTGCAATCACAATTTCGTTTTCGTCCACAAAAGTTTCGAATATTTGATAGGCAATTCGCTTTATTTTATGTTCTATTTCTTGATGATTTAATATTTCGTTTTTGCTCATTTTATTTTTTATAAAAGATATTTTGTTTTAAAAATCCTGAAATTAAATTTCATTTCCATAATCCTCAAGATCACGACGGTCTTTTTTTGTTGGTCTTCCATCGCCAGTTTTCCTGTAATGTTCCTTAGATAATTTTAGTAATTCTAGATGTTCGAAAGCCTCGGCTGGGGTTTCGTTTTTTCTGTAAATATCCACAAGTTTTGCTCCAACTCGGCTTTCGGGAATGTCTAAAACTACAATTATTTGAGTAATTTGGTCTTTTCTGAACGTAATTTTGTCGGTTGCAAACACTTCTTTCGATGGTTTTGCAACTTGTCCATTTACGGTAATATGGTTTTTTTTGCAGGCTTCAGTAACCATATTTCGGGTTTTGTAATAGCGAATGCACCAAAGAAATTTATCTACTCTCATATTTTTTCTAAAATCAACGTTAAAATATTTACAAAAATAAATCAATATTGTATCTTGCGCACTTAAAATTAAACAAATAATGAAAAAATTACACAAAATATTTTTTGTACTAACAATCGGGTTCTTATTTTCTAATTGTAATCCAGATAAAACAACAGAAACAGAAGCTGCAAGAGATTATGCAACACAATACACAACTGATAAAACTGATATCGAAACATTTTTAAAAACACATTCAATCACTTTTGATGCCTCATATACTATAACCTCATACCCAGTAGTTGTTTTAGGAGATGCATCTGCAATTTGGGCAAGACCAGATTTAATGTTTCACACTTATACGCAAGACGACGTAGATTACAAGATTTATTACCTTAAACTAAGACAAGGATCAGGAACTGACTCTGTAACTCCTTGTAATGTAGATTCTATTTTAACTCAATATACAGGTACATTAATAGATGGTACAAAATTCGATTTCAACGACAATCCACAAAGTTTCTTCAATTTAGAAGGAGTCATAAAAGGATGGTCGGAAATTTTCCCTCAATTTAGCTCTGCAGGATCTCATGTTACAAATGCAAATGGAACTGTAACGTTTAATAATTTTGGAGCAGGAGTAATGTTTGTACCATCTGGGTTAGGCTATTTTTCTAATACTCAAACTTCTATTCCAGCTTATTCGCCACTAATTTTTAGTTTCAAATTATTTGCAGTAAATAGATTGGATCAAGACGGAGACGGAATACCTTCTTACCAAGAAGATTTAGATGGAGATAATTATGTAAGATATTTTGCTTCTGGAGTTGTAAATCCTGATGATACAGATGGTGATTTTTTTCCAAATTACTTAGATTCTGATGATGATGGCGATAACGTTCTAACAAAAACAGAAATAAGAAACCCAACAACAGGAGTTGCTTATCCATTTGCGTCAATTCCAATTTGTGCAGCTAGCGGAAAAAAAGTTCACTTGGATGCTACTTGCAAATAAATAATTCGAAAATTCAAATCAAACCTGTTCCATCAAACGAACAGGTTTTTTTATGAAATTATTTTAAGCAATCAAACGTTAAATTTTAACTTATTTAGAACTTTAATCTTTTAAAGTTAAACAAAACAAAACCAAATTTTTATATTTGTATCAATATAACAAAAAAATGGAACTTAAACTCAGTAAACCAATTTGCTTCTTCGATCTCGAAACCACAGGAATCGATATCGGAAAAGATAGAATTGTAGAAATATCGATTTTCAAAGTTTTCCCTAACGGAAACAAAGAAAGCAAAACATGGCTCGTAAACCCTACAATCCCAATTCCGCCTCAAACAACAGCTGTTCACGGAATTACCAACGAAAAAGTAGCAAACGAACGCATATTCAATGAGTTAGCTGCGCAGATTTATAATATGATAAAAGACAGCGATTTGGCAGGATTTAATTCCGATCGTTTTGATATTCCGCTATTAGCTGAGGAAATGCTTCGAGCAGGAATAGATTTCGATATGAAAGGACGCGTTTCTGTCGATGTGCAAACTGTTTTTCATAAAATGGAAGAACGAACATTAAGTGCAGCATTAAAATTTTATTGTGGAAAAAACCTCGAAAACGCGCATTCCGCCGAAGCCGATACCATGGCAACATACGAAATTCTAAAAGCACAATTAGACCGATATCCAGAACTGGAAAACGACATGAAGTCCCTTTCCGAATTCACAACCCGAAAAAAAATTGCCGATTTTGCAGGAATGATAGCCTTTGATAAGGATGATGAGGAAATTTTTACCTTCGGAAAACACAAAGGCGCAAAAGTAAACAAGGTTTTAGAAACCGAACCAGGATATTTCAGTTGGATACAAAACGCCGATTTTCCTTTATATACAAAAAAAGTTCTGACAGCTATAAAACTAAGAAAGTTAAATACAAAGTAAGTTACAAAGGCGTAAAGTTGCAAAGGAACAAAGATTTGAAGAGGGATTTAAGTTTCTAAAACTTTGCTCCTTTGCAACTATAAAGCTTTGAAGCTTTGAAGCTTTGAATCTTTTTCCTAAAAACCTCCGAACCTCAAAAAAAATGAAAATAATCTGCATCGGTAGAAATTACACCAAACATATCGAAGAATTGCAAAACGAGCGCCCAACGGAACCAGTAGTTTTTCTAAAACCAGATTCCGCAGTTTTGCTCAAACAACATCCGTTTGTAATCCCCGAATTTTCAGACGATATTCACCATGAAATTGAGGTAATAGTCAAGATCTCTAAAGTCGGAAAATACATCGACCCAAAATTTGCCCATAAATATTACGACGAAATTGGAGTAGGAATAGATTTTACCGCACGAGATCTTCAAGACCAACTCAAATCCAAAGGATTACCATGGGAAAAATCCAAAGCATTCGACGGTTCAGCGGTAATTGGCGACTTTATGTCGAAAAAACTTTTTAATTCGCTAGAAAATATTAATTTTGAATTAACCAATAACGCAAAAACTGTACAAAAAGGAAACACCTCGCACATGCTCTGGCAAATCGACGAACTCATAGCATACGTTTCCCAATATTTTACGCTCAAAATAGGCGATATCATATTTACAGGAACGCCAGAGGGAGTTGCCGCAGTAAAACCAGATGATGTTTTAGAAGGATTTTTAGAAGGAAACAAACTATTTAGAATACAAATAAAATAATGGCACTACATTACAACCTAGCAAAAGTGTACGCACTTTCGGATAACGACGAGGATTTTGTCAAGCAAATTGTGGATCTTTTCGTAACTGAAGTTCCCGACGATTTAGAACAAATCAAGGAAGGAATCGAAAAAAAAGACCACAAACATGCCTATTCCTATGCCCATAAAATCAAACCAACTCTCGATTTATTGGGGCTAAACCAAGCATTCGAAGAAATTCTTCAAGTCGAAGCTTGGACAAAAACAGAAGGCCGCCGTCGCGAAATCAAGGACACCTTTAAGAGCATAAAAACCCAAGTAGATAATGCCGTAAAAGAAATCAACAAAGATTTTAACCTATAATTTCTGGGCTTACCCTTTATATTGGTTTGCTTCGTTCCTCGCAATGCCTCTTAATTTCGGGTCGGGCTATCCGCTGCAAGTCCTCGCACTTCCTTCGTCAGGCTGTGGGCTTTTCACTACTAGCCCTAACGCGAAAACAACAAACAAAAAACAGCCCAGACCAAAAACTAATACCTAAAACCCAACAGCAGTTTTGAAAGCAACAATAGTAACAATAGGCGACGAAATCCTCATTGGGCAAATCACCGATACCAATTCTGGTTTTATAGCCAAATCATTAGACAAAATCGGAGTCGAAATTTGCGAAATGATATCTATTTCCGATAATAAAAAACACATTCTCGACACCTTTGCAAAACTTCAAAACACAGTCGATTTAGTCGTAATAACAGGCGGTTTGGGTCCAACCAAAGACGACATTACCAAACACACGATTTGCGAATATTTTAATGATAAATTAATCAGAAACCAAGCCGTCGAAGATCATGTAGTGGCTTTATTCGAAAAAGTTCTAAAAATCCCTGCATCGCAAGTAAATAAAGACCAGGCATTAGTACCATCCCAATGCCAAGTTTTGCATAATGCAGTTGGCACTGCGCCAGGAATGTGGATCAAGAAAGAAAACACCGTTTTCATTTCTTTGCCAGGCGTTCCTTACGAAATGAAAAGCATCGTAACCAACGAAATTATCCCAAAAATCGTCAAGGAATACGAGCGACCTTATATATTGCACAAAACAATTTTAACCTACGGACAAGGCGAAAGCATCATTGCCGAACGTATCGAAGATTGGGAAAATAACCTGCCAAGTTTTATAAAACTAGCCTATTTACCAAGTCCAGGACGGGTACGATTGCGATTATCAGCCCGAGGAACCGACAAACAATTGTTGGAAAACACTATCGAAGAATTAGTCATTTCTTTAACCAAAATCATTGGCGAAATAATAGTAGGTTTTGCCGATGATGAAACCATCGAGGTTATTGTTGGTAGATTATTATCGCAAAAAAACAAAACCATCTCCACAGCCGAAAGTTGTACGGGCGGAAAAATTGCACAAACCATTTCATCAGTTGCAGGAAGCTCCAAATATTTCAACGGAAGTGTAGTTTCTTACGCAACACAAGCAAAGATTGATGTTTTAGGACTTTCGAAAGAGCTAATAAATGAGAATTCCGTAGTTAGCGCAGCAGTAGCTAAGCAAATGGCTATCAACGCCCAAAAATTATTTAAAACCGATTATGCAATTGCTACAACCGGAAACGCAGGACCATCAAAAGGAGATGAAAAAGCGGAACTAGGAGTAGTTTTTATTGCATTAGCAACTCCAACCGAAGTTATAGTTCAAGAATTTAGTTTCGGGCAACCACGTGAAAAAGTGATAGATAGAGCCGTAAATAAAGCATTAGAAATACTATTAAAAGAAATTTTAAAAAATGTATAATAAAAGTTTTGCAAATAGGTTTATTTTTACTTTCTTTGCACCCTGATTTTGAATAACGATAAAAGATAAGAATAATGTCAAGAGTTTGTGAACTTACAGGTAAAAGAGCAATGGTTGGTAACAACGTATCTCATGCTATGAATAAAACTAAGAGAAAATTTTCTGTAAACTTAGTAAAAAAGCGTTTTTATCTTCCTGAAGAAGACAGATGGATTACTCTAAGAGTAGCTGCATCTACAATAAAAACAATCAACAAAAATGGAATTGCTGCAGTTTTGAAAAAAGCGCAAACAGCTGGATTTATTAAATAATCTGTTCCAAAATAAATAAAAAGTAAGATGGCAAAGAAAGGCAATAGAATACAAGTAATACTAGAATGTACAGAGCACAAAACAACAGGTGTAGCTGGAACTTCTCGTTATATAACAACTAAGAACAAAAAAAATACTCCAGACAGATTAGAGATTAAAAAATTTAATCCAATTTTGAAACGTGTAACTGTTCACAAAGAAATTAAATAATAATTATAGATTTTGATAAAATCTTAATTGGAAACATTTATAGATTTTATAAAAATTCAAAAAATTTGAATCATGGCAAAGAAAACCGTAGCATCGTTACAAACAGCTTCTAAAAGATTATCAAAAGCCATCAAAATGGTGAAATCTCCAAAAACTGGCGCATATACTTTCGTAGAAAGCATTATGGCTCCTGAAGCAGTTGATGAGTTCTTGAAAAAGAAATAATCAATCATAAACATTTATAGAAAAGCTACTTTCATTTGGAAGTAGCTTTTTTAATTTAATCCGTTCCTCAATTTTTTTATTCTATATCAACAAAACATTAAAAAATAATATTCTTACAAAAATTACGCATAATATTTGTAGTTTTGTATAATTGTAAGTTTTGAGCATTTCAAATAAAATGATTTGTGAATTTTTTAATCATAAATCGTAAATCACAAATAAAAATGAGTTTTTTCAAAAGAATATTTTCATCAGACAAAAAAGAAACATTAGATAAAGGTCTGGAAAAAACCAAAACCACTTTTTTCGGAAAACTAACCAAAGCAGTTGCCGGAAAATCCAAAGTCGATGAAGAAGTTCTTGACAATCTTGAAGAAATCCTAGTTTCATCGGACGTTGGGGTAAACACAACCCTAAAAATAATCTCCAGAATAGAAAAACGAGTTTCCGATGACAAATATCTCGGAACAGAGGAACTCAACAAAATACTTCGTGAGGAAATCGGTGCATTATTATCCGAAACCAATTCTGGGGAAGCTTCAGAATTTGTAATTCCAATAAATACTAAACCTTATGTGCTTATGGTTGTTGGAGTAAACGGCGTAGGAAAAACCACAACAATAGGAAAATTAGCGTATCAATTCAAAAAACAAGGCTATAAAGTAGTTCTTGGTGCAGCCGATACCTTTCGTGCCGCAGCCATAGACCAATTGCAAGTTTGGGCGGATAGAGTAGGAGTTCCATTGGTAAAACAACAAATGGGAAGTGATCCAGCATCTGTAGCTTTCGACACCTTGCAAAGTGCGGTTGCTCAGGATGCAGATATTGTAATAATTGATACCGCTGGGCGTTTACATAACAAAATAAACCTGATGAATGAGCTTACAAAAGTAAAGCGCGTGATGCAAAAAGTTGTCGAAAATACACCAAACGACGTGCTTTTGGTGCTTGACGGATCTACGGGGCAAAATGCTTTTGAGCAAGCCAAACAATTTACAGCAGCAACCGAAGTGACTTGTCTTGCTGTTACTAAGTTAGACGGAACAGCAAAAGGCGGCGTTGTTATTGGGATATCTGATCAATTTCAAATTCCTGTAAAGTATATTGGAGTAGGCGAAGGAATCGATGATCTTCAGGTTTTTAATAAATACGAGTTTGTAGATAGTTTTTTTAAATAAAATTCCAAAAATATGTTTTCAAAATTTTTAGATAACAATAGTGCAATGACTTTTTATGTAATTAGCATTGTTAGCTTTTTCATGGCAAATTTCATTAGAGATAAAAATCTGACAATTTATTTTGGATTGCTAATCATTGGATTAATCTTTTTTATTTTAGGATTGGTAAAAAGATTTAGAAGAAGGTAATTAAAATAAAAGAGGAGCTAATTTAGCTCCTTTTTTATTTTAAAATTTAATACAAAGCACTAATTTTAGTCCATAATTCTGCATCAAAACCAGAAACTGCAAATGTTGGATTTGCGGGATCAGAAACGTCTCCCATACGAATTACAACCATTTTTTTGCTAGGAATTATATAAATTTTTTGGTCGTTTTTGCCTAATGCCATAAACATATCGTTTGGCGCAGTTGGTATTATGCTTCCCGAAAATTGCAGTTGTGTGCCTGGTAAATGATAACTCGCTTTCCCGTTCAACCACCATAAATATCCATATCCAAGATTAATGGTTTGTGAAGTATTTGTAGCTTCGTTAAAGTAACTTTCGTTCAAAATTTGTGTGTTATCCCACTTTCCTTTATTGTACATCATTAATCCAAAACGAGCCATGCTTCGGGTTGTACTCCAATAAACACTTAGATCCCCAGCAGTTCCGGAAGTAAGCCATGAGCCTGTCATTCCTATTTTATCTCTAAGTTTTTCGTTAAAATAGGCATCCCAAGTTTTTCCGCTGGCTTGAGCAACAACATCTTGCATTTTTACGTATACATTATGATAGGCCCAACGCATTCCTGCATCGGCAACATATTGGAGATTGGCTGGCGAAACATCGTCGCCAAGTGCGTCATTTAATCCTGAATTCATTGATAAAAGGTTTTTGCAAGTAATTAAATTTTCTTTAGCAAGAGGAGCACTTGTCCAACCGGTTCCTAAATAAGTGGAAACTTTATTATTAATATTTATTAATCCTTCCTGCTGCGCAATTCCCGAAACGGTCGAAGTAAGCGTTTTTCCTGCACTTGCCCAATACCAAGGCGTTGTTGCAGAATGTCCATTGAAATAATTTTCCATGACAATCCGTCCATTTACTAATATTATAAATCCTCGAGTATGTTTTAAATTTAAATAATCCAAAAGAGGCTGAACTGCAGATTGGTTCCAACCCAAACTCGCAATGGATTTGGTTTCCCAAACATCACCAGTCATTGGCGGAAAATACAAAGCTTCATGGGGTGAGGGATTAACAACTGCTGAGTCGGAGCTACTACAACCAAATAATAAGGTTAGGACTAAAAACGAAAGTATAATTTTTTTCATGATGATTGGGGTTTTCATTAAGACTTTATAAATATAAAAAAGTTTAATCGCTAATTTCAATTATTTTGTTTTTCTTTAAAATTTTAAAAACTTAACTTTGTAAAAAACCTTTAATATTTCTGTGTTTATTGAAATAAACAAGAATTATAATTAAAATATAATCAATGAAAAATTTTCTAAAAATAATGCCTTTTTTCCTTTTTTTGATTGCTTGTCAGCAAAAAATTGATTCAAAAGATATCCAAAAATTAAACGGATATTGGGAAATTGAAAAAGTAGTTTCTGCCGAAGGAGTTAAGAAAAATTATAATGTAAACGAAACGATTGATTTTTTTCAAATAAAAAACAATGTTGGCTTTCGCAAAAAAGTTACGCCACAATTTGATGGTAGATATTTGGTAAACAATCAATCCGAAGTCATCAAAATCATTGAAAAAGACAGTAAAACATACATTTCCTACAAAACTCCATATGCAAAATGGAACGAACAAATTATAGAACTTTCGGATGCCAAATTGGTTCTAAAAAACGAGCAAAACATTGAGTATCAATATAAAAAACCAATTCCTTTTTCCGTAAAATAATGGCAAAACGACTCAATAACGAAAGTTCTATTAGTGATATTCTAAAGGAAATTATAGACAAGAACAAACTTCAACCAGGAATTGACCAAATTTCTGTTAAAGAAGCTTGGAAATCGCTTATGGGAAATGGCGTAAACAGTTATACTAAAGATGTTGTGCTAAAAAATAATACGCTTTATGTGGAACTTACATCGGCAGTTTTGCGAGAAGAATTGAGTTTTGGTAAGGACAAAATCATCAAAATGATCAATGACGAATTGCGACGCGATATTGTAAAAGAAGTTGTTTTGAGATAAAAAAAAATCTTAAGATAAAACTTAAGATTTTTTTGTTGCAAGAATATCGTTTATTATTTTGATATGATGATTGGTATGAATTTTTAAGAATTTTTTGGTTTGTTTTAAATTTAATATGCCAAAAAAAGGATGTTTAAAATTATTTTTGGGCTCAAGTTTTTCTAAATCTAAAATCAATTTTTTTGATAATTCTATTTGTTTTATTAAATCTATTTTTTCTATTTTTTCATACGATTGCACCGATTTTGGTGCTTTTGCAACTCCGCGAGGAATATTTTGGGTAAAAAATATTACACTTCTTTTTAGATTAAAACGCCATTTGTAATCCGCTGTATCCGAATTTTTTAAAGCATAAACAACACCATTTATTACCTTAAGCGAATGATCTATTTGCCAAGAAATAGTGCTTTTGGAAACGGCTAAATTTTCCAATTCATGATAATCGACTTTTGATTCAATCTCCTGAATTAATGAATTTAGAGTTTTCATTTAAGATTTTTTCTTATTTCCGTTACTGTATTTTACTTTTTCTACCACCTGAATTTTTGCAGCAGGTTTTTTATCCTTAGATTTTTGATTAAAGGCTGGTTTTTTTCCAAAATCTGTTTTTGGTTTATCTTTAAAGTCTATTTTTGGTTTAAAATCTTTTGCAGGAATTTCGGCTTTATGTTTTGCCAAAACATCGTTAGGGTTTTTCGGATTTTCCTTTGTCCCACGTAAATGAATTACTAATCCGTTAAGGAAATTGCGCAGAATTTGGTCACCACATTCTACATAATTTTCATGTTTTTCATCGCGAAAAAAAGCACCAATTTCGGATTTTGAAATACGGAAATCTACCAATTCTAGGATTTCTACTATTTGATCATCGCGGAGCATTAGCGCTACACGTAATTTTTTAAAAATATCGTTATTTGTCATAAGTAAAGTTTAAAAGTTTAGAAAGGTTAAAAGTTTAGTCAAAAACTCTTAAAAAAGCCAAAGATAAGCTTTTTCGAAACCTTCTCGCCATAATTTTTCGTTGTGTTGTCCGCCTTTTACAATAATTTTTTTGTTGAGCATTTTGCAACTGCAACGTTTTGTGTTTACTACAAATTCCATTTTATTAAGGTCTCGAACCATATCATCATCGCCCTCGTTATCTCCGCAAAGGAAATAAATCTTGGTCTTGAAGTTTTTTGTTTGCTCCATCAAATCAAAAATTTCCTTTCGGTTAAACCAAAACGAAGGCGAAAATGCACCAACTTTTCCAAAAACTTCGGGATATTTTAATGCAGCGTAAAACGAAACCAAACCACCAAGCGAGCTTCCAAAAATGCAAGTGTTATTAGATTTTGTTTTGGTTCTGTAATTTTTATCAATAAATGGTTTTAATGTTTTTACTATAAATTCCAGATAATTATCGGCATTTCCGCCACCATACTTTTCGTTTTTGTAGGGCGTTAATTCTTCCATTCGTTTTTCTCCGCCATGCTCAATCCCGACTATAATTACTTGTGCGTTTAGGCTATCTAAAGTTTCGTCTATTTGCCATTCGCCAACATAGGAGGTTTTTGTATCGAATAAATTTTGACCATCATGCATATAAATTACAGGGTATTTCTTGTCGGAATTTGCATAATTTTTTGGCAAATACAACCATATTTTTTTTGTGGTATGTAATTGTGGGGCATCAATTGTAAAAGTTGAAACCTGTTTTGACGCTGAGCTTTCTTGCGAAAATGTAGCATTAAAACAAAAAAATATAAAAAAGTAAACAAAAATATTTTTAGACATTATTGATATTTTGTGATTTGGATTAAAAACAATATTTTTGTTAAAATTAATAAAAATTCATGGATACTCGCGCAGAAAAAATAAGCTTACTTTCGGAATTAATTTCATTTGCATTAGTCGATGGCGAATTGCATGATAAGGAGTATGATTTTCTTTTTTTATTGTCTAAAGAGTTAGAAATTGAAAAACCTGCATTTATGGATTTGTTCCGAAAACAGGACAAATTTATTCCGATAAAGCAGGATTTTCAGAGGATTTTACATTTCTATAAATTGGCTTTGCTTATGTATTGCGACAATGTTGTGCATAAATCAGAGGATATTTCTATTCATCTAAAAGGCATTAAATTAGGATTAAATCCTGTTGCAATGAATAGAGTTTTAGATATTATGAAAGCGGCTCCCAACCATATTGTTGCCCCAGAAATTGTAATTTGTGCGTTTCAAGAACAATTGAATTAAATTTTTTTAAAGCAAAAAATACAATATACTATACTTTTTTAAAAGTTGTTTTTTTTAATAATTTATTGTGATGAATTATATTAAGTTCATAATCCCCCTGTTCAAGATGATTTACGTTTAGATAAATTTTCTTGTCTGGAAATTTGAACAATTTTGCTTCATATTTTATTTTTTTTAGAGGCATATTTTTACATTACAATTATTTCTTTTTTAATCTTTTCATCATTTCTTGAACGATTTCGTTAGATATTGGTGAGGCTTCTTTTTTGAATTCACTAGAATTTAGAGAAACATTTACGGCTTCGATTTTGTCGATTGTAAAATTAGAATTTCCTATTTCCATAGATGTACAAAGTATAGTTTTGTTACCAATTTGATAAAACCCCAATCCAGCATACGCCATTTGATTACTGAATTTGCTTGAGTTGGATAAGTTTGGATCTGTAAAATATCTCATTCCATTAGAAGCACTATTTTGGTTACTGTAAGGAAATGATTTCAAATTAAATTGCTCTAAAGTTTTAGCGGCAGCATTACTTTTTTTGATATCAATTGCTTGTTTTTTACTTTCTGGATTAAAAGGCATTGACATTACCATTTTCCGACCTTTATTATCTGCTCTGAAGGTAAAATTTTGCATAGAATTGGAATAAACCATTAGCGTAAATTTTTTGGCATTTGCATCAAAAACAAAATCTTTGGTTTGAGCAATTCCTACATATCCGTATTTAGAGTTTACAAAAAGGTTTCCATTAATTGGTTTTCCTTGTTTGTCATTTCCCGAAAATGATATTTTGAGGTTGAAACTAATTTTTTGACCATCAATAATTTCTTTTGGTTTAAATCGTTTGAAAACTCCATTTTCGCCAAGAATTGTATCCAGTTTTATGTTGTTTTGACCGAAACTCATATTGGTTATTAAACCCAATAGTAGTAATTTATAAATGTTTTTCATGTTTTTTAATTTTATGTTTTTAATGAATATTTTTTCTAATTATTACATTTAAATAATGATGCCAATATTATTAGCAAAATTAAAATGTTGAGTTTAATGTTGTTATTTCTAAGTCTAATTTTCATTTATACAATTTATGTTTTTTGAACTTAATTTTTCAAAACGAATGTCTTTTAGAACGAATGCTTCCTTGATTAATTTTACTTTCTTATTATGTCCGAGATAATAAACGGCAACAATTTTATCGTCTGGATTTACACTTTTTGATGTGCAACCTGAAATTCTTATTTCGTAATTTTTTGGGACATCAATAATTTTTAAAACCTCAATTATACTGTGTTGATTGTTTGACTTATCGACCAATTTACTCATTATAACAATTGCAGTTGTGCCTTTTCTAAAAACTTCTAAAGACAAATAATAATCATCTAAAAACTCTAAATCAGAAATAATGCTTCCGCCGTTGTAATTAAAATTTTTGAGTTGCGGAATGTCTTTTTCAGTAATGTATTTTGTCCCTATAATGCTCTTAAATTCGCCAGCAAATTTGCCTTGCGAAAAAGCATTTGATATAAATAGAAAGGTTACAATTAGAATTTTCATATTATTCGACATTAAATCGTTTTATTCTATTATCGCCGTCAAATCGGTGAATTGGAGCACCCACTTTATCTACTAAAATTTTGGTTTGACCGTCTTTTATAATCGTAATTTTTACTTTGTCAATATCCCAATTATCGGCACCCATTCCGCCGCCGCCTGTATGATGAATTTCGACTGTTTTGATGTCGTTTATATCTATATTTTGCGAATTATTAATGTCCTTTGTGATTGTTTTTTCGGTAAAACCTCCTAATGGTCTTCGGTTAAATACGTTTGATAATTGTATTTTTCGGGGACTGCTTTTAAAAGTCAAAACCACATCACAATTGTCATTTCCGCCACGCAAATCGTCTCCGCCTGTACCAATATTAATTTCTAGTTTGGCGTTTTGGGCTGGAACATTAGAGTTTACGGCTGGTGGTAAAGTATTCGATTTTAATGTTAATACTCTTTTGAATACATTACCTTCGGTATCGTTGTTGTTGCTATCATAAGTAAAACGATATAAAGGTTTGCCATATTCTGGGCTGACCATTTTTTCGAATTCAAATTTATTTTTCACACCATTAGTTACAATAGTTGCTATTGCACCTAGGGTTTCGAGATTCCAATTGTCTTTCTCTCCCAATTCCCAAACGTATTTAATGTTACTTCTTTGTTTTCGATACAAATGAATTTCTTTAATTTCATCGATAGTAATACTATTTGGCAACGGAATACTTACTCTACGAACCGAATTGTTAGGCCAGTTTTGATTTTTGTTGGCATCAAGCAAAATTATATCGGGTTTATGGTCAATAATAAGCCTAATTTCTAGATTTTCTTGAAACGATTTTACTTCGAGATTATCCCCACCGGTTTTGAAATCGATATCAATTTTATTGTCCGATCTTGGAGTTACAATAACATTTGGAGCAACTACAACAGCATTATTTACAACACGAGAGGGTCCTATTGTTACTCCACCAGAAACTTTTTCTAATGAAAAAAGCAAGGGTTCGTATGCCAATTTTTCGGGATCTGCACCGTTATTAAAAAACATTTCTAATGGGCAATTGTCCCAACGCATACTCGATTCTCTTGCTCCAAAATAATATTCCTTCGCCATCATAGGATTGCTTCGGGAATAGGGTTGCATGAGGTAACCCGTAATGCTGCTGTCCGAATTTCTTTTTTCGATGATATTAAAATATTGTTCCTCTCTTTGTGTTTGAGGTTTTACGGGTAATAAATGAAGGTTCATCGAAAAACCTCGTCCTTCATTTTCTGTAAAATGGGTCAAGAGTTGATTGTTTTCGGTATTTGTAATTGTATATACACCTGTTCTGCCTGCAACATTTTTGATCTCCCAAACTTGTTTTTTGCAAGATACTGCAAGAGGATTTTCGCAAGACGGATTAAGTACAAAACTGTTAGAATACAACTCTAACGCTTTTTGGCTAAAAACCAATTTTATTTGGTATTTGCCAGAGGATAATTGAGCAAAACCAATATTTATTACAAGAAGTAATAGGATGGAAAATATTATTTTTTTCATTTTTTTTAATTTATAAAATGGGTTCTGATTTTGAAAAGCGAATAGTTTTAGTGCTTGTTGCAGGACAAATACCTGTTCCATAAGTCATCGAATAGGTAATTTTATAGTTACCGCCAATGGTCATTGGACGAAAAGAATCGGGCAAATTGAGTTGGGTTATCACAAAAATTCTTTGGTTATTAGTATCTACATACGAAGTTAAATTTCTTAGCGGAATTGTTACGGTAATATCGTCAGCCCTATAAATAGTTATATTTCCGGTAAATTCGGGTTTACATTTTACTTTTCCTTTGTGTTGAAAGTCAAATCGTAAATACAAGCTAGAGTTGGGAGCGTTTTGTGGATCTTGATAATAAAAATAGGGATAAATCAATAAATCGGAACACTTGCAAGTAACGGAAACAGTTTCTTTTAGTAAAGCGTTCTTTTTTTGAGCATTAACTGTGCTTGCAACGAGCAAAATTGTAAAAATTATTAATTTTTTCATAATGAATTGTTTTTAGATTTTTGTTTTAAATGATGAAGTTTCGAATTGAAAATTTACTTTTTCTATTTTTGTAATTTCTATATTCATGAATTTATGTTCGGTTGCTACACACAAAAAAGTTTCCCCATCAATGTTATAAAAACCAACACTATAACTACCCAAATAGCTCTTTAACGAACCCGATGTTGGATAACTTTTCCCATAACAATAACGAACAATTTTTTTTTGAAGCCCCATTTTATCAACAAAAAAAGGTACTGCAGTAATGGAATTTTTCAAATATTTTTTGGACTTGGCAACCGATTCTTCTACTTTTTTAAAGGGCAAATTGTTATATGTATTAATTAAATTGGTTTGTAACGTTTCTGCTGTTTTGGTATTACCATTATTTGTGAACCAAATGCTTTGCTTAGTCATTGTTTCTATCAAAAAATCCAAATTTTTGGTGTTTTCATTAGGCACTTTTTTATTATCAACCGATTTGTCAATACCAACATAGCCATCTTTTGTATTTAAATACAATATGACATCTGTTTTTTTATTTTTAGATGTTGATTGTACCGTTAATTTTAAATCGAAAGAAAGTACATCATTTTGGTTAATACTTTTTGCTGATAATGTTTTAAATATTCCGTTACTGCCCAAATAAGGATCAATATTTGTTTGTGAAAACAAACTATTTACAATTAGGAAAAATGCAAAACAGATAGTTTTTTTCATAATTTGATTATTTCTAATTATTTAATATTAAATGAACTCTAAAATTTTGCGAAAATCCACCTTGAGCAGTTATTGATGCTCCATCGGGAGTTCCAAAAGCGCTGTAAGGCCCTAAAATTATGGCATTACCTAATTGTGGCGTTAGCAAACCGTGATAAGGATAATTAAGTTCTAGCGGAATTACTTCTGTGATTGGAGCGGCCATATGAATGTTGGACGAATAACCATCGCATGTGGTACATGATTTGTGAGCTCCTGCAATATTACTGGTTAGTATCATTTTAACCCGCCCTTGTAATAAGGCATTTTTTCCTACGATAAAAGTTGCCATGTCTTGGCCAGCGGTGCTATTCGAAATTACGTTTCCTCCCAAGCTAGGAACAGGTTCATCATTGAAAACATAATTGGATATGTTTTTTCTGGAATCGGCTTTGTTAATTTTCATGGGCTGAAATATAAATTGGGTATCACCCTTAAAAGCGGATCCCGTACTGCATTTGAAGTAGGTCATTAAATCGGCCTCGTTAGGCGAATTCTCTTGAACTTGAATGGTAATTTTACCAAAAACTTTCATGCAATCGTTGTCGTGAATTGCGGTCGATATCCCATTAAAATTTACTTTAACGATTGTCGATTCGTCGCTACGAGCACCACAAACACCTTCAAGATTGATGTTGGCTTGTGATTCTGAAATAGCTATTTCATAAGGAAATTCAGCATTGCAATATTTTAAATAAACAATTTTTCCGGAAGGAATTGTGATCGACACGTTTTTTAATGGAAATGAAGCCACTAATTTTCCGTCTTTTAATCTTGGATTTTCTCTTCGACCCGTAAATGCAGGAAATTCATCTACTTGAAAATCATTAACCAAAACTCCATTAATAGCAGTAATTACCGAATTTGGATTGGTGCCAATAATGTCTTTTATTTTTGGATTTTTTTGAGCAAACGTATTACATGCTGCAAGTAAAATGGTAATAATAAATATTTTTTTCATGTTATATAATTTTAGGTTAAAGAACAGTAAAGTAATAAACACATTTTGCACATTTTTTGTCGGAACATTTTGCTGTTAATTCCAATCGATAGCTTCCTGGTGTTGAAAATTCTAAAACTTCGGTTTCAAAATTAAACGGATTCATATTTCGAATTACCGTTGTGTCTTTAAAAAATGTTCCAGTAATATAGGCTTTACAGTCTTTAAGAGTTGAACTAGAAGCAAAACAAAGATAACCACCGCTTGCAAATTTTATTTTTTCGTAGGTTTTTACAGTAAATTGATATCCACAGGAATATTTTTGTAATGGTTTTTCGCCCACATAAAATCCTATTCCGTCCCAGCCACCGCCAGTTTTTGTACTTCCACAGTTGCAGGTTTCTGGTTTTATAGGTCTTCCGGGTTTTATAGGCCTTAAAATATCTGGCTTTGCTTGTGTAGGAATTATGGGTTTATTGCCATCGTCTCTTCCTGGAGCTGGAAATTCCCTCTTGTGCCAATGCAATTTGCGAAGTCGCAAAACAAATTAGTAATAAAAGTAATTTTTTCATGATTTTTGGTTTTAATTGGTTATTAAAAGATTATTCTGATGAATTATAGATTGGTTTTTTACACATTTTTTATAAACTAATTCAGATAAAATTTGATTTTATCTTCTAAACAATAAAGTTTCTCCTGTTGCGTAATACCGAACATATGGTGCGCCATTTCTGCTTGCAAGATTGGTTCTTGCACCATCGCTAGCAACATAGTCCAAAACTATTTCGTTTACATTCCAATTGTCAGGATTGTCCCACTCAAATTGTTTTCCGGCCGTAAACGCCAATTCACATTCCACAATATCTACCATTGTAATCCCATCTGGAATAGGTACCAAAACAGTATTTCGGGAATTATTGCCCCAACCTTGTCCTTTATTTAATGATATTGTAGCGTTTGTAACTGCCCCAGTTCTGTATTTTAAATAAAGTTGTGCGGAACTATTGACCCTCAAATCATCACCACCGGTAACAATTGTAACCTCTAGTTTGTTTCCAGAAATTGTTCCTCGTGGATACATTAGTTTTGCAAATGCTTTGTCTGTTTCTGATAATTGCGTATTCCAACCAATAGAAAAATTTCCAATTGTTAATTCTTCTTCTACTGGATATTGCATTATAGAAGTTGGGTCATACTGCGAAAATTGTGTTTCGTTTTTTGAACATACTTCAAACACATTTCTATCTACCTCACTGCGACTCCAATGATCGGTAATTGCATAAGATTGATAAACCCGCTCTCTATCCCATGGAATCCCAGCTTCAGGATGAGAATGCTCGTGCTTGAAACCCAATGCATGCCCAAATTCGTGAAGAATAACCCTACTATATTCCTCCTCCGATGAGTCATCTGTTAGCCATCCAAAGTGTGTTGTGCCTTGTTGTTGAAAATTCCCAACAAACCTGATTCCTTCATCAATACAATCTGTACCTACGTAGGACCATGATCGGTCATCATTTCCAAAAGTGACAATAATCTCTGCATCTCCACTGGTTACAAATCGGAAGCGGATGTTGGTATATCGAGTCCACTCCATTGCATATTGAGCTACTTTTAACCGAAGTTTTACAGTGCCACCATCCATACGCACACGCAAGGTTGATCCTGTTTGCCACATTTTTGCGGTCTGAACGGTTAATGGTTCTACAGATACTCCAAGTTCGCAACCTACACATTCTGGTGTAGTTACTTTGTTTGGAAGCGGAATTGACGTACACATTTCTATGCCTCTTGGTTTTGTATTTGATTTTGGATTTACTAGAACTGTTCCTGTTTTTGGAACAATAACTGTACTTTTTATCGGCTTTATTTGACTAAATACGGTTATGCTACTTAGGAACATAATTAAGGCAATACTTCTTGAAAATATTTTTTTCATGATATTTGGTTTTTTTTGTTTTTTTATTTTAAACTAAGATTAATATACCTTGAAACCTGAGATGTAAGTATAGTTAAATCCATTATTCAATGTGGCATTTGATCCTGAAGATTGAAAAATATAAGCTGTTATAATATCGCCAGCAATAAGTGTCATACTACAAGAAAAAGACATATCTGATTGACCAGTAATGGATTGTGAATGGGTCTTAAAGACGCTTCCATTTTTATATAACATTAATGTAACTTTACTATTTGCTGGTAATGTGGTAAAAAAACCAATGGACAAATCAACATGATAAAATCCCGATGATGGAACAAGCCACTCACTTGTAGTTGGATTAAAAGCATTAGAATTATCTGTATTTTCACTATCAAAAATTATTTGTTTTGCTGAATTATTAGGAATTACCTGATTTGCATAAGTTGTTACATCAAACCCAGTATTTAGATTATTATTTAAAGGTGTTTGCCAAGTTGCATTTCCACTTGCGTCTGATGTTAAAATTTTATTTATTCCAGCTCCGCTTGTTACTTGTAAATTGCTAGTTTTGGTTTTGCCAGCAATTTCTAATTTTTCGGTTGGATTTATGCCAATACCCACGTTACCATTTGTATCAACTGTTAGTTGTTTGGTTGTAACAAATCCGTTACTTGTTGTTAGAAAAGTTTTGCCATTTACCGAACCATAACCAAAACCATCTCCAGTAGATGTTCCTCCAAATTCTCCTCTTACTATATCTGCTTCATAAACTCTTGTAAGCGATCCAGAAGAACCTTTAATAT
Organism: Bacteroidota bacterium; assembly: GCA_043783485.1. Lineage (GTDB taxonomy): Bacteria > Bacteroidota > Bacteroidia > Flavobacteriales > Flavobacteriaceae > Flavobacterium. The sequence continues at coordinate 21,890 of JAYVZI010000040.1, forward strand.
TTAATGGATTATTGCCAGAAGATTGGATTGTGGTACTTATATTATTTTTATTTGTGATGTTTCCAAACCCATCATAACTCCATAAATTATCGCCACTTGTTTGTGCGTAAAAAGAATAAGGAACGCTACTAAGCTGACTTACGCCAAAAACGGTATAGTTAGAGCCTCCAATTGGGTCAATATCTGTTTTTATAAAATAGGAGTCAGAACCCCAATCTATACCCGACAAATTTCCGGTAATTGGTACGCCACTACCAATTTCAATACTCGCCAAACCATTTGCATTGGTCATTGGTGTTTGTCTTTCGGCAAACACAATTGTGCCATTTGGTGCCCCTCTTAGAATTAATATTTGTATACCAATCACACTATTTGCAATTAGATTATTGCTAGCATCCCTTACTACTGCTTGATAGCTCATTTTTTCTGGAGCTTGCGCATTTGTAGATTGTATAAAAAATAAAAAAGTTAATAGAAACAAACTAGACTTAACAATTTTGGTAATTAATTTTTTCATGGATATTTAGTTTTTAATGATTTTGAAAGTTTTTATAGTTTTGTTTTGTGAAGTAATATTCAATAAATAAGTTTGTGAAGAAAGATTTTCTAATAATATTTTGGTCTCTGAATCAATGATTTTTTTGTTAAAAATTATTTTGCCATTCCAGTCAAAAAGATTGTATTCTAAATCATCTAAACTAAATTTTTCGACTTTTAGATTCACAAATGAACTTGTTGGGTTTGGATAAATAACCATCGTCAATTTTATTTGACTGAAATTATCATTTCCTAATGTAAATATCTCTATGGGTTGTTGAACCCCTTGATAAACCGAGCCATTTGGTCCAGTAACGAAGGTGTAAACTATTTGACCAACAGAATAACTGGCTTTTCCGCCAGATCCCGAAACATCGCCACCAGCAATAACAATTGCATTTTGAGAATAAGATTTTGGGACTATTGCAACAAGAAATAATAAAAAGAATAAATTTAATTGACCCATTTTGGTTTGTTTCTCTCTAAATACTCGGAGTGAGCCATAAAGAGGAACAGACATTTTAATTTTTAATTTCATAATTGATTGGTTTTTGTGGTTTAACAAAACAAATATGGAAATAACCAAAAACAATCGTCAAAACTATTGTAACAAGAGTTATAACTATTGTAACACAATGTTACAAGTCAATAAAATAGGTGTTTTTAGGCGTTTTTATGAAGAAAAAAAACCTAACATTTTTTATAATCTGTTAGGTTTGGTAGTATAAAAGGATGATTTTACTTTTTATCTATAAAATCTGTTGGTGTGCAATCGTACATTTCTTTAAAGCATTTAGAAAAATAAGAAACATCATTAAAACCAACTCCGTATGCAATTTCGGAAATATTTCCGTTGCCTTTCTTGAGTAATTCGCAAGCAACTTTTAATCGTTCGTTTCTTAAAAATTCGGAAGTAGAAACGCCAAGTAAGGATTTTAATTTTCTATGCAATTGCATGCGACTCATACCAACAGCCGTTGCAAAATTTTCGGCTGAAAAATCGGCATTAGACAATTCTTTTTCTAAAATAATTTGAAGTTTTTCTAAAAATTTTTCATCAATAGAGTTAATTACTATGTCTATAGGACGCAAAATTAATTCTTGACTGTAACGTTTTTGTAGTTTTTTCCGTTCAGTAATTAACTGATTTACAGTTTCTTTTACAATTTCGTTATTAAAAGGTTTGTTTAAATAAGCATCTGCGTTGGCTTTTAATCCTTCTAAATGTGTATTTTCGGATATTTTTGCAGTTAATAAAATTACGGGAATAAACGAAGTTAGCTCGTTTTGTTTGATTTGTTTTGTAAATTCAAATCCATCCATTTTGGGCATCATAACATCGGAAATAATACAATCCGGAATTTCTTTTTGAGCAATTTTTAGTGCTTGTTCACCATCTTGAGCTTCTAGAATTTGGTATTCATTTTTGAAAATATCTTTTAATACATTTCTAATTTCAGAATTGTCATCAACAATTAATAATATCGGAATTTCGGGTGTGTTTATTAGTGGATCATCAATAATAATAGTGTCTATATTTGCTGGAATTACAATTGCATTTAGGTTTGTTACCGCTAAAGGTAAATTTACAATAAATGATAATTCGCCGTTTTCTAGCGTAGTTTGGACTTTCCCTTTATATAAATCGACTAATTCTTTTACTAATGTTAAACCAATTCCAACACCTTGGTTTAAATCATTTTTTTGATAAAAACGTTCAAATATTTTTGATAAATCTTCTTTTTTAATATCGCTTCCCGTATTAGAAACAACTAATTTCAAATTAGAATTTTCTACACTACAGACAAAAGTTATTTTTTCCTTTGGCGTATTATATTTAAAAGCATTAGAGACCAGATTGGTTACAATTTTTTGAATTACATCTTTATCAAACAAATGATTTTGTGATGTTTTATTAATTTTTGATGTAAAATTAATTCCGTTTTCTTTTGCCTGAAATTCAAATGGTTCTATAATTAAAGTTAAAAAAGAAGAGATATTTCCATCTTTTAAAAGGAGTTTTAAATTTCCGTCATCAATTTTAGAAAGCTGTAATAATTGATCAACCAATTCGAGCATACGATCAGAGTTTGCATCAATAAGTTGTAGTTTTCTTTGTTGATTTTCATCTGTAATTTCGTTTTGCAAACTTTGAACAGGACTTTTTATCAAAGTTAATGGAGTTCTAAATTCATGCGAAATGTTTGCAAAAAAACGAGATTTTATGGCACTTAAATTTTCTAAAATAAGTTTTTCTTTTACTACTTCAGCCCCTTTAATATATAGTGCATAACTAAAAAATGAAATTTCTATTAAAGTTCCAATTAAAATAGATGTATTGGTTCTAACAAATAATTTTGAAAAATTTCGATTGAGAATGATGTTATCTAAATATTCTAAAAAAGCCTGTAAAATATAAGAAGAAATTAAAATTATGCTCCCAATAAAAATATATTTGATAAATTTTATGGACTTTTTTTTGAATAACTGAAAAAGGATTAAGCCCAAGAAAAGCAACGAAATGTATTTGAAAAAGATAATAATTGTTAGTGTTGATTCGTCGAAAGTATAAGGGTTTTTATAATAAATTACAATTAGAAATGATAGATAAACTACAATTATTCCAAAATATAGTTTTATAATTCGATCAATAAATACGGTTAATTTTTTTAGAATCGACTTTGCAAAAAGCACATAAAAAAGTATGGATAGCGAGTAGGAAACTTCTTTCACTAAATCATAATGAAGCATTATTTTTGGTATAAATGAATTTCGGTTTCTATCAATTACCAATAGTATAAATATAAAAGTAGATAATAAATACAACGAATAATTTAAATAACTTTTAGATTTAGTTCTACTAAACATTAAAAAATTATATACAAATAACAAAAGTAAACTTCCCGAAAGGATGCCTAAAAAAAACCTATTTTCTTGATAATATCTATAATTTTCTAATGTTTGACTATTAAATAAGTCTAAAGAAAGTAAGTTGAATTTAAAAATCAAATCGTTTTTTAGGTGTACTTCTTGATTAAAAAGGATTGTTTTTTGCTGGTTTGGTAGTAGTTTAAAGTCAAATGCATTTACTATTTCTTTAGAAAAACGATTGTCGTAATCCTGTATGTAACCAATTGTTTTTTTTACTGTATCTGTTTTAGAGACGATATATGTGGTAACTTTTTGCGCATTTGAAGTGTAAAAAACTAAATTTAAAGTGTCCTTTGTACTATTTTTTATTTTTCCTAGAAGCCAAATATCTTTAGGTAAATTCTCAACATCTTTTTTTTCGCAACCGCAATAGTTTTTTTGAAGCTGATTTTGAATTTTAATTATTTTTGCGGAAGAAAAACTTTTATCATTAGTTAATACATAAGAAAAATATCCAGTAATATCTTCACCAACAACTTTATTAGTTATAATAAATGGTGCCACCGAATCTTTTTGAGAAAATGCAAAACTGGAAAAAAAAAGTATTATTAACAGGTATTTTTTTTTCAATAAATTCATAATTGGTAAATTAAAAATAAATACTCCAATTTTTTATTTAAATATAAAACATTGGTTAGTAAATTTATACAATTTTACTTAATAATTATGACTTCTATTATAAGAAATGTAACATTTTATAGTTACAATAGTTTTTTAATTCCCCTTTTTTTTAAATTTTTTCCTGCAAGGCTTTTATCTCATCTCTAAATTTTGCAGCTTGCATAAAATCTAAATCTTTTGCTGCTTTTTCCATTGATTTTCGTTTTTCGCGGATGCGTTTTTCGATTTCGGGTTTGCTTAAATATTCCGTTTCTGGTTCAGCAGCAATCAAGGTTTCTTCCCCATAACCCAATTCATAATCTACCAATTTATTTTTGGTAAAAGCGCTTTCTATTTTTTTATTAAGCGCCATTGGAATAAAATTATTATCAGTATTAAAGTTAATTTGTTTTGTGCGTCGATAATTGGTTTCATCGATGGTTTTTTGCATACTTGCCGTGATTTTATCAGCATACATTATGGCTTTTCCGTTTAGATTTCTGGCGGCACGACCAATGGTTTGTGTTAATGAACGAGCACTTCTTAAAAAACCTTCTTTGTCAGCATCGAGAATTGCAACTAGCGAAACTTCGGGCAAATCCAATCCTTCACGCAAAAGATTTACACCTATTAATACATCAAAAATTCCTTTTCGCAAATCTTGCATGA
>JAYVZI010000041.1:0-8880 GCA_043783485.1 Bacteroidota bacterium
GACTTTCGAACCAAGATTTATCAAGTTTCAAAGCTTCGATTGCACCTTTTTGAATTCCGTAGAACATTCCAGAATCCATATTGCTTTTTACTTTTAGAATGGCATCAATAAATTCTTTTTTTCCAGAAACCATTCCGACTCTCCAACCTGCCATGTTGTAGGTTTTTGAGAGCGAATTCAGTTCAAGTGCCACTTCTTTTGCTCCAGCGACTTGCAAAATAGAAATTGGATTATTATTCAAAATAAAACTATATGGATTGTCGTTTACCAATAAAATGGAATGTTTTTTGGCAAATTGCACTAGTTTTTCAAACAAATCTAAACTTCCGGTTGCACCGGTTGGCATGTGCGGATACGAAACCCACATCAGTTTTACTTTCGATAAATCTTGCTTTTCTAAAGCATCAAAATCGGGTTCCCAATTGTTTTTTTCGATTAAATCATAATAAATTGGTTGTGCACCAACTAAATTCGTAACCGATGTATAGGTTGGATAACCCGGATTTGGAATTAAAACTTGGTCGCCTTCATTTAAAAAAGCCAACGAAATGTGCATAATTCCTTCCTTGGAACCCATTAATGGTAAAATCTCGGAATTGAAATCTAAATCGACATTATAATTGTTCTTATAAAAACTCGAAATGCCTTGCCGCAATTCTGGCAACCCTTGATAGGATTGGTATTGATGTGCATTTTCATCGGTAACCGCTTGTTGAATTGCAGTAATTACTTTTGGCGAAGGTTGCAAATCTGGACTTCCGATTCCCATATTGATAATCGGTTTTCCTTCAGATTGCAACTGTCGAACTTCACGAAGTTTGTGTGAGAAATAATATTCTTCGACGGTTTCTAGTCTTTTTGCTGTTTTTATCATTTTAATTTTTTTGTGCCCTCCGATTTACTCCGATTTTTTTATTCAATGTAAAAATTGATATTGTTATTGCATTTTGTTTTTATATTCACCTAAAACCTTAAAATATTCCGCCATAATTTCAATTATTGATTTTGCTTTCGAGAAATCATTGTAATCATCGAAAGTTACATCTACAAAAAACGAATATTTCCAAGGAGTTTCAATTTTTGGCAATGATTGAATTTTGGTTAAATTGAGTTTGCAATCGCTCATAACATTCAATATTGCTGCTAAACTTCCGCGTTTGTGATCCAATTCGAATTTTAATGATGCTTTGTTAATGTTTAATTTATCGGTTTCAATTTTATTTTTAGAAACAATTACAAACCTTGTCATATTATTATTTATGGTTTGAATTTCGGGAGCCAAAATCTCTAAATCATATAATTGTGAGGCTGTTTTACTAGCAATAGCTGCGATTCCTTTTAGTTGATTTTTATGAATTCTTCTGGCCGTTTCAGCGGTATCTTTGTCTTCGACTAATTTTATGTTTGGATATTTTTTCAAATATTCCATACATTGCAACAACGCCATTGGGTGCGAATGCACTTCGAGAATATCATCGATTTTTTGACCTTTGATAGCCATTAAATTCTGATGAATATCCAGATAATATTCGCCAATAATTTCTAAATTGTTTTTATCAATTAATGCATAATTCGGAATTATCGCTCCAGCAATCGAGTTTTCTATCGCCATAACGGCTTGGCTGGATTTATTTTTTAATAAACTATCGACCAATTCTTCGAACGATAAACATTCATCAACTTTGATATTAACATCGAAATATTCCTGCGCCACTTGATGGTGAAACGAGCCTTTAATACCTTGAATAGCTATAATCCTCATCCCAGCCTTACCCAAAAAGGAAGGAGTCGAAACTTGATTATTTATGGTTAAATTGTTTATCATTATTTAGTTTATTCCAAAAAAAAATCCCGATTTTCATCAGGATTGTTTTGTATATTTTTGTTTGAATTAATAATTTTTCAAATAACCATACGACAATCCTTTACTCCGTTCCAGAAGTAATAAAATGAATTGTTGTAATATGAAGCGTTATTTAACATGACCTCTTTTTAATTTTTTGCTAAAGTAGAAATAATTTTTTATTAAATACCAAAAAAATCAATTTATTCTATTTGAGTTTTTTTATTCTTTTTGGAGTATCCTCTCCTTTTATAATACTTTGGGAACTTACCGCAATAGATTTTATGATTTCGGTCATATTATCTAAATCTAAAGTCGAAACCTCATCGCTCAATTTATGATAATTGGGTTCGGAATCCATTTTTGAAGTCGAAATCGTGTGTGCCGGAACTCCAATTGCTGCTAATCTTGCATTATCTGATCTATAAAAAAGTTGTTCTGTAGGATAAGGATCTTGGTAGAAATTGAAGTTTGAACCCTTAAGATTTTTTTGCAATATTTCGCCAAAATCAGATTTTTCGAAACCAGTTATAAAGGCCGAATTTCTGCCCCATTTGCTCTCGGTTCCAATCATTTCGATATTGAACATGGCCACAACATTATCTGGATTTATACTTTCGGAAAAATATTTAGATCCAAAACCACCCGTTTCCTCGCCAGTAAATGCAACAAAAATTAATGTTCGTTCGTTTATATTCGCATTTTGAAAATATTTGGCTAACGAAATTACTGCCGTTACACCAGACGCATCATCGTTTGCACCATTATACACTTTGTCATCGCCAGAATCTGCCAATCCTAAATGGTCATAATGAGCCGAAAAAATCACGTATTCGTTGGGTTTCGATTTTCCTTTAATGATTCCAATTACATTATTTGTAGGTTTTTCATCGGTTATAAATTCTTGTCGATAATTTTTTAAATCATTGTAATGCGAAAGTCCTATTTTTTTGAATTCCTTTTCAATAAATGCCGATGCCGAATCGATTCCGACCGAAAAAAGGGCTCTTCCTTGCATTTTATCCGATGCTAATTCGGATTCTATTCGGACAATTTCGCTTTTTTCGATGGTATTTTTTTCTTGTGCTTGTGCAAAAATTCCAATAAAAATAAAGGCTTTTATAAATGTATTTTTCATAATTAATGATTTTAAATATTTTTGTTTTATTTAATGTTTTTTAACCAATTTTTTCCTTCCGAAATTCGAGTTACAATCATAGCCGAAACCAAATCGCCATTGGCATTGAGCAAAGTTGCCATTGGATCGACTAAAGTTCCTACAATCATTGCCGCAGGAAGTGCCTGTTCCATTGGGAAACCGTAAACTGTTATTGCCAAAACTTCGCCAATATAACCTCCGTTTGGGATTCCGCCCTCGACAACCGAAACAATTATTGTAATTCCTAATGCAATAATCAGGTTTTGTGGCGATGTGAAATCTTTTCCAAAAATAGCAAAAATTACTGCAATTTTGATGACAGATGACATTGCCGAACCATCTTTATGCAATGGCGCACCAAGTGGAATTACAACATTACGAATGTGGCTTGGAATGTTCATTTTTTCGGCACCATCAAGATTTGCCGGAATAGTTGCAATACTGCTGCAAGTTCCCAAAGCGGTAAGCGAAGGTGTAATATTGTTTTTCCAAAAGGTTTTAAAACCTAATTTCCCGCCCGAAATCCAAGCATATAAACTAAAGAAAACTACAAAATAAAACCCACAAACTCCATAATACAATCCCAATGGTTTTGCGTAAGCTCCAAATAATTGCGGTCCAAAAATCCCAACTTGATTCGCAAAATAAGCTCCTAATCCAATTGGTGCTAACTTCATGATTATTTCTAAAAGTTTTTTCATGACTTCATTTCCAGAGTTTAGAAATCCTCGAAAATTTTCGCCTTTTTCGCCAGATTGTAAACTTGCAAATCCTATTAAAAACGAAAATATAATAAGCGCCAACATGTTTTTTCTGGAAAGCAATTCGAAAAAATCATTTGCTGTGAGCAATTGTGTAATTTGCGATCCTGCGCTTGTGGATTGAATGTTTTCGAGAGGAATTTTAGAAATAATAATGTCCTGCTGAATCGGGAAAATAAGAACTCCAACAATCATCAAAACTGATGAAATAATTACGGTTCCTAAAAAAACGCCTATTATAATTGCAAATAATTTTCCTAGTTTTTCGGTTTTTTCTAGACTTGCAATCGATGAGGAAATGGTAAAAAATATTAAAGGAATTATTGCTGTAAATAACAAATTTAAGAAAATATCGCCTAAAGGTTTGATGATTTCGACTTGTTTACCAAAAATTAATCCCAGCAAACTTCCTACAATTATTCCGCCTAAAAGCAAAAAAATACTTTTGTAATTTTTCAGAAAATGGGTTGGTTGAGAATTGTTGTTCATATTTTTATTTTATGTAAATATAAATTAAAAAAACAGAAATGATTTTATTTATTGATTTCTCGAAAAATATTCATTTTCTGCTTACTTTTGTTCAAAATATATTTGTATGTCAATCGAAGTTAAAAATATTTCTAAAAGTTACGGTACTCAAAAAGCATTAGACAATATTTCTTTTTCTGTAAAAAAAGGAGAAATTGTAGGATTTCTTGGTCCAAATGGTGCAGGAAAATCGACTTTGATGAAAATTTTAACGACCTACATTTCTTCGGATGAAGGCGAAGCAACTGTAAACGGAAACGATGTTGTTTTGCAACAAAAAGCGGTTCAACAATCCGTTGGATATTTGCCAGAACACAATCCTTTGTACTTGGATCTATATGTTCGTGAATATTTAGAATTCAACGCAAGTGTTTATAAAGTTTCTAAAACCAGAATAGAGGAAGTGATTGTACTTACGGGATTATCTTCCGAAAGTCATAAAAAAATTGGACAATTATCCAAAGGTTTTCGCCAACGTGTTGGTCTTGCTAATGCACTTTTGCACAATCCAGATGTTTTAATTCTTGATGAGCCAACAACAGGATTGGATCCGAACCAATTATTGGAAATTAGAAATGTGATAAAAAATGTTGGAAAAGACAAAACTGTTTTTCTTTCTACACATATTATGCAGGAAGTTGAGGCCATTTGCGATCGCGTAATCATTATAAACAATGGTCGAATTGTTACTGATAAAAAATTAGATCATCTGATTTCGGCAGATAAAGAGCAAGTTATAGAAGTTGAGTTTGATTATAAAATAGAAGCCGAGGCAGTTGCTCGTATTCCGCACCTTAAATCTTATAAAAATACCCACGATTTTGTTTGGGAACTTGTTTTCTTGTCGGACAAAGATATGCGACCAGCGGTTTTTGATTTTGCTCATGACAACGGACTTAAAACATTGCAATTAAATCAGAAAAACAAAAACCTAGAAACTTTGTTTAGAGAAATTACTAAGGATTAATTAAAAATTAATTTCCCTTTGTAATGTTCAGTAACCGTTGGCGCAGTTGTTGGATAATTTTTGCAAATTACATTTCCTGTACTGTAAATATCGCCAGTAATTGTTGTGGTTGGAAACAAAACCATGTCGTTAGATCCGCGCTGAAAAACCGAAATATTATCCGTTATACAATTATTGGCTTCCAAACGCCCATTTCCCTCGTAAAAACTAGCTAACATTTGTTTAGTTTTTCCAGAAATGTAATAATTAGAAACATTATTGTTTTCTATAACCAGCTGATTGTTATCTATTTGAAAATTAAAATCACCAGTTCCAGCTCCGTCAGTCAAATCCAATGCTTGTAATCGGATAATTGGAAAAGTCAAAACGCCGTTGGACGAAATGTTTTTTTCGGTTTTAGAAATAAAATCCGTCATGTTTGGCGCAGTGATGTAAATTGTGGTTTGTCCATACTCGCGTACCCAATTGCAGGTTGTGTTGTCCTTTAGGATTAGCGTTCCATTATTTACTTTTACATCGATATCGCCAATTAAGTTTTCGCCAGTTTTTACCTCAACTTTGCAAGTTGGGCCTTGTGTTACTACTAAGCTAATTCCTTGATAAACAATAACTTTATCGAAAGTAAAATCGTTGTATTCCTTAGAAACTAAACTTCCTGCGGATTCTACACAATCGCTAGGTTTTGAGCAACCAAACAATAGTGATAGTAACATTAAAAATAAGATAGATTTTTTCATGTAATTTTTTATTAAAATCGATAACCAACCACAAACTCTAATGCTTCTGCCAAAAACGAATGCGTTTTTATAGAAACTCCCGTAAATGCGTTTTTGCCTAAATAATATTTCATTCCCAATCGGTCATAAACAGGAATATCATATTTGTAAGGTTGATAAATATAGTATCCAACTTGCGCCTCAAGCGAAACTCTGTTAATGAATAATTCGTGACCTACAAAAATTCCTACGCGTTTGTAATCCGTATTGGGATCCAAGTTAATTTTTGGGTAAGCAACAGATTGGTATTTGATAAAATCTTTATAAAAATTAGAAAAGAAAACTTCTGTTCCCAGTTGTAGCGCGCTTTTGCGATTTATTCTTTTATCTACATAAAAACTTGCATGATAAAAAGCGTGTTGCCCAGAATTAATAATTGGACTTTCGTTTACGCCCATTCTTATTGCAAAATTGTATTTTATGGGTTCTTTATAATCTTTTTTTATGGCAGCTGTATCTACAATATAATCGTGTGATTTATTGTCTAAATTGTAGTTTAAGCCAAGATTTATACCGTAGGAATTTATCCCGCTATTTGGTGCTTTTATTCTTCCGTTGGAGAAATGAGTAAAAAACAATCCTGCTTGTAAACCAAATTTATCAACAATATTTTCTTTCTTGTATTCCAAAATCAAATCTGTATTGGCAAGAATTGTAGAGCCAAAAGCACCGTTTTTGTTATTCGTAATATTGTCGTGCGGTTTGGATGCATACGCAATTCCTTGAGCGATTTTGAACATCATTTTTCTTTTCAGAAAATAAAAATTATAATGCGCACCAATAGCAAAATTATGACCTAAATATTTGTTCTTAAAGTCTTCATACAAAAAATAAACGCCGTAATCTGGGTAATTATAGGTAGATTCCCATTCTTGTTTTCCAAAAGTTTTTTTCGAAAAACTAACCATCACACCCTCAGGATGATCGGAAATTAAATGCCGTAAATCATTGGCGTGAGCCATAATATTTCCAGTCAAATAATTCACTTCGACAGTGCTTGTTTCATTAGAATTTTGTGCAAACGAAATTCCAGAAACCAATAAAAATAAAAAATAAAAATGCTTCATTCTAAAAATTTGAGTGCGCAAATATAACAGAATAATTATAATTTACATCTTAAAATTTTGGAGCGCAGCTTTCTAGCTTTTTACAATCCATTTTCCTGCTGTACATTCCAATCTTTAGTTGTAATTTTTGCTTTGCAAAATCACCACTAAAGGATTTCCTTTTCCATCAGGGCTAAGGAGTTTCGGCTTTTTGATCTTTTGAGGTTTCTAAAAAACTTCTTTAGCAATTGCCTTAATATTTTCGGCTTTCCCCATACTATAATAATGTAATGCAGGAAAACCAGCTGCTACAATTTCCTTGCTTTGTTGTATGCACCATTCAATTCCAATTTCCTTTACGTCATCATTATCCTTTGCTTTTACGATTGCCATAATCAAATCCTCAGGCAATTCTAAAGAAAAACGATGCGGAATTAAGTTCAATTGTTTTTTAGTTGCAATAGGTTTTAATCCCGGAATTATTGGAACTGTAATTCCCGCAGCCCTACATTTATCTACAAAATCGAAGAATTTTTTATTATCAAAAAACATTTGAGTAATAATATATTCCGCCCCGTTTTTGATTTTTTGTTTCAAAAAATGAATATCCGAATCTAAACTTGGTGCTTCCATGTGTTTTTCGGGATAACCGGAAACGCCAATACAAAACTTGGTGCAAGAGGAATTTTGTAAATCTTCATCAAGATAAATTCCTTTATTTAGATTGGCAATTTGCGTTACCAATTCCGATGCGTATTTATTCCCTGCTTTTTCGGGTTTAAAATAAGTTTCGGTTTTCAGGGCATCGCCACGTAAAGCCACAACATTATCAATCCCTAGGAAATCCAAATCTATCAATAAATTTTCGGTGTCTTCTCTGTTAAAACCGCCACATAAAATATGTGGAATCGCATCGACATGGTATTTATTCTGAATTGCAGCACAAATCCCAACCGTTCCTGGTCGTTTTTTTACGATTTTTTTTTCTAATAAACCGCTTGGTAATTCCTTGTATTCGTATTCCTCGCGATGATAAGTTACATCTATAAATGGTGGTTCGAATTCCATTAACGGATCAATACTATCAAAAATAGACTGAATATTTTGCCCTTTTAATGGCGGAAGAATCTCGAATGAAAAAAGTGGTTTTCCGTTGGCGTTTTCTATGTGTTGTGTTACTTTCATTTTTCCTCCCCCGACCCCTCCAAAGGAGGGGAGACTGAAGTGGGTAATCAGTTTTTATTAAATTAATTAGTTCTTTTATACTCTGGTTCCTCCCCTTTGGGGAGGCTAGGAGGGGATTAATCTGCTATATTCGGCGAAAGCCATTTTGTTGCCATTTCGGTAGAAATTCCTCTACGTTTGGCGTAATCTATTACTTGATCTTCTTTTATTTTTCCGAGTCCAAAATACTTACTTTCTGGATTAGCAAAATAATATCCAGAAACTGAACTTGCAGGCCACATTGCCATACTTTCGGTAAGTGTTACTCCTATTTCCTGTTCAACATTTAATAATTTAAAAATGGTAGGTTTCTCCAAATGGTCTGGACATGCTGGATAACCCGGAGCTGGACGAATTCCGTTATATTCCTCTGAAATTAAATCTTGATTCGATAAATTTTCATCCGATGCATAACCCCAAATTTCCTTACGCACTTTTAAATGCAAATATTCCGCGAAAGCTTCCGCTAATCTGTCGCCGAGCGCTTTCACCAAAATGGAGTTATAATCGTCTAATTGTTTTTCAAATTCGGCGGCTTTTTCATCCACACCAAAACCTGTAGTGACACAAAAACAT